>CAZWTK010000015.1:0-34236 GCA_964636655.1 uncultured Gaiellales bacterium
ATCTGTCTGGGCCTGGCCGAGCTGACGAAGTCGAAGCTAGCCCTCCCGCTCGCCTTCGACGCTCCGACCTTCAAGGAACTCGCTCTCCGTCTCGATCGCCCGGCCGAAGAGGTCGTGCGCGAGGCGAAAAAGAAGGGCGTCAATCCCGGCTATCCGCTCGGGCGCGACTACCCCGAGATGGAGGACGTGCTGCTGGTCGCCCTGACCGAGAAGCGCTCGCCTGCGGACATAGAGCGTCTGAGCGAGGTGCTTGGAGAGGTGCTTGGGTGAACGGGCGGTCGGAGCTACCGCTGATCTTCGAGCGGTCGAAGCCCGGACGCTCCGCCTACTCGCTGCCACGCTACGACCTGCCCAAGGCGGAGATTCCGGCCACCCTGGCGCGCGCCGAAGCGCCGCACTTGCCCGAGCTCGCCGAGCCCGACCTGGCCCGTCACTTCTCGGCGCTCGCCGAGCGCAACTTCGGCATCGACTCCGGCTTCTATCCGCTCGGTTCCTGCACGATGAAGTACAACCCGCGTCTGAACGAGCGCCTGGCCGCGCTGCCCGGCTTCGCCGATCTGCACCCACATCAGCTGCCCGAAGACGCGCAGGGCGCGCTCGAGCTCTGCTTCCGCCTGCAGCAGGCGCTGGCCGAGATCTCAGGACTGGATGCCGTCTCGTTGCAGCCGGCGGCCGGCTCGCAGGGCGAGTTGACGGGATTGATGTTGGCGCGCGCCTACTTTCAGGACAAAGGAGAGCTGGCGCAGCGGCGCAAGGTGGTCGTTCCCGACACCGCGCACGGCACCAACCCGGCCAGCGTGACAATGGCCGGGTTCGAGCTGCAGCCGGTGAAGACCGACGCCCGCGGCAACCTCGACCTCGAAGACCTGCGTAGGGTGGTCGGCCCGGACACCGCGGCGCTGATGCTGACCAACCCTTCGACGCTCGGCCTGTTCGAGGAGGGAATCGTGGAGGTTTCGCGCATCTTCCACGAGGCCGGGGCGCTTCTCTACTACGACGGCGCCAACCTGAACGCCGTCTGCGGTATCTCGCGCCCGGGTGATATGGGCTTCGACGTCGTCCACTTCAATCTGCACAAGACCTTCTCGACTCCGCACGGCGGCGGCGGCCCCGGCGCCGGGCCGGTAGCGGTGCGTCGGGCGCTCGAGCCCTTCCTACCGGTGCCACGAATCGTGCGCCGCGAGGATGGAGCTTTTGCGCTCGATACGGAACAGCCGAAATCGATCGGCAGGGTGCGTGGCTTCCTCGGTCCCTTCGGCGTCTTCGTCAAGGCCTATGCCTTCACCCGCGTCTATGGGCCTGCGCTGCGCGAGATGTCGGAAGCGGCCGTGCTCAACGCCAACTACCTCTCTAGCCGGCTGAAGGACGTCTACGAGTTGCGCTACGACCGCCTCTGCATGCACGAGTTTGTGCTCTCGGCTTGTACGCTCAAGCGCGAGCACGGGGTCTCGGCGCTGGACGTGGCCAAACGGCTGATGGACTTCGGCATCCACCCGCCCACGGTCTATTTCCCGCTGGTCGTGCCCGAGGCGCTGATGATCGAACCGACGGAGAGCGAGTCTCTGGAGACCCTCGACGCCTTTGTACAGGCCATGCGCCAGATCGCGGTTGAGGCGGCCGAGAATCCCGAGCTACTGCACGAGGCACCGCACGGTCGCCCGGTCGAGCGCCTGGACGAAGCCGCCGCGGTTAAGCGTGCAGTCGTGCGCTACGAGCCCGATCGGGGCGGATTCGGATCCAGCCGGTCGGAAGCAAGCACTTGAGTCCAGCCGTCCGGCGGGCGATACTCGGGCTAGCAAAGCAACCGGAAGAGGGGTGTCGCCGTGTCGGAGCCTGGCATGAAAACCTGCCCGGAGTGCGCCGAGGAGATCAAGCTCGAGGCCAAGGTCTGCCGCTACTGCGGGACGAAGTTCTCGGTTCTGCAGGTCGGCTACTGCACAAACTGTCACAGGGTCACCGCCACGAGCGAATTGGGCGTCTGCGTCGTCTGCAACTCCCGTCTGATCGATGTGCACCTGGAGAGCGAGGAAATCGCCGGACCGACGGTCGGCGCCGGAGAGAAGGAAGAGGCGACGCGGATAGGTGTAGCGCCAGTCGTTCCGGTTGTAGTGCCTGAGGGAACGACCGCAGGCACAGAGGAAGAGGAGCTGAAGGAGGAGCAGGAGCCGGAAGAAGAGGAGCCGATGGGGCCGGAGAAGGAAGAGGAGCCGGAGGAAGAGGAGGAGCTTGCCTCGGCGCCACCTCCATCCGGCGAGCCCCAACCCGACTTCACACCTCCACCACCGCCCGGGCTTCCGACCGGCGTTGCCTGGTCGAAGCCCGCTTTCACGGCCGAGCCGCTCGTCAAGAAGGACGAGCCCGCTGCCGCGGGCGAGGCGCCTGAAGAGGTTGAGCCCGAGGCGCTGGAGCCCAAGGAGGAAGCGCCCGAAGCAGAGGCACAGCCGCCACAGGCCACAGAGCCGCGCCCGAACGACGTCGCCGAACGGCTGGCCGCCTTCGGCAGGCGGGCGACTCCCACTCCGACCCCGCCGACTCCGCCGCCGGTAACGCCGTCCGGCCCGCCGGTAACGCCGTCCGGCCCGCCGGTGGCGCCACCACCCGGCCCGCCGGCCACAACTCCGCCGGTGATCACGCCCAGCCCGCCCGTTTCCTCGGCCGCGGCCGAAAAACCTTCGAGCGCCCCCTCGGCGCCGCCGGCCCATGTCGATCTTCGCCCCAAAGAGGCGACGCGGGAGGCCGAGCCGGCGGAACCGGCCGTGGCACAGGAGCCGGTCGCTGCTGCAGGCGAACGCCTGGGCATCGTCCCCTCGCTCGCGCACCGCATAGCTCATCCGCTTTATCAGCTCGCGGCGATCGTTGTGATTCTGGTCTGGCTACTCGAGTTCTACTGGGACCGAAGCCTGCGCGGTACCGACGACGTGGGCTCGAGCTTCCTCTCGCACCTCGCCGTAGCGACATACGGAAGCGGCCAGACGATTCTGATCGCGGTGCAAGTCGCCGCCGTGGCCGCCATCTGCGGTCTGCTTGCGCCGACGAGGTTGCTGCCCAAGGGCTGGTTTCGTAGTCGCAAGGTGAGCCAGGAGTTCACGCAGGAGCTGGAGTCGAAGCTCGGTGTGAAGTCGATCTACCGGCAGAAGTGGTATCTGCAGAAGATGATCTGCGCCTTCGCCATCTGGGCGATCGCGCTGGCCTTCTTCGTCCAGGGGATCAGCGGGAAGACCAGCGTCGAGCTGAAGGCCGGCGGCTATATAGCGGCGGTCGCTCTGATCGTCGGCTTCGTCAGCTCGGCGGTGCTGATGACCAGGCGGACGCCCGTCGTCGCGATCGACGCCGAAGGGAGAATCGGAAGCGTGAGCTAGCTCACGTCGCGGCGACTGAGCAGTATCAGCGCGAGGATCGTCGCCAGCAGCATCCAGCCGGAGAGGGCGGCCGCGCCACCCCAATAGCTGAGCATGTGTTCCTTCGCGTTGGTTGCGTTGTTGTTGAGAATCGAGCTCGTTGACGAGAGCGGAAGGAAGCGTCCGGCGTGCGATTTGATCCAGTGGGAGCTCAGGATTGCCTGTACGAGTCCCTCTGCGAGAAAGAGCCAGGCGAAACAGCCGACGAAGGTTCCGATCTGGTTCTTGAAGGCGAGTCCGAGACCGCTGCCGATGGCCGCCCAGATCGCCGAGATGGCAAGAATGCGAATCACAACGCGCGCGGCATCGCCGCCGTCGAGTACGAAATCTATTCCGCGCAGCGGCAGTAAAGCGGCCATCTCGGCGACGACCAACAGCTCGGCAAGTGCGACCAGCGTGACGCCGAGTAGTACCGCTGCGATCGCCTTGCTGATCACGACGAGTGGGCGCGAGGGAGTGGAGAGGAGAGTCGGCGTGATCGTGCCATGACGAAACTCGCCGGTCGAGACGATCAAGCCCATGATCAGCGCGATCAAGACGGAGAGTATCCCGATCCCCAAGAGGTCGCGCTGGTTGGTGGCTCTCGCGAGACTCTCCTTGTCGCCCGCGAGAATGCTCGAGACGACTATCAGGGTGATCAGCCCGGCAAGCGCCACAAGCAGCCAGAAGATGGTGCGCGTGGTGCGGATCTTCAGCCACTCGGAGGAAAGCGCCGCGATCACGTCTGCTCCTCGGAGGTGAGATCGAAGAAGACGTCCTCGAGCTGGGTCGCTAGCGGGGTCAGCTCGTGCAAGACGAGCGAGCTCTTGGCGGCGATCTCGCCGACCTGAGCGCAGGTGGCGCCGGCGACGAGAAGCGCGTTTCCATCCTCGCTAACCTCAAAGCCGGCCTTGACAAGTTTCGCCTCGAGTTCTTTAGCTTTCGGGCTCGAGACCTTGACTCGTTCCTCGACGCCGCGCTTGAGTTCCTCGACGCTGCCGTGGGCAACGAACTTGCCCTTGTTGATGATCACGACCTCGTCCACGGTCTGCTCGACCTCGGCGAGCACGTGGCTGGAGACGAGTACGGCGCGGCCCTCGTCGGCCAGCGAGCGCAGAAAGTCGCGCAGCCAGCGAATTCCCTCCGGATCGAGGCCGTTCGCGGGCTCGTCGAGAATCAGCACGCCCGGATCGCCGAGCAGCGCCGAGGCGAGCGCCAGGCGCTGGCGCATCCCGAGCGAGTAGCCGCCGACGCGTTTCTTTGCCGCCCCCTCGAGCCCCACCAGAGCCAGCACTTCGTCAACGCGCTTTACGGGCGCGCGACCGGCTCGGGCCAGCACGCGCAGGTGGTTGCGCGCCTTGCGGCCGGGGTGAAACCCGGACGCCTCGAGCACGGCGCCGACCTGGCAGAAGGGGCGCTCGAGCTGCCCGTAGTGCTTGCCAAGAATCGTCGCCTCTCCCGAGTTGGCGTGCACCAGCCCGAGCAGGATGCGCAGCGTGGTTGTCTTCCCGGCGCCGTTCGGTCCGAGGAAGCCGACGACGCGTCCGGGCTCGACCGTGAAGCTGAGCCCATCCACGGCGAGGGTCTTTCCATAGCGCTTGCGCAGGTCTTCGACGGCGATCACGCTGCGTACTCTCTCACACGTCCCGCGCCGGGTGGGATACGGTCGGCCGGTCTTTCCCGGTGTGGCCAGCCGTACCACTACCTCCGGCGAGCTGCCCGCAGGCGGCCTCGATCTCGCGCCCTCGCGCGACGCGTACGGTCGCCTCCAATCCCGATTTGGCCAGCGTTTCGCGGAAGGCATCGATCACGGGACGGCCCGATCCGCCGAAGGCGCCCGTCTCGTTGTAGGGAATCAGATTTAGCTTGAACTGCCTGCGATCGAGTAGGCGAGCGAGTGCCCGGGCCTGTGTGGGGCGGTCGTTGACGCCGGCCAGCATCAGATATTCGACGAGTATCTTGCGCCGGCGAACGGCGTAGAAGCGCTTGCAGGCCGCCAGCACCTCAGCGATCGGGAAGCGGGCGGTGACCGGCATCAGCGTGCGTCGCAGCTCGTCGTCGGGGGCATGAAGCGAGAGCGCCAGGCGCACGGGAAGCCCTTCGGTGGCCAGGCGGTCGATTCCGGGCACCCAGCCCGCCGTCGAGATCGCCGTGTGCCGATGCCCGATTCCCAGGTCGGGAAGAGCACGGACGGCCGTTAGGACGGCCGCCAGGTTCATCAGCGGTTCGCCCATCCCCATCAGCGCTCCGTGACTGACCTGCTCGATCTGGCGGAAGTAGAGAGCCTGGTCGACGATCTCCCAGGCGCTCAGGTTGCGCCTGAAGCCCATCTGGCCGCTCGCGCAAAACGCGCACTGGAGCGGGCAGCCCGACTGGGTCGAGATGCAGACCGAGCGGCGTCCGTCGCGGTAACGCATCAGCACCGACTCGACGGGATGCCCGTCGTGCGTACGAAACAGGGCCTTGACCGTGCCGTCGCGTGCCTCGAGTTGCTGCTCGAGCGAGAGCGTCGAGAAGGGAACGCGCCCGGCAAGCTCCGAGCGCAAGCTCTTCGGTAGCGAGCTCATCTGCTCGTAGGACCCAACGCCCGCGCAGGCGTGCTCCCACACCTGTTTGGCGCGGTAGGCGGGCTGGTCGAGCCCGGCCAGCGTCTGCTCGAGTAGCTCGCGGTCCATCTCCACAACGGTAGCGCCCGCACGAGGACGGGCGCTTCACCGTTACCTGTGAGCCGTTATTCGTACTGGAGCGCTTCGAGCACGTTCAGCTTCGCCGCCCGCCTGGCCGGGAACAGCGCCGCGACGATACCGACGACGACGGTGGCGAACGCGAAGAAGACCAGCTCGAACCCCGGGAAGGTCACGGGCACGTACGGGACGCTGTCCGGCATCGAGAAGCTCACATAAGGCATGCGGTGCACTAGAAGAACACCGAAGAGCAGGCCGAGCGAGATTCCGAGCGCGCCTCCGATCAGCGCCGTGATCACGCTCTCGTGTCGAATCATCCGCCGCGTCTGCCGCTGGGTGATTCCGATTGCACGCAGCATCCCGAGCTCTCTCGTCCTCTCGTAGATGGTCAGCACCAGCATCACGACGATGCCCACGAAGCTGATCAGGATCGAGAAGGCGAGCAACACGTAGAGCATCATCAGGATCGGATTGAGCTGGGCGATCTGGCTGTCGACGAACTGCTGACGCGTTTGCGCCTGGGCGTTCGGGAATCCCGCCAGTGCCTTGTCGAGCGCCTTCGAGTTGGCGTCGCTCTCTCCGCCACGCATCGTCAACAACGTGTACATGTTCGCCGGGTCCTGGAAGCTTGCGTCGAAGGTCTTGGCCGAGAAGGTCACGTCGCCGAACGGAGAGCCTCCTGTGGGTGGTCTGAAGATGCCGGTCACGTCCAGGTAGATGGGTTTTCCGGCCGGGGTGACGACCTTCAGCCCCGACCGAAGGTTCAGGTGATGCGACTTGGCGAAGGCGTCGCTGACGATCGCGCCGGTCGAGCCAAGCGAGTCGAGCGTGCTTTCCGAGCCGGCTTTCCACTTGAGCCGGAAAACCTTGGATGGTTGCCCGTCGACCGCGGTCACCATCGTGCTCTTGCCGTACACGAGCCCGAAGCCAAAGCGTACGCTCGAGATCGACTCGACGCCCTTGATCTTGGCGACCTCGTCAGCGGCGGCGATGGGCGTGCCGGTCATCGAGTTCGAGTTCACGGGCATGATCGCGTAGTCGCCGGTGAAGATCGAGTCCACAGCGCCCTTGAACGAGCCGATGATGCTGGCGGCGACGATGGCGACGAGCGTCACCAGCGCCAGCCCGATCATCAGCGCGGCGGCGGAGGAGGCCGTGCGCTCCGGACTCCGACCCGAGTTCGCCAACGCGAGACTGTTCATAGCCCCATCGGGCGTGACGGCTGGGAACTCCGGGCTACGCCCGCTGGCGCGCCTGATCAGCCAGATCACGTACGTAACCGGCCAGACGAGAACGGAGAGGAGAGCGACGGCTGCGGTTCCAAGCGGGCTGACCGCAGTCGCGATCGGCTTGATCACGCGAGCGGCGACGAGCGCCACTCCGACGAAGATGAGGACGGCGCCCCCACCCAGAGTGGTGAGGATCTGCGCGGTGGTCATCCCTTTCCCGAACAGCCCTTGCATGAGTAGGACGAAGCCGAGTGCAGTCAGCGCCAGCGCGCCGACCGTTCGGAAGCGATGGAAACGCGACGGTGGTAGTGCGGCGCCCTCGCGGACTGCCGCGATCGGCGGAACGCGGGTCGCGCGCAAAGCCGGTCGAATGCTGGCTATCAGTGTGACGATGATTCCAACCGCCAGCGCTACGTAGATCGTGCGCGGCTCGATTACGAAGGCGTTCTGCGGAAGCTCGAGGCCAAGATGCCTGAACAAGCCAATGAGACCGGCCGCGAGCCCGAAGCCGAGGAAGAGCCCGGTCACCGAGGCGAGCACGCCGATGATCAGCGCCTCGATGATGATCGAGCCAAGGACCTGAACGCGAGAGCCTCCGAGCGTTCTCAGCGTGGCAAACTCGCGCGTGCGCTGGGCGACCGTGATCGAGAGCGTGTTGATGATGACGAAGCTGCCGACGAAGAGCGCTATCCCGGCAAAGGCGAGTAGGAAGTACTGAATAGCCGAGATCTGCTTGGAGGTGTCCGCTGACACCTTCGAGGCCTCCTGCTGGCCGGTGCGGATGGTCATGCTCTTTGGCAGCGCCGAGCGGAGCTCCTTCACCAATCGCTCGGGCGAGACTCCGGGTTTCGCGACCGCCTGGATGCTGTCGAGCTTTCCCTGACGATCGAAGAGCCGCTGGGCTGTCGGGAGATCGAAGCCCGCGAGCGTCGCGCCCATGATGCCGTTCGACTCGCCGAACTTGATGATCCCCGAGAGCCTCATCTTGTGCACGGGGCCGTTCACTAGGATGCCGACTATGTCGCCGGTCTTGTAACCGGCCTTATCGGCGGTTGCCTGGTCGATCACCACCTCGTTCTTACCCGGCCAGGTGCCGGAGACGAGCGTCACCGTGTTCAACTCCGGGATCGATGGATCGATGCTGTAGCCGAGGTTGGGAGCGCCGCCGGTGGAGATGACCTTGCCGTTCTTGCCGACGACCGAGCAGGCGGCGCTTCCGACAGATCCGCTGGCGGCCTTGACGTCGGCTACCGCACGAACCTTCGCGAGCTCCGACTGCGAGAAGCTGGGCATAATGCCCATGCCGCTGTACTGGTTCTTCACGACCGATTTGCCGGTGATATAGGCGTCGGTGCCCTTGTAGATCTCCTGGTAGAGACTGTCGAAGGAGTGGTTGATCGTGTCGGTCAGGACGTAGGTGCCGCTGATCATGCAGACACCTAGAACGATCGCGATTGCGGTCAGGGTGGAGCGCAGCTTGCGGGTCAGGAGTCCGCGCAACGTGAAACGAATCACCGCTAGCGCCTCCCGATCTCCTGAATCGCCTTCTGAATCTCTTCCGGAGTCGTCTCCGGGAGCTCCCTGACGATCTCGCCGTCGCCGAGGAAGAGGACGCGATCGGCGATCGTGGCGACACGGGCGTCGTGAGTGACCATGACGATGGTTTGTCCCAGCGTCTCGACGGAGTCGTGAAGGAGAGCGAGAATCTCGCCGCCGGTCCTGGAGTCGAGGTTGCCGGTCGGCTCGTCGGCGAAGAGCACCGTCGGCCTGGTGATGAGCGCGCGGGCGACTGCGACGCGCTGCTGCTGGCCGCCGGATAGCTCCGCCGGGCGGTGAGTGAGGCGCTTGGAGATGTGCACCTTGGTCACGACCTCGTCGAACCAGTCGGGGTCGACGTTCTCCCCTGCAATCTGGAGCGGCAGCACGATGTTCTCGCGCGCGGTCAGCATCGGCAGCAGGTTGAAGAACTGGAAGATGAAGCCGACGTGTTTGCGCCGTAGCTTCGTCAGTTCGGTGTCGTCGAGCGTTGTGATCTCGGTGCCGTCGATCTCGACTGCGCCGGAAGTGGGCTTGTCGAGGCCGGCCATGATGTGCATCAGAGTGGACTTACCGGAGCCCGAAGGGCCCATGACAGCGGTCAGGTGGCCGGTCGGGACGTCGAGCGAGACGCCACAAAGTGCGTGCACGGCGGTGTCGCCCTCACCGTAGGTGCGACAGAGATCGGTCGCGTGGACGGCGACGCCGTCACGGCTTGCGCTCGCGCGCTCGAGCTGGTTAGAAATCTTGGTGCTCATGTATCCCTCCTGGATGCGGAACGGCGGCGGCTGCGGCTCAAGCTCGACACGATAGTAGCCGTTCGTCTAGAGCACGTAACAGAAGCGATCTGTCCGAGAGGTCTGTCCGGAAATCGCCCGAACAGACCTCTCCATTCCGCCTCGGCGTTCAGGTTGAAGATTGACGCCGCGTAAGGGTCAAGGGCCCGACACTCGGCAGGGCGGTACGAGTTATTCATACTGCAGCGCCTCCAGCACGTTCAGACGCGAGGCCCGGCGCGCGGGCAGGATCGCGGCCAGCATTCCGCACGCGATCGCAGCGAGGGTGAAGATCGCGATCGATATCGCCGGCAGCGAGAAGACGACGTCGTAGCGGCTGAGTGCCGCGGTGGCCAACCCTGCCAGGAAGATGCCGACCGGAATCCCGAGTGCGGCTCCGATCAGCGAGATGGTGACGCTCTCGTGGCGGATCATCCTCCTCGTCTGTCGCTTCGTCATGCCGATGGCGCGCAGCATGCCCAGCTCGCGCGTGCGCTCGAACACGGCCAGTGCCAGCGTGTTGACGATGCCGAAGACACTGATCACGATCGAGAGACCGAGCAGGACGTAGAACATCGCCAGCATCGTGTTCATCTCCGAAGAGAGGGAGTCGATCGCCGCCTGTTCGGTGTAGAGCCCGACGCTGGGGAAGGCGTCGAGAGCCGATGCGAGCTGGCGCTCGAGACGAGCGGACTCGCCGCCTGCTGTGCGTACGAGGATGAAGGACGTCGTCTTCGGGTTGCTCCGATAAGCGGCGTCGAAGCCCTCCGTCGAGACGGTGATGTCTCCGAGCAGCGGCGCGAACAGGGGTTGCTTGTCGATGGCGGCGACGCGAAGGCTGAGCTTGCGTCCGTCCGGCATTGTCACAGGGAAGCGATCGCCCGGCTCGAGCTTGTGCTTGCTGGCGAAGGTGTCCATCAGAATCGCCCCGTTGCGACCGAGCTTGGCCAGCGAGGCGTCCGATCCCCGTTTCCAGTCGAAGCGATAACTCGAGCGGATCGTGGCCGGATCTATGCCCGTGATATAGGCCTCTTTCTTGTAGGCAATAACCGTGTCGCTGCGAATCGCGGTTGCTTTCTCGACGCCGGGCACGCGTGCAAGCGTCGCCGAGGTGGTGTTCGAGAAGGAGCTGTAGCCGTCCTTGGCCATCACGACGTAGTCGGTCGAGATCTGCTTTCTGATTGCGACCTCGGCCGAGCGAGTGAGCCCGTTTGCCAGCACCGAGACGAAGGTGACCAGCGCGAGCCCGATCATCAATGCCGCCGCGGTCGAGGCTGTGCGAGCCGGCGCTCGCATCGCGTTCTCACGCGCCAGCTTGCCCGAGGCGCCGCCGAGTACAGATCCGGGCGAGCCGACCAGGCGCGCCAGCGGGCGTACCAGGTAGGCAGAGAGGAGTGCTACCGCGACGAACAGCAGCGCACAACCCGACGCCAGCGAGAGCATGCGCTGACTTGTCTGATCGATCGAGCCGAACAGACTGAAGCCAATCACGCCGAGCGAGGTGACGAATAGAAGCGATGCCGAGATCGGTCGCAGGCGAGCGAAACGACCACGCGGAAGCACGGCGCCCTCGCGCACGGCAGCTATCGGAGGAACGCGGGTAGCGCGAAGCGCAGGGCCGAGCGAGGCAACGAGCGTCACGACGATGCCGGTAGCGGCGCTGATGACGAACGTGCGTGGGGCGTAGACCGTGGCCGTCCTGGGCACGTCGATTCCGATCGTGCCCATCAGCGACGAGAGTCCCTTGGCGAGGAGGATTCCGAATCCGATCCCGAGCGCAGAGGCAAGCGAACCGGTGGTCAGGCCTTCGGCCATCACGCCGCCGAGGATCTGGCGCCGGCTGGCCCCGATCGTCCTCAGCGTCGCCATCTCGCGCGAGCGCTGGGCGACAGTGATCGAGAGGGTGTTGAAGATCACGAAGGCACCGACGAAGAGCGCGATCCCGGCGAAAGTGAGCAGGGCGTAACGGATGATCTTCGCGAACGACGACCACTCTGACTGATCCTCCTTGATCTGCTCGTCGACGGTCAGCGCCCTGGCGTGGGCCGGAAGAAGCGGCTTGACTTGACGCACGACCTGAGCCGGGGAGACGTCCCTTTTCGCCTGGATGTCGATCTCGGTTAATCTGCCGTTCATCCCGAATAGCTTCTGCGCGGTCGGAAGGTCGAAGACGACCATGGTCGCGCCGCCGAGCGAATCACTCGAGCCCCACTGAAGCAGCCCTGAGACGCGGAAGCGCTGAAGCGGCCCGGAGCCTTCGACACGGATCGTGTCGCCGACCGAGACCTTCGCCTTCTTCGCGCTCAGAACGTCTATCGCGACTTCATCTGGGCCTTGAGCCCAGCGTCCTTGAACGATCTTGAAGGCGTCCTTGTTACCGATCGTCGAGGGATCTCGGCCAAAGCCGAGCGCCGGCGGACCGGCCGGTCCGACCGGGTTGCCCTTGGCGTCGATCATGCGTGAGGTCTCGTTATCGACTACGCCGTAGGCGTGCTCGACGCCCGAGACCTGTTGCACCTGCTTGAGCAACGAGGCGGGCACGGTCGGCTTCTCGTTGGTCGAGTCCTTGGAGACGAGCGATTTGGCCGAGATCACGGCTGAAGTGTCGGCGCGTGCCGAGGCCATCAGGCTGTTGAACGACTTGTTGATCGTGTCGGTGAGCACGTAGGTGCCGGCGACCATCGAGACGCCGAGCACGACCGCGAGTGCGGTCAGAGAAGTGCGCAGCTTGCGTGTCCAGAGCCCGCGGAGTGCGATTCGGATCATCGTTACTCCCTCCCGAGCCCGCTGATCGCCTGATGCACTTCCTCGGGCGTCGTGTCGGTGAGCTCTTTGACGATCTGACCGTCGGCGAGGAAGAGAACCCGGTCGGCGACCGTGGCCACGCGGGCGTCGTGGGTGACCATGACGATCGTCTGGCCGAAAGCGTCGACCGAGTGGCGAAGTAGATCGAGGATGTCGCCGCCGGTCTTGGAATCGAGGTTGCCCGTCGGCTCGTCGGCGAAGAGCACGGTGGGCCGGGTGATGAGCGAGCGTGCGATCGCCACTCGCTGCTGCTGGCCGCCGGACATCTCCGCGGGCCTGTGCGACAGGCGTTCGGCCAGGCCGACGCTCTGCACGAGCCGCTCGAACCAGGCGTCTGAGACCTCCTCGCCCGCGATCTCGAGTGGTAGCACGATGTTCTCGTACGCCGTCAGCATCGGCAGCAGGTTGAAGAACTGGAAGATGAAGCCGACGCGTTTGCGCCGCAGCTTCGTCAGCGGCGTGTCGTCCAGCGTCGTGATCTCGGTACCGGCGATCTCGACCGTGCCGGTGGTCGGTCTGTCGAGCCCGGCGAGGATGTGCATCAGGGTGGACTTACCAGAGCCCGAAGGGCCCATGATCGCCGTCAGGCGGCCGGCCTGAACGTCGAGCGAGATGCCGCGTAGGGCATCGACCGCCGTATCTCCTTGACCGAAGCGGCGGCTGAGGTTACGCGCTCTCACCACCGCTTTCGCTGCGGGCTCCCGGCCTGCGTCGCTCGTAATCGAGGCGCGCGGCTCAGAATCGAGTCGTATCTGCATTGTTGAGCCTTTCTCGGTGGCGTTTATCTCGCCCGAAGCCTTGCGCTTGTGTCTGGGCGCGGTAATGGGGTGAACCTGCTTGTTGGGGTGCGGGCAGCCCTACTTAAGCGTCAGGGGGCGGCCGAGCCTCGAACACGGGTGCCGCGGTGAAGGCGCCGCTTAGCGATCGGCTTCGTCGGCCCGCGTGTCGGTCCCGCCGCGAACGAGCGAGACGATGATCGCGACGGCCAGTACGGCGAGAACGAGCAGCAGCGAGAGAAAGACCGGAACGTGTACCACTTCGCTCAGTGCCATCTTGATACCGATCAGCACGAGCACGGCCGCGAGCCCGTCGTCGAGATAGGTGAAGCGGGCGATCAGGCCGAGCAGGACGAAGTAGAGCGACGAGAGCCCGAGCAGCGACATGGCGTTGGCCGCGAAGACGACGAAGGTGTCACGGGTGATGGCGAAGATCGCCGGGATCGAGTCGACGGCAAACGCCACGTCGAAGGCGGCGACGAGCACGAGAGCGGCCAGAAGCGGCGTTCCGAGTCGCCGGCCGTTCTCGCGGGCGAGCAGGCGATCGCCGTGGAAGCGGGCGCTCAGCGGAATGACGTGCCTAACGGCGCGCAGGAGCGGATTCCTTTCCGGATCGATCTGAACGTCGTCCTGGCGCCACATGCGGATGCCGGTGACGATCAGAAAGGCCCCGAAGACGTAGATCGTGGCTCTGAAGGCATCGAGTAGCGCCGCGCCGGCGAAGATGAAGACGGCTCGCAGGAAGAGGGCGCCGACGATGCCCCAGAAGAGCACGCGGCGCTGGTTCAGCTTGGGAATCGAGAAGTAGCTGAAGATCAGCGCGAAGACGAAGAGGTTGTCGGTCGAGAGGCTCTTCTCGATCAGAAAGCCCGTCAGGTACTCCTGTACGGTCGTCCCGTCGGTGGCGAAGAAGAGAGGCAGTGCAAATAGCACGCCCAGCGCCGTCCAGCCGATGCTCCACGCGGCGGCGCGACGGAGTGAGATCTCACCGCCGCCTCGGTTGAAGAGGGCGAGATCGAACGCGAACAGCGCGGCGACGAGGACACAGAAGCCCAGCCAGATCCAGACGTTCACGCCCCGTATCTTCTAGCAAGGCGCCGATCGCCGCCGGTCGAGATGAACTGTGCCGCTCCGGTTGCTCGAGCGATACGACTCGCGGAAGAGGAGCCTGCTGTTCGCTCCGCCGTTAAACGCGCGAGCCGTCAGCACTAGCTCAGTTTCGGGTTTCTGTCAAGGCTTGCGGAGCGGGTATGCGGTGCGCACAATCGATGTATGCACAAGCAACTTCGTGAGCTAGCTGGCCTGCCTCTCAGGCCGCAGGACGAAGCGGAATGCCGCCGCTGCGAAGTGCACTGCGACAAGATCGTCTACCCCGGCGCCTGTGTCGAGCGCTCCTGTCCGTTCCTCTACGCCTACGAAGCCTTCGGGCACACCTACGTTGGCTGCATGCAGAAGATCTACGAGGTCGAGATCGACCTCGATTTGCTGCGGCTCGCGGAGGAGGGCAAGGGCTTCGGCGCCATCAAGGCCAAGCGCGAGCCGCTTCCGATGTGCCGGGCTGAGGTCGACTCCTGCTACGCCCACCGGCGCGACAAGCTCGGTTGTCGCAATCCGGAGTTTCACGAGCTGCCCGTGGGCGAACCGACCTTCCGGGTGATCGCGCGCGTTCGTCAGGCCTAAGAGCCTCACGCCTACGTCAACCGTCGACGTATTGATAGCCGGAGGTATATCGTTGCCGGCGTGAATAACCCAGAACGGCTCGAGAGATACGCCCGGCTCGCCGTCGAGGTCGGCGCGAATGTCCAGTCCGGGCAGTTCCTGTTAGTACAGGCCTATCCCGAACAGGCCGATCTGGCGCGCGCTATAGCGGCCCACGCCTACAAGGTCGGAGCGCGTTTCGTCGATGTCAATTACGGCGATCAGCGCGTCCGCCGTTCGATTATCGAGAGCGGCCCCGAGGAGATGCTTCCCTGGTCGCCGCCCTGGCTCGTCGATCGGCTCGAGTTCGCGAGCGGCGAGAGAGCGGCCAAGATCAACTTCTCGGGCGATCCGGAGCCCGGTTTGCTGGCAGATCTCGATCCGGCCAGGGTCGCCGCGTCCAGGCAGAGCAAGTTGCTCGAAGCCTCGCTCAAGCAGCACGTCGAGGAGCGGGTCGCCTGGTCGCTGATCGGCGCTCCGACCGAGGCCTGGGCAAAGGCGGTTTTTGGCGAGCCGGACATCGAGCGTCTCTGGCGGGCGATCGAGCACGCGGTCAGGCTGGACGAAGCCGACCCGGTCGCCGCCTGGCGCGAGCACATCGACCGGCTCTCAGAGCGGGCGCGGCTCCTAAACGAGCGCCGTTTCGACTCGATCCGCTTCCGCGGCCCGGGCACCGACCTGGTGGTCGGATTGCTACTCGATTCCTACTGGCATGCGGCCGACGGCGAAACCGTATTCGGGCAGAAGTACGTACCCAATCTGCCCACCGAAGAGGTGTTTGCTACTCCCGACCGGATGCGCGCCGAGGGCGTCGTTCGATCGACTCGACCGCTTGCGCTGGAAGGCACGATCGCCCGCGATCTGGAGCTGCGTTTCGAGGCCGGCCGTATCATCGGTGTCTCGGCCTCAGCGGGCGCCGAGGCCGTACAAGCGCAGACTCGCCTCGACGAGAACGCTTGCCGTCTCGGTGAAGTCGCGATCGTCGATAGCTCATCGCGCGTCGGCGACCTAAACACCACCTTCTTCAACACGCTCTTCGACGAGAACGCGGCCTGCCACATCGCCTATGGGCGCGGCTATCCGGGCGGTATCGCGGGCGGGCTGGAGCTGTCGGCCGAGCAGCTCCTTGAGCACGGCGTCAACGCCTCGGTGGTGCACACCGACCTGATGATCGGTGGCCCGGAGGTAGACGTGGACGGGCTCACCAAGGACGGCGAGGCGATCCCGATTCTGCGCGACAACACCTGGGTGCTGGAATAAACCGAGAAGAACCTGGCGGTTCTTCCCGAGAGATCGTCGGTGAAGCCATCGCGCTGTGGCGCTCTGACTTTCTACTCCTACTAGCGTGGCGGAATAGTCCGGATTGCTTTGGGGAGCTCGAATTGTGCTCGGTACGGGCGTATACGAGCTGCAGCCGCGCATGTCGGCTGCGGCGGCGTCGCGGGCATCATCGCGGTTTCCGCGCTCGATGCCCATGGTGAATTCGTCTGAGTCGCCAGGCCATCTGAGAGGATGATCCGATGAGCCACGGTGCCTTCACTGACCGGAATAGCCGGCCCGGCGGGAACGAGATCGAAGCTGCGCTCGCAGGAGCGGCACCGCTCTGGTCGGAGCTGATTGCCTTTGTCGAAGGCTCCTTTCGCGTGCGCAGCGACTGGAGTTTCTACGGCAAGAACTATGGCTGGTCGCTGGCCTTCAAGAAGTCGGGCAAGGCACTGGTTTCGCTCTATCCGAACGTGGGCTTATTCACGGCGCAGGTGATCCTGAAGGACGACCAGATCGCCCGGGTACCGCGCGAGTCGATGATCCCCGAGCTCAAGGCGGCGATCGGCGCCGCCAATCCCTATGCGGAAGGGCGCTGGATCTTTCTCGCGGTTTCCTCCGCGCGCGAGCTCGAAATCGTGAAGAGGCTGGTCGAGATCAGGGCCGGTTAGGAGCGATAGAGCGTCCCGAAACACGTGCTTGATCGACCGCTTGCGTTCTTGCGACAGTTCTCTTTTCGCCCTCCACCGGGCCACCCGCCCGCGGGGTCGTTCCAGAGTATCGTCCCAAGGCGAAGGAAAACGCGCTTCGAAGTGCCGATTTCGTGCCGAGCTAGCGCCCGCGAACAGAAACGCTAGTTAAGCAAGGACCTGTAAATCTCCAGGTGGCTCGCGGCCGCCGCATCCCAGGTGAGCGCCTCGCGAGCCGCCAGCGCCCCGGCCCGCGCACGCTCGAGCGCCTCGGAGTCGTCGAGAAGTTCGCGCAAAGCCGTGGTCATCGCCTCTACGTCGCCGGGCGGAACTACGGCGCCGGCCCCGAAACGGCGCACCGGCTCGGCCAGGCCCCCGACGTCGTAGGTGACCACGGGCACCCCGGCGCCGAGCGAGCGCAACAAGGCGCCCGACTGGTCGATGCCTGGACGGTAGGGGAAGAGGGAGAGAGTCGATTCGCCCAGGGCGCGGTCGACCTCGGCGTCGGATAGGTAGCCGAGGCGCCACTCGGCGATCTCGCCGGCCTGGGCACGATAGGGCTCGACCGGCTCCATCTCGTCGCCGGCCACGAGCAGGCGCGCGTCGCCGAGCCTTTTCGTCACCTCGATCGCATCGCCCAGGCCCTTGTAGGAGCGGATCAGCCCGAGGCAGAGCAGCGTCTTCCCGTCGTCGGAGCGCGGCGGGTCGCTGCGGATGATCGGGTGGGAAACGACGTGTAGGCGCTCGGGTGCGACTCCGAGCTCGGCCAGCGTCCTGCGTCCTCGATCGGAGTGCACGATCACGGCGTCGAAGCGACCGAGCAGCTTGGGCCAGAGCTTGCGCTTGCCCATCTTCCGCCGCGGCACGAGGTTGTGAGCGGTGAAGACAAGTGGTGTCCGCCGCGGTAACAAGAAGCGATCGAGCTCGGGCAGGCCCAGCCACTGCAGGTGGAGGACGTCGGTGCGGCGCAGGCCAAGGCGCGCCATGCCGAGCGGGTGCTCGCAGAGCTTGAACGGTAGGCGCAGGCGCGAGCGCCTGAACAGGCGCGAGCTGAGCGGATAGAAGAGCTCGCTTCGCGTGTAGCCCTCGGGCTCCGCCACCGTCCCGAAGCGAAAGTGGGAGCTGACCAGCTCGACCTCGACGCCGGCGCGGGCGAGCGCCGCGGCCAGCTCGTGATCGTAGGGCGGCGTGAAAGCGGATGGGTCGGCGATGACGACGCGCACACAGAAAGCCTAGAGCGCCGGACGGAACGATGACCCGTCGACTGAGTGCGATCGCGGGCTTCTTGATGTCCGGGGCGCATGGGCGGCGAATGCGATCGAGGACGATACATCGCGGGCGCAAGCTCGGGGTTCGGGCGCCTCTTTGCCCACTCACCCCCCACCCACCCACGGGGCGGGGAACGGTATCGAGGAGACACTCGCGGAAAAGCAACAGCTCCGTGACTATTCACTGCATCGCTCCGAGCGAGTCAGATATAGACCCCCGGGTACTCCGTGTCGGCGGACGGCTCTCGTAAACTCGCGACATGAGTCTGCTCGTCCGCTCCTGGAACATCCACCACGGCATGACCTCGCCGCACACGCGACGGAACTATCTCGAGCAGGCGGTGCGCCTGATCGCCTCCGACCGGCCCGGCGTCGTCTGTCTGCAGGAAGTTCCGCTCTGGGGACGTCGCCATCTCGAGGGCTGGAGCGAGATGAGGATGATCTGGAACAGCGCGCGTCGCATCTGGTTCCCACCCCGGCTCGGCGGCTGGATCACCCGGCTCAACCAGGGTTTCTTCCGCTCGGCCGTCTCCGGCCAGGCCAACGCGATCCTGCTCGATCACCGGCTGCAACCGCTAGAGCAGCGCTGGACGGTGATCAGCCGAGGCCGTCGCGAGCGTCGCATCTGCCAGGCGGTGCGCCTGGAGGGGATGGTGATCGCCAATCTTCATGCCTCGGGTGTGGCCGGCCATCCCGAGATCGGTGCCGCCGAGGTCTCGCGCGCCCTCGCCTGGCTCGAGTCGCGCGGCCAGTCCGGTGACGCACTCATCCTCGCCGGCGACTTCAACCTGCGCCCGAAGCAATTGCCCGATCTCCCCGACTTTTCGCCGCCGGGCTCGGGCATCGATCACGTTCTCGTTCGCGGCGCCGAGGCGGGCTCGCTCGACGTCTGGCCCGAAGCGCGCCGAACGATCGGTGTGGGCGTCCTATCCGATCATGCGCCCGTGGAAATCGGGATCGGGTAACAGGGGCTATCTTCCAGGGGATGAATTTCGCCCAGGCCCGCGCGCAGTTCCCAGTTTTCGAGCGCTTCTCCTACCTGAACGCCGGTACCTTCGGGCCGCTCGCTCGCTCCACGGTCGAGGCGATGGAGCAGAGGCAGCGGCTTGATCTCGAGCTGGGCCGCTCGGGACCGGACTTCTTCGTCCAGGCGCTCGGTCTACGCGACAAGCTGCGGGCTCGGGTAGCGGCGCTGGTCGGCGCCGAGTCGGCGCAGGTCGCCCTCACCTGCTCGACAACCGACGGCTGCAACATCGTCCTCGCCGGGCTCGATCTCTCGCCCGCCGACGAGGTCGTAACCACGACCGACGAGCACTTTGGACTGCTCGGGCCGTTACATGCCTCCGGCGCTTGCATCGTCGTTGCCGAGCCCGAGCCCGAGGCGATCCTGGCCGCCGTCACGCTGCGTACGAAACTACTCGCGCTTTCGCAGGTGCTCTGGACGGACGGGCGCGTTCTCCCCGTGGCCGAGTTGCGGGAACGAAGCGGACTGCCCGTGCTGGTCGACGGCGCTCAGGCCGTCGGCGCGATCCCCGTCTCCGCCGCGGGGGTGGACTTCCTCACCGTCTCGGCGCAGAAGTGGCTCTGCGGGCCCGACACGGTCGGTGCTCTAGTTGTCCGCCAGCCGGAGCGGCTACGGGTGGCTCAGCCGAGCTACTACGCGCAGAAGAGTTTCGAGCCGGACGGCAGTTTCGAGCCGCGACCCGGCGCCGCACGCTTCGATTCGCAGTGGATCGCGCCCGCGTCGCTCGCCGGTCTCCTCGCCGCCTTGGGCGGGCGACCCGAGTGGGCCTTCGCGCGCGCCGTGGAGATGAGCGAGCTCTGCCGCAACGCGCTGGCGGAACGTTTCGAAGTTGTCTCGACGCCGGGTCGGGGAACGCTTGTCAGCTGGAGAGCCGATGGTGATCCCGCCGCCACGGTCAAGCGCCTGTTCGAGCGCGGCGTCGTCGTGCGAGACATCCCCGGGCGAAACCTGATCCGCGCCTCCTGCGGTTGGTGGACGAGCGAGGAAGACATCGCGCGGCTGGTAGAGGCGCTCGACGAAAACGGCTAGCGTCCGCGTCGCAAGTGAAAGCCTGCGGTGATCGGCGCGGCGAGCGGTCGCCAAAGGCTGCGATCCTAGGCGGCGCCCGTCGAGGTGCGCAGTCCCAGTTCGGCGGCGATCGGCCTGAGCGCCGCGACGACGAAGGCGATGTGCTCGTCCAGGTCCACGCCCAGCTCGTCGGCGCCCTGGTAGACCTCGTCGCGGTTGACGCCGGCGGCGAACGAGGGCTGCTTCAGCTTCTTGCGCACCGACTTCGGTTCGAGCGTGTCGATGCCGTCCGGGCGAACGAGCCCGCAGGCGTGGACGAACCCGGCCAGCTCGTCGCAGGCGAAGATCGTCTTTTGCAGCGGGGTCTCGCGCGGGACGCCGGTATGGCTGGCGTGCGACAGGATCGCCAGCACGACCTCCTCGGGATAGCCCTGCTCGCGCAGGATCGGAGCGCCGTCCTGGGGGTGTTGCTCGAGCGTGGGGTGGATCTCGTAGTCGAAGTCGTGCAGGAGCCCGGCGACTCCCCAGAGCTCTTCGTCCTCGCCGAACTTGCGCGCATAGGCTCTGACGGCCGTTTCGACGGCGAGCGCGTGCCGTCGTAGCGCCTCGCTCTTGGTGTACTCCGTCAGTGTCGCCCAGGCCTGCTCGCGCGTCGGTGCCATCGTCTGCAGCATAACGACCGCCCATTCTGGTCTCCGCCGGCCATGTCTCGGTGCCAGGCACGGGGACGTGTCCGAATCGGCCGAAAAAGCTCAGGAAGCGCCGGCGTAGTCGTTTCAGCCTGGGACTCCGGCTGACCGGCTCGCTACGATGAGCGCGTTCGCCCGAGGCGGCGAGCCCCGAGAACATGACCGACGCTGCAGTCGCCGAAGCCCTACACCGCGAGTCCTTCGTGATCGAAGGCGGCCACCCGCTTTCCGGCAGCGTTCGGGCCGCCGGTAACAAGAATGCGGCCCTACCCATACTGGCCGGCGCCCTGCTCAGCACCGAAGTGGTGACGCTGCGCAACGTTCCGCGCATTCGCGACGTCGAGGCGATGGTCGAGCTGATCGCTCACACAGGCGCCGAGGCCGAGTGGACAGGGACGAACGACGTGACCGTTCGCGCCCGCGAGATCACGGAAACCGATCTCGACCCCGATCTCTGCCGCCTTCTCCGCGCCTCCTTCTTGCTCGCCGGCCCGCTTCTGGCTCGCGCTGGCGCGGTCAAGATCCCGCCTCCGGGTGGTGACGTGATCGGCCGCCGCCGTCTCGACACCCACGTGAAGGCCTTTAGTGAGCTCGGTGTCGAGATCGAAGCCGGGCTCGACTACTCGATGAGTGCCCGCAAGTTGCGCGGATGCCAGCTCTTCCTCGACGAACCCAGCGTAATGGGAACCGAGAACGTGATCATGGCGGCGGTGCTAGCCGAGGGCGAGACGGTGATCGGCAACGCGGCAGGCGAGCCGCATGTTCAGGATCTGTGCCGCTTTCTCGTCTCGCTCGGAGCCGAGATCGAAGGCATCGGCTCCAACCTGCTGCGCATCCGCGGCGTACCCCGACTGTCGGGCGGCGAGCACCGAATTTCGCCCGATCACATCGAGATCGCCAGCTTCATCGGGCTGGGAGCGGTCACCGGCGGCGAGTTGACGATCAAGGGCTGTAGCGGCGATGACCTACGCCCGATCCTGCCCCACCTGGAACGGTTGGGTGTGCGGGTCGAAGCGAACGACTGCAACGTGCGGGTGCCCGACGGGCAGGAGCTCGTGATCCAGGACGATCTCGGCGGTGCGATCCCCAAGATCGAGGACGGGCCCTGGCCGCAGTTTCCCGCCGACCTGACCTCGATCGCCGTGGTCGTCGCCACGCAGGCTCGCGGCACCGTGCTGATCTTCGAGAAGATGTTCGAGAGCAGGCTATTCTTCGTCGACAAGCTGGTTGGGATGGGGGCCCGGATCATCCTTTGCGATCCACACCGGGCGGTCGTGACCGGACCCGCCCCGCTCGTAGGCGACCGCATGGAAAGCCCCGACATCCGCGCCGGCATGGCGATGCTGATCGCGAGTCTCTGTGCCGACGGCATCTCGACGATCGGCAACATCGGTCAGATCGACCGCGGCTACGAGCGCATCGACGAGCGTCTGCGCTTGCTTGGCGCTTCGATCGAGCGAATCTCCAGCTAAGGCCGAGGCGAATAGGCCGCCTGTTGTAGCGCGGGCGTGTCTCCGACCCTCCGGCGGAGACGAGCCCTGCCCCTACCCGGCGTTTGAATTAGGCCCGTCGCGGCTCCATCATCTGCCGTACTCTCAGAATCGTGCCGGCTTCGTACCGAAACCGCACGGGCGTCGGCGAAGCGCGGCCGATCGCTGGAGTGTTTCGTTTTTATTCGAGTTCGATAGGGTGCCGTTATGGCCTCGGATGAGACCGCCGCGACTCGTAGCACTGTTCGCCTGACGCTGCGCGGCGGCGGAGACGTTCACGTCGAGACGGGTGTCCCGGTGCTCGACCGACTGCTCGAGCAAGTCGCTCGATACGGTCGTTTCGACCTCACCCTGGCCGTCGCTCCCGAGTCGGCCGAAGCGCAGGTCGTCGCCGCCGGGCGGGCTCTTGGTGCGGCGCTGGTCGAGCCACTCAGGGCCGAGGGTGCAAGTGGGCATGGTGCCGGCTATATCCCATCGGCCGAGGCGCTCGCGCACGTCGCTCTCGACCTGAGCGACGACGGCTATCTGGTCTCCAACTTCGATCTCTCGGCGGACCACGTCGGAGGGCTCGCCGGCGACTTGGCCGTTCGTTTCCTGCGCGAGCTGGCGCAGGCCGCCGGAATCGTGCTTCACGTTCGCCTCGTCGAGGGCAACGAAACCGAGCACGTGTTGAACGCCATCTTCAAGGCGCTCGGCGTAGCGCTCGGAACGGCCTGCGAGGTAGGAGGAGAGAGGAGATGAGCGAGAAGCGAATCGTTCGCAGCGAGGCGGCGCCGGCACCCTTCCAGGACGCCCCCTATAGCCAGGCGATCGTCGCCGGTGGGCTCGTCTTCGTTTCGGGCCAGCTCGGTCTGGTGCCCGGCGAGACGACACTCGAGGGAAAGGGCATCGAGCAGCAGACCCGGCAGGTGCTCGAGAACCTGAGGGCGATTCTCGAGCAGGCCGGCAGCGGGCTCGACCGGCTGCTCAAGACAACCGTCTTTCTGGCCGACCTGGCGGATTTCGCGGCGATGAACGGTGTCTATGCGGAGTACGCCGGCACTGCTCCACCGGCGCGGGCGACCGTACAGGTGGCGGCGCTTCCCTCCGGCGCCCTGGTCGAGATCGACGCGGTCGCTCTGGTCGAATAGGCGGATTCTCGCGGCAATGCACGGCGCCGAAACGCAATCGCCGACGACCACGGGCGCGAACGAGCCCTGGCTCAACCGCAGTGTCGTGGCGATAGGAGGCGCTGATTTCTTCGCCGACCTCGGTTACGAGATACCGACCTCGCTTCTACCGAGCTTCCTGACCGCGACGCTGGGCGCGCCGGCTGCCGCGCTTGGTCTGATCGAAGGCTTGGCCGACGGACTGGGCGGGGTGTCACGGCTCGCCGGCGGGGCCATCGCCGATGATCCAGCGCGCCGGCGCCGAACGGCTGTAGGCGGTTACGCGGCGACGGCGATCTTGACCGCGGCGGTCGGAGCCGCAACGGCTGTCTGGCAAGCAGGTGCCCTGCGCGTGGCCGGCTGGATCACCCGAGGTCTGCGCGCTCCCTCGCGCAGTGCGCTGCTAGCCGAAGCAGTGCCGGAGGGTGCCTACGGGCGTGCCTTCGGATATCACCGGGCGATGGACAACCTGGGCGCGATGGGCGGGCCGCTTCTGGCTATCGGGCTTGTGGTTCTACTCGGCGTCCGCACGGCGATCTTGCTCAGCGTCATTCCCGGGTTGCTTGCCGCGCTGGCGATCTTTATCGGCATTCGGGCCATTCCGAAACCGAAGCGTGTCGAGCGCCGTGCGCTTCGCCTTCAAGTGCGCCCGGTCTTGCACGGTCGCCTGGGCCGGCTTCTGCTCTCCATCTCGGCCTTCGAGATCGGCAACGCGGCGGCGACGCTGCTCATCCTGCGCGCGACCGACCTGCTCGACGGAGGCTACGGGCACAATCACGCGACCGAGATAGCGCTTGGGCTCTACGCCGGCTACAACCTCGCCGGCGTCGCCGCCAGCCTGGTTGGAGGACGCCTCGGCGATCGCAGAGGGATGCTGCGCGTGCTTGCGCTGGGCGTCGCCAGCTTTGCCTTCGCCTACGCCGGTCTGGCTGCCGTCGGGTCGAGCATCGTCCTGCTCGCCGTTCTGTTCGCCTTGGCCGGCGTTGGAATCGGTTTTGTCGAGACGGCCGAAGGCGCCGTCGTCGCAGAGCTGGCGCCGAGCGAGATGCTCGGCTCGGCCTTCGGTCTCCTGGCTGCCGTGCAGAGCTTCGGCAACTTCGCGGCCAGCGCGATTGCGGGCGCTCTCTGGACGCTCGTCTCGCCCCGCGCGGCCTTCGCCTATCTGGCCGCCTGGATGCTCGTCTCGCTGGCGGCGCTCGTCTTCGTTCGCGCCCACGATCGCGCCTGAGCTCGTCGGCCGGGTCGTTTCGCGGTCACAATGACGGTGTGGACCGCCTGACGATCATCGCAACGCATACCAACACCGACTTCGACGCGCTCGCCTCGATGCTGGCCGCGCGGCGGCTCTACCCGGGCTCACTGGTCGCCCTGCAGCCGACGCTGGCGCGCAACGTGCGCGAGTTCGTGCGTCTCTACGCCGACGAGCTCGAGCTGGTCGAGGTGAGCGCGCTCGATCTCTCGCAGGTGCACCGCCTGGTAGCGGTCGAGACGGTGCACTCCTCGCGCCTCGGCGACCTGGAGCCACTGACGCGCGACGAAGCGGTCGAGAAGATCGTCTTCGATCACCACGAGCGCGCCGGTCCCGACTGGGTGAAGCCCGAGAACCTTTACCTGACAGGGGAGGGAGCCTTGACCACGTCGCTGGTCGGTATCCTCGCCGAGCGCGAGCTGAGTGTGAGCCCGCTCGAGGCCACCGCCTTCGCGCTCGGGATTCACGAGGACACCGGCTCGCTCAGCTTCGCTTCGACCACGCAGCGCGACGCCGAGGCGATCGCCTGGTGCCTGCGCCACGGCGCGCGTCTGGACGAGCTTTCTCACTTCCTTCGTCCCGCTCTGGGCAGGGAGGAGCGCGAGTTGTTGGGCAAGCTGATGGAATCGACTCGCCCGGTTCGAGTCGCCGGGGTCGAGCTTCTGATCGCAAGCGCCGGCTGGCCGCGTTATCTCGAGGACATCGCCCTGCTCGCGCACAAGCTTGCCGATCTGACCGATTGCGACGCGCTCGCCTGCCTGGTCGAGATGGATGGTCGCGTCTTTGCCGTGCTGCGCAGCCGCGTGCCCGAGCTCGATGCGGCCAGGCTTGCCGCCGTGCTCGGCGGCGGCGGTCACCACGGAGCCGCTTCGGCCGCTAGTCGCCTCTCGCTAGAGCAGGCCTGCCGGGCGATCGAGGACGGTTTCGCCTCGGCGCTCGAGCAACCGCCCCTGGCGCGCGAGGTGATGTCGAAACCGCCGCGTTTCGTCGAGCTTGAGACGAAGGTCGCCGAGGCCATGGCCACCTGTCAGCGCTACCGCCAGTCGGGCATCCTCGTGCTCGAGCAGGGTCGGCTGCGCGGTGTCGTCCAGCGCGAGGACCTGGACAAGGCCCTCGGTCACGGTCTCGACCAGGCGCCCGTCAAGGCGGTCATGGCGCTGGAGGTCGCCGTCTGCGCCCCCGACACCACGCTGCCCGAGTTGCGGCGGATGCTGGTCGATTCGGCAGCCGGGCGGATCGCCGTGATCGAGGACGACGAGGTTGTCGGCGTGGTCACGCGTGGCGATCTGCTCGCGGCCTTCGGTCTGCGCGAGGAGCCGGCTCCCGCGCGCGAGCCCAACCTCGAGCGCGAGCTGGAGCCGTTGAAGGATCTGGCCCCTCTGCGCGAGGCCATCGCGACGATCGAAGGTACACACGAGGGTATCTACCTCGTGGGTGGATCGGTACGCGACGTTCTACTCGGTGCCGAGGGCTTCGACATCGACATCGCCGTGGAAGGCGACGCCATCGGGCTGGCCAGGGAACTGGCGCGTCTACTGCACGGGCGTATTCGAGCGCACGAGAAGTTCGGCACCGCGGTCGTCCTCTACGGCGAAGACGCTCGCGTCGACGTGGTCACCACTCGCACGGAGTTCTACGACGCGCCGGCGGCGCTGCCCTCGGTCGAGCACGCCTCGATCCGCGAGGATCTATTCCGCCGTGACTTCACCGCCAACGCGATGGCGGTGTCGCTCAGGGTAGAGGATTTCGGGCGGTTGGTCGATCCTTTCGGCGGCCGGCGCGACATCGCCAAGCGGCGTCTGCGCGTGCTCCACAACCTTTCCTTCGTCGACGATCCCACTCGCATCTTCCGAGCCGTTCGCTACGAGAGCCGACTCGGCTTTCGCATGGACGAGCACGCCGTTCAGCTGGCTCGCAGCTGTGTCGAGATGGGGCTCTTCGACGATCTCTCCTCGGCGCGGCTGCGCGACGAGCTGATCGACATCCTCGACGAGCCAGACGCGGCACGCTCGATCCTGCGCCTGGCCGAGATCGGCGTCGCCGCGGCCGTGCATCCGCACCTGGTCGCCGACGAGGAGGCGGCCGCGATGGTCGAGCGCCTGGGCGTCCTGCGTGACCGCTACGCGCCCGAGCTGCCCCGCTGGCGGCTCGGGTTGGCGGTGCTCGCCCGTAAGCTGGCGACCTACGAGCTCTACTCATGGCTCGGGCGTCTGCGCCTGCGCCGCCGCGACGTCGAGAAGGTCGTGGCCGCGGTGGTGTTCGCGCCGCGCCTGGTCGAGCGCCTGCAGCGCGAGATCAGCCCGGCCGAGATCGTCGCGTTGGTCGATCCGGTGGCTCCCGACGCACCGCTGGTCGCGCTCGCCATGCACGATCTTCCGGCGCTCGAGGAGTACTTCGAGCACCTGCGCGATATCGAGCTGGAGATCGGTGGCGGCGATCTGGTCGAATTGGGGCTTGAGCAGTCGCCGCGGGTGGGGGAGATTCTGGCCGAGCTGCGCCGGCGCAAGCTGAATGGAGCGCTGGCGGGACGCAAGGCCGAGCTCGAGGCGGCCAAGGAGCTGATCGACGAGGCCGCCAAGGCATGAAGGAGTCTTTGTATCTGTGGCAGGCGCCCGGTCCCTACCGCGTTGCCTTCTCGACCCGCCTCGGCGGCGTCAGCGAGGGCGCTTTCAGCTCGCTCAACCTGAGCGATCTCGGCGGCGACGAGCCCGAAAGGGTGCGAGAGAACCGCTCGCGCCTGTGCCGCGTGCTGGAGGTCGATACATCTCGCTCGACCATGGCTCAGCAGCGCCACGGCGCGGTAGCCCGGCGAGCCGAGGCGGTCGGGCTGCTCTCGGCCGACGCCGACTTCCCCGAGTGCGATGCCCTCTGGAGCGAGGAGCCGGGTCTGGGGATGATGCTCGTCACTGCCGATTGCCTTCCCATCGCGATCGGGCGCAGCGAGGGCGAGCGACCGGGCCTGGCGCTCGTCCACGCTGGCTGGCGCGGGTTACTGGGGGGTGTGATCGAGTCGGTCTCACGAGCTCTCGGCCCCGGCCGGACGAAGGCCGTGCTCGGGCCGGCGATCGGACCTTGCTGCTTCGAGGTCTCGGAGGAGGTGGCGGCGAGCTTCCGCCGGCAGTTCGGTCGTCAGGTGGCCAGCGGACGCAAGGTCAACCTCTGGCTGGCGGCCGAGAAGGCGTTGGCCGCCGCCGGTTGTCGCGCGGCCGAGCGAATCGAGCTTTGCACCTCGTGTCACCCGGAGCTGTTCTTCTCACACCGGCGCGACCGGGGCCGGACGGGACGCCAGGGGGTCATCGCTGCGATCGACTGAGGAGATCCGCGAACGCTACGAGCGCATCCAAGATAGCGTCGGGCCGGGCGTCACGGTTGTCGCTGCGACCAAGTACGTCTCGCTGGAGGAGATGGGCGTGCTGGCGGACGCTGGCATCGAGGTGGTGGGAGAGAACCGTGCTCAGGCGCTGGCGGCTAAGCAGGCGCGCTACGGAACGGCCTTTCACTGGCATTTCATCGGCCACCTGCAAAGCCGCAAGGCTCCGCTGGTGAGCGAGCTCTGCGAGCTCTGTCACTCGCTGGCGAGCGAGTCGGCCGTCCGGCAACTGAGCATCCCGGCACTGATAGAGGTCAATCTCGCCGGGGAGGAGACGAAGTCGGGCATCGCTCCCGAGCAACTCGAGGACTTCCTGGGCTTCTGCGCTCAGGTTGGCGTCGAGGTTCGCGGACTGATGACCATGCCGCCGCTCAGTACCGACCCCGAGGCCTCGCGTCCCTACTTCCGGCGCCTGCGCGAGTTGGCCGAGCGGTTCGACCTCCCGGATCTCTCGATGGGCACTAGCCAGGACTACCTGGTAGCGGCCGAGGAGGGCGCCAGCTACGTTCGCGTCGGTAGCGTCCTGTGGAGCTAGCGCACGGCGAGTCTAGCGCGCTAGCTGCTCGATTTCCTCGGCTCCGTGATAGGGGCAGAAACGCGATCCGATCATGGCCGAGCGTCTACACGGCCGGCCGTAGATAGTCTCACCCTTGCAGCGTCTCGCCTCATTCGTGACAAGCAGCTTGTTCGCCGCGGCTCGCGATCGCGGTTGGTAGTCGTAGCGCTGGAAGAGGCGGTATAGCGCCACGGTAGCCGAGTGAGCGCTCGAGTAGCCCCACTGCTCGTATCCTCGCCTGGCGATCTCCGGGATGCTCAGGCGAGCGCGCTCGTGCAGGATGTGAGCAGCCCGCAGTTGCTCGGGCGAAAGCAGGGCGTGAATAGGCCCGCTTCTTGACCTCCGGCGCTCCGAGCTCATTCGACGACAGCGCTCGGGGCAACGGAATGCGGCGGCCTTTTCCGTCTGTTTTGTTCGGGATTGCGGCGGCTCATCTCGGTCTTACCAGCGGGGAACTTTCTCACAGTGTTGCCAAAAAGTCAATCCCACTTCGGGCGCTCTTTCTGCGATGTCAACCGCGGCGAGGGTTACAATCGAGCCATATGGGGTTCGCGGACGTCTGGAACCGGACGCTCGTCTATTTCGGCATAGCCGAAGAGGAAGACTGGGACGAGGACGGTTACGTCACCGAGGAGGCCGAGCGCACGTACAGCGAACGGCCAAATGTGCGACGGCTGACGCCGCGGCGTCGCGCTGCCGAGCCGGACGATTGGAGCGAGCCCGAGAACCCGCGCCAGCGCAGCGTGACCCTGCGACCGGCCACCCGCCTGCGTGGAGTCGAGGCGCCGATGGCCGTCCCCGACGACGGAATCTCGCCGGCGCGTGTTCATCTCGTCATCCCGCGCGGCTTCAACGACGCTCAGCAGATCGCCGATCACTTCAAGCAAGGCATTCCTGTGATCCTCAATCTGCAGGGCGTCGACAGCGAGCTCTCAAAGAGGCTGGTCGACTTCGCCAGCGGGCTCACCTACGCGCTCGACGGCGGGATGCAGCGAGTCGCCGACAAGGTCTTCCTGCTCACGCCGCAGCACGTTGAGGTCTCGGCCGAAGAGCGCGCCCGCATGATCGAGCGCGGTTTCTTCAACCAGGCCTGAACCGCTCAGACGAGAGTCGTAACGGCGGAGTAGGAACGAGAGCGGGCGGCACGAATTGACGCAGTGTGGGCAATGAGGCCAGCTTGACGACGCTCTGTTCGGTCACCGCGCAGGTGATGACGCTGGTGAACGTCTTCGTGTCGGTCTACTCGCTGATCATCTTCCTCTACGTCCTCAGCTCCTGGATCCCGTTGCCCTACAACCGCAACCTGAATCGGGTTCGCCGCTTTCTCTCCGACGCCTGTGATCCTTATCTCCGCCTGTTTCGGCGCTTCCTGCCGTCCCTTGGAGGAATCGATCTATCTCCAATCGTCGCCGTGCTGGTGCTCTGGCTGGGCGATCGTTTGGTTTACGAGGTGCTTTCGCAGTTCTGACAAGGAGGCATTCCAATGGCTCTAACGCCTGTAGAGATAAGGCATATCCGCCTCCGCAAGGCGTTTTTCGGTTACCAGACCAAGCAGGCCGACGAGCTGCTTGCCGACATAGTCGATAGCTTCGAGGACGTCTGGCGCGATCGCGCCGACCTCGCCGACAAGATCGAGCAGCTGGGCACCGAGCTGGTTCGCTACCGCGAGTTGGAGCAGCTTCTCCGTACGACTCTGATCTCGGCCGAGAGAGCGTCGCAGCAGATGACCGACCAGGCGCGGCGCGAGACCGAGTCGGTGCTGAGCGAGGCCCGCGCCGAGGCGCGCGAGATCCTGCGCGAGGCGACGGGCGAGCGCGAGCGCCTCAACGCCGAGATCAGCCGGATCAGGGCTCAGCTGGCCGCCGTGCTGGCAACGATCGGCGATGACGTACCGGAAGGCGAGTCCAGCTCGAAGGAATCGACTCTCGAGACACCACCGCGACCGCCCAACGTCGCGGGCCCCGTCAGTACCGCTCCACCGCAGGCGATGCCTGTCGCTCCACCCAACCAGCCCGCGGCTCCAGCGGCTCCGCCGCCGGTACCGCGCCCGGTCGCAAATCCCGGCGAGCCCGCAGGCGGGCAAGCGATGGCCGCTGCGGTCGCAAGCGACGTGGGCTGGCCCGTCCCGAGATAGGAGCCGATGGCGCTAGGCCTCGGCGAGACCGATGGCGCCGGCCTCAGCGGCGACGCGTAGCTGTGGAACGCGATGTTCCCTAACACCGGCGTCAAGCTTCGCATCAAGCGGGGCGAAAACGTCCGGGTCGCGCTCCATGGCGCTTAGCAGAGCATCGACCACGTCGGGCCGAAACTGCGTTCCACGGCACCGCTTTGCCTCCTCGCGTGCCTCCTCGACGCTGAGCATCGCCTTGTAGGGGCGGTTGGTCGTCATCGCATCCCAGGCGTCTGCCAGTCCTACGATCGAGGCCTCGACGGGAATCGCCTCACGTTCGAGGCCGGCCGGATAGCCGGCGCCGCTCCAGTGCTCGTGGTGGTGGCGGATGATCGAGACGACGGGGCGCAGCGGACCGAAACGATCGACGATACGAGCCCCGTCGTTGCAGTGGCACTTGATCAGCTCGAACTCCTGGTGGGTGAGGCGCGCCGGCTTGAGCAGGATGGAGTCGGGGACGGCCAATTTGCCGATGTCGTGAAAGAGAGCGCCAAGACGAAGCAGTTCGAGTCGTGCCGGATCGAACTGGAGCTCGCGGCCGATGCTCAGCGCGATCTCTTCGACGCGCTGCGAGTGGCCGGCCGTCGAAGGATCCTTGGCGTCGACCGCCGCGTTGAGGCTCTCAATCGCCTCGAAGGAGCTTTGCTCCAAGCGCCGGTAGGCATCGAGCAGCTCTTCGGACTGCTGCTCGAACACGCTCCTGCGTCGTCGCAACACTCGCGAGGCGCCGCGTACGAGCAGCGTCAATACTGCGAAAAGAGCCAGAAAGACGAGAGCCATCGAAAGCCAGATATAGCGAACGCGTGAGCTCGCAGCAGAACTCGCGGCGATAGGGCGAGAAAGAACGAGCAGCTGTCCTCGCTGGCCGTTCTGTGCGCGAAGCGATGTACGGTAAACAACCTGATTGTGCCCGGGCACCAGCGAGGAGTCTTGTCCGCCGCGAACGATTTCGACCCGGGCGACGTTGGGATTGTGGAGCAACCGCTCGCTGACCGTCGCCGCCGCAGCCGGGTGCGTGAGCAGATCGCCGGTACGACTAGAGGCCAGCACGACGCTGGTGGCGTGACTCAGGTCGTCACGGACATCAGAGCTGGCTTGCCCGCGAACGACGGCGCCGAGGAGCAGCGAGAGCGCGACCGCGGAGGCGAGTAAGACAGCGCCGCTCAGGAACAGGAATGCGTGCATCAGTGCGATCGAGCGATCGCGCATACGGAAGCCTGTGCCTGAAGGTGCCATGCCGCTCGGAGAGGGTGAAGCCGCAGTTCCTTATGTAAAAAACCGATACAGGCTAGGCAATCGAGCGGCCGAAGTCCAACGAGAACCGTTCGCGGCCTAAGATCCTGCCATGGACATGGACGTCGTATTCCTGGGCACCGCGGGCTCGATGCCCACCGCCAGGCGCTCTCCGACCGCGCTCGTGGTGCGTCGCGGCGGCGAGCGGCTGCTCTTCGACTGCGGTGAGGGCAGCCAGCGCCAGTTTCTGCGCTCGACGCTCGGGCTGGTCGATCTGAGCGAGATCTTCCTGACCCACTACCACGCCGATCACTACCTGGGGCTGCCGGGAATGCTCAAGACGTTTTCGCTGCGCGGACGTGAACTGCCGCTCGCGGTCTTCGGCCCACCCGGACTGAACGATCTCTTCACCAGTCTGCGCAGGATCTTCGGCCGCCTCACCTTCGCTCTCGATCTAGTGGAGCTCAGCCCCGGTGACGCGCTCGATCGGGACGGTTATCTACTCGAGACCTTTCCGGTGGAGCATGGCGTCTCCTCGCTGGGCTACGCGCTGGTCGAGCTGCCCCGGCCCGGGCGCTTCGACGTCGAGGGCGCCGATCGGCTGGGCGTGCCGCCAGGGCGCGAGCGCGGCGCCCTGCAACGAGGCGAGGAGATCTCGCTCGCAGACGGCAGCGTAGTTCGGCCCGAGCAGGTGCTGGGGCCGGCCCGTCCCGGGCGCAAGCTGGTTATCTCGGGAGATTCCGCGCCCTCCCGTAGTGTGGTCGAAGCGGCCTGCGATGCCGATTTGCTCATCCACGAGGCCACCTTCTGCGAGGAGGAGAGCGAACGTGCCGAGGAGACCCGCCACTCTACCGCGGCGCAGGCGGCGCAGGTCGCGCTCGCCGCTCGCGTAAAGATGCTTGCGCTCACCCACGTCTCTACGCGCTACTTCGGGCCCGAGGTGCTACGCGAAGCGCGCGAGTTGTTCGCGGCGACGGTCGTGCCGAAGGACTTCGATATCATCGACCTGCCCTTCCAGGAGCGAGGCGAGCCTCGATTGATCAAGGGCGGAGCGCTTCCCGGCGAGGGAAGCGAAACTGGGGCCAAGCCGGCCGTTCGCGCTGCCGGGGGTGAGGAGAAGAGCGAATGACGAGATTGGTGCAGGTGGCCGTTGCCGCCAACACCGCCGAGGCGGAGGAGATCGAGTCGATCCTGCAGGCGGCCGGAATCGAGTACGAGCTCGAATGCGCGGTCGAGACCGATCCCAGCACCAACGAGGACGCCCCGCAGAAAGTGCTGGTGCCCGAGGGTCGGATGGAGGATGCGCTCGAGGCAATCGAGGCGATGAGCGAGCCGGACGACCTGGTCTCGGACGCTTAGGGCCTCTTCCTCCAGGTCTGTACCGCCCGGCGTCGCCGATCGGCGGCGCCTGTGATCGCAGTGATGCTCTCCGCACTGCCGGTGCGTCTTCGTGACCCTTCAGCCGCAGGCATCCACGGCTCGATCACCCAGTAAGCCCTTGCTCGTCGGGTCCGAGCCGGCCTTCCGCTCCGCGGACGGTGAGCGCCGCTAGCATCGAGGCATGCGCTGGAACCTAGGCGTCGCGGCCCTCGCCAGTTCTTGGGGCTTCATCTGGATCATCGCCGACCATCTCAGCCTCGGTGCGCTCTCGATCGTGTTCTGGCGCATCGGTCTGAGCGTGCTGGCGCTCGGAATCGGCGCCCTGGCGAGCGGCAGGCGCGATCTGCTGCGGCTTGGCAAGACAGGACGGTGGACGCTGCTTTTAGGGCCCGGGCTGGCACTTATCTGGTTCTGCAGCTTCGAGGCGATGAAGCTTTCCTCGGTCGCTGTGGCCGTTCTCGCCACCTACACCTCGCCGGTCTTCCTGGCTCTACTAGCCCCGCTCTTTCTGCCCGAGCGACTCAGTCGCGCCGTTTTGATCGCGCTGCCGATCGCGCTCGGCGGTCTCGCCCTGATCGCCTTCGCGAGCAACGGCAGCGGGCATGTCAGGCCGCTCGCGATAACGGTGGGCGTGGGCGGGGCCGTCGTGCTGGCGTTTCTCGTGATCATCCAGAAGCACATAGTGCGCGAGGTGAACCCGATCGGGCTCTCCTTCTGGATCGACGTATTTGCGCTGGTCTCACTCGCGGCGGTGCTTCCGTTCGCCGGTCGCGTGCTACCGAGCGCAAGCGAGCTCGGCTATCTGGCGATAGTGGGCG
>CAZWTK010000015.1:34246-53143 GCA_964636655.1 uncultured Gaiellales bacterium
GTGATCTTCACCGCCCTCTCCGGCCTCATCTGGTTGACTCTCCTGCGGCATGTGACGGCACAGGCGATGGGATTTTTCTCCTACCTGGAACCGGTCTCGGCCTCGCTGCTGGCCTGGTTGCTACTGGGGCAGAGGCTCGGCTTCACCGTCGCCGTCGGTGGAGCGTTGGTGCTGATTGCAGGACTGATAGTGATCCTCGCTGAACCCGCGGAGAGCGCCGTCGGAGAAGTGGCGGGGCTACCTCAGAGCAGCGAGAGCATGCCCGAGCCGGCTGTGGGTGATCGAGGACTCTCGTAGGGCATGCGGTTTCCCGCTCTGCGCCCTCTTTCGAGAACACTCCTCGTCCAACCGCTTGGCACAGCTATCGTAGGCGCCATGTCTAAAGCAACCATGAACACATCAGAGGGCGCCATCGAGATCGAGCTCTTCGACGTCGACGCGCCCAAGACCGTCGCGAACTTTCACAAGCTCGCCAAAGATGGCTTTTACGACGGCCTCATCTTCCACCGGGTGATCAAAGACTTCATGATCCAGGGCGGCTGCCCGAACGGAACCGGCACGGGCGGCCCGGGCTACACCTTCGAAGACGAGTTCAACCAGCACAAGGTCGTACGCGGCGCGCTGGCGATGGCCAACGCGGGCCCGAACACGAACGGCTCGCAGTTCTTCATCGTCACGATCTCCGCGGCGGCGTGGCTCGACGGCAAGCACACCGTGTTCGGTGAGGTCACGACCGGGATGGACACGGTCGACAAGATCGAGGCCACCGAGACAGATCGTCGCGACGCGCCGCTCGAGCCGGTGCTGATCGAGAGCATCTCGATCAGCGAGTGACGGCAGCGCAGGCGTTTCTTCGAGACGTAGAAGAACGATCGAGCGCAAGTGGCGCAGGAAGAGGCGGTAAGATATCGCCCGAAAGCTGGCAGAGCGGAGATCGTGATTTTTGGCTCTGTCAGAGCTTGTGCGCGGACGTAGCTCAGCTGGCAGAGCATCGGCTTCCCAAGCCGAAGGTCGCGGGTTCGAGGCCCGTCGTCCGCTTGAACGCTGTGGCGGAGGCGTGATCGAGAGCGAATCGGCGCACTCGACCTGCTGAACCTCGGGGATGATCGGGGAGTCGGATGCACGACCGAGAGCCATTCGAGCGAAAACGATCTATTGAGAAGAACGCGGCTCATAGGAGCGAATAGCGCTTCCGCTATAAAGCCCTGTCTTGCGGTACAAAAACCCGCAATATGCGGATAAAACGTGGCTCTCCGCCCCTGCCCGGAGAATCACGCCGAGCTAGAATCCTGAAAGAAACCTTAATTTGTCGGGGGGAGTCCCCTATGCCGCTGGTGGACACCGTATCTGATCGCAAGGTCGATTACATCTGTGCTGGATGTGGCTACGGCGTGGCTCTTGCCACGCCGCCTCCTGTCTGTCCGATGTGCCGCGGAAGCGAGTGGGAACGGCCGCTCTGGCGCCCGTTCACTTCGCTCGACGAGTTCCGGACGCGATTTGAGGCACCGGAGGAATCAGAGTCCTTCGCTCAACGTGCCGCACTGAGCGTCTAGGAGTCCTTTCCGGGAAAGCCGAGACTGCGTCTGAAGGGACGCCGTTTTCGGCTGGGAGTATTCGCGATCGCCGACCTACGACTCGACGGCCTTGTCGTTCGCCCGTTTACTCGCGGCGGCATCGGGAGCCGAAGCGCCCTGAGACACGCTTCCGTCGGCCTTCAGCACTATCCCTTCGGGCCCCGCCTCGACGACTGCGCCGCTCGCTCCAATCGCGATCGGCACGGGCCGGTCGGCCCAGACCAGCGTTCGCTCGCGCTCGGCCCGAACGCGTACGCGCGAACCGCGGAAACGAACCATCAGCTCGAGCGCCTTCCAATGCTCGGGAACGTGTGGGTCTACCACCAGCGCGTCTCCGTGCGGACGCAGGCCGCAGAAACCGTATGTGAGCGCCTGCCAGACGCCGCCCATGGTTGCCGTGTGCAGACCGCAGTCGCTGGTGTGGTTCCTGTCCTCGAGGTCGAAGCTCGCTGCCAGGCGCAGATACTCTTCGGCCTCCTCGAGCTGGCCGTTACGGGCCAGCAGAAGCGCAAAGACGGCCGGAGAGAGCGAGCTGCCGTGGGACGTGCGCGGCTCGTAGTAGGCGAGGTTCGGCGCGAGCGAGTGATCAGCGACCTCGTCGGGCACGAGGTGATGAAGCAAGACCACGTCGGCTTGCTTGACGACCTGCGAGTTACGAAGCCGCGCGACCGGAAGGAGCGCCTCGCCGGCGAAGGGGCGCTCGCCCAACTCGGCGGCGATGATCGGCTCGAGCTTGTTGAAACCCGCGAACTCCTCGTAGACCCCGGTCTCGGGGTTGTAGCCGTCGGTCAGCCGGTCGGCCAGCTCGAGCCAGCGCTCGATCTCGCTTTCGTCGACGTCGGCGCGCGGCCTGTCGTGTACGGAGCGTGCGGCGCGACGCAGCGTCCAGCGCGCCATCACATTGGTGAAGCTGGAGTCGTCGACCGGCTCGTGATACTCGTCGGGCCCGATCACGGTGTAGATGTGCCCGGCTCCGCTCGAGTCGGTGCGGATCCTCGAGGCCCAGTAGCGCGCGGCCTCGACGAAGATCGTCTGCGCGTCGCCGGCAAAGGTCTCGTCACCCGACCAGGCCAGATAGCAGTCGGCGGCCCAAGCCACGTCGGCGGTGATGTGCTCCTCGATGCGACCGGTGCGAATGGCGATGATCTCTCCGCCCGGCAAGCGGCCGGATTGAGGCGTCACGTCGAGTCCGGAGCGAGTCGACTCCCAGGGGAAGCGCGCTCCGGCCCGCCCGCTCGCCTGAGCTGCGGCCCGCGCCGGTTCGAGGCGGTTGAGCCTATAGCGAAGGATCGCACGCGCCGAGGCCGGGTGAGTGGCCGCGAAGAACGGGAGCGAGAAGACGTCGGTGTCCCAGAAGATGTGGCCGCGATACCTTGGGCCCGAGAGGCCGCCGGCGCCGACCGCAGCCTCGCCGCTGTCAGCGGCGGTCGAGATCAGCCCAAAGAGCGAGTAGCGCACGGCGAGATCCAGCTCCGGGTCGCCTTCGATCACTATGTTCGCGTCGAGCCAGCGCTCGCCCCAGCGTTCGCGATGCTCGGTATAGAGGCGCTCGAAGCCGGCTTCGTTCGCGGCCTGGAGCGACGCCAGTGGTTCCAGCTCGGAGCCGCCGTAGGAGACGACACGCTCGAGCAGGCACTTCTCCCGCTTCTCGGCCGCCGCGGCGACGACTCGCTCGACATTGACCGAATCGGCGATCGTGACATCGCCCAGGCGATGGAAGCTGGTCTCTGTCCCCTCCTGCTCGGGTGCGGCGAGCGGAGCGGAGGAGGAAAGCATCTTCTCGGGCCCGCAGGCGCGCAGGCAAGCGGTTCCCGGGCGGGCGAGAGAGAGGAAGAGAAGGGCACTGAGCCGCGAGCCGTCGTCACGCACGAGCTCGTGGCGAAGCGTCCCGGTGCGCAGGTCGAGCACGCGGCGAACGTGCTCGGCAGCGGCGCCTTCGATCCTGTTCCAGATCGGTGCCGCCAGTAACTCCTCCTCGGAGCCACGTCCGGCGTAGCGGCCGCCCGCGAGAACCGTCGGCCCGTTGGTCGACCCGGTGAGCAGCGAACCGCGCGTACCGATACGGCCGTCTGCCAGCGTGAGCACCGTCTCGCGCACAACCTCCTCGCGCCCGTCGTGCTCGTCGACAACCACCTGCCAGCCCGCCTCCTCGACAGACTCAGGCAGCTCGCCCTCGCAACGCCGGCGGAGCTGGTCGGCGAGGATGTCGGCGAACAGCTCGGGACCGCCGTTGAGATCGTGCACGCCTTCTGGAGTTCCTTCCGGCTCCGGACCGACCGAGAAACACACGGCGCCGGTCGCCTCGGGCACGAGCATCAGAGAATCGGAGCCCGGGCAGCTGCCGAGAGGGCCGAACTCGTCACCGCCGATCAGGATCTGCTCGGGCCGAACGCCACGGCGCGCGAGCCAGGAGATCACGTAACGCGCCGAGTCGGTCTTGTCGGTGAGGCCGATCTCGGCGTGCTTGGCGTCGGAGGTTACCCGTGGATCCGTGAGCCCGGCCTCCAGCCCGCAGCGACGCACCAGTTCGACGGCTTCAGGCAGGCCCGCGATTCCCGCCCCGGCCAGCCGCGCCTCGACTGCCTCGAGCAGCTTGGGCAGCTCCGCCTTCGGAGGGTCGGCCCATTCCGGAAGCGGGATCAGGTCGATCTTGCGCCGGTTGAGACGGTCGGAGACAACCGATACGTCGAGCCCTTTCGCGCCCAGCTGCTCGCGGGCGAGCTCGGCGGCGCGATCGAGCATCTCGTCCTCCTCGGCGCTGGCGACGCGGCGCTCGAGCAAAGCGGGGCCGACCGAGGTCAGCTCGTATACCTCCGAGCCGCGATTGCAGCCGACGATGATTCGCCCCGGGCCGTGTGGGCGCAACTCGAGCTGGCCGTCCACGTTACCGATGTGCGTGCCGGTGATCACCGCCAGGTCGAAGCCGGCTTCGAGCAGCGCGCCGAAGAGCTCGCGCAGCTCGCTCGCGTCGGCCTTGCGGTCGGTGACCGCGGTGCCGTCCCAGTCGAAGGCGGCGGCCTCAAAACGGCGACCGAGGGCCAGTGCCGAGCCGTCTGCGAGAGCGAGCTTGAACGTCCCGCGAGCGCGCTCCGAGCGCCGCTCGAGACGACCCTTCAAGTCGCGCGTCGCAGGTGCCGCTTTCACTCCGAATGTATCGGCAGGTGGGCTCGCGGAGTGAACGTTATCGGAAGGCTTTCGAGCCATTCGGCTTCACCCGTCTCGAGACGACGGCCACCTGACCTGGTTAGTCTGGAGAGCAGGGCGGATAGACCCGCGAAGCGAGCGCTTTATTGCGATTCTGTGAGCGGCGTTCACCGCAGCCGCCGGTACGTCTTCTCCACACACGCTAGTCCTTCCAACCCGAGTCGGGGACAGATACCCGATAGGGCGCTTGCCGCAACGCCCACCGGCCTGAAGTTCCAAAGCGAGTACCCGCCGAGTCTGCCCTCGTCGATGCCGTTTTCGAGCGCGAGAGGAAGCTGGTTCCTCTCAATAGGAATGCTACCGATGGCCGCTCGAAGCCGCAGGAAGGCCGCCCGGGCGCTATTCGTTCCAGGCCGCCTCGACCCGGGCGTGAGTTGCCTGGATGTGCTCGGGGATCACCCTCACGTCGGCCAGGACGGGCATGAAGTTCGTGTCGCCCTGCCAGCGCGGAACGACATGCTCGTGCACGTGATCGACGACGCCGGCCCCCGCGCTGCGCCCGAGGTTCCAGCCGACGTTGAATCCGTCGGGCTCGAAGAGGGCGGCCAGTACCTCGAGAGCGCGGACGCCGAGGGAGTGGATCTCGGCAGCTTCTTGCGCGCTCAACTCGCCTAGGTTGCCGACGTGCCGGACGGGCGCGATCATCAGATGACCGGACGAATAGGGGAAGCGGTTGAGCATGGCGAAGGCTGTCTCGCCACAGTGAACGACCAGCGAGTCCGCATCGTCCGGCGCGGCCACGGCGCGGCAGAAGACACAACCCGTTTGCTTGCTCGCATTCGAGACGTACTCGAGTCGCCAGGGTGCCCAGAGCGGATCGGTCATCACGACTCTTGTATCAGAGCGGGAGGAATGGCCGTCACGATTCGTCGTCGACGGGCTCGACCTCTTCGCTTGGCTCGCGCGTGTCGAGGCGGCCCTCGAAGGCCTCGCGCAGACGCTCGCCCGAGACCTCGGTCTCGTAACGGGCGCGCCTCGGCTCGACCTTGACGATCCGCACCTCGTCGCCCCGGCTGCCGTGACAGCGGGCGTAGGCCTCGGCCTCGTTGAGAGGCTTCAACTCGTTTTTATGCCCTCGCCGCAGTAGAGCCACAAACTATCCCTAGCACTGCTCGCCCCCGATAGCAACCACCGCGCGCGCGTCGCCGCGAATCTACCGGTTGCCCCAAACAAAGGACAAGGGAAGCGAAGCGCCGCCTGCTTCGCTTCCCTACCTTGGGGGACGTGCCGCCGTCGCCACCGTCTCGCGCATCGCGCGGGAATTCTTTCAGGGAGATCCCTACCTTACGGGGACCGACTCTGAAAGCATGTTGCCAGAAAGATATAGGTTAATCTATCCCTCAATCGCGCTTGATCCCGCTCCTTGACGCCGACGCTTTACAGACTCGGCGCAGCGCCCTCGCGCGTGCGATCACTAGACTGAGCTGCGAGCGCCTGTAGCTCAGGGGATAGAGCGCGCGCCTCCGGAGCGCGAGGTCGCAGGTTCGATTCCTGCCAGGCGCGCTTCTCCGCGAAAAGTCCGCCCGCGTCGCGGGCGAAGACTTTTCGCGGTAGTGACTGGTTGCGCGAGCCACTGCGCCTTCGGCGTGCGTGACTCGCCTGCTTCTACGAGCGTGCTCGGCTCGCTGCGAATGTGGGCAGTGTTCGCTACGCGAGGATTGAGGACGGCGTTTTGTGAGCCGCGCCCGCCGTGTCGGTCACGGTGGAGTGCGCGGAGCTTTTCCTTCGCGATTCGATCCGTTTAGTCGATGCTCTCGGCGACGGCCGTGAGGATGCTCAACAGGAGTACGAACGAGGTTATCGCGATTCCGAACCGCGGCAGGATCTTCGTAGCTGCGGCGGCCACTAGCGCCAAAACAACAAGAGCGACGATCCATCGTCCGGCGACGAAGCCGCCTTCGGACATACGCCTGAGATTGGGTGCGAAGTAGGGATTGAAGGAGTAGAAGCGGGCGAGAACGAACGCGACCGCCGCTGGCGCCAGCAGAGATGCGCTCGCCCTCCATTCCACTGTTCTGCCGAACGCACAAACCAACGATGTGACGATCCCGACCAGAAGCGAGAGAAGGACGATCAGCCAGACCACGCCGTCACCTGCCGGGCCCGCTCCGGGCTCGTTCCCCAACGGGATGGCTCGGAGTGCTACGGCGAGTTCATAGATCGAGGCGGCGACGAGCAGCAAGCCGGACACCGTGTAGATCCTCGCGTAGGTCAGCCTTGGATTGGACGCGATCATCGCGCTAGGCCTTGCCGCAGCTCGCGCAAAAAGCGGTGCCGACGCGGCGTTTCTTACCGCAACTCGAGCACTCGCCGATCACCTCGCGGCCGCAACCCTCGCAGTGAACGCCTTCGCCTACGGGGTATCCACAAAACGGGCACTCGTGCTTGCGCACGCGACGAATCGGAACGCGACGGGCCAGGTACCTCTGAAGGTAGAAGAAAGCGACGAGAGTAAGTGCGATTCCCGCCAACGAGAGGACGAGCGGTCCAAGATCGGCGAAATCGTAGTAGTCGTTCGTGTAATCGCCCGCAAAGATGAGGGCGAGCAAGCAGGCAGGAGCTATCACGCTGAACGAAAGCGGCAGGTATCGCGAGCGCCGGCGTCTGAAAACCGAGAGCAGCACCAATCCGAGCGAAAGGAGCGCCAGCGTCAGGGCGATCTCGAGCACCGCGCTCGTCAACGTCGGTTTATCGAAGCGGTGCGTGTAGCGATCGTCGATCTTGGTGTAGGCCCAGATCACGGCGACGAACACGAATACTCCGAGAACCAGCGCAAGCGCCTTCTCGCTCTTGGTCGAGGCGATCTCCTCGATATCGACCTTCTCACTTCTCACCTTACTTCTCCTCCTTCGTCCTGGTTCGGGGGCGAAGCCGTACTTCGAGCTCGCAGTCGAGCGCAGCCGCAACTCGTTGCAGTGTGTCGATTCGCGGCGGCCGGACGCCCGACTCGAGTCGGGCGATCGCCGGCTGGCTGGTCGCGCAGAGGTCGGCCAGCTCCTTCTGCGATAGGTCGCGGGCGATTCGTTGCTCGATCACCTGCTCGGCGATATTGGCGACCAGAAGCTTGTCTGGGTCGTCGTACGCGAAGCGCTCGCGCAATCGTCGCAGCGGCCGGCCGACCCTGTTTCTATGCACTGAATCCTGAGAATACTCGCTCATCTAAATATCACACTCGGTATATAACAATACCACTAACGGTATAAAGCCTCAACTCGAGGGCGAGCCCAAGCCGGAGCCAACGCCCCTCACCGCTAATAGACTCGCGCCATGCTCTTGTTTTCGCTCGTCGCAGGTCTCGTTTTTGGATTGATCTCGGCGGGCGCGATGATCAAGATGAAGGCGCCCTCGCCCAGGCAGAAGCGAGAGGCGATGGCGGCGGCCTTCCTCGAGCGCTTCTTCACCGGATTCGCGATCGGCCCGGTGGCCAAAGGCCTCGGCGCGAGTGGGCTGCTGATCGGTGCTCTACTCGGGATCGGGTTCAGTGTTCCCTCGGCGCTGATTACTCGCGCTTACCTTCCGATCGTGCTCATGGGAACGATCGGTGGGCTCGCGGTCGGACTGGCCTACGTGCTCGTGTACTGAGTAGCTAGTCCGAGATCTGGATCGGGATCCGAACCACGTCGATGCGCGATCCGTCGCGGGCCGAGCTCTCGTAGGAGACGAGCGTCGCGCGGCCGGCAACGGCCCGGAAATGGAGGCTGACCGAAAACGTGCCGCGGGTTCCCGTGCCGGAGCTGGCGGTGACGATCTTCGCGGCGAGGAGCTTTCCGTTCGCGTCCAGCAGCTCGAGCTGAGAGGTCGCCTCGAAGGTGTTGGAAGTGCCGGATACTCGAAGCGGGCTCTTCACCTGTTCGAACGGCAGCGGGCTCTCGACCAGGACGGCGGGCATGAGGTGTTCGAAGTCGGCTCGCTCGAGCGGCCGGCTGCGGCCGGCGGGGGTGACGACGACGACATCGCGGACGCCGGCGAACTGGGTCAGCGTGGTCACGACCTGCGCTCTGGCGGCGGCGTCGAGGTTCGTCGAGAGCTCGACGGTCAGGCGCCCGCCGTTCTTGCCGATCTTTTTCAGCTCGGTTCCCTTGGGCACGGCAGTCGAGAAACCAATTCTCTTCTCAGCCCGGTTGGGCCCGCTCAGGAGAGCTCCGATCGAAGCCTGCCCGACGGCGAGCGTGTGCACGATCTTCCGTCCGGTCGCGGCCATCTTTCCGACGCGGATGAAGTAGGCGCGCACGTAAACCGACTCCGCGGGCATCAGTGCTGTCGTCGTTGGATTCGGCGTGGTCGTCTGCGGCTTCGAGTCTCCGCAGGCGCCCAGAAGCAGCACGAGCACAGGCGCGATCAGCAGCGAGCAGGCACGCAACGGCATGGCGTGACACTTTCATATCTCGCAGGCGATGTGAAGGAACGAGCCTGTCAGGAAGCAGCGGCGAACGGCGCGCCGGCGTAGGTATCCGGGCGCACGTTTCGCGGCAGAGAGGAGTAGACCAGGTCGGCCAACTCGGCCTCGGTGGCCAGGATCGGCTCGGTGTCGTGGTAGCTGACCAGGGCGTAGGTGAGATCGGAGGCCAGTAGCTCGCCCTCGGGATCGACGAAATGCCCCGGAGCGACCACGAACAGGCCGGGATCGTCGCGGATCGCGGCCAGCCGTGTGCGCGGGATGACGACCGGCACCTGACAACCGAGAACTCCGCACTCGCAGCGAAGCGGAATGAACTCGCGCGAGTTGCCGACGAGCAGTAGTAGCTCGTTCACCATCCGCGTCACCTGTGCGTTCAGGCGTCTGCGGTCACGGCTTGGCGGCGGCTGTGTCCGCGCTCGGGGGAACTCGATTGCGGCCATCGTGTCGCAGTCTGGTCATAACTTCCGAAAGTGCCATTCCCGGAAACGCGTTCGCCGCGTCCTCGAAAACGAGTATGCGCTGTGACCCTTTCGAGGGGCGCCATTTTGGGCCGTGAGCCGTTTCCGTCCGTCTTTTTCCGGGCGCTCTTCCCGGATTTCGATCGGGCAGCGGCGCGACCGACACCGAGCGCGGCCGGTCGTGCGACGATGCCTGTGATGAGCGCGCTCAGAGTCGTCTGCCTGTCGGATACCCACCTCCACCACGGGCATGAGCTTCCGGTCTGGTGTCTTCGCCGTCTGGAAGGCGCCGATCTGATCGTGCACTCGGGCGACCTGGTCACGCTGCCCGTGCTAGAGCAACTCGGGCGACTGGCTCCACTCGCGGCGGTGCGCGGGAACATGGACGCGGCGATACTCAAGGAGAGGTTGCCGGCGCGGGACGTCGCCGAGATCGGAGGGGTCAGGATCGGGGTCCTACACGATCCCGGTCCGGCGCTCGGACGTATCGCGCGCTTGGCACAGACCTTCGCGGACTGCGACGCCGTCGTCTTCGGACACACTCACGTGCCCCAGATCCAGCGCCTCGGCCGTCGCGTGATCGCCAATCCCGGCAGCCCGACCGTCCCGCGCTCGATCCTGGGAGCGACGATGCTCGAGCTCACGCTCTCCGGCGAGAGGACGATCGAGGTAGCGTTCGTCACGTCTTGACACGAACACGTGTTCGCTATAGCATGTCGAACACATGTTCCCCCGTCTCGTAACGGTCGTTCTACTACTTGTCGCTCTTTGGGGGGGACTGGCTCACGCCTCGGGCGCATCGGGTCGCAGCGGTACGTACGTGGTCAAACCCGGCGACACGCTCTGGTCGATCACTCACCGCTTCTACAGCGGTGATCCGCGCCGTGGCGTATGGGATCTCGAGCAGCGGAACGATCTTGGTCGTAGCGTGCTGCTCGCGCCGGGGCGGCGTCTCGTTCTTCCCTGGTAACGAGCGCCGAGCGGATGACCGCCTCGCTCGCCTCCCTCGGGCACGGCTTCGACTTCTGTGAAGTTCCTATACTGAGAGTCATGTCGGGGTCGCAGACGCGGCTCTCCCTACGCGTCTCACCCGGCGCAAGAAAGAGCGCCGTCGTTGGTCGTTACGGAGAGAGGTGGAAAATCCGGGTGGCCGCTCCGGCAGAATCCGGGAGGGCCAATGAAGCGCTGATCGAGCTTCTGGGTAAAACGCTTGGGGTTGCTCGTTCGCAGCTTCGAGTCGTTACAGGAGCTGGAGCTCGTGACAAGATTGTGGAAGTGAGAGGAATCGACGCCGAGGAGAGCGAGCGCTTGCTCAGCGTCTCGGCCGGAGAAGGCGAGGCAAATGAGGGCAAACGAGCTTGACGGATATCGCAAGTCGCTTCTGGAAGAGAAGGAGCGTCTGAGCGCCGCACTCGAATACCTACACGCCGAGAACCCCGGCGCCGAGGAGGAGGACGCACTCGAGCTCGCCAGCCTCGAAGAGCACCTCGCCGAGGTCGGGTCGGTAACGCTCGACAGAGAGATCGACTACTCGCTCGAGGAGGTCGCGCAGGAAGGGCTGGCCGCTATCGCAAGCGCTCTGGAGCGAATCGAGCAGGGGAGCTTCGGTCGTTGCGCGTCCTGCGGGCAGCATATTGCCGCCGAGCGGCTCGCCGCGCTCCCGTGGGCGAATCTCTGCATCGATTGCAAGCGTCGCGAGGAGCGCGGTTGAGCGAGCAGGCGCGGCCACTTCCCGAGGTAAGGGTGGGTTCCTCGCCCGATGCTCTGACGCCGATCTCGGTCGCCGAGAAGCGGCTCGGCGCCGGGCCCTGGCAGTGGCTCTCGTTCGCCCTGGTCGTCGTCTGCGCGGTCGGCGCCGATCAGCTCACCAAGTGGCTGGTAACCAGCCGGCTGGCGCTTGGCTCGAGTGTGTCGATCGCGGGCTCGCTCAAGATCAGCCACGTGCAGAACTCCGGTATCGCCTTCGGATTCTTCTCGCAGGCGACCTCGCTGGTGATCGTCCTGACTACCGCCGTGGTGCTCTGGATGGTCTTCTTCTTCGCGCATTCCGGTGCCAGGCACCCGTTGTTACCGGCGGCGCTCGGGCTGGTTGTCGGCGGCAGCGTCTCGAACCTGTTCGACCGCGTCGTGCACGGATATGTGACCGATTTCGTAGACTTCGGCTTCTGGCCGTCGTTCAATCTGGCCGACTCCTTCATCGTCCTCGGCGTAGCCACGCTCATCTTCTTTCTGATCGCCCCCGATCGCTATCTACCGCGCTCGACCGGTGACCCGCGCCAGGCTCCAGGTCGCTAGCGAGCTGGCGGGAGAGCGGCTCGATCGCGTACTGGCGACCGTGCCCGAGATCGGCTCGCGCGCGCTCGCCGCGCGGATGCTCGCCCGGGGCGATGTGCAGGTGGACGGCCGCGCGGCGCGCAAGAGCGAGCGCCTGCGCGGCGGCGAGACGGTCGAGTACGAGCTGCCGCCGGAACAGGCACCGCTCGCGGGCGAAGCGCGAGAGCTGGCTCTCGTCTACGAGGACGAGCACCTGCTGGTGGTGGACAAGCCGGCCGGCATCTCGGTTCATCCGGGCGCCGGGCGTTCGAGCGGGACACTGGCAAATGCACTGGTCGCATACGGTGCGCGCGGGGGAGAGGCGCCGGAGCGGCCGGGCATCGTCCACCGTCTCGATCGCGATACGTCGGGGTTGATGGTCGTTGCCCGTAGCGAGGTGGCCTTTCTCGGTCTGCGCCGACTGGTGCGCCGGCACGAGATCGAGCGCGAGTACCTTGCACTCGTGCGCGGCCGGCCGCGCTCGCGCAGAGGCACGATCGAGGCGCCGATCGGCCGCGACCGCCGCCACCCGACCAAGCGCTCGCTCGAGACCGACAGTCCGCACGCGGCGGTCACCCACTTCGAGTTGCGCGAGCTCCTGGACCGCCACGCGCTGCTCGGCGTAAGGCTCGAGACCGGCCGGACGCACCAGATTCGAGTGCATCTGGCGGCGATAGGCCTTCCTGTGGCGGGCGATCCGGTCTACGGAGTGGCGCACGATCTCGGACTGGAGCGCCAGTTCCTGCACGCCTCTCGCCTCGCCTTCCAGCACCCGCTGACGGGGGAGGAGATCGAGCTCGCCTCTGCGCTTCCGGCCGATCTTGAGCGTGCGCTGGTGCGGGCTCGTGCCGGCGAGCGCTAGAATGCGCGAGCTGTAACAAACATCCCTACGACCCGGTGGGTCGGGCGGATGGTGGTGCCGGTCTATCGCGATCGGTTCCATCCGTCTCCGCCGGCTGTAACGAGAAACCAACCAGAAGGGAGTACATCCCGTGTCAGTGGTCTCCATGCGGGAACTGCTCGAGGCCGGCGTCCATTTCGGGCACCAGACTCGACGCTGGAACCCGAAGATGCGCCGATACATCTTCACCGAGCGCGGCGGCATCTACATCATCGATCTCGAGCAAACGCTCGATCTGCTCGAGCAGGCGTACTCGTTCGTGCGCAACGTCGCCGAGCGGAATGGGACGGTGCTCTTCGTCGGCACCAAGAAACAGGCTCAGGACGCGATCGTCGAGCAGGCCACCAGGGTCGGCATGCCGTACGTGAGCAACCGCTGGCTTGGTGGTCTGTTGACCAACTGGCGCACCATCTCCAGCCGCATCGAGCGGCTGCACGAGCTGCGCCGGCTCAAGCAGGACAACCAGCTCGAGCTCCTGCCCGCGAAGGAGCGGCTGGCAATGCTGGCCGAGCTCGAGAAGCTGGAGTCGAACCTCGGCGGTGTGGCCGATCTGCGCCGCCAGCCCGACGCGATCTTCATCGTCGATCTGCGCAAGGAGCAGCTCGCCGTGCGCGAGGCCCAGAGGCTCGGCATGCCTGTGATCGCCCTGGTTGACACCAACTGCGATCCCGAGGAGGCCGACTACGTCGTTCCAGGAAACGACGACGCCATCCGCGCCTGCAACCTGGTCGTGCGGGTGATCGCCGATGGGATCATGGCCGGAAAGAGCCGGACAACCGTCGAGGAGATGGAGGGGAAAGCCACCGAGGAGGCGTCGGTTGCCGCAGAGGCGCCCGAACCGGTCGTTTCGTCCGAACCGGTCGCATCGCCGGAGCCGACGGAGCCGCCCGCAACAGCCGAGCCGGCCGCAGAACCAGAGCCGGCCGCAGTCGAAGAGAGCACACCTGCCGTCGAAGAGCCGGCGCCGCAGGCAGCGAGTGAAGAGAAGGAGTCGGCACAGTGATTGAGATCTCGGCCAGCCTGGTAAAAGACCTGCGCGAGCAGACCGGGGCAGGAATGATGGACTGCAAGCGCGCATTGCAGGAGACCGGGGGAGACCTCGAGGCGGCGCGTAAGCTCCTGCGCGAGAAGGGCATGGCGCAGGCCGGTAAGCGTGCGGCCCGTGCCACCAACGAAGGCGTCGTTCTGCAGAGCGTCGATGGCGATATCGCCGCGATGGTCGCCGTCGGTTGCGAGAGCGAGCCGGTCTCGGACAACGAGGATTTCAAGCAGTTCGCCCTCAGCGTGCTGGAGAGCGTCGAGGCAGGTGGCCCCGGCGCCGTTGAGTCGATCGAGGGAGCTCGCGTCGAGCTCATCGCGAAGATTGGCGAGAACATCGTCGTGAGCGGGGCCGAGCGCTTCGAGGCGGTAAGCGGCGAGGTGCTCGCCGGCTACGTCCATCCACCGGCGAACAAGATCGGCGTACTGGTCAAGCTCGCCGGAGGGAACGCCGAGCTCGGTCGGCTGCTGGCCATGCACATCTCGTTTGCCAATCCTCGTTATCTCGCGCGCGACGAGGTGCCGGCCGAGCTGGTGGCCGAGGAGCGTGACGTCTACATGAAGATGTCGGACGTCGTTTCCAAGCCCGAGCAGGTGCGCGAGAAGATCGTCGAGGGCATGCTCAAGAAGCGCTTTTTCGCCGAGCAGGTGCTCGTCGATCAGGCCTGGATTCACGATGCGGGCAAGTCCGTCGAGCAGGTGCTGGCCGAGCGGGGAGCGAAGGTCGTTGCAATCCGTCGCTTCGCCCTGTCAGAGTGAGGGCGTGAGCTCCGCCGGCGAGGATAGTAAGAGCGGGCGAAAGAAGGGCGAGAAGGCCTTCAGCCGCGTCTTGCTCAAGCTCTCCGGCGAGGCGCTCATGGGCGAGCGCAACTACGGCATCGACCTGCCTACGGTCGATCAGATAGCGCACGAGATCCTCGGCGTTCACGAGGAAGGGCTCGAGCTGGCCGTCGTTATCGGCGCCGGGAATATCTACCGTGGCATGGCCGCGGCGGCGGAGGGCATGGATCGCGCCACCGGTGACTACATGGGCATGCTCGCAACCCTGCTCAACTCGATGGCCCTGCAGGACGCGCTCGAGCGGGCAGGTAGCCAGACGAGGCTGATGTCCGCGATCGCGGCCTCCGAAGTGGCGGAGCCCTACATTCGCCGGCGTGCCATTCGCCATCTCGAGAAGGGGCGCGTTGTAATCTTCGCCGCCGGGACGGGCAACCCGTTCTTCACCACAGACACGGCGGCGGCGCTGCGCTCGCTCGAGATCGGCGCCGAGGCGATCCTGATGGCGAAAAACGGAGTCGAAGGCGTCTACGACGGCGACCCGAACGACGATCCGAGCGCCCGCTTCTTGCCTCGCTTGACACACCTCGAGGCGATCGAGAAGGGCCTCAAGGTGATGGATACGACAGCTCTCTCGCTCTGCATGGACAACCACCTGCCCATCTACGTCTTCGAGCTCGCCGAGGGGAACATCAATCGTGTTGCCGCCGGCGAGCGAGTCGGCACGATCATCTCCAACGAGGAGGCCTGATGCCAGTAGACGATCTACTCTCGAAAGCCGCCCATCGCATGGACAAGTCGGTCGAGACCATTCGCTCCGAGTTCAACACGGTTCGCACCGGTCGCGCCTCGACCGGGCTGCTCGATCGCATCGCGGTCGAGTACTACGGTCAGCGCACGCCGTTGCAGCAGCTGGCCACCATCTCCGCGCCCGAGCCGCGGTTGCTGGCCGTGCAGCCCTTCGATCCCAGCTCGCTCAAGGCGATCGAGAAGGCGATCCTGGAGTCCGACCTGGGGCTGACGCCCTCCAACGACGGGCGACTGATCCGGCTCCCCATACCGCAGCTCACCGAAGAGCGGCGCAAGGAGCTGGTCAAGCTGACGCGCCACATGGCCGAGGAGGGCAGGATCGCGGTGCGGAACGTCCGCCGCGACCTGAACCACCACCTAAAGGAGCTCTCCGGCTCGGGTGAGATCGGCAGCGACGACGAGCGCCGCGCCGAGGATAAGGCTCAGAAGCTGACCGACGAGCACATCAAGATCATCGACGATCTTCTCAAGGTCAAAGAAGCCGAGATCATGGAGGTCTGACCCAGCGACGGGCCTTCGTCATGCTCGGACTTCGCACAAGACTGCGCGCCCTGCGCACGCTCTCTCTAGTCAGGGAGAAGGAGCTGCCGACGTCGGCGCGCTCGCTCGCCATCATCATGGACGGCAACGGCCGCTGGGCCAGACGCCACGGCTTACCGGTCGCCTCCGGCCATCGAGCGGGCACGCGAGCGCTGCGGCGCACGGTCGAGACCTGCATCGAGCTCAACGTGCGCTCGCTCGCCGTCTTCGCCTTCTCGACCGAGAACTGGTCACGGCCCAAGGACGAGATCGACGCGCTGATGACGATTCTCGCCGAGACGATCGAGCGGGAGCTGCCGGACCTCGCCGAGCAGGGCGTGCGCACGCGCTTCGTCGGTCGGCGCGACCGCGTCGGCGCCGATCTACGTCAGGCGATGGAGAAGATCGAGGGCGCTACGGCGCAGAACAAGCGCCTCGATCTGTGGATCGCCTTCGACTATGGCGGCCGCGCCGAGCTGATCGACGCCGCGCGGAACATGCTCGAAGCCGGCGTGGATCCGAGCAAGCTCGACGAGGAGGTCTTCACCTCCTTCCTCTCCGCGCCCGAAATGCCCGACCCCGATCTGCTCATCCGCACCTCCGGCGAGTCCCGTATCTCCAACTTCTTGCTCTGGCAGATCGCCTACACCGAGCTTGCCTTCGTCGAGAAGCTCTGGCCGGAGTTCGGGCCCGCTGACCTACGCGCGGCGCTGCAGGCCTACACGCGCCGCCGCCGGCGCTTCGGGGGGCGCTAGTGCGGTCCGCGGCGGTCACGGTGGGGCGCTAGATGACGCCCTTGGCCTCGCGGCTCTTGGTCTCGGCGATCGGACTACCGGTGGTGCTTGCCCTCGTCTGGGGCGGTGGCTGGTGGCTCTTCACCCTGCTCGTGCTGGCCGCGTTGATCGGACTGCACGAGTACTACCTGCTTATCCGTTCGCTGCATCCGCTGGTTCTGGCCGGATACGCGGGGATGGCCCTTACGCTCCTCGGCGCCGAGCTGGGCGGTCTTCCCTGGGCGACTGCCGGCCTGTTCGCAACGATCCCGATCGCCTTTGCCCAGTACATGATCTCCACGACGCGCCAACCGGCAACGATCGCGGTCGGCTCAACCCTGCTCGGGGTGGTCTGGATCGGCGGGGGACTGGCGAGCTTCGAGCTCATTCGCGCGATCCCCGACGGTGACCATCATCTGGGCCAGCTGGCGGCGTTCACGGTTCTCCTCGCCGTTTTCGCCGCGGATTCGGCCGCCTACGGCATGGGTCGGCTGCTCGGCCGCCACAAGCTCTCGCCCGTACTTTCGCCGGGGAAAACCTGGGAAGGTTTCATTGCCGGCGTCGTCGCCGCGATCGCGGTCTCGTTCTTCGCCCTGTACAACGACCGAGACGTCTTCCTCTCGATCTCGCAGGCGCTCCTGTTGGGCGTCATCCTCGCCGTCGCCGAAGCGCTCGGCGACCTGTTCGAGTCCTCGCTCAAGCGCGACATGCACGTCAAGGACACCGGTCGCCTGCTCGGCGGCCACGGCGGCATCCTCGATCGGATCGACTCGCTGCTCTTCGCCGGAAGCGCCGCGTTCTTCACGCTGGTTGCCTTCGGCGTCGTCTGACGCTCAACGCTCGCGACCAGCCGTAGCGCTCCGAGCCATTTGACAGAATCGCGCGATGAGGCGGATCGCGACGATGTCGACCCTGGTGATCGTCATGGCGCTGACCGGCGGAATCGCTCTGTTAACGGGTGATCTGGCAGTTCGCAATAACGCGCCCGTGTACGAGATCGCCGTTCAGATGATTCCGTTCGGTTCGGCGCCCGAATCCGATCCGATCCTCTTCCTAGCTCGCAGCGACGGCAGCATGATCCGCAGGTTAAAGGCGAGGTCAGGCTTGCCCGTCTGGTCTCGTGACGGCCGATTCGTCGCGAACGCGCAGATCGGGCGGAAGAGAAGAGAAGGGGTCTACATCATGAGCGCCGACGGAAAGAGCTCGCAACGGCTTGCCAGGAGTGGCCGCGTCTTGAGCTGGTCGCCACGAGGAGATGAGGTGTTGTCGTTACGGCACGGCCGCCTCGATCCGCGCTGCGATCCCGACTACCGTTGCTTCCTTCCGGATCGATACTCCATCGTCCGGATTCGGGACGGGAGATCGTGGAGCTTGTTCGAGCGTGACGAGGTGCTCGGTGGATCGTGCTGGATGCCCGACGGCACGCTCCTGATCGCAGGCATCGAGGGGAGATTCGGAAGAACGAGCATCTATGCGGTCGCGCCCGATCATTCGCTTCGACGGCTGACGCCACCCGGTTCGTACCTCGGTATGCCACAGGTATCGAGAGATGGCCGTACCGTCGTCGTTCTGGGTCAACGATGGCCCGACGGTCGTTTCGGCTTCTGGAGACTCGATCCGTCGACGGAAAAGCTGCAATGGATCCGCCGATCCGGCTACGGGCGAGGCTTCGAGTACCGCCTGTCCCCCGATGGTCGCTGGATTGCCTTCGACTGCCGAGGTGTCTGCGTCATGGACGTAGAGAACGCTCGCATCCACCGAGTGAGCGATTTCACCACTCCCGGCCTCGAGGGATACCTGACGAGCATCTCCTGGTCTCCGGACTCCAGGTCGATCGCCGCGATCATCCGGATCGACGAGAACGACTCGGATCAGATCGTCATCGTCGCAGTCGACGGAAGCTCGTACTACTACGTACCCTCCGATGAGTACTCCGAGAATTCGTTTTCCTGGTCTCCGGATTCGCGATCGATCGCCTACGTGAGCGACGAATCCTGGTACGGGCCACCCTCTCGCGAGGCTCTCTGGGTGATTCCTGCCGACGGAAGCGACCGCGCAGTGCGCGTCGCCGGAACCGGCTATGCCGACATCCGCGACTTTGCCTGGCGCCCCGTTCCATCGAGCAACTAGC
>CAZWTK010000016.1:0-46742 GCA_964636655.1 uncultured Gaiellales bacterium
TACCCACCCCCACCCACCAACGGGGAGGAGAGAATTATAGAGAAAAGACGCAAGGGCGTGAACCGTTTTCGTGTCGGAACTGCACTCAGTCAAGCGGCGAGCGCCTCGGCTCTGTTCGAGCTCGGGGAGGCAGCCTTTGCGGTACCGTCGAGTTAGTGGTCACCGCCGCAAACACGTCCAGCTCATCCGGCCGCAAACCTTGGCATGCCGTTGTCCTCAGTCGCGTCCGTTTCTTCTTCGATACGAATGCTCCCTGTGTCCTAGGCCTGCTCGGTTTTCACTCGGCCGAACGAGACCGTGCTCACGACGGAGACCACTGATGCGCACGCTCCGTTTCGGCTTCTCGCCCTGCCCGAACGACACCTTCGCCTTTCATGCGCTAGTGCACGGGCTGGTCGAGGCGCCGTTCCAGCCAGAGCCGGTGCTGCTGGATATCGAGGAGCTGAACCGGCGCGCGCATACGGGCGAGCTGGAGCTGACCAAGCTCAGCTTCGGCGCGCTCGCCGGAGTAGGCGATCGCTACCGGCTGCTGGGTAGCGGCGCCGCGCTCGGCTTCGGTTGCGGCCCGCTCGTCGTCGCGCGCGAGCCGATCGACCTGGCCCGCGCCGCCGCCGGGCCGATCGCCGTGCCCGGCTTGCAGACGACCGCCGTCCTGCTCTTACGCCGCTTCGCGCCGGCACTGGGCGAGCTAGTCGAGCTTCGCTACGACCGCATCCTCGGCGCGGTAGAGAAAGGAGAGGTGAGGGCCGGCTTGATTATCCACGAGAGTCGTTTTACCTATGCCGAGCACGGTCTGGTGCGCGTCTGCGACCTGGGCGAGCTGTGGGAGAAGCAGACCGGGCTGCCGGTGCCGCTGGCCGGTATCTGCGCCCGCTCCGATCTCGACGCGGCAACCTGCGCCGCGGCCGCGCGGGCGATTCGCGCCTCGGTCGAGTACGCCTTCGGTCACCCCGAGGCGAGTCACGACTACGTCCGGACCAACGCCCAGGAGCTGTCCGAAGAGGTGCGCCGAGCTCACATCGAGCTGTACGTGAACGACTCGAGCATCGATCTGGGCGAGACGGGGATGCGGGCGATCGAGACCCTTCTTCACGCGGCGCCTGCGAGTCGCTAGCGTGATGGGCGAACGCTTCTCTGTAACCGAACGGCGGGCGGGACGGCCGGAAAGGAAGAAGCCCTCATGAGCGACGGTAAACGTGGTGTACGCGGGTTCTTCCGTAGCGCGGGCTCCTTCGTGCTCGGAGGTCTTGTCGGCGCGTCGGCTGCACTGGCTGCCCGTGGTCGTCGCCGGCAGCGGAAGATTTTCCCCGACGGGCTCACGGCATTCGACGACGCGCCTTGCCATCAAGAGGCGCGCGAACGAAAAGGACGAGCCGTGCAGCCTCGGAGCCTATTCCATTAGGGACGCACAATCGATGCGGCCGATTCGCGGCGCCAGGAACCACCCGATCCGTTCACCGCACTACCAGTGCGCTTTCGCAGCTCGTGCGGCCCCTGGCATCCACGCCTCGACCACCTCAACCGCTCTTTCCTAACGGCTAGGCTCTATCTCGATGCCGATCTACGAGTACCGCTGCCCCAAAGGTCACGTCTTCGAGGTTCTTCAGCGCATGGACGCCTCGAAGCCCGACGTCTGCGAGGTGTGCGGGGCGGGACCCGTAGAGAGGGTGCTCCATCCCGTCGCGATCCACTTCAAGGGAACGGGTTTCTACGCGACCGACTACGGGCGCGGCTCGCGTCGCCAGGTCAAGGAGGCGAGCTCGGACTCCGCCGAAGGCAGCGGCAAGAGCGAGAGCCGGAAAGAGAGCGGTAAGAGCTCCGGCGACTGACCCTCAGTGTCTGCGTCGGCCTTCGAGCGCCTGCAACAGCAGCAGCACGACGATCGCCCCCAGGACGGCGATCAAGAACGGTCGCAGCGAGAAGCTCCAGCCGACTCTCTCTCCGAACAGGACGATTCCGGCGAATCCGCCCACGACCGCGCCGGCGATGCCCACGGCGATTGTCACGATGCAGCCCTGCGGGTGCTTCCCGGGCGTGGCGAGCTTGGCGACGGCGCCGGCTAGAAGGCCGAAAAGGACCCAGGCCAGAAGGCTCATTGCGGCGACCTTATCAAGGCAGCAATGCCCCCTTGCTGCAACCGGGCGCGTAGAGCGACGTACCGGTCGCCGGAGCGCGCGCCGGCTCGGTTCCCTCGACCATGCGGATGACCGAGTAGTTCTCCTCGCTGGGAAGGATCTCCGCGGCGCCGCCGACCATCTGTGGATCGCCGCCAAGGCGACAGTGGAGCGTGTTGGACGCGCGAAGCTTGATCCAACCGAGTTGCATCAGCTGGGAGGCGCTGAGGTCGGTCGCCATCGGGCGGAGCAGGTCGTCGCCCAGCCAGGGAAGCTTGAGCATCGTCGTCGGGCTCGTGATCTTGGACAGAACCGCCTGAACGACCTGCTGTTGGCGGGCGCCGCGCGTGACGTCTGTCTCGCTCAAGTCGAGCCTGTTCTCGCGGATGCGCGAGTAGACCAGCGCGCGGCGACCGTTCATGTGCTGCAGGCCCTTGGCGAAGCGATAGCCTTGCCAGCTCGCGCAGCGTGCGGCCGTAAACGGGCAGTCGAAGGCGTTGGAGAAGATGGGCTTCGGTACGTTGATCTCGACGCCGCCGAGCGCGTCGATGAGCTGTCGAAACTCGCCGAAGTCGACGACGATGACGTGATTGATCGGTAGCCCGGTATAGGTCGCCACCGTCTTGATCGCCAGGGGTGCGCTGCCGATCTGGAAGGCGGCGTTGATGCGGTCGTAGCCGTGCCCGGGCACATTGATGCGCAGGTCGCGCGGAATCGAGAGGTAGACGATTCGGTGCCGGGACGGATCGGTGTGCACGACCATGATCGAGTCGGAGTGGCTGATGCCCTGGCGCTCGGCCGTGTTGGCGTGATCGGTGCCGAGCACGAGGATGTTCGACGCGTTCGAGAGCATCAGGCCGTGCGTCGAGGAGAGCGCCTGTATCGCCTTGCCACCCAGTCTCTCGTTGGCCTTCTGAGCTCCGCTGCGCAGAGACAGGTAGCCGGCAATCGCCCAGACAAAGACGAGCACCAGCAGTAGAACGAAGGCGAATAGAACGCGCCGCTTCCAGCCGCCGTGGCGCAGGCCAAAGTGGGGGAAGCGGAAGCGGCGCGAGCGGGGTCCGGCGCTGTCGCCGCTCGCCGCTCTCCGGCCACCGGGAGCGCTGCTCTTGCGTTTCAGCGGTACGTTGCCTCTCGACCGGCCGCCGCGGTAGACACGGTAGGGCTTGTCGCCGGGAGCCATCGACGGGTTATGGTAGCCGTCTGCCATGAGCGCATCGAAGGTCATAGGCGTTGACGTGGGCGGGACGAAGGTCCTGGCCGGCGTCGTCGACGAGGTTGGCAACGTGCTCGAGCGCGTGCAGATCGCCAGCCCGACCGCCTCGACCGAGGCGCTGCTCGACGGGCTCGATCAGGCCGTAACCAAACTGCTCGGCCCGGAGATCGCGGGCATCGGCTTCGGCATACCCTCGAGCATCGACCAGCGCTCGGGCATGGTGCTCGGCACGGTCAACCTCCCGTTGCAAGGGCTCTGCTTCCGCCAGCGCATGCGCGAACGCTTCGAGCTTCCGGTCGGCATCGACAACGATGCCAACGTGGCCGCGATCGCCGAGTGGAAGGCGGGCGCCGCCCGCGGCGCGAACGATCTTGTGATGCTCACGCTCGGCACCGGCGTCGGCGGCGGGCTGATTCTCGGTGGCAAGCCGTACCGGGGTTCAGTGGGAGCCGGCGCCGAGCTCGGCCACATGGTCATCCTCCAGGACGGCCTACCCTGCTACGGAAACTGCACCGGCCACGGTCACCTCGAGGCCCTGACATCCGGACATGCGGCCACGCTGGCAGCGCGGAAAGAGCTCGGGCCGGATGTCGATGCGCGCAAGCTGGTCGAGCTCGGCAAGGCGGGCGACGAGCCCGCGCTAGCGCTCCTGAACCGAATTGGAGAGTCTCTCGGCGCAGCGTTCGGCAGCCTGGTGAACATCTTCAACCCCGAGCTGATCGTCCTCGGCGGCGGCTTCGCGGCGGCGGGCGAGCTGATCCTCGCTCCGGCGCGCGAGCGCATGGCGCTCGAATCGCTGCCCAACATGTCCGAGCTGACCCGCGTCGTGGCGGCTGAACTCGGGCCGGACGCCGGCATGATCGGTGCGGGCTTTGTCGCTTTCGAAACGCTGGAAGACGCCGCCGCGACGCTTTAACAGTCGTTCGGCCTCTGTTCCCGCTCCGGATGACAGTCTCTCGGGGAATGGGCGCCTTTCCCCACCCACCTCCCCCCACTCCCCCACGGGGCGGGACACGGTATCGGGAAAGGGCGCACAAAGACTCGCGAAAATGCGCCAATTCAGTGCATCCATCAGCCCGTAATACGCGACCGAGCGAATATCGCGGATCAGCGCCATTCGCTCGACTCCGTCTCGAGTGCTATCTATCGTCGGGAGTCCCGCCAGCCACGATCCAGGAGAGTGAACGATGCCGCTCGCGCTCTGCGCCACGCCGATCGGAAACCTCGAGGACGTGACCCTGCGGGTTCTGCGCGAGCTCGCAGAGGCCGATCTCGTTCTATGCGAGGACACCAGGCAGACGCGCAAGCTGCTCACCCGCCACGGAATCGAGGCCCGCACGCTCAGCTATCACGAGCACAACGAGGCGGCGCGCGTGGCCGAGCTGCTGCCGCGGCTCGAGGCCGGAGAGCGGATCGCGTTGGTCTCCGACGCCGGCCTGCCATCGATCAACGATCCGGGCGCGCGCCTCGTTCGCGCTGTGCTCGACGCGGGGCTTCAGCTCACCGTGCTACCGGGCCCGAGCGCCGTCGAGACGGCTCTGGTCGCGAGCGGGCTCAGCGGCGAGCGCTACCAGTTCCTGGGCTACCTGCCGCGCAGCGAGAAGGCTCGACAGACACTCTGGAAGGAGCTTGCGCGTTGGCCGCATCCGGCGGTCGCCTTCGAGTCGCCGAAGCGGCTGCCCGCGACTCTGGCCAGCCTCGCGGACTTTGATCCCGAGCGTGAGCTTGCCGTCTGCCGCGAGCTGAGTAAGCGCTTCGAGGAGGTCGCGCGCGGGAGTGCACGCGAGCTGGCCGGCAGGTTCGAGCAGGAGCCGAAGGGAGAGATCACGCTCGTGATCGGCCCCGCCGCCGCGGTGGATGAGGGGGATGAGACCGCCGCCGTCGTCGTGGTGGAGCTGATCGACGCCGGCTTGCCTCGGCGCCACGCGGTCGAGCTCGTCGCGAGGCTGACTGGAGTGGCGCGAAACAAGCTCTACGGCCGCTCGCTGTAGCCTGATTTGACAACACCAAGGTGCTCGCGCTAGGCTCCCGCTGTTTACAAAACAGACAACGAAAGGGGGTCTAGATGCGACGCTCGATCGTGCTTACTCTTGCGGCTTCATTGGCTGCAATGGTCATGGTCGCTCCCGCGGCGAGCTGGACCTGGCCGGCGGACGGCCAGGTGATCCGTTCTTTCTCGCTCGGTGACGATCCGTATGCGGGCGGCCAGCACCGTGGCATCGATATCGCCGGCGACTCCGGCTCGAGCGTGCGCGCACCCGCGGCCGGCACGGTCTCCTTCGCGGGATTCGTGCCCGGAAACGGGCGTACGGTCACCATTAGTACGAGCGACGGCTATGCCGTCACGCTGGTCGGGCTGGGCTCGATCGGAATCGCGAAGAACGCCCTGGTGAGCGAAGGAGACGCGGTCGGAACGGTCGCGGCCGCACCCGACAACGGAACTCCGGCCAACGTTCACCTCGGAGTCAGGATCGCCTCGGATCCAAACGGCTACATCGATCCGCTCACGCTCCTGCCCGTACGGGTGGAACAACCGGCCGTAAGTGATCCAACCGGTGACGAGGCGAACTCGAGCCCGGCGGATGAGAGCGTTCCGACTGCGAGCGACGGAGACGAGAGCTCGTCCGAGCCGGTGACGGAGGCGACTCCGACCGACGAGGTCGGCTCCGATGAAACCGGCGCAGTCGGGGTGGCGGTCGGTGCGATCACAGAGACGGTGCCGCCGCAGCCAAGCGGTGCCCAGACGGAGGGCGCAGGCAACCCGGTCGGTGAGGCTTCGCCGGCCGAGCGACCGTCCGAGACCACGGCAAGGGAGATGCACGTCTCGATCAAATCGGTCGTCGAGCCCCAGGGCGTGGTCGATCCACCTTCGTCTTCGCCCGCCGGCGAGTCGAGCGGGGCAGGAAGCGGCGCTACGTCGAGCGAAGAGGCTCAAACCGTCCGGAGTCGCTCGGGCGAGACGGGCGAAACCGTCGCCACGAGTACGGCGCGACTCAAAGCCGGAGGTGACGTGGGCTCGGTTTCCGGCTCTGTATCGTCACGCGCCGGTCTGGAAGCCGTGACGCACTCGCATGCCGACGGTTCGCGCTGGTTCTTTCTTACGGCGCTGCTCGTGCTCCTGCTCGGAGCGACGGGTGGATCCGTTCTAGTTGCCGCTCGCGCCCGCGGTTCTCGTCGGCCGCCTCGTATGATGTTGAGTCCCGAAGGAGAAGCAGCCGGCGATGAGCGTGAACGAGAAAGCGAAGAAGATCCTGGTCGCGGTGGCCTGGCCGTATGCCAGCGGCCCGCGCCATATTGGGCACGTCGCCGGGTTCGGCGTCCCGTCCGACATCTTCGCTCGCTATCACAGGCTCAAGGGCAACGACGTGCTGATGGTGAGTGGCACCGACGAGCACGGAACGCCGGTCATGGTCGCGGCCGAGAAAGAAGGGCTCTCGTCTCGTGAGCTGGCCGATCGCTACAACGAGGTCATTCGGGAAGACCTGAGGCGTCTCGGTCTCTCCTACGACATCTTCACGCGCACGACGACCCAGAACCACTACCGAGTCGTGCGCGACGTCTTCCGCACGCTGCACGAGAAGGGCTACATCGTCGAGCACACGGCGATGGGCGCCTTCTCGTCCAGCAGCGGTCACACGCTGCCCGACCGCTACATCGAGGGCACCTGCCCGCACTGTGGCTACGGTGAGGCGCGCGGCGATCAGTGCGACAATTGCGGGCGCCAGCTCGACCCGATCGACCTCGGTGATCCGCGCTCGCGCATCGACGGCACGACGCCGGTGTTCAAGGAGACGAGCCATCTCTTTCTCGATCTGCCGGCCTTCGCCGACGCGCTGCGCGAATGGATCGATCGTCAGCGGCACTGGCGCACGAACGTGCGCCGTTTCTCGCTCAATCTGCTCGACGAGTTGATTCCGCGCGCTATCACGCGTGACCTCGACTGGGGCGTGCCGATTCCGGTCGAGGGCTTCGACGGCGAGGACTCCGGCAAGCGCATCTACGTCTGGTTCGACGCGGTCATCGGCTACCTCTCCTCGACCGTGGAGTGGGCGGCGGCCCGGGGCACGCCGGATGCCTGGCGCGACTGGTGGCAGAACCCCGATTCGCGTCACTACTACTTCATGGGCAAAGACAACATCGTCTTTCACACGGTGATCTGGCCGAGCATGCTGCTCGGCTACGGCTCGGGTGGCGAGATCGGCGCGGGCAAGGCGAAGCTGGAGCTTCCCTACGACGTGGTCGCAAGCGAGTTTCTGACCATGGAGGGGCGCAAGTTCTCGTCCAGTCGAGGTGTGGTCATCTACGTCAAAGACTTCCTCGAGCGCTACGAAGCCGACGCACTGCGCTACTTCCTCACCGTCGCCGGCCCCGAGAGCCAGGACACCGACTTCACTTGGGCGGAGTTCGTGCGCAGGAACAACGACGAGCTGGTCGCCACCTGGGGCAATCTCGTCAATCGCACGCTCAAGAACGTGCATCGCCATTTTGGCGAGGTCCCCGCACCCGGGAAGCTGAGCGAAGCCGACGAGCAGGTGCTCGCGGCGATCGAGGCCGGTCTCGATTCGGTGGGCGCCGAGATCGAGGCGGCGCGCTTCAAGGCCGGGCTGATCGAGGCCATGCGCCTGGCCGGGCTGGCCAACCAGTACGTAAGCGAGCAGGCGCCGTGGAAGTTGCTCGAGACCGACCGGGAGCGGGCGGCGACGATCCTCTACGTCGCGCTGCGCTGCGTCGACAACCTGAAGACGCTCTTCTCGCCGTTTTTGCCCTTCTCCTCGCAGGTCTTGAACGAGCTGCTCGGCTACAGCGACGACGTCTCGGGCAAGCTCGAGTTCGCCCGGCACCAAGAAGAGGGCGACTCGCATCTCGTTTTGACCGGCGACTACGAAGCCTTGCACGGGCGCTGGCAGGTGAGCCAGCTTCCGGCCGGGCAGAAGCTGCTGGAGCCGAAGCCGCTGTTTCGTAAACTCGATCCCGAGGCTGTGGTGGCCGAGGAGCTCGAGCGGATGGAAGAAGTGGCCGGCGCATGATCGACGCGCACGCGCACCTCGACGCGTGCGAGCCTGCTGCAGAGGAGCTGACCCGGCGGGCGCGCGACGCAGGAGTCGAGACGGTGCTAAGCGTCGGCACGGATATCGATTCCTGCAGCGAGACGGTTGCCATTGCCGAGCGCCACGAGGAGGTCTTCGCCGTCCTCGGCATCCATCCACACGAGGCGGGCGGCACAGATGCCGGACGCCTCGACGAGCTCGCGGCGCTTCTCGCCTCGCCGCGGGCGGTCGCGCTCGGGGAGATTGGCCTCGATTACTTTCGCGATCGCGCTCCTCGCCCGGCTCAGCGCAAGCTCTTCGCCGCCCAGCTCGAGCTCGCCGCGCGCCTGGCCAAGCCGGCCGTGATTCACACGCGCGAGGCCGACGACGACACGCAGGCGGCGCTCGAGGGCTTTCCGGGGACGATCGTCCTGCACTGCTTCTCCTCGCCGGCGCTTCTACCCTGGGCGCTCGAGCGCGACTGCTTCATCTCGTTCGCCGGCAACGTCACCTATCCGAGCGCAGGCGAGCTGCGCGGCGCGGCGCGCCTCGTTCCGCCCGGGCGTCTGCTCGTCGAAAGCGACTGTCCCTTCCTCGCGCCACAACCAGAGCGCGGCCGCCCGAACGAGCCCGCCTTCATCGTCCACACGCTTGCTGCTCTGGCCGAGTTGCTCAGCGAACCGGTCGCCGAGCTGGCCGAGCGAACGGTCGCCAATACCCGCGCGGCCTTCCGCTTGCCATGACCCGGTCTCGTATCGCCGCCAAGAAGCGACTCGGCCAGCACTTTCTGGTCGATGAGAACATGCTCGGCGTGATTGGGCGCCTGGCCGAGCTGAACTCCGTCGACAGCGTGCTCGAGATCGGTGCCGGGCTCGGCGTTCTCACCGCGTACCTGGCCGGACGCGTCCGTCACGTAGACGCCGTCGAGCTCGACCGCGAGCTCGAGCCGCGGTTGCGCGAGCGGCTTGCAGAGTGCGAGAACGTCTCGCTTCACTTCGGCGACGCGCTGGCGCTCGATCTGGCGAGGCTCGCCCCGACCGCGGCGAAGCTGGTTGCGAATCTGCCCTACAACATCGCCACGCCGCTCATCGTCGAGTCGCTGGACGGCCTGCCGCAAATAGAGCTGTGGTGCGTGATGGTGCAGCGCGAGGTGGCAGACAGGCTGTTTGCCTCGCCGCGTTGCAAGGCTTACGGAGCCGTCTCGGTGCTCGTGCAGCTGGCGACCGAAAAGAGAGGCGTCCATCCCGTCTCGCGCGAGGCCTTCCGGCCGCGGCCGCGCGTCGAGTCGGCGCTCGTCGCCTTCGAGCGCAGGCCGCTGCCCGAGGGCTTCACTCGGATCAAGCGGCTCGTCGTCGCGGCCTTCTCCCATCGTCGGAAGACGCTCGCCAACTCGCTTGCCATCTCCGGTCTCGTCTCGAGAGAAGAGGCGGAGGCGGTGATCGGCCGGATCGGGCACGATCCACGGATTCGCGCCGAGGCACTGGCGCCGGCCGAGTTCGCCGCGCTTGCCGAGGTGTTGCCGTGACGGTCGCGCTCGCTCCGGCCAAGCTCAACCTGGCGCTGGTCGTCGGTCCGCTGCGGGAGAACGGGAAGCACGAGCTGGCGACCGTTTTCCAGCGCATAGCGCTTGCCGACCGGATCGAGCTCGAGCCGGCGCCCGCGCTCGAAGTCGATGGCTTTGCGGCGGATACGATCGTTCGCTCGACTCTCGAGGCGCTGGCGGAGCGGGCCGGCGTAGAACCTCGCTGGCGGGTGTCGATCGAGAAGAAGGTGCCGGTCGCGGCCGGTCTCGGCGGAGGTTCGAGCGATGCGGCGAGCGCGCTTCGACTTGCCAACGCGATGCTCGACAGCCCGCTTTCTTCCGCCGAGCTGCTCGAGCTCGTCCGTCCGCTGGGCGCCGACATACCGTTCTTTCTCCTGGAGGGTCCTCAACTCGGCGTGGGCGACGGCAGCGAGCTTCGCTCGCTTGCGCTTCCGCAGGACTACAGCGTTCTTCTCGTCCTGCCGGTCGGAGTCGTCAAGTCCTCGACGGGCGAGGTCTACCGCGCGTTCGACGAGTGTCGCGGCGAGCGGGGCTTCGCCGAGCGCCGGGCGGCCCTGCTCGCCGCCGCCGAGTCTCCCCGCCGGGCATCCGATCTGGCTCTCCTTCCGTCGAACGACCTGGCCGTCTCGCCTCTGAGTGCACGATTGAGCGAGCTCGGTGCCTTCCGCGCCGATGTGAGCGGCGCCGGCCCGGCCGTTTACGCTCTTTTCGAGCGACGCGATAGCGCAGAACAGGCGGCCGAGGCGATGGCTGCTTTCGGTGCGATTTGGCTCACCGAGCCCGCCTGGTAGCTTTGCCACATGCTGCAGGGGGAGCACCCTACGATCGATCACGGTAGCTCGCAGGCCGAGCGCTTTCTGTACTCGAATCGATACAAGCTGATCCTGGGCCTGGTCATCGTCGAGGCGCTTCTCGTCGCCGTCGGCACGCTCAGCTTCTGGCTGGCGATCGTGATCGCGGGCTGCCTGCTGGTGCTCTTCCTGCTCTTCCGCCGAGAGTTGTCGGGAACGCCGCGGGAGCTGGCCTGGATCGTGGCCGCCTCGCAGGCACTGGGAGTGCTGGTATTCGTGCTCGTGCTGGTCACGGCGGCGCTGGTCGTGGTCGCCGTAGTCGTTCTGGCGATAGCGGTGCTGGCCTCTCTGCTCGCCGACCGGAGTTGAACAGCCGAGCACGTTCCCCCTCCGGCTCGCGTGGAGCTGCCGCCGCAGCATGCGCGGTACTCTTCGGGCGTATCAGCGTTGGGGCGTAGCCAAGTGGTAAGGCAACGGGTTTTGGTCCCGTGATCCCAGGTTCGAATCCTGGCGCCCCAGAAGACCGCCGAAAGTCTGCCCTCCTGCGGAGGGCATGACGACTTTCGGCGGCGGAAAGAAAGGACGACCGGGGGACGGCGTTGAGTGAGGCGTGCCCGCCGTGTCGGTCGAGGCGGCGGGTTTCCGTTCCAATAGAGCGAGGTACTAACGAAATGGGCGTTCGAGCCGAAGTACTAATGCGGCGAAATTTCGCTTGAGATCTCCCGGCGCGCCCGGCCGGTCTGAGAGGAACTCCCGATGAAAGACTTGTCATCGAACCAAGAGCCCGGCGACTTCGAGACCACCGACCCGAGCTTTTTGAGCCATGTCCTCGACAATGTCTCGGACGGCGTCTACTTCGTCGACACCGAACGGACGATCGTCTACTGGAACAAGGGCTCCGAGACGATCAGCGGGTTCGACAGCGCCCGCGTGGTCGGGCGCCACTGCTTCGAGAACATCCTCGGTCACGTCGACAAGGAGGGGAAGCGCCTTTGCCACGACGGCTGCCCGCTCGCGGCGGCGATGGCCGACGGAGAGGAGCGGAGCGCAGATGTGTACCTCCACCACCGGGACGGGCACCGCGTGCCGATCGCCATTCGAGTCGTGCCGGTGAAGAACGAGAGGGGAGAGATCGTCGGCGCTGTCGAGACCTTCCACGACGATTCGGCTCGCGCCGAAGCTCTCGAGCGAGCGCAGCAGATGGAGCAGATGGCGTTTCTCGATTCCCTCACCCGCGTCGGCAACCGCCGTTTTGCCGAGTTCACGATCGACGAGCGATTGAGCGAATGGAAGCGCCACAAGTGGTCGTTCGCTCTGCTCTTCATCGACGTCGATCACTTCAAGCAGATCAACGACACGCACGGACATGCCGTCGGCGACCAGGTGCTTGCGATGGTCGCCCGTACGCTCCAGGGGATGGCCCGCGTACACGACTTCATCGGCCGTTGGGGCGGGGAGGAGTTCGTGATGATCATCCCAGGGGCGGACGCGCCGGGCCTCGTCAGTGCCGCCGAGCGAGTCCGCTCACTGGTCGAGAACTCGGGCTTGCGCACCGAGAAGGCCGAGATCTCGGTGACTGTCTCGATTGGCGCCGCGGTTCCCGAGCCCGACGACACGGTCGAGAGCCTCATCGCCCGGGCCGACGAGCGCATGTACCGGAGCAAGGCCGCCGGCCGAAATCGAGTCACGGTTTAGTTGGTCGTTCTATCTCGTCGCTGAACCGGCACAGTCAGGTTGGAGCTCAGCCGCTAGCGTTTATTCGAGGGATTCCCCGGCTGTCCGAAGCGGACATGCCAAGCGGAAACAGTTGATCTCGAAGGCGCGATTTCAGTGTCCGGCTCACTTCGCGCCCTGCTTCGACCACCGAATCGGCACGGGAGCGGAGACACCTCCTCGCGGGACCGGGCAGAATAGGCACGTGAGCCGGGCGAGTCGGAGAGGACAGGCGCGTTGACCGGTCCCAAAAAACTCGGAGCGGTCGTCATGGCCGCTGGGCTTGGCACGCGGATGAAATCGGCCTTGCCGAAGCACCTGCACCCGATTCTCGGCCGGCGGATGGTCGACTGGGTACTCGCAGCGGCGCAGGAGCTCGAACTGGGTCGGGTCGTGGTCGTTGCCTCGTCGACCACGGCCGATCTCTTCCCCGGGCTCGATGTGGCCGTTCAGGAGCGGCCGCTTGGCACGGGCGATGCCGTGCACTCGGCGCGCGAGCTATTGGAGGGAAGAGCCGACGAGATCCTCGTCCTCTCGGGAGATACTCCCCTGCTCACGCCCACCCTGCTCGACAAGCTCGTCGAGACACACCGGCAGGAGAGCGCCGCGGCGACTGTACTCTCCTTCTGTCCCGAGGATGTTCGCAGCTACGGGCGCGTGTTGCGCGACGAGAATGGCCGTGTGAGCGCCATCGTCGAAGCCGGCGATGCCTCGCCCGAAGAGCTCGAGGTGCGCGAGGTCAACTCCTCCATCTACATCTTCCAGGCCGAGAAGCTCTGGCCGGCGCTGCAGCGGCTCGAGCCGGCCAATGCCCAGGGCGAGCTCTACCTCACCGACGCGATTCGCTTCCTCGTCTCTCAGGGCGACCCCGTCAGCGCCTGCATCGCGGAGGATCCGGTCGAGACCGAGGGTGTCAACACGAGAGCCGAGATGGCGGCCGCTGCGGCCATCCTGCGCGATCGGATAAACGGGGCGCACATGGCGGCCGGCGTCACGATCGTCGATTCCGGCTCGGCCTGGATCGAGCCCTGCGTGGAGCTCGAGCCCGACTCCACCATTCATCCCTTTTGCACGCTCAGAGGTCACACCCGCGTATGCAGCGGCGCCGAGGTTGGGCCCCAGGTCGTCGCCGTCGACGCCGAGATCGGCGAGAACGTGGCGGTCGGTCCGTTCTGCTACCTGCGCCCGGGAACGGTGCTGGAGGCAGGCGCCAAGGCGGGCACGTTCGTCGAGATCAAGAACTCCCAGGTTGGAAAGGGAGCGAAGGTGCCGCATCTCTCGTACATCGGCGACAGCGAGGTCGGCGCCGGAGCGAATGTCGCGGCCGGCGCGATCACGGCCAACTACCGCCCCGAGCTCGGGGCGGGGAAACAAAAGACGAAGATCGGACGCAACGTCCGTACCGGCGTGCACAACTCGTTCGTGCCCCCGGTCGAGGTTGGAGACGGTGCGGTTATTGCAGCAGGTTCTGTGATCACAGACGACGTTCCGCCCGGCGCACTTGCCATTGCCCGTGCGCGTCAGCTGAACAAGGAGGACTACGCTCGTGAGCCAGACGGTGACTGACGATGCCCAGGTGGAGGATCTCGAAGGTGCCATGACGACCGACCCGGAGCCCGAGCAGCGCTGGATCGAGCGCGGCCCGCGCAAGCGGCTGATGCTCTTCTCGGGTCGTTCGCATCCCGTGTTGGCGCAGCACATCGCCGACAGGCTCGGCATCGAGCTCGGCGCCGTCGAGCTCGAGACGTTCGCCAACGGCGAGACCTACTGCCACTACAAGGAATCGATTCGCGGCAGCGACGTTTTCCTCGTGCAGACCGGCTGCCCGCCCGTTGACCGCAACCTTATGGAGTTGCTCCTGATGGCGCAGGCGGCCAAGCTCGCCTCTGCCAAGCGCATCACCGCCGTCATGCCCTGGTTCCCGTACTCGCGCCAGGAGAAGAAGTCCGCGCCCAGGGAGCCGATCTCGGCCAAGCTGGTCGCCGACTTCCTTCAGGACGCCGGGGTGGATCGTGTATTGACGATGGATCTGCACGCCGGTCAGATTCAGGGCTTCTTCGATATCCCGGTCGACCACATGACCGCGCTGCCGCTCTTTGCCCAGTACTTCCGCGACAAGGGCCTGTCGGGCGAGGGCGTGGTCTCGGTCTCACCGGATCCCGGGCGGGCCAAGATGGCGCGCAAGTTCGGGCAGATGCTCGAGTGCGAAATGGCGGTGATGAACAAGACCCGACCCGCTCACGATCAGGCCGCGATCAGCCAGGTGATCGGCGACGTCAAGGGCAAGATCGCACTGATGGGCGACGACATGATCGTCACGGGTGGCACGCTCGTTGCCGCCGCCGACGCGCTCAAGAAGGCAGGTGCGGTCAGCGTTCACGTCTTCGCCACGCACGGGCATTTCGCCAACAACGCGATGGAGAAGCTGGCCGAGGCGGACATCGCCGAGATCGTTGTCACCGACACCGTGCCGATCGACCCCCTCAATCAACCCGACACCTTCACGGTGCTGCCGATCTCGGGTCTGCTCGCCGAGACGATCCTCAGCGTCTTCACCGACGGCTCGGTCTCGGCCATCTTCGCGGGCGAGAATCAGCTCTTCTGACTCGCCGCAGCAAGCCCGTGATCTTCGGAACGGAGAAGGAGCGGCGGCCTATCGTCGCTCGCCGATATTCAGAAGCGAGTTTCTTCGGATCATGAGTACGATCGAGCCATACATGTGCGTTCTCGGGTATCGGCCATTGTCTTCATCGCCTATATCGTCGTGGGCCTGATCGTCGCTCAGCAACACCACTACTTCAACAACCTCGGCACCCTCGAGCGCTTCTTCTCCGCTGTGCTCGCCGTCGCGTTGTGGTGGCTGGTCCTCCTCGGCATCAATCTCCACATCAAATAGACGCCCTCGCTTCGGCCCGAGAGCGTTTCGCGACTCTCGGCGCTTTTGCGCTCGCTTGTCGCGGCTGGACGGTGAGGCGGCCCGATTCATTGCCCGCCCTCTTCCGTACGCCGTTGCGTTTACTGTTCATAAAGCTACGTTTCCGAGGTCTCTCAGGAAAGGGGTCAGAACTAGCTCATGAGAATCCTGGTTGTGGACGACGAGCAGCCTCTGCGCGATGCACTAGAGCGAGCGCTCAACTCTGAGCGCTACGAGGTGGAGACGGTCGAGAGCGGGGCACTGGCGCTGGAGCGGATGAAAACCGCCGGTAACGAGATCGATGCCGTCGTCCTCGACGTACTGATGCCGGGCATCGACGGGCTCGAAGTCTGCCGCCGCCTGCGCGCCTTGGGCGATAAGACGCCGGTGTTGATGCTGACCGCTCGTATCGAGGTCGAGGACCGAGTCGCCGGGCTCGACGCGGGTGCCGACGACTATGTCACCAAGCCCTTCGACCTCGAGGAGTTACTGGCGCGCCTGCGCGCGCTTCTGCGCCGTGCCGGTAGTCCCACCGATCAGGTCCTCCGTTTCGCCGATCTCGTGCTCGACCCGGTGGCTCACGAGGTGCGCCGCGGCGACCGTCTGATCGAGGTAACCCGCACCGAGTTCCTGCTACTCGAGCTGTTCCTGCTCAATCCGCGTCAGGTGCTCTCGCGCTCGATCATCTTCGAGCGGGTCTGGGGCTACGACTTCGGGCCCAGCTCCAACTCGCTCGAGGTCTATATCGGCTACCTGCGGCGTAAAACGGAATCCGGAGGAGAGCCGCGCCTGATCCACACTGTGCGCGGCGTCGGCTACATCCTCCGCGACGCCGCCTAGGAGCCGTGCGGTGAGCTTTCGTGTGCGCCTGATCGTCGTGTCGGCGCTGGCCGTGGCCACCGCGATCGCGCTCGTCTCGGGCACCGTTTATTTCACCGTAAGGAATCAGCTCTACTCTCAACTCGACAGCTCGCTGGAAGACCGCACCGCGCAGGCCGTTTCTCCGCCGCGTGCCGTGAAGGGCCTCGCTTTCCAGCCACCCCACTGCTACGTGAACGTCACCAAGCCGATTATCAAGAGCCGCGGCGGCTACTACCAGACGATCAACTCAACCGGTGAGGTGTTGGCGACCTACGGCCTGCCCAAGGGCATCCGGCTCCCCGTGGGCAAACGGGAGCAGAGAGTAGCTACCGCAAGAAGCAAAGCCTTCACCCAGACGATCAAGATGAAGGTTTCCCGCAAAGAGGGGGCACGGAGGCAAGACGTTCGCGTCTACACGTCCTTCCTCGCTCCAGACTGCGCCGTTCAAGTCGCCCTGCTTACGACGTCGGTAACGCAGCCGCTGCGGTTCATCTCGACCGCTCTGCTCGTCGTGGGGCTAGGAGGGATTGGGCTGGCCACAGTTCTCGGTTGGGTGATAGCCGGCGCGGCCATTCGACCGGTTCGCTCGATGACCGAGACCAGCGAGCATGTCGCCCGCACGCGTGATCTCTCCCGTCGCATCGAGATGCGAGGCCGTGACGAGCTGGCGCGTCTGGCCAAGTCTTTCAACACCATGCTCGAGGCGCTTGACTTCTCTCTGCGCTCGCAGCGTCAGCTGGTCGCCGATGCCTCGCACGAGTTGCGAACGCCGTTGACGACCGCGAAGACGAACGTCGAGGTACTGCGCCGCGCCACGCTGCCCAAGGAGGAGCAAGAGGCGATTCTGCGCGACGTCAGCCAGCAGATCGACGAGTTGGCCGTACTCGTGACCGACATCGTCGATCTGGCTCGCGGCGTCGAGCCGAATCTGGAGATCGAGGATGTACGCCTCGACCTGCTCGTCGAGCAAACGGTCGCGCGGGCGCGACGGCTCTCGCCCCGAAACGAGTTCGTGCTCGAGCTCGAGCCCTGCCTCGTTCGCGGAGTACCGAGCCGGCTGGAGCGCGCGGTCGCGAATCTCCTCGACAACGCCTGCAAGTGGAGCCCGCCGGAGGCGTCGATCGAGGTGAAGGTGAGCGCCGGCACGGTGAGCGTGCGCGACCACGGGCAAGGTATCGACGATGCCGACCTGCCCCTTGTCTTCGATCGTTTTTATCGTGCACCGTCTGCCAGGGCACTTCCAGGGACCGGCCTCGGGCTGGCGATCGTGCGTCAGGTGGCCGAGTCGCACGGCGGTCGTGTCTCGGTCGAGCGCCCCAGCGACGGCGGAGCGCTGCTCCGCATCGAGCTCCCAGAGATCGAAGAGGGCTGAACCTCACATCCCGAGATTACGCTGCCGCCTTTAGCGGACGTTCATCTGGAAGTGCTTCCATCGTCGCCATGAGAAGCGTGCTGCCCACCAGGTTTCTCGGCGGGAGTCTGCGCGGCCGCCGGCTACTCGCGCTCGGGCTTGTTGCTCTGCTTATCGCTCTTGGTGCGGCCAAGCAGTCCGCCTTCTCTCGCAGCTGGGCTCTTCCCTACCGGGATGCGTCGCTTCCGGCGGCCAGCCGCGCCGACGATCTGCTCGGACGCATGACGCTGGCCGAAAAGGTTGGTCAACTCGCGCAGGTGTCCGTCAGCCGGCTCAAGACCGACGCGGATCGGAACAGAGTCTTCGGCGAGGAAGGAGTCGGTTCGATTCTGAGCGGCGGCGGCGAGCTGCCGGGCACGAAGAACACGCCCCGTTCTTGGGCGACGGGGATCAACCGGATCCAGAAAGCGGCCCTCGATCGCTCGCGGCTGGGGATTCCGATTCTCTACGGCGCCGACGCGCTGCACGGTCTCTCGCCCGTGCTGGGCGCGGTGATCTTTCCCCATCAGCTCGGAATGGCGGCGACGCGCGATCCGGCGCTCGTTCGTCGGGTGGCGGCGGTCACCTCACGTGGGGCGAGAGCGGTCGGGATTCGTTGGCTCTTCGCACCTGTCGCAGATGTATCCCGCGATCTACGTTGGGGCCGCTACTACGAGACTTTCGGCGAGGACCCCAAGCTGGTCTCGTCGCTCGTCGGTGCGACCGTGCGCGGACTTCAAGGCAGCGACCCGGATCATCTCGCTGTCGCCGCTACCGCGAAGCACTTCATCGCCTACTCGCAGCCCCGAGGTGGTCGAGACAGATACCCGGTGACCCTTTCGTCTGCGACGCTGACGAGGTGGTTCGTCCCGTCCTTTCAGGCGGCCGTGGACGCGGGCGTGGCGGCCGTCATGACCCAGCACGGCGCAGTGAACGGAGTTCCCGTCACCGCGTCGCACGCGCTTTCGACCGACCTGTTGCGTGACGCGATGCACTTCGGCGGCGTGCTCATCTCCGACTGGGGTGACGTCGGCGACCTCTACTGCCCGTCCGGCGCTTCCTCCAGCCCGAAACTCAGCTGTATTGCCACAAGCCCGGAAGACGCCGTGCGACGTGCGGTCAACGCCGGTATCGACGTCACGATGATTCCCTACGACTCGCCCCGGTTCACGAGTGCTCTACAGGGTCTCGTCCAGAGTGGCGCTGTCTCACAGGACCGCCTCGACGAGGCGGTGAAGCGCGTGCTCGCGTTGAAATTCCGTCTGGGTTTGTTCGAGCGCCCCTATGTGGACACGGGAAAGGCTCAACCCGGCGCGGTGTCCGCACGCGATCGCAAGCTCGCGCGCAAGGCCGTTGACGCTTCGCTGACGCTACTGAAGAACAATCGACACGTACTGCCGCTGAGGAAGCGCGGCGGCCCGATCCTGGTCGTCGGTCCGGCGGCGACAAACGTCTCCTGGCAGATGGGCGGCTGGACGATCGGCTGGCAGGGGATTCCGGCGGGCACGAGGCCACCGGCGGTCACCATCCTCCAGGGCATCCGCCAAGCGGTCGGGGCTCGCAATGTGCTGACCGCAAACTGGCGCAACCGGGCGGAGGTCCGCGCGAAGGCAAAGAAGGCGCGCGCTATCGTCGTTGCAGTCGGCGAGAAGGCCTACGCCGAGTGGTACGGCGACAACCCGCGCGGAGCGCTCGCATCCGCCCAGGTGCGACTGGTCAAGGCGGCCGAAGCCTGCGGCAAGCCGGTCGTGATGGTGCTCGTGGCCGGGCGGCCGCTCATGATCGGCGGTCTGGTCAAGAAGGCGAACGCGTTGTTGATGGCCTACCTTCCAGGCACCGAGGCCGGCCGCGGTGTCGCGGACGTTCTTTTCGGCCGGGTTTCGCCGCACGGCAAGCTGCCGGTGAGCTGGCCGGCATCGATCAAAGACGTACCGATGGTGAAGGGAGTACGCCTGAAGGACGGCAAGCGCACGAAGCCGCTCTTCGCCTACGGGACCGGACTGAGCTATTAAAAGCTCGTTTCTATTGAAGTGTCGTATCGCCTTGCCAGGCGCGCGATGCGTCGAGGTCGCTACACTTCGGCGCCGTGGCCACAGAGAGAGTAAAGCTCCAGGTTCAGGAACGATCCGAGCGCGGTAGCGCCGCCAATCGGCGCCTGCGCCGGCAGGGGCTTGTGCCCGGCGTCCTCTATGGCGGCGCGTTCGAGGCACGTGCATTCGCCGTGCCCGAGGCGGACCTGCGTCGCGCTCTGACCGGCGCTCACGGCGGCCACGCGATCCTCGACGTCGTCGTCGGCGACGAGAAGAAACCGAACTCCGCGATTCTCAAGGACTATCAGCGCGACCCCGTTCGCGGTGGCCTTCTGCACGTCGATCTCCACGCTATTCGCCTCGACCAGGCGATTCAGTCCAGTGTCTCCATTACGCTCGTGGGCGAGTCGCCGGGCGCGAAGGCCGGTGGAGTCGTCACGCCGTCCGCGCGCGAGCTCCTCGTCGAGGGGCTACCGGCTCAGATTCCCGATCAGATAGAAGTGGATGTGAGCTCGCTCGAGATCGGCGATCTGCTGCACCTCTCTGATCTGACGCCGCCCGAGGGCGTTGCCTTCCTCGACGACGCCGAGACTCTGCTCGTCAGTGTCACGCTTCCCTCCGTCGTGGTCGAAGAGGTCGAAGAGGAGGAGGAAGGCGAGGAAGTCGAAGGCGAGGAAGCGGAAGGCGAGGGCGAGGGCGAGGGCGAGGGCCCGTCGGAAGAGGCCGAGGCTCCCTCTTCATAGTGCTCCTACAGGCAATGGCTCGGAAGCACTACCCGACGGAGCGCTAGATGGGCTGGTTTCGTCGAGACAGACCGGTCTCGACGCTGGATCTGCTGGTCGCCGGCCTGGGCAACCCCGGGCAAGAGTACGTCCGCAACCGCCACAACGTCGGTTTCAGGGTCGTCGAGGAGCTGGCTCGGCGCCACGAGGCGCGCTTCCGGGGAAAGTTTCACGGGCGGCTGGCCGAGTTCAGGCTGGAGGGAAGTCGGGTTGCGCTGCTCGCGCCCGAGACCTTCATGAACGAGTCCGGCCGCTCGTTGGCCGCCGCGGCGCGCTACTTCAAGCTGCAGTCCGAGCAGCTGCTCGTCGTCCACGACGATGTCGACCTGGAGCCAGGACGCCTGCAGCTGCGCTTGGGTGGCGGCCTGGCAGGGCACAACGGCCTGCGCTCGATCGCCGCGGCGCTGGCGACGAAGGAGTTCCTGCGACTGCGTGTGGGCGTCGGCCGGCCCGGACGCGGCGACCGTAGGACGGTGGCCGACTTCGTACTTTCGGATTTCGATTCCGGCACCGACGTGGAGGCGATCGTCTCTCGCGCCGCCGACGCCGTCGAGCTGCTCGCGGGCGAAGGCCTCGAGACCGCGCAGGCCCGCTTCAACGAGCGCGAAGCCTAAGGTCGATCCGCCGCATCGGATGTAGAAGGGCGCGGGCAACACTAGTCCTGCGCGGGGCGAAAGTCCCACGTAAGAGCGTATCCCGCCAGGCCTGCACGACCGGCGCGGCCGCTTCGTGGTGTCGGCCGCCACCCGAACCGCTCGCCGCACTACCAGTGCGCTTTCGCGGTCCGTACGACTGCCGGCATCCACGCATCGACCACCTCGGCCACGCCTCCCCAGCGGGATAGGCTCTAAGCCATGGACCGCCCGGTTCTTCACGCCTTCGTACGCGAGCTCGCAGCTCAGGAGCGCCTCTCGAGCCTGGCCGGCGCGCTTCCGGCCCGTGTGCGCGTGTCCGAGCCGGCACTGCCGCTTTTGATCAGCGCTCTGCAAGAAAGGCTCGAGCGGGCGCTGGCCGTTCTCGTCGCCGACGACGAGGACGCGCGCGATCTCGCCGAAGCCGCGGGCTGGTTCATGGGCGAAGACGCGGTCGCCTTCCTGCCCAGTCGCGGTGTTCGCTGGGATTCGGGGCTGGTGCCGGCTGCACACCTGATCGGCGAGCGGGCACGGGCGCTGGAGGTACTGGCGGCGGGAGGGCTCATCTTCGTCTCGGCGACGGCTCTGGCCGAGGGGATGCCGCCGCCGCAGCTCAGGCCCGAGGCGATCCGGCTTGGCGTCGGCGACCGCAAGAGCCTGGAGGAGATCTCGCAAGATCTGGCCGGCGCGGGATACGAACGGGTCGAGCGAGCCGAGGAGCGCGGTCAGTTCGCCGTTCGCGGCGGCCTCGTCGACGTCTTTCCGGCGAGCGGCCGTGACCCTCTGCGCATCGAGCTGTTCGGTGATGAGATTGAGCAGATGCGCGCCTTCTCGCCCTTCACGCAGCGCACGCTGCATGAGGTCGAGCAGGTGCTCGTGCAGCCCGCCGCCGAGTGGCTCATCGATCCCACCGCCTCGCTCGAGCGGGAGGGAGCGGGGTCCGCGCCTCCGACGCCGCTGATCTCGCCGCTCGCCTCGGTGCCCGATCTCGTCTGGCAGCGCGAGGAGGTCGAGCGGGTCTGGCGCGAGGAGCTCGAGATCGATCCCCTACCACTGGAGGGTGTGAGCGAGCTGGATCCGTTTCCCCAGGGACAACCCTTCTCGTTCGAGGCGCAGCGGCCGGCCGTCGCCGCCCGCGGATTAAGCGAGGCCGAGCGAGATCTCGGCTCGTTCGTGCGCTCCGGCCAGCGTGTCGTGGTCGCCTTCCCCCATCGCGGCGAAGCACTGCGCACGGGCGGCCGCCTGCGCTCGCTCGCGGCGTCGATTCTCGAGCCGGGCGAGGAGCTCGCGCGAGAGGGAGACCTGCGCTTCGCCGTCTCGCCCGCGCGGCGCGGGCTGGTCTGGCGCGAGCTGGGTCTGGTTCTTCTCCCTGCGAGTCAGGTTTTTCGCAAGCGGCCGTCGCGGGCGGCGCCGCGGATCGGGCGAGCGCTGCAGTCTTTCTCCGACCTGCGTCCGGGCGACTACGTGGTGCACGAAGACCAGGGCGTCGGCCGGCTGATCGCCTTCGAGACCAAGCAGGTCGCCGGCGTCACGCGCGACTACCTGCTGCTCGCCTTCAAGGGCGACGATCGCCTCTACGTTCCGCACGAGCAGATCGCCAAGGTCTCGCGCTACATCGGCGCCGACGGCAAGGCGCCCGCTCTCTCCAAGCTCGGCGGCAAGGCCTGGCAGTTGCTCAAGTCGCGCGCCCGCGTGAACGTACACGAGCTGGCCGGCGAGCTGCTCTCGCTCTACGCCCAACGCCAGCAGGTGGAGGGAGTCGCCTACGACCTCGATCAGGCCTGGCTGGAACAGCTGGAGGCCGGCTTCCCCTTCCGCGAGACGGAGGACCAGGAACGGGCGATCGAGGCGGTCAAGGAGGATCTGGAGGCGCCGCGTCCGATGGATCGGCTGGTCTGCGGCGACGTGGGCTTCGGCAAGACCGAGATAGCCGTTCGCGCGGCCTTCGCCGTCACGCTGAACGGCCGCCAGACGCTCGTGCTGGCACCGACCACGGTACTCGCCGAGCAGCACTGGAACACCTTCCGCGAGCGCTACCGCGACTTTCCGGTGCGGGTGGAGATGATCTCGCGCTTCCGCAAGCCCGCCGAGGCCAAGCGCATCCTGGCCGAGTTCCGCGAGGGCAAGGTCGACGTTCTAATCGGCACGCACCGCGTTCTCTCGCGCGACGTGGTCGCCAAGAGCCTCGGCCTCGTGGTGCTCGACGAGGAGCAGCGCTTCGGCGTCGCTCAGAAGGATCTTCTGCGCTCGCTCAGGCTGGAGGTGGACGTGCTCACGCTCAGCGCCACTCCGATTCCGCGCACCCTGCACATGTCGCTCGCCGGCCTGCGCGACATCTCGACGATCGAGACGCCACCGGAGGGACGCCAGCCGATCCGCACCTACGTCGGCGTCTACGACGAGGAGCTGGTGAAGAGCGCTCTCGAGCGTGAGCATGCGCGCGGCGGCCAGTCCTTCTACCTGCACAACCGCGTCGAGACGATCGAGGAGACGGCGGAGCACCTGCGCCAGCTCTGTCCCGAGCTCAGCATGCTGGTCGTTCACGGCAAGATGCGCGAGCGCCAGCTCGAGGAACGGGTGCTCGCCTTCCTGCGCGGCGAGGCCGACGTGCTTGTCGCCACGACCATCATCGAGTCGGGGCTCGACATCCCGCAGGCGAACACGCTCGTGATTGAGCGCGCCGACGCGCTCGGGCTGGCCCAGCTCTATCAGATCCGCGGTCGCGTGGGCCGCTCTGATCGCATCGCCCACGCCTACCTCCTCTACCCCAGCGCCGAGGAGCTCTCGCACGAGGCGCGCCTGCGCCTGGCCACACTCGCCGACCATACTGAGCTGGGGGCCGGACTGGCCATCGCCATGCGCGACCTGGAGTTACGCGGCGCCGGCGAGCTGCTCGGCGACGAGCAGTCCGGCCACGTCGCCGCCGTTGGCTTCGAGCTCTACGTGGAGATGCTCGAGGAGGCCGTGGCCGAGCTATCGGGCAGGCGCCACGCTACGCCGCGGCCGCTTCGAGTCGATGCCCGTATCGACGCCTACATCCCGGCCGGCTACGTGTCCTCCGAAGCGCTCAAGATCGATCTGCACCGGCGCCTGGCTCTGGTCGAAGACGCCGACGAGCTGCACGAGCTGGAGGCGTCCTGCGAGGACCGCTTCGGGCCGTTGCCGGAGCCCGTTGCCAACCTCTTCGCCATCCAGCAGGCGAAGCTCGATCTAGCGCAGGTCGAGGCCGATTACCTCGTCTACCGCGACGGTCGCGTCAGTGTCGGTCCACTCGTGCTGGGCTCGGGCGAGCTGCGTGAACTGAAGACGCGTGTCGCGACGGCCGTCTACAGCTCCTCCAAGCGCGAGTTGACGCTGCGTGGCTCGGCTTTCTCGGCGGCCAGCAAGCTACTCGTTGCTATACTCGCCGCGCGCCGAGCGTGATCTCTTGCAGGCGCGTCTCTGTATGAGAATTCGGCGACTCATCCCTTCTCTTCTTCTCGCGCTCGTAGCCGCGACGGCGCTGGTCGCCTGTGGCAGCGCGAAGCAAAAAGAGGTTCCCGCAGGCGCCATCGCGATCGTCGGCGATCAAACCATCACTGTCAGCCAGTTCAATTCGCTGATGGCACAGGCCAAGGATCAGTACGCCCAAGCGAAACCCCCGCAGAAGTTCCCGGCGGTCGGGAGCAAGGACTATCAGACCCTCAAGGACAAGGCCGTCGCCTATCTGGTCCAGCGCAGCGCAGTCGCCCAGCAGGCCGCGAAGATGGGCACCAAGGTCAGCGACGCGGAGATTCAAAAGAACCTCACGCAGGTGATCACGCAGCAGTTCGGGGGCAGTCAGAAGAAGTTCGAAGCCGAGCTTGCGAAGCTGCACCTGACCGAGCAGCAGGTCAGGGAGCGCATCCACGATAACCTCCTCGACCAGGCCGCGTACACAGCGCTGACCAAGAGCATCTCGATTCCCCAGAGCGAGATCAAGGACTACTACAACGCTCACAAGAGCTCCTACGAGGTCGGAACGAGCCGCGAGGTCTCGCACATCCTGGTCAAGACCAAGGCGAAGGCCGACAGCATCTACCAGCAGTTGGAGGCGGGCGCGGACTTCGCCAAGCTGGCCAAGAAGTACTCGACCGACACCGCTAGCAAAGCCAACGGCGGCAAACTCGGCGCAATGGAGGAAAAGAAACTGGTCAAGCCGTTCGCCAAGGTGCTCTTCGGCAAGCTCAAGACCGGCACGTTCTCGCAGCCGGTTCACACGAGCTTCGGCTGGCACATCATTCTCCCCACCGGACCGGTCGTGAAGGCACACCTTCGTCCACTCAGCGAGGTTTCGACCACCATCCGCCAGACTCTGCTCACCACCAAGCAGAACGCGGTGTACACGGCCTGGGTCGACAAGGCGGATAAGTTCGCCGCCGACAACACGAGCTACGCCCCGAACTACAAGCCGACTACGACGACCAGCTCCTCCACGGTCGGCACGACCACGACGTCGTAGGGATCTCGGCGGCCGCGGAGGCGACCCTGAGCGATCTCTCACAAGCGCTCCTCGATCTACAGCGGCTAACCGAGCGCCTGCGCCGTGATTGCCCGTGGGACCGCGAGCAAACCGCGGCTACGATCGTTCCCCACACCCTAGAAGAGGCCTACGAGGTGGCCGACGCGGTCCTTCAGGGCGATGCGGACAAGCAGCTGGACGAGCTTGGCGACCTGCTCTTCCAGGTCTACTTCCTCTCGCTCCTGCTCGAGGAAGAGGGCCACGGCGGTCTGGAGCAGGTGGCGCGGCGATGCCACGAGAAGCTCGTGCGCCGGCACCCCCATGTCTTCGGCCAGGCCGAGGCCGAGACGGCCGGACGCGTGCTCGAGAACTGGGACAAGATCAAGGCCGGCGAGGAGGGTCGCGAGGGCATATTCCACGACGTCGGCCCGGAGCTGCCAGCGCTACTACTGGCCCGCAAGCTGCAGGGACGAGCCGCTGCGGTCGGTTTCGACTACCCGACACTCGCTCAGGCGCTGACCGACCTGACCTCCGAACTGGACGAGGTCGCCGAGGCGATCGAGGTTGCAGGCCAGCCCTCCCCCGGCGCCGAGCCCGACAACCGCGTCGCCGAGGAGATCGGTGACGTACTCTTCGCCTGCGTGAACGTCAGCCGGCTCGCGCGCGTCGATGCTGAGCTGGCCCTCAGGCAGGCTGCCGGTCGCTTTCGCGATCGCGTCGAGCTCGCCGCCTCGCTGGCCGAGGCCGACGGAAAGGCGTTTTCCGAGCTAGCGCTCGCAGAACAAGACTCTTACTTCGATCAAGCAAAGGAGAAAACGAGATGAGCAGCAAGATCGCGTCAGTGCACGGCCGGCAGGTTCTCGACTCGCGCGGAAACCCGACGGTCGAGGTCGACGTCGTGCTCGAGTCCGGACGCAAAGGTCGAGCCATCGTTCCTTCCGGTGCCTCTACCGGCGTGCACGAGGCGGTCGAGCTCCGCGACGGCGACAAGAACGTATACCTGGGCAAGGCCGTCACCAAGGCGGTGGCTAACGTCAACGGCGAGATCGCGGCGGCACTCAAGGGCGCCGATCCGGATGACCAGCGCACACTCGATCAGAAGCTGATCGAGATCGACGGGACTCCGAACAAGGGCCGTCTGGGCGCCAATGCGGTGCTCGGCGCTTCGCTGGCGGTTGCCAAGGCCGCGGCCGACGAGGCCGGCGTCTCGCTCTTCCGCTGGCTCGGTGGCTCCGAAGCCGCCACGCTCCCGGTGCCGATGCTGAACGTGATCAACGGCGGCGTGCACGCGCAGAACTCGATCGACCTGCAGGAGTTCATGCTCGTGCCGGTGGGCGCGAACAGCTTCGCCGAAGGGCTGCGTATCGCGGCCGAGGTCTATCACACGCTGAAGGGCGTCATCTCCGCTCGCGGTCTGGCCACCGGCGTTGGCGACGAGGGCGGGTTCGCGCCCGACCTGCCTTCGACCGAGGCGGCGATCGAGGCCATTCTCGAGGCGGCCGAGAAGGCCGGTCACGCCGATAAGGTTGCGATCGCGCTCGACCCCGCCGCGAGCGAGGTCTTCAAGGACGGCCGCTACGTGCTCACCGGCGAGGGTAAGGATCTGAGCCCGAGCGAAATGACCGACTACTACTCCTCGCTCTGCGAGCGCTTCCCGATCGTCTCGATCGAAGACGGCCACGCCGAGGACGACTGGGAGGGTTGGGCCGATATCACGCAGAAGCTCGGCGACAAGATCCAGCTGGTCGGCGACGACATCTTCGTGACCAACATCGATCGCCTGAAGCTGGGGATCGAGCACAAGGTCGCCAACTCGATCCTGATCAAGTTGAACCAGATCGGGACGCTGACCGAAACGCTCGACTGCATCGAGTTGGCGCGCAAGAACGGCTACTCCGCGGTGATCTCACACCGCTCGGGTGAGACCGAGGACGCGACGATCGCCGATCTCGCCGTCGCCACCGGCGTCGGCCAACTCAAAACGGGCGCGCCCTGCCGCACCGACCGTGTCGCCAAGTACAACCAGCTGCTGCGCATCGAGGAGGAGCTGGGCGACAAGGCCGTCTACCCGGGTTGGGGCTCCTTCCCGCGCGCCAAGCACTAGCGCGCGCTGCGCCGATTCACTGTCTAGAACGAGGGGCCGGGCGACAACCGGCCCTTCGTTCTTGCCGCAAGCCGGCGCGCCTGCGGCGGAAGGACAGTCGACCACGGCTTAGAACTTTTCCAAGCCGTGTCCACCAGGGGGAAGCGAACGAAGCCCAGACGAGCCGCGCGCGCCCATCGCCGGCGGCAGCGGTTGAGCGCGCGCCGGCTTGTCTTGCTGGGGCTCGTCGCGCTGATCGCTCTTCTCTACGCGGGGCCGCTTCGCTCTTACTTCGACAAGCGAGAACTCGTTCGGAGCGAGCACGCGGAGGTTGCCCAGCTCAGGTCGCAACACATCGCGCTCAAGCATAAGCTCGAGCGCGCAGAGACAGCCGAGGCGATCGAGCGCGAGGCGCGACGCCTCGCCTATGTCAAGCCGGGAGAGCGGCTCTATATCGTTAAAGGCATTGACGGCTGGCGGCGCAGTCGGGCCCAGGCCGGTCACTGATCTCCGCGGAGAGCATGCTTTCCCGACCTCGGAAAGCCGAGCGGGCCACATACGTGCATGAGGAGCCGAGAATCGGCTACGGCCGACGTGAGTAACATGACCAGTGTGAACGACAGGGCGATTGTCGCAGCCCAGATTGGCAGAGAGCCACGAGCCTTCTCGCGGGTTGCGGTGCGCTGCCCGTTCGGCTTCCCGGCGGTCACCGAGCAGAAGCCGTACGACGAAAACGGGAAGCCGTTTCCCACCGGCTTCTACCTGACCTGCCCCGAGCTCGTCGTGGCGGTGGCGCGACTCGAGGCGGCGGGTGGGGTGGAACGCTGGAGCGAGCAGGTGCGAAAGAGCCGTCGCCTGCGCTGGAGCGTATGGCGTGCCAACCGCAAGCAGCGCCGCCTGCGTAAAGAATCGGCACCATCGGCCTGTCGGATGGTGGACGCCGGCGCCTCGCTCCGTTTGGGCATCAGCGGCTCAAAGAACAGCCGCAAGCTCAAGTGTCTACATGCCCATGTCGCGTTCGCGCTCGCGAACCCTGGTTACGAGCTCGGTGAGAGCATCGCCCGCGAGCTCGAACCGCTTTGGCCCGAGAGCTGTCGCTCTCGCGAAGCTTGCGGGCTCGTTCCAACCTCTGCGAATACGCGCTGAGTATCATCGCCGGCGTGTCCACGACCGTTGAGGTATCGCGTCAGCAATGGCAGGACGGCTACCAGCGCTTCCAGGTGCTGGCCACCGACTCGACCGCCAGCGCTCGCCTCTACCTGGAGCTGGAGACGATCTCCGACGAGCTAAGGCGGCGAATCGGGCAGACCTTCACTCTGGCCGAGGCGGTCGAGCTTTACGGCAACGCGGAGCGCTGGGCAACCGACGCGGTGGCCGAGCGCGCGGCGGTACGTGGCTGGTCGCACGATTTGGCTATTGTGCTCGACGCCGCCTTCCATCTGTACACACGCGCAGCGGTCGACTACTTACCGTGACCCAGCCATCGAAGCCTCGTCGCTCTGAGCGTGCTCGCTACGAACGAGCGCGCTCCGGCCGGTTGCGTCGCGTGCTTCTTGTGGTGGCGACGATTGCCGTCTTCGCCTTCGGGACGGCGTTCGGGCTCGCGCTCGATCAGGGTTCGGGTGCGAAAGGCACGCAGACATGTGAGCGCACGCTTCGCCTTGTGACCGTCACGGTCACGAAGCCCTGAAAGCGCGGAGAAGAAGACGTGCGCTTCCGGCTCGATTTCGATCGCGACGGGCGCACCCTTTCGCGTTAGGCTCGAATCGGGGATGGGAGGCGGGGAACCCGTCTCCCATCCCCGAGGCCGCTGAGACCCTGAGGGTCGCGCTCGCGCCGGTTTTCGCATCCCGACGTCGTTTGTATTCGGCGAAAGCGGCCAAAACTATCGGAGTCGCTTAAAAAACGCGCGAATTGGAGATGCCGACAAGATGCCCGATCAAAGGCGATCCCGGCAGAGCCGGGTAGGTGAGCAACCCGAATGGCTGACCCTCGGCCATGCGGCGAGGTACTTGGGTGTCGCGCAAAGCACGCTCAGGAAGTGGTGTGACGCAGGACGAGTACCTGCCTTTACGACGCCCGGTGGTCACCGGCGTTTCCGAAAGAGCGATCTCGATGAGTTCGTAGAACAATCGCAGCTCGGTTCTCGAGCTCACCATGGGCCCGTCGTCCTGGTAATCGACGACGAACCGGGAATAGCCGCCTACGTTCGCGCCAGCCTCGAGCCCGCCGGCTACGAGGTCGAGCAATCCGACAATGCGAAGGAAGGCCAGCGCCTGGTCGAGACCCGCCCGCCCGATCTGATCATGGTCGATGTGAGCATGCCTGGGGCGAACGGCTGGGAAACACTCCGCCGCTTGCACGAGCGACGCGGCGAAGCGGCGCCGCCCGTGATCCTGTTCAGCGCCGCCGGTGAAAGCGACGAGGAGCTGGCGCGCTCGCTCGGTGCGGCGGCCTACTTCGGTAGCCCGCTCGATCCGCGGCGATTGGTCGAGCATGCGCGCGACGTGTTGCCAGTCTAGGAGCTTGTTTCGAGGGCAGTATCAGCCGCCCGGCGGCAAGACACCGGAACCCGGCGACTCCGGTTGAGCTCAGACCTCTTCGCTTGCTTCGATCAGGCCTGCCGCGATCACGCCGAACGACGCGAGAAGCGCAATCCAGATACCGATCCCGCGACCATCCGCGGGAAGGAAGCGATCGGGGATCCAGATCAGGCGAACGAGTACGAGGATCGTGGCGAGGACGCCGATCCCGATCACGACCAAGCTCTCCGGGAGGCTGGCCGGCAGCGCAACTCCAAAGACGCGCAGAGCGACGAGCGCAAGCACGGCCAGGCCGAGGAAGAAAACGATTTGACCGACCAGGCCCGTGTGCCACCCGATCACGCTCAGAACGAGCTGGTAGCCCCCGGAACCGCTGTACCAGCTCATAAAGGTCGACAGGCTGAGCACGAGGCCCGAAAGCCAGGTGAGGGTTTCAGGGGTGAAGAGGAAGCCCTCGGGGTGACGCAGCGAGGGGCGGGCCAACGGCGGTCGTGGGCCGGCGTGATGAGGGCGGTGTGGAGTTGGAGTCTGCATGGACTGGAAGTATGGCATCGAAGTAGGCGCTTGTCGGTCTCCAATCGCTCGGTGGCGCGAACGGCGAGCCCGTCAGATACCGAACAGGGTCTTAGTTTCATGCCAGATCAGCAACGCTATGGCGACAACGGCCGCCAGCATGACCAGCATCGTCACGTAAAAACGCACGTGCGCTCGATTGCGCGCACGGGCCCGCTCTTTGCGTATCTGCCGGGAAGCTCGCTCGCGCTCGTAGGCGCGGGTGACCGTCGTCGGATCGATTGGCGGTTTCTCGTCCTCGTGCTGCATCTTTCGCGCTGGATATCCCACCAGCGCCTCAGTTTAGGGCCAACCGGCTCGACTATGCAGGTCTGATCCGCGCCGGTCGCCACCTTACCGCTGGAAGATCAGGCCGACTCGAGCCGTTCGCGCCGGGCCGGTGACGACCGATTCCGCGCCAGGGCCGCGATCGGCGGGATACTACTGACGTGGACGGCCACTCCTTTCCCGCTCCCGAGTCTAAGGCTCAACCCCCTTCGGCTTCCGGTGGAGAGGTGACGGCGGAAGCCGGCGGCGGTGATCTGGCTTCGTCCGAGTCGGCCCAGCAACTGCTTGCCGACGCTCTCGTGGCGGCGCTCGACTCCGACGGGCTGCCGCGACGGCTGGCGGTTCTCGTTGCCGCGGCGACGAGAGCCGAGCAGGTGCTGCTCTGGCTGGGCGATCATCCGGACGGCGTGCAGCTCGGGACATCCTTCGTCCTCTCCGCCGCCGATCTGGAGGCAGCCCGAGAGCGCGCTATTCGCGTGCGCGAGCAAGGTAGGCCGCTGCGCGAGCAGCTGCCCGGGACGCTCGTTGTCACGCTGCCTATCGGGCTCGAACCGCTCGGCGTGCTGGAGGCTAGATTCAACGAAGGGACGCAGATAAGCGAAGGCGAGCTCGGAGCTTTGCAGACGCTGGCCGCCCGCGTCGCCGGGGTGCTCGAGGAAGCCGCGCTGCGCCGCGATCTCGTTCAGGAGCTGGAGCGGACGCAAGCGCTCCTCTCCTTCAGCGGGCAGGCCATGTCGGAGCTCGCGGTCGAGCCAACGCTCAACGCCGCCGTGGAGCGAATCGCCGATCTACTCGGCATCGAACGAATCGCCGTTTACCTGAACGGAGAGGACGGCCTGCGTACCGCTGCGGCTCGCGGTCTGCAGGGCGCGCACGAGCGCATCGCCAACCGCCTACTCGAGCTGGCGCTCGCCTCCGGTCGGCTCACGGGCGGGGTGATCATCGCCGATGCTCTCGCCGACGAGAGGCTTGAGTCGCTCCGCGACATTCTCGTCGAGTCGGGAGTCGAGGCGGTCTTCGCTCTCCCGCTCGAAGCGGCAAACGACGTGATCGGGTTGCTCGCTCTGTACGCGTCGAGAGATCGGGTTCCCGACGAGAGCGAGCGTGCGCTGCTTGAGGCGCTTCGCAATCAGCTCGCCGTTGCCGTCCATCGCGCGAGCCTGCACGAGCAGGCGACTCTCCTCGGTAGCGAGCTCGAGCACTCGCTGCGTGCGGAGCGTCAGGCTGCGGCCCAGCTACGGGCGCTGTACGAGGTTTCACGCGCTTTCGCGCAGAGCCTGTCACTGCAGACCACGCTGGAGGCGGCGGCGAAGACGATCGCCGAGCTGGTGGGAGTCGACGTCGCCGTCCTCTACATGCCCGACGAGCGTCAGGAGAAGCTGGAAGCGCGGGCTCTTCACGTTGCGCGAGGAGATCTGGAGGAGCCGATGCGAGCGATCCTCAAGCGGTCGCTTCCGCTGAGCGGAGACATCGCTCGCGTGATCAGAGAGGGCCTCGTGTTGCGCCTCAAGCGCGAGACGGACGAGGTGGACGATTCGCTGCGCTTGCTCGAGCCGTTCCTCGAGCGTGGCTCGACGGCGATCGTGCTTCCCGTCGCCACGCCGAAGGAGGTGTTGGCGACGGTCAGCCTCATCTCGCTCAGCCCCGAGCAACCGATCCGCGACGAGACCATCGAAGTGGCGCTCGCGATCGTGGGGCAGGCGGCTCTCGCAATCGACAACGCGCGCCTGTACGAGCAGCAGAAGGCCTTCGCGGATGCCATGCAACGCTCGCTCCTGCCCGACTACGAGCCCGAGATCGAGGGCCTGGACGTCGGAGCCGTCTACGCCGCCTCGGCTCGGGTGGAGATCGGCGGCGATCTCTACGACTTCCTCGTGCTCGAGGACGGGGCGCTGGCGGTCGTGCTCGGCGACGTGACCGGGCACGGAGTCGATGCGGCTGCCGACATGGCGATGGTCAAGTTCACCTTCCGCTCGCTGGCTCGGCGCTATCCCGAGCCGGGCGCGTTCCTGGCCGCCGTGAACGAGGTCGTACTCGAGGAGGTCGAGCTGGGCAAGTTCGTCACCATGATCTATATGAAGGTCGATCCGGCGAGGACCGAGCTGGCCTGCGCCAGCGCAGGTCATCCCCGGCCGCGCCTGCTGCGCGCCGACGGAGCGGTGGAATCTCTACCTGTGGGCGGGCTCGCGCTCGGGATCGTCGGCAGCCAGCACTACGAGGAGATCCGGATACCCTACGCACCGGGCGACGCGGTTGTTTTGTACACCGACGGTGTGATCGAGGCTCGCCGCGAGCGCGAGCTCTACGGTACGCCGAGGCTCGACGACTTTCTGCGCCGGAACTCGCGGCTGGGAGCCAGGGATCTCGCCGACGCCGTGCTGGCCGACTGCCGCCGGTTCGCCGGGGGTCCGCTCCTCGACGACTGCGCCGTGGTCGTCGTTCGGGCGCGCTGATGACCGAGCAGGTCTTGCCCGCAAGCGAGCTCGGCGCTCTGCGGCGCCCCGCATTACTGCTCTTCGTCTTTCTCGCCGGCAGCGGCTCGATGGCGACCGAGATCTGTGCCTCGCGCCTGCTTGCTCCCTACTTCGGCGACTCGACCATGGTCTGGGCGAACATCATCGGTCTCATCCTTGCATCTCTCTCGCTCGGCTACTGGCTCGGCGGCAAGCTCGCCGATCGCCGGCCTAGCCCTTCTCTACTCGGGGCGATCGTGCTCGCGGCGGCGCTCTGCGTGGCGGTCGTACCGTTCGTCGCACATCCGCTGCTGGAGCGCGGCGCGAACGGGATCGGGCAGCTGGCCGTGGGCACGGTCGTCGGCTCCTTCTTCGCGGCGCTCATCCTGTTCGCGCCTCCGGTCGTGGCGCTCGGCATGGTCGCGCCGTTCGCGATCAGGCTCTCGCTGGAGCGCGCGAATGCCGGTACGGCCGGCGACACGGCGGGAACCGTCTTCGCCCTGTCCACCGCGGGTAGCCTGCTCGGGACCTTCGTACCGGCTCTCCTGTCGATTCCGCTGGTCGGAACGCAGCGGACACTTCTCGGCACGTCGACGCTGCTCGCGGCCACGAGCGCGTTGGCGCTCGGGCGCCGGGGACTGGTACCGGTCGTGTGCGTGGGGGCACTGCTGGCGCTGCCGCCGGGGGCAATCAGGCCCGGAGCGGACGTTCTCTACGAGGGCGAGTCTGCCTATCAGTTCATCCAGGTCGTCCAGGACGGAAACGAGCACGTGCTGGAGTTGAACGAGGGTGTCGTGGCGCACTCGGTCTACGATCCGGCGAGCGTGCTCACCGGCGGGTACTGGGATCTCTTCCTCGTTCCGCCGCTACTTCTCGACCACCCCGTAAAGCGCGTTGCGATCCTCGGGAACGCCGGCGGTACCGTTGCCCGCGCCTATCGCCGCTTCTACCCACAGGCTCGGATCGACGGCGTCGAGATCGATGCCAAGGTCAGCTCGGTCGGCGAGCGCTTCTTCGGTCTCGAGCCCGGGCCACTCCTGCATCTGTACAGCGAGGACGCGCGGCCGTTCTTGCTCGCTCACGACTACCGCTACGACATCATCTGCGTCGATGCCTACCGGCAGCCCTACGTACCCTTCTACCTTGCGACACGCGAGTTCTACGAGCTCGTTCGATCTCGCCTTCGTCCGGGTGGGATCATTGCCCTGAACGTCGCCTCGCTGCCACGCGACCACGCTCTGGTCGAGCAGACGGCGGGCACGCTTGCCACCGTCTTTGCCCGCGTGTACCGCTGGCAGGCGCTTGGCTTCAACGCGCTGGTGATCGGGCTCGATCGCCCGCTGACCTCAGCTTCGCTCGCTCGTGCGCGCAGCTCCGCGCCCACCCGCCTGCGCCCACTCGTCGGCCTGCTCGAGCGCCAGGCCGAGCCGGTCGCTCCCGCGCACGATCCCTGGACGGACGACCGCGCCCCGGTCGAGTGGGTCGTCGACCGGATGATCGTCAACGCGGCCAGGGAGGGCGTCTCGCTCGACGCGGAGCGAACGCTGCCGACCGCACAGTGACCGAGTCGCTACTCAGGGGTGAGCGGCCACCGCTCGTGATCGGCCACCGAGGACTACCGCTGCTGGCAGCCGAGAACACGCTGCGCTCCTTCGAGCTGGCGCTCGAGCACGGAGCCGACGGCTTCGAGGTCGACGCCGTGGCTCTCGCCGACGGAACGCTTGTGGCCGGACACTCGCTCGATCAGGCCGAGCTCTGTCACGGCGCCGCCCGCGGTGATGCCGGCGCGCGCACGTTGGACGAGTTGCGGCAGCTCGACGCCGAGTTGGCGACGCTCGAGCAGGTGCTGGAGCTCGCCGCGGCCCGGCCGGCCTCGGGCCCGTTATTGATCGACCTGAAGAGCAGGGGCCAGGAGCGCGCTCTGGTCGACGCGCTGCGTCGGCACGGGCTTCGGGAGCGGACGCTCCTTTGTTCGCTCGAACGATCGCAGCTCGTTCGCCTGCGCGAGCTTGCTCCTGAGATTGCCCGTAGCCTCTCCTTCCCCGCCGACAGGCGGCGCCTGTCCGAGCGCAGGGCAATCGCGCCGCTCGTCCCGCTGGCTCTGCAAGGCCTGCGCTTACTGCTACGGTGGCGGATTCGTGGTTGGCTCGAGCAAACGGAGGCCACCGCTGTGACTCTGCATCACGGAGTCATCGACGCCGACCTGGTGCAAAGTTGCCACGAGTGGGGAATAGCCGTGTTTGCCTGGACGGTCGACGACGCTAGCGCTCGGCAGCGACTGATAGAGGCGGGTGTGGACGCTATCATCACGAACGATCCACGACCGCATTCGCGAACACACGATGAGATCGAGTAAAAAGACGAACTTCGCCTTAGGGCTCCTGCTTGCGATCGCCGGGTTGGTGGCATCCTTCGCGGTGGTCGCCACCGCTCCGGCTCAGACCGCCGAGGAGACGACAAGCAGCACGACCACCGACACGACGACGCCCACCACGACCACGCCGCTGGATATCGCCAACGACGTCACCGTCGGCGGCGTACCGGTTGGAGGAATGGGCGTAGACATCGCCAAGGCGACGGTCGAGGCGGCCTTCGACAAGCGACTCGTACTTCGCATCGCCAAGAAACGGGTGGCCATGGCGCCAAGCGAGATCTCGGCGCGAGCGAATATAGACGCCGCGCTCAATACCGCCCAAACCGCGCCGCCGGGCAGCTCGGTATCGCTCAGGGTCAGCGTCAACGCCCGAAAGCTGCACAAGTACGTACTCAAGCTCGGCAAGCGCTTCAACCGTGCGCCGATCGATGCCCACGTTTTCTTGCGCCGTCTGCGCCCGCGCATCGCGGCTGGACGGCCCGGCTGGACGATCAAGGTAAGCGCGTCACAACGAGTGATCCGGGCGGCTCTGGCGGCCAATCGGCGCATTGCGCTGAGGCTGCCGCTGAAGAAGATCTCGAGACACGTGACGAAGGCGAAATTCGGGCCCGTGATCGTCATCAGGCGCGGCTCGAACCACTTGTACCTCTACAAAGGCCAGCGCTACTGGAAGCGTTTCCCGGTAGCGACGGGGCAGTCGGCCTACCCGACGCCGCTTGGGCACTACGAGATCGTCGTGAAGTGGGCCAACCCCTGGTGGTACCCGCCCAACTCGGCCTGGGCGAAGGGTGAGAAGCCGGTTCCGCCCGGGCCCGGTAACCCGCTCGGCACGCGGTGGATGGGCCTCTCGGCCTCGGGGGTCGGCATACACGGCACGCCGAACTCGGGCTCGATCGGCTACTCGCTTTCTCACGGCTGCATTCGCATGTACATCCCCGACGCCGAGTGGCTGTTCAATCATGTTCGCGTCGGGACGCAGGTCTTCATCGTTTCGCAGTAGCGGTTACCCGGATCGTCTCTAAGCGTTCATCCCGAAGCCGGCTCGAAGCGCCGGGCGCTTCGGTCGAGGCTTTCAGGTAACAGGGGAGACCGTGTTACGCTGCGAGCGTGTCGAAGATCCTGTTGGTCGGGGTCGACCCTCTTTTCGTCGGAAAGCTGAGCCAGCTTCTGGCCGGACATCAGCTGACCTCGACCGAGAGCATCGAGTCGCCCGACCTCGTCGTCGCCGACGTCACGCGTATCGAGCCCGGAGAGATCGCCGACGCCTATCCCGAGATACCTATTCTCGGCTATGCGGGCCACGCCGATCCTTTCAGCCTGCGCGCGGCCACGGAGGCCGGCTTCGATCGCGTCGTCGATCGCTCACTCCTGGTCGAGAACGCCGAGGACCTGATCTCGGAGCTCATCGTGTGATGAAGCGCGGCGAACTTTCATCGAGGTTGACCGCGCCGCTAGAGTAAGCGGCATGACCTACGTCATCGCGGAAACCTGTATCGACGTCAAGGACCAGGCTTGTGTCGACGTCTGCCCGGTCGACTGCATCCACGAGGCGGATCGCATCCTCGTCATCGATCCCGAGGAGTGCATCGACTGTGGCGCTTGCGAGCCGGAGTGCCCGGTGGAGGCGATCTTCCCCGAGGACGCTCTCCCGGCCAAGTGGCAGGCCTTCGTTCGGATCAACGCCGCATACGGCCAGGGCGTGGACGCCGTTGACGCGCTTGTCACGGCCTACGCCGACGAGCACGGTTCATAGAACCAGGCGGCCCGTACGCCTCGCCGAAGGGGTGGGCTCTAAGCCGGTTGTAGGTAGGCGCAGGGCCTGGGGTCGTCGGGAAGCGGAGAAGATGCGATCTTGCCAACGATCAGGCTGGTCTCGTCCACGGTCACCGTGCTGCCGACCTGCGGCAACTCGCCCAGCCGCTCCTCCAACTCGTAGCCGCTCGTCTTCCAGACATAGAGGAGATAGCACTCGTCGCTCACGGCCGAAACTCTACTAAGAACCTATCCCGCGAGGCCGTGTGCGGCCAGTCGGCGGAGTACGTCGTTTACGCGCTCAGCGTTCGGCGGCGTAGGCTGGGACGACGACACGCACCACCGTGCCGCCGCCGTCGGCCGCGCGTACGCTGACCTTGCCGCCGAGCACGCGGGCTCTCTCGTCGATCGTCTCGTAGCTCGTACGCCGGCGCTCGCCCGGGGCATTGTCGGCGATGATCAGCTCGACTCGGCGGCCGGAGAGCTCGTGCAGGGCGACTGCCAGACGGGTGGGAGGGCCGCGCCGAATGGCCTGATGGAGAGCCTCGCGGATGATCTGGTAGAAGACGACCTGCGCCCGTTCGGCCAAATTCTCGGCGAAGCCGGTCTCGAGCTCGATGTGAATCTCGTTGGCTATGCCGACATCGTCGGCCAGCGCCTTTACCGCTGGTTCGAAGCCCTGGTCGCGCAGAACCACCGGCTCGAGATTGAAGGAGAGGTCGCGCAGGGCCTTTATCGTCGAACGCTGTCGTTCGAGCACCGCCTCGATCACCTGTGTCGCTTCTTCCAGATTGCCGCTCGACAGTTGGTGCAGCGCCGCGTCGAGCATCAGGGTGATTCCCGAGAGCGACTGCACCGGACCGTCGTGTAGAAACAGCGAGATACGCCTGCGCTCCTCCTGCTCGGCGGCGATCAACTGGTCGGCCAACCTTGCGCGCTCGCTTTCGGCCTTGCGCCGTTTGCCGCTGCGCCCCTTCTTCTCGAGCGCGGGCCTGCCCTTTGCCTGATCCGCTCCGGCCACTCGCTCCTCCATCGGTCGCGACTGCGCCAGGAGATTAGTCGATGATCGACTCCCGCAGCGCTATCGCCACGGCGTGCGTGCGGGTGTCGGCCTCGAGCTTGGCGAGGATGTGGCGGACGTGGCTTTTGACCGTTTCCTGGCTGATGAAGAGCTTTCCTGCCACTTCGACGTTCGACATCCCGTCGGCCAGGAGCTGGAGGATCTCGCGCTCACGCGTGGTCAGCATTTCTTCCTTGTCTCTGGCGTTCAAGAACGTCGGCATCAGTGCCGGATCCACATAACCCTCACCCTCGGCGACCTTCTCGATCGCCCGGAGCAGCGTCTGATGTGGCGCTTCCTTGAGGATGTAACCCTTGGCGCCCGACTCCAGCCCGCGTCCGAGCAGGCTGCGCTCGTTGTGAGCGGTGAAGAGGAGAACAGCGCTCTCGGGGGCCTTGGTCATGATCTCGCGCGTCGCCTGCAGCCCGTCCATACCCGGCATGCGCACGTCCATGATCACCACATTCGGGCGCCGCCTCTCGGCCAGCGCCACCGCGCTCGCTCCGTCGGACGCCTCGCCGACTACGCGAATGTGCGAGGCGCGTGAAAGCGAAAGTCTCAGACCTTCACGTACGACCTCGTGGTCGTCAACGATCAGACAAGTGATGTCCTGTGGCACGGGTTAGCTCTCGTTTCTTGTGTGCTGGCCGGGGTTCTCGACGCCTTTCAAGCCCGCTTTGCCCGTTGCCGGGCACATTCTGCGGTCTCGATGCGGTATCGGCGCCGCCGTCCATCCACTTGAGTATGGGGGATCGGATTCCTCCCCCTTTCGGGTGATCCGATCTACCGATTACCGTCGCCTGCGCCGTAGCCCTCGACGAGCAGGCGAGTTTCGAGCAGCTTCTTTACAGGGCCAGTCGCAGCTGTCGCGGCGGCCATGAGGGGACGAGCCGGACGGTCCGCCAGCGGTGCGGCACCGGCCTCGACCGCTCGCGCAAATGCCGCCGGCACATCATCGGTTACGAGCGCGACTTCCAGCGCGGGAGGCGTATCGCCGAGGGCCAACGGTCGAACGCCGCCGGGTATGTGCGCCTCTCCTACGGCGAGGGAGGCGAAGCCCAGCGCGGTCTTGCCCGTCTCGAGCTCTCCGTATGCTCCGTCCGGAGTGATGAATCGTCGCCGGAGACCAAACGCATGCTCGTAGCAGGCCAGTGTCGCGTCGACATCGGTTACATAATCGGCGGTGTAGCCGAACCGGAGCACGGAGCGAAGATAGAACACACGTTCGTACTTATCAAGTCGAGTCGGTCTTGGGTGGGCAATCCCGAGTCGGGTAGCTCGCATATACTTTTGGGCAGATCTCGCTTGGACGACGAGTCGCTTCCTCATAGACAGCCGCCGACGGCGGCGGCGAAAAACCGGCGCGCGTGAGCCTGCTCTTTCAAATCGTCGCGGTCCTGCTGATCGTGCTCGGAAACGCGTTCTTCGTCGCGGCCGAGTACGCGCTCGTGACGGCGCGGCGCTCGCGGCTCGAAGCGCTGGCCGAGGCGGGAAATCAGCGCGCTCGAGTCGCGCTTCGAATCATGAACGACCCGATCCGCTTCATCGGCACCGTTCAGCTTGGTGTCACCTTCTTCTCGCTACTACTGGGCGCCGTCGGGGAGCCCATCGTGGAAAAGCTCTTCCATCCGGTGCTTGCGGTCGGGATCGCCTTCACGCTCGCCTTCGCGATCGTTACTTACCTGCACGTCACGGTCGGTGAGCTGGCACCGAAAGCGATAGCGCTGGAGCGGAACGAGACGACCGCGCTGTGGGTGGCGCTCCCGGTCGAGGCGTTCTATCTCGTCACGTATCCGCTCGTCTGGTTTCTTCAGTCTTCGGCCAACGCCCTCACGCGCCTCTTCGGCGTTCGACCCGGCGCGGCGGGCGAGAGCGAGGTGCACTCGGAGGCCGAGCTGAAGATGCTCGTGCGCCGCTCGAGTGCGAGTGGCGAGATCGAGATCGATGAGACCGAGATGCTCTACAAGGTCTTCGACTTCGCCGACAAGGAGGCCTCGGACGTGATGGTGCCGCGGCCCGAGGTAGTCGCGCTCTCGATCGAGCTGCCGGCCGCCGAGTGCCTGGCCGCCGTCATCGACTCGCCCTATACCCGCTACCCCGTCTATCGCGACACGCTCGAGAACATCGTCGGCATTCTGCACGTGCGCGATCTCTTCTCACAGATGATCGAGGCCGGCATCGAGCGGGTGAATATCGAGGAGCTGTTGCGCGAGCCGCACCTGGTGCCCGAGACGAAGGACCTGGCGGCGCTCTTGGCCGACTTCCGCCGCACCGGCCAGCACATGGCGATCGTCGTCGACGAGTACGGCGGCATGGAGGGTATCGCCACCCTGGAGGACCTGCTCGAGGAGATCGTGGGCGAGATCGAGGACGAGTTCGATCTGCCTGACGAATCGGTCGAGCGGATCGCCGAGGACACCATTCACGTCGACGGCACCTTCTCGATCGACGACTTCAACGAGGAGTTCGGCTCCACTCTGCCGGTCGAGGATTACCACACCCTGGGCGGGTTCGTTTTCGGGCAGCTCGGCCACGCGCCGGTTCCCGGCGAAGTCGTCGACTACGACGGCATGCACTTCGAGGTGCTTGAGGTCGAGGGCTCGCGCATCGACAGGTTGGCTGTGCGCTTCGACGCGCGCGATACGGGCGAGCGCTAACGGCGCGCCTCGATCGGCGCGGCACTCCCTCAATGCCCATGACGACGGTAACCGAACGCGGCGGCGTCGATCTGGGCGCCTTTTTCAGCGGAGTCGATTTCGTGTTATAAAAGCCACGGAGCCATCAACTTCATCCGCGCGTCTCCTTCGCGCGGGTGTAAGAGGGAGAGGGGAGGTAGGGGTAAAGATCCGGCCGGCCAACCACTCCCATCCACTAAAGGGCCATTCTCCTCGTAGCTGTCATGTCTGCGATCGTGATACAGGCATCAGCCCTGGAGAATCTACAGCTGACGAAACAGGAGGGAAACGTGAGAAAGCTCTTGACCGCAGGAGCGTTGTCGCTGGTGGCAGTGACGTTGGCGATCACGGTGACCGCGTGTGGTAGCTCGAAGAAATCCAGTAAAAGCAGTATCCAGGTCTGTGCCTTGCTCCCGGACACGACGACGTCGGTCCGCTACGAACTATTCGACAAGCCATTCCTTGCGGCGGCCTTCAAGAAAGCCGGTATCTCCTACAGCATCCTGAATGCTCTCGGCGATCCGCAGAAGCAGAAGTCGCAGGGGAACCAGTGTCTGACCAACGGGGCCAAAGTCATTCTCGTCGACGCTCTCGATTCCGGGACAGGCGCGTCAATCGAGAACGCTGCCGATGCCAAGGGCGTGCAGACAATCGACTATGACCGCCTCGTGCTCAACGGCAAGGCGTCGTACTACGTCTCGTTCGACAACGTGAAAGTCGGCGAGTTGATGGGCAACGGAATCGTCGCGGCTCTCAAGGCGAGTGGGGAGTACTCGAAGACCCCGGTCGTCGCGGAGCTGAACGGCGCGCCTACGGACAACAACGCCAAGCTGTTCGCGCAGGGCTACGACTCGGTGCTCGATCCGCTCTATGCGGATGGCACCTTCAAGAAGGGCCCGAATCAGTCGGTGCCGGACTGGGACAACCAGAAGGCGCTGACGATCTTCGAGCAGATGCTCGTGCAAACGGGCAACAAGATCAACGCGGTCGCCGCCGCCAACGACGGTCTCGCGAACGCGGTGATCACAGCACTCAAGAATCACAAGCTGAGCCCGATTCCGGTCAGCGGGCAGGATGCAACGCCGCAGGGCGTTCAGAACATCCTTGCCGGCTGGCAGTCGGGTACCGTCTACAAGGCCGTCAAGGCAGAAGCCGCGGCTGCGGCGGATGTGGCCATCAAGCTGATCAACAACGAGACGGTGAAGACGAACGGGGCCGTCAACAACGGCGTCCGCGACGTACCGTCGGTGCTGCTGACTCCGGTATGGGTCACGAAGGCCAACTACACGGTTCTCTTCACGGATAAGTTCCTGAAGAAGAGCGAAGTGTGCGTTGGTGCCTACGCGAAGTACTGCTAATAAGGGTGAGAAGTGGCGGAGGCGCTCTTCGGGGCGTCTCCGCCACGCCCTTTCGCCGATGTTTTTTTGCGCCAAATCTATGGTAGAAAACGCATGATGAGCGAAGCGCCGATTCTCGATCTCCGCGGCATCTACAAGTCGTTCGGCTCGGTCCATGCGCTCACAGACGTCGATCTCGAAGTTCGAAGCGGTGAGGTCACGGCGCTGGTTGGCGACAACGGGGCGGGTAAGTCAACACTGATCAAATGTGTCGCCGGAAGCCACTCCCACGACCGGGGCGAGATCTACTTCGACGGCAAGCTGGTGCACATCCGCGGCCCGAAAGACGCCACCAGGCTCGGGATCGAGGTCGTCTACCAAGATCTCGCGCTCTGCGACAACCTCGACGTCGTCCAGAACATGTACCTCGGGAAAGAGGCACACAACCGTTTCCAGGTGCTCAGGGAGCCGGTCATGGAGCGACGAACGGACGAGACGCTCGCGGGCCTCTCGGTCACGACGATCAACTCGATCAGACAACACGTGGCGTCGCTCTCGGGCGGACAGCGGCAGTCCGTGGCGGTGGCGCGAGCCGTGATGTGGAACTCGCGCGTCCTGATCCTCGATGAGCCCACGGCGGCGCTCGGCGTCGCGCAGACGGCGCAGGTGCTGGATCTCGTCAAGCGCCTTGCCGAGCAGGGTCTCGCAGTTGTGATGATCTCGCACAACCTGAACGACGTCTTCGAGGTTGCCGATCGGATCAGCGTTCTTCGCCTCGGTCGCAACGTCGGTGTGTTCGAGCGCAGGAAGACGACTCAGGAAGACGTCGTCTACGCGATCACCTCGGGCAAGTCGGAAAAGGTCCCAAACGGCGACACCGAAGGGACGCCGTGACGACGGGAACGCAGATACCCGCTGACGCGACCGCGCCGGTCGCACTCATCACCCGCCCCTTCCATCGCGTCATGGACAACATCCGCTCGGGCGATGTTGGGATCTGGCCGGTCGTCATCGGCCTGGTAGTCATTTCCGCCTTCTTCTACTCCAAGAACTCCAACTACGCCAGCGCGACCAATCTGAACAACCTGATCGTGCAGATGGCGGGCGTGACGATGATCGCCTTCGGGGTCGTCTTCGTGCTCCTGCTGGGCGAGATCGACCTTTCGATCGGCTACCTGAGCGGTGTCGCCGGCGTGGTCGTCGCCGAGTTCCAGCTGGCAGGCTCGAGTCACGAGTTCCCGGGTCTGGTGGCCATCTTCTTGGCGCTACTCGCGGGTGCCCTCTTCGGCGGCATCCAGGGCTCGATCGTCGCCTTCATCGGTGTACCGTCGTTCATTGCGACTCTCGCCGGCTTGCTCGTCGCGCAAGGGATCATCCTTTACGGGCTTCCCCAACAGCTGATCGTGATTCAGAACAACACGGTCAACAACGTCGCCAACTACTACTTCTCCCATTCGGCGGGTTGGATCATCGCCGCAATCCTGAGCGCCGCTTACGCGCTTGTCGTGCTGGGTGCGATCGCAACGCGCAAGCGGGCGGGAGCCATGGTCAAGAACGTGCCCTTCTCGCTCTTCAAGGTAGTTGCCATGACGGCAGCCACCTTTCTACTGGTTCTCTGGTCGAATCGCGACCCGGCCCGCGGCGTCCCCTTCGCCGGGCTGCTGATGGTGATTCTCTTTGTCTGCTTGACGTTTCTGGCCAAGAAGACCACCTTCGGCCGCCATGTCTACGCGGTGGGGGGAAACGCTGAGGCAGCGCGTCGCGCGGGTATCAACGTACCTCGAATCAAGATCATCGTCTTCATGATCTCGGGCACAATGGCTGCGCTCGGTGGAGTTATTTTTGCGGCCAGGCTCAGCTCGGTACAGTCGAGCGCCGGCGGCGGCACCATTCTGCTCGACGCGATCGCAGCGGCCGTGATCGGCGGCACGAGCCTCTTTGGTGGTCGCGGCGAGGTCAAGAGTGCGCTGCTGGGCTCGCTGATCATCGCCATGATCGCCAACGGCATCGACATGGTCGGCTACAGCCAATACGTGAAGTACTGGGTGACGGGCGCCATTCTGCTGGCGGCGGTGATCATCGATACGGTCTCGCGTAAGCGCCAGCTCGCCTCCGGGCGCTGAGCCCGCCGCCGAGCGGCTGGACGTAGGTAGCGTCCGGTGGCAGGATCGCCGGAACGAGGCCAGCATCTGCGTCGAGACGGGCACGCAGGTCGAAAGGGCGGTTGCGGCTACGGTCGAGCGCTTCGGCCACCTCGAAATCCGCATCGTCAACGCCGGGGTTGGTTGAGAGGCGAGACCGGGCGAATTAGTATGGCTACCAACCGAATTAGTGATCGTGCCGATTCGGTTATGCGTGTTTCCTCGCTCTTTACCGGTTTACGATCCACTGGAGGCAAGAAGCAAATTGGCCCCGAACTTCCCCGCCGATGAGAAAACGACGTCAGGATCACGAGCGGTCGTCTCGCGTCACTCAGGATCTGCCGGGCAGAAGAGCATCCGCCGTCAGAACCTGCGTGTCGTGCTGCACGAGGTGATGGAAAAGGGGCCGATGTCTCGGGCGAGCATCGCCGAGGCCGTGGGTCTGACGAAGTCGACAGTCTCGAGCCTGGTCGGGGAGTTGATGGCCCGTGGTCTCCTCTCGGAACGCGGCCAGGCGCCGATAGCCGGTGTCGGTCGCCCTGGGCGTCTGGTTGCTCTTTCGGACGAGACGGTCGTGGGCCTGGGGCTGGAGATCAACGTCGACTATCTTGCCGCCTGCGTAGTCGACCTGACGGGCGGAGTACGGTACGAGCGCTTCCTCCGCCACGAGAACCGCGACACGCCTGTGCGAGGCGTTCTCGACGCGCTCGGCGATCTCGGTCGCAGCGCCCTTATCGAAGCGGAAGCCGAGCGCTTGATCCCCGTCGGCGCGACCGTCGCCGCGCCCGGATTGGTCGAGATTGAGAGTGGCACGCTCCTCGTGGCACCCAACTTGGGCTGGCGCAACGTGTCGCTTTGCACCGAGGTGGCGAGCCGGCTGGGGCGGGAGTGGCCTCATCTCTATGTAACCGTGCGCAACGAGGCAAACCTCGCCGCGCTTGGTGAGCTCTGGCAGGGACACGGACGGGAATGGGGGGACTTCATCCACGTCTCCGGTGAGATCGGAGTGGGCGCGGCGATCGTCGTGCACGGCGAGCCCCTTCGCTCTGGCAGCGATCTTGGCGGCGAGCTCGGGCATTTGTCGATCGATCCCGACGGAGTCGCCTGTCCCTGTGGCTCGCGTGGTTGCCTCGAGCGCGTGGTCGGCCAGGAAGCGTTGCTCGAAAAGGCCGGCCTCGATGCAGAGGTGGGGACGAGCATCGGCGCTCCCGACGGCGGGGTTCGGCTTCTCGTCGAGAGTGCCGAGCGAGGCAATCAGAGAACTCTCGATGCGCTTGCCGAAGCGGGACGGGCGCTTGGTCTCGGCTGCGCTGCAGCGGTCAATCTCCTCGCGCCTAACACGGTGGTTCTAGGAGGGATATACGCACCGCTTTTCGAGTGGATGGTCGGGCCTCTGCGTAGCGAGCTGGAGGAGAGGGCGTTTGTTGCTCGTTCCTCGAAAGTGGCCGTCGTTCGCTCGGAACTCGGCGTCGCGGCCGCGGTCAGAGGGGCAGCGTCGTTGACTCTTCGTGCCGTCTGTGCCGACCCCTATCTGGTCGGCTCGGCGGGGAACTGAACCCCGCGTCGCGGTGTTGCTGGGCCTATATCGTCGCGCCGATTCGCGCCCTCCCACGCCAGACGAAAGCGAAAATGCGCTACCGGGTTGAGTCGAGGCCGCAAGGAGATTAGTATGTTGACCCACCTAACTAATACGCTCGTGGGAAGGGAGGGTTCGTGGATATATCAAGGTTGTCTCGCCTACGTGTGCTAGCGATTCTCCTTGTTGCAGTTCTTGTCGTGACATCCGCAATCTCGCTCGCAGGATGCGGGGGGAAGAAGAAAAAGGCCGATCTAGTGGCCTTCCTACTTCCAGAGAACGTCACGCCGAGATGGGAGGGCTCCGACGCGCCGGTTTTCAAGCAGGCGCTCACAAAGGCGGTGCCCGGGGCTACGGTCGATGTAGTCAACGCACTCAACGATCCGGCCAAGCAGCAGTCGCAAGCCGAGGCGGA
>CAZWTK010000017.1:0-42332 GCA_964636655.1 uncultured Gaiellales bacterium
AGCCGGTCGAGCTCAAATCGCTTCTGGAGGAAATCGCAGGTGACGCCGGCGACGGAGCGAGTGTCGCGTTGAGCTGCCCCGAAGGCCTGAGCGCGATCGCTCACGCCGATCTACTCCGGCAGGCGATCGAGAATCTCGTCTCCAACGCGCTCAAGTACGGCGGCGGCGAGTTACAGATCGGCGCCGAGACGCTACCCGACGAGATGGTGCGAATCGAGGTCGCCGACCGCGGCAAGGGTTTGAGCGCCGAGCAGCGGGAACGCGCCTTCGATCGCTTCTTCCGCGCGGGTAAGCGCGACGGGGAGGGATTCGGGCTCGGCTTGCCGATCGTGCGCGAGGTAGTATCCGCGCTCGGCGGCGAGATCGAGATCGACTCCGCTCCGGGAGGCGGAACCCGCGTCGCCATCGTCCTCCCTCGCGCGACCGAAGGGGAAGCTCAAGCATGAGCCAGCGCATTCTTCTCGTCGACGACGAGGCCGACATCGTTGAGGCTGTCTCCTGGACGCTGCGTCGGGAAGGTTTCGAGGTCGAGACGAGGCACGACGGAGAGGCCGCGCTCGAGGCGGCGCTGACCGATTCGTACGACCTGGTGATACTCGACGTGATGCTGCCCGGGATCTCGGGCACCGAGGTCTGTAAAAGCCTGCGCGCAGAGAGCGACATCCCGATCATCATGCTCACCGCGCGGGATGCGGAGATCGACCGGGTGCTCGGGCTCGAGCTCGGAGCCGACGACTACATCACCAAGCCGTTCTCGAACGCGGAGCTGGTCAGCCGCGTGCGGGCAATGCTCCGGCGGCGCGATCTCGACCGGGCGGCTTCGCCGGCCAGCGTCCAGGTCATCGGCGGAATCGAGATCGACTATCCGCGGCACGAAGTGAAGGTGGACGGACAACCCGTGGGCCTAACGCCCTCGGAGTTCAAGCTACTCACCCTGCTTGCGGAGCACCTCGATCGCCCGCTCAGCCGAGCTCAGATCATGGAGCAGCTCTGGCAGAGCACCTACGTGGGCAGCGCTCGGGCCTGTGACGCCCATGTCGCCAACCTGCGCAAGAAGATCGAGCGCGACCCCGCGCATCCAACCCGGTTGGTCACCGTGCGTGAAGTCGGCTACAAGCTCGTCGCCGACTGAACTCTCGGCTCGACCGGATTTGTGAAGCAACGTTCACACGATCTCGTTGCCATGCGCATCGAGCCGTGAGCAGAGCGCACACGCCGCTCCTAGCCTGAAAAACATCGAACGGACGCCCGCAGCACGGGGGGCAAGGGAAAAAGAGGAGCACTCGTCATGCGAGCAGAACAGATCTCGCAGTCACCGACGATCAGGGAGATCGGACCCAGTGCGTGGTTGATCACGTGCCGAGCTGGCTCGCCATCGAGCGAAGCGATCGAGGGTATCCAGGACGCCTGTCTCAACGTTCTGGACAGAGGGGCCCTCATCGTCGCCGTCGATCTGAACCGAATCGACGCGATGTCGGCGAACGCCATCGGGGTCTTCGCCGTGATCTCCGAGATGCTCGCGGCCCGCGGCGGACACCTCTGGCTCGTTTGGCCACAAATCGACGCCGGAGGCAACTATCGCGTGCTCTCGTTCGACGAAGGCAGTCGTCGCGAACTCGAGCAACTGCTCGGGGTGAACTGACGAGCGCTCCTCTCTCCCTTCCCAAATGGAGGTCAAGCCGCAAGTGAGCAGTGCGAATCTCATAGAAATCGCCGCATCGCGGGTCGATGCCGTCTTGGTGGAGGATGGCCAGTCCAAGGCGATCGCCGACGCGGTTCGCGACTGCGACGGATTCCGCGTTGTTTCTGCTGAGGGGTACGTCGGCACGATCGAGATAGTCCTTTACGGCGCCTCGCAGCAGCCGGCCGCACTCGCCGTTCGCACCGGCCTCTTCGCCCGGCAGCTCCTGCTCGTGCCGATCGAAGACGTGATCGGCGCATACCCGGTGAGAAGCACGATCGTGCTCGATGCCGGCTGGCGTCCCCGTGCGGCCGGTATCGCGGACGATCTCACCGAGAGCCCTGAAAGTCCGGACGCTCTCGCCCAGACGTAGCCGCCCTGTCGTTTCTCCGCGGCCGCACTCGGGAAAGCAAGACGCCACCGACTACCCCGACACCAGCGCCATGACACTAAAGGAACTCGATTCTCGCACCGGAGAGGGCTACGAGGTCTCGCTTCTTTGGAGCCCCGAGTCCGATCAGCTCGCCGTCGTCGTCGTCGACGAGGCGGGTGGCGAGGAGTTCGCGATGGAGGTGGGGCCGCGCGAGGCGATGGAGGTCTTTCGTCACCCCTTCGCCTACGCGGACAGCCGTCAGCTCGAGTTCCGGCGCCGATTGATTTCTCAGCCCGCCTGAGAGTTCCCCGCGTAGACGGAGCGGGCGAGGGTCCCGCTGGCGAGGTCGGCGGGCTAGCTCGCGCCGAACTGGTTGACCCAGACGGTCACGTTCGAGTACTCACCGACCCGGGGCGCCGTGATCACGGCTATCCCCTCGAAGCGCCAGCTCGGGTTGAAGAGATTCTCGCGGTGCTCGGGCGAGTTGAGCCAGCCGTCGAGCGCCACGCGCGGCGCTCCCAGGCGCCGCTCGCCGAGGTAGAGGTTCTCGCCCCAGGAGCCGTAGTAGTTGGCCGCCCGAACATCGGCGGCCGGATCGTCGCCGCAGGCGCCGTGGGCGAACTCGTTGCAGCGTACGATCTTGTCGGCCTTCTTCAGTGAGGTCTCGTTCAGCAGCGAAGCGGGAGTAAGGGCCGAGAGACCCCGCTGCTGCCTGGCGAAGTTGATCAGACAGGTCATGGCGGTCGCCTGCTCGTTCAGTGGGAGATCCGTTCGTTCTCCTCCCGGGCAGGTCTGCTCGTCCGCTAGATATTTCAGCCAGGGATCGTTCACGGGATAGAGCGAACCCTTGCGAATCGTCAGCGGCGGTAAGCCCGGCAAGATCGAGAGCTTGATGTCGGAGACGCGCGAGCGTGAGGACAGCTGCTTCTGGCTCAAGCGCTCCCACTTCACGGTAACTAGAACAGCCAGGACAAGGGAGAGAAAAACCAGTAGGCCGACGCTGTTAAGGCGCGAGCGCCACTGTGACTCGTTGGATTGAGGCCGATCCGGCTCGGGAATTCCCATCTTTGGCGTTGCTATCGACTTCGGGCCGTGGCGAGTTGACCCTCGGGAGGAGGCTTGTTGCCCGAGTTGAACGATTCGAAGGGATCCGCTCGACACGCTACGAGAGGTCGGCGGGAACCGAAAACCGGTCGTTCCTTGTTCAAGCCTAACTGCCCCATTGCCGATCGAATGTATGTGCAAAGCCGCTATCTACGTCTCCGCTTACTGGCTCTGCTCGTCTGTTCGGGCGTCGCGGTCTTGCTCGTTCCGAGCGCAGGCGCGAAGAAGACGGCCAACTGGGCCAAGCCGCAGATCAAGTCGGTCGTCGCGCACGGCCTGATGGCGCGTAGCGTCGGCTCGTTCAAGCCAGACGCGCGGTTGACCAGGGCGGAGCTCAAAGAGCTCCTGGTTGCGCTGCCGACAGACGCCGTCGTCGAACCCGATTCCGGCGACGACACGACCACAACGACGACGACCGGCACGACGACCACCCCGACCACCACCGACCCGTCACGCGACACGACCACCACGACCGGCACGACGACCACCCCGACCAGCACCGATCCTTCACGCGACACGACCACGACGAGCCCTACGACGACAGCGCTGCCGAAGAACGGGCCTCCGCCCGGCTCGCCGAAGTCCGGCGCCTCGGTGAGCGTCAGCGCGTTCGACGCGGCTCTCGTCAAAAAGCTCGGACTGGGCGCCGCCGCGGCTCGCTTCCGCTTCGTCGTGCGCCAGGCCGGAATCGCCGCACCGGCGCGCTACGGCAGCGAGACGGTCGCCCGCATGCTCGGCCTGCGCATAAACCATCCCGCCAGCCAGGACAAGCTCGAGCTTCTACCCAACACCCCGATCACGCGCGCCGAGGCCGCCTACTCGATCGCGCAGGTGCTCTCGTTCACGGGGGAGGAGACGCAGTGGGTCGAGGACACCTCATACGAGCTCGAGCTACCGGCGCTCGACCGCTGGCAGAAGCGCATCCTGAGCTACGCCGTTCGCTTCATCGGCTACCCCTACATCTGGGGCGGATCGAGCCCCAAGAGGCAAACCGTCTTCGGCCAGACGGTACCCGGCGGCTTCGACTGCTCGGGCTTCGTCTGGCGCGTCTACAAGCTGCACGGCTACTCCGGCGGCAAGCGGCTGAGCTCGACGATACGCGGTCGCACCACCTACGTGATGTCGGGCGAGGTCGGGCGCTCCAAGCGCGTCGCCATCGGCGCGCTCGAGCCCGGTGACGTGCTCTTCTTCGGCGCCAAGGGTCGGCGCTCGAAGCCCGGGCAGGTCAATCACACGGCGATCTATCTCGGCGGCGGCTGGCTGATCCAGTCTTCGGGCTACGGAGTCGCGGTCGCCCCGCTCGAAGGCTGGTACGCAAAGCGCTTCGCCTGGGCCCGCCGCCCGCTGGCCGAGGCCGGGCTGGTGAACGTGTACTCGGTCTCGGGCAAGTAACAGACCGTAAAAGCCGACGCGCGGATTCGAACCGCGGACCCCTTCATTACGAGTGAAGTGCTCTACCAGCTGAGCTACGTCGGCGCGACAGAGAGGATAGCGCCCTCGCCATGCCGTTCGCGCGATGGCGAGTTCGCTATCGCAAACTCTGCATGTCTACGGCCAGTGTGGCCCAGCCAAATTTCTTCGCGCCAACCGGTCGCCCGGATCTTGCGTCGAAGAACTCGTTGAAGCCGCCCTTCTCGACCAGCTCGCGCGAGCGATCGGCCAGCAGCGAGGCGTAGCCGGCCTCGCCGTGATGAAGCAGTCCCTGGTGCAGAAACCAGTTGGTGTTCATCGAGCAGGGACCGCGCCAGATCAGCCGGATGCCGTGGATGTGGGAGTCGTCGCTGTAGGAGGGCTCGTCCAGGGCGACCGAGGGCACGGGATAGGGCGACCAGAACTCGCGCCGATCGGTCAGATGGGCAAGCAGGCGCTCCGCGACATCGGCCGGCAAGTCCTCGAGAAGTAACGGCAGCAGGCACTGGATCGTCTTCGCCCGAGCCCGAATCTCGCCCGAGCCGACGAGATTGAAGAACAGACCGCGCGCGGGATCCCAGGCCCGTTCGAGCAGGGACTGCAGCGCCTGGGTGGCCTTCGTCTCGGCCCAGGCGGCCAGATCGGGCTGCCCGGCGCGGCGGGCGAGCCGGGCGAGCGCCTTGAGGTTGTCGATCCAGATTGTGTTGACGAGCAGGTCTTCGGCGTGATCCTCACGGGCGAAGATGCGCCTCAGGTCGTAGCCGGCGAGCTTGTTCCGGATCTCGACACGACGCGAGTTGACCACGAGCTTGAACACCGAGCGCGGGCCGGCCCCGATGGCCTGGTCGTAGGCCGAGCTGAAGTCCAGGCCGGTCTCGAACTGCACGATGGTCGAGATCAGCGCGTCCCGGTCGGGATCGCGCTCGGCCGCAAGGTAGTGGTAGTAGCGATCGAGCACGGGCAAGGCCTCCGCGAGGAAATCCTCGGCGCCGGCTAGGACGAGGCGCTCGACCGCCGTCGCCAGCACGGGCGGCTGGGTCAAAGCCGTCGTCCGCGGCCGGTTGCCGGGGCGAAGTCCCCAGCGATCGGTGCTCTCGAGATGGGGCCAGATGTGCAGGTAGGCGCGCTTCGGGTGCCAGAAGATGACGTGAGGGATCAAGCCGTTGGGCCGCTGCCAGCGAAACAACGAGCGCAATTCGTCACAGCCGCGAGCGGGGTCGAAGAGCGACCAGACGATGGCGTGGAAGCCCGAGTCCCAGAGCCACTGATGCGGATAGGAGCCGGTCGAGGGCACGGAGTAGCGCCAAGACCGTCCCTCGTACTCCACGCTCTCGGTGTTCGCCTGCAACAGCGCTCGAGCCGCTTCCCGCATCGCTCCCAAGGTAGGGCCCGCATCGGTCATCCACGGCTTTTTACCCGCCACCGCAGTCGACACGCGCGGCTACGGCTCACAGACGCTTGCCGAAGGCGCGGCTCAGCTGCTTTTCTCAGCGCGAAAAGTCGTCGCGCAGGCGAAACCGGCGGACTATCGGCGGCTCCTAGCAGCGCTTTATGTTGAGCCGCTTCACCCCGCTCCCGATCTTGGCTCCGCCCGGAAGGGTGCTCACCGCACGCAACCAGACCGGCCTGCTGTAGTTCTTGCCGACCTTCTTGAAGACGAAGGCCCCCGAGGCCTTCGTCTTGACCACCTTCAGCTTCTTCCAGGCTCCACGCCGACTCGTCCGCTGCAGCAGCCTCACCTTGACGGCGGGCTTGGGCGCCGCGGCGATCTGGCCCCTGAATGAAGCCGAGGAGGCCTTGCGGCAGGTGCGGATCTTGTTCGGAGAGAGCTTGATCGAGATGAACGAGCCGGGCAGCTTGAACGTCTTCGTATTGGCGAAGGCAGAGCCCGCGTAGGCCGCATCGATCGCCTGCACGCTCCACTTGTACTTGCCTTTCGCCAGGCCGCTCAGCGTTATCGATCTTCTCTGACCGGTGTTCCCCATCTGCACGACCCGGCGATAGCCGTCCGCGGCGGCCATCGGCGTGAAGATCTGTCTGTTGCCCTTGCTCAGCCTGAAGTCGTAGCTGAGTGCCGCAGCCGGCGTCGCCGAGCCGCCGGCCGCCTTCCAGGAGAAGGTCACCAGGCCGGCACTGTCTCTCTTTGCCAGAAGACCGGTTGGGGCCTTCGGGGCAGTGTTGGCCGTTGTGCTGTTGTTGCGGTAGATCTTCGTGATCGGGTTGGCGCCGTCGTTGCCGGCGAGCAGTATGTCGAGATCGCCGTCAGAGTCGTAATCGCCCCAGGCGATCGAGCCGATTGCGACACCGGTCAGAGCGGCCGCCGCATCGGTGAAGGCACCACCGCCGTCGTTGCTGTAGACCGTGGCGACTAATCCCGTGGCGCTGGAGCCCGCAAGCAGGATGTCGGGGTCGCCGTCAGAGTCGTAATCGCCCCAGGCGACCGAGCCCCAAGAGAGACCGGGCAGACCGGCGCCGATGGCGGTGAAGGCGCCGTCGCCGTCGTTACGGTAGATCGTGGCGACGAGAGTGACGCCGTCGACGCCGGTGATCAAGAGGTCGAGCCTGCCGTCCGAGTTGTAGTCGCCCCAGGCGACCGCGCTGGTAATGAAATTGGTCAGGGGCGCGCCGATGTCGGTGAAGGTGCCGCCGTTGTTTCGGTAGATCTTCGTGACGGACCCGGAGCTGGATGCCCCGGAGAGCGCGACGTCGAGGTCGCCGTCGGAGTCCATGTCGCCCCAGCTGGCCGCGCCGAGTTGGACGCCGACCAGGCCGGCGGCGATGTCGGTGAAGCCGCCCGCGCCGTCATTTCGGTAGATCTTCGTGATCGGGTTGGTGCCGTCGTTGCCGGAGAGTAGGACGTCGAGATCGCCGTCTGAGTCGTAGTCGCCCCAGGCGATCGAGCCCAGTGCGACGCCGCTCAGGCCGGCGGCGATGTCGGTGAAGCCGCCTGCGCCGTCGTTTCGGTAGATCTTGCTGATCTCATTGGCGCCGTCGTAGCCGGCAATCAGAACGTCGAGGTCGCCGTCTGAGTCGTAGTCGCCCCAGGCGACCGAGCTGAAGTAGAGGCCGGTGAGTACCGCGCCGCTGTCGGTGAAAACGCCGGCGTCATTGCGGTAGATCTTGCTGATCGGGTTGGTGCCGTCGTGGCCGGCAAGCAAGATATCGAGATCGCCGTCCGAGTCGTAGTCTCCCCACGCCGTCGAGCCGTTCATGACACCGGTTAGACCGGCGCCGATATCGGTGGGGGGTGGCGGCGGGGGCGCCGCGGCACGCTCGGCGCCGGACGAGAGAGCCACTAAACCGACTGCGAAAACGAGCGCGGAGAGCGCGGAAAGACGTGCCTTGAGCGAGGTCATCTCGGTCCTTTCCTACCTGCCTGGCCTGATCGGCTTGCTCGACGACTCACGCGGCCGAAGCTCAGCCCAAAGGGAGAGTGCCGCGATTCGAGCGGCATGAGCGTGGAAGGTCGCAACTGATCCCGGAACACCTGACCGGATCGTAGACCCGCTTCCTGCCGCCGACAACCACATTTCGGCGTCACAAAGCTCAACTCGACGCCATGTCGGGTTCTTCGCAAGCCGACACGACCGACACGGCAGACACGGCTCACAAACGCCGTCGCCCGGCTCGCAACACGCACCGGCTGAGCCTGTGCCCAAGGCGCGGCTCAGTTGCTTTCTCACCCCGGAAAGTCGTTACACCGGCGGAGCCTGCGGACTTTCTGCAGACTTGGGCGGCTTCTTAGCGGCTAATTCGCGTACCGCCTGCGTCAGGGCGGCGGCGGTGAAGGGCTTCTGCAGGAAGCTCTCCTGGTGGGTCACCACGCCCTTGCCTCTGACAACGTCCGGCGTATAGCCGGAGATGTAGAGCACGCGCAGATCGGGCCGTTGCGCGAGTAGCCCCCGCGCCAGCTCGTGACCGTTCATCTCGGGCATGACGACGTCGGTCACGAGCACATCGATCGAGGGCTCCCAGTTGGCCAGCGAGATCGCTTCGCTGGGCAGGGCGGCGACCAGCACCCGGTAGCCGGCCTCGAGCAGGATCTTGGCCACCAGCTTGCGCACGGCCCGGTCGTCCTCGACCACGAGGATCGTGCCGACACCGGTCTGCGCCTTGCCGGGCACGGTTTTCTTCGTGATGGGAACGACCGCACTCCGGGGCAGGTAAACACGAAAGGTCGTTCCCTCGCCCGGCTTGGTGTCGACGGCGATCGCGCCGCCCGACTGCTCGACGATGCCCACCACCGTGGCCAGCCCGAGCCCGGTCCCCTGACCCGGATCCTTGGTGGTGAAGAAGGGCTCGAAAACGTGCGAGCGCGTCTCTGCCGCCATGCCCTCGCCGTTGTCCGAGACAGAGAGCAGCACGTAGCTGCCTCTCGGAAGTGTTCCGTATTCGACGGGGATCGACCTCTTCGACTTGACGTTCTGAGTGGTGATGGTGAGAACTCCGCCCCTCGGCATGGCGTCGCGGGCGTTGACGGCCAGGTTCATCAGCACCTGGCCGAGCTGGCCCGGATCCACCTCGACAGTGCGCAGCTCCGGCTCCAGCCGAGTCGAAAGCTCGATCTCCTCGCCGAGCACGCGGCGAAGCATCACGGCGTACTCCTCGACGATCGAATTGACGTCGACTATCTCCGGCTGAAGCATCTGCTGGCGGCTGAACGCGAGCAGGTGCTGGGTCAGCTCGGCCGCCCGCTGACCGGCGTGACCTATCTCGGCGAGGTAGCGGCGGGTGCCCTCGTCGCGGTCGCCGAGCTCCCGAATAGCCACGTCGGTGAAGCCGTTGATGACCGTGAGAAGGTTGTTGAAGTCGTGCGCGACGCCGCCGGCGAGCTGGCCGACCGCCTCCATCTTCTGGGCGACCAGAAGCTGCTGCTCGAGCGAGGTGCGCTCGGTCACGTCGCGCAGGATCACAACCATGTACGAGGGCTCGCCTCCCTCGTCGCTCGCAACCGAGCCGAGGCCTTCGAACAGGCGCCAACCGCCGTCTCGGTGCCTGAGGCGCAGGGGGCGGTTTTGCGGCACCCTGCCGACGAGAATCTCCTTCAGGGTCACCCTGAGATCCTCGCTTGTCTCGGGGTCGACCAGCTCCTCCACGTTGCGGCCGACCAACTCGCTTGGCTCGAAGCCCAAGCCGTCTCGAACCGACTGCGAGACCAGGCGAATGGTGAAGTCGAGACCCACGACCGCAATCACGTCGTTGGCGTGCTCGATCACGAGCCGCTGCAGCTCCTCGCGCTCACGCAGTGCCTGCTCGGCCTGTTTGAGCGAGGTGATGTCGATTATCTGGACGACGTTGTGAATGAAGCGCTGCTCGGAGTCGCGCACGGACGACACCGAGACGCGGCCCCAGACGACCTCGCCGTCCTTACGTAGGTAGCGCTTCTCGACCGCGGCCCTTGCCTCGCCCTTCTCGAATATCCGCATCGAGACGTTGCGCGTCAGCTCCAGATCGTCGGGGTGGGTGATCTCGTAGATGGACTTTCCCGTGAGCTGCCTCTTCGTGTAGCCGAGAAGCTCGCAGGCGGCGGCGTTGCTACCGCGAACGGAGGCGTCGTTGCCGACCAGGAGCATCGCAATCGGCGCCTCCTCGAAGGTGACGCGGAAGCGCTCCTCGCTCTCCATCCGGTCTTTCTCGGCCCGGTGACGCTCGCTGACGTCGTGGATGACGATCAGGACGCTCACCACCTCACCGCGCTCGTCCCGCTCGGGTAACAGCCTCGTCTCGTGGCTACGCGGTCCGGAAGGACCCTCGAAAGTGTCCTCGACGTCGAGGGTCTTCCCGCTCTCGAGCACCTTCTTGACCCGCGCCGCCCAGGTCTTGCGCAGCCGCGGCGAGACGGGCAGCTCCCGCATCGTCTTTCCGACTATCTCCGTCACGGGAACTCCAAGCACGCGCTCACAGGCCGGGTTGGCGACGATGTGACGGAAGTCCCTGTCGACGCGGATAACCCCATCGGGGAGGTTTTGGAGCAGCGTCTCGAGCGTCCGGCTCCGCTGCGCATCGTAAGCGACCGAGGCGGCGACTTTCGGCGTCTTGCGGGGAATCGGCGGCATAACCCTGCCTTACGTCGTGATCAGAGCGCGAACAGGCTCTGCTCAAGGTATCTCGAAAACAACAAGAAAGGGAAGGGCTCGCAGGGCACCGGCCCTCCTAAACAAGCGCCTCGACGCCGGCGAAGAGCGCGTGCAAGCGAACGAACAGCGCCTCCAGCGCCAGCGACGAATTGAGGTTGAGCGACTGCATGCAGCGGAAGGTATCGCGCACGAGATCTACCGCGTCCTCGGCCGCGGCCAGGCGCTCGAGTGTTCCGTCGGCGCGCAGCTCGGCGGAGGCGTCGGAGTGAATCAGCACGCCCTCGGCGCCGATGGCGATAGCGATCAGGTCGCGGTACCAGGCGGCCAGCTCCTCGAGCATCGCCAGCAGCTCCTCGCGCTTGGCGCCGCGCTCGACCCGGCGTAGGCGCTGATCGAGCTCGCGCTTGGGCAGCTCGCTCCCCTCCAGAACGCGCTCGGCCTTCGCCCGCGCCTCGGCTCCGCGCTCGTCGATCGCCTCCTGCAGCGAGCGCACGGCCTCGGCCGGCTCGAAGCCGGGGTCGGCGTAGACGGCGCGGGCGGCCGCGAGCAGGCGCGCTCGCCTGGCCGAGGCCGCGGGCTCGAGTAGGCGTTCCAAACGGTCGAGGCGACCGGCCGCGATACGCGCCAGCGCTCGCCGGCGCTCCTCGTCGGGCACGCCGCCCAGGCGCACGATCTGCTCGAGCACCGCCTGCTCGGAGAGACGGTGGAAGGAGACCGGCTGGCAGCGCGAGCGGATGGTGGTGGAGATTCGCCTCGGATCGCTCGCGACCAGCACGAAGACGGCGTACGAAGGCGGCTCCTCGAGATCCTTGAGCAGAGCGTCGGCGGCCTCGCGATTCATCATCTCGGCCGAGAAGATGAGATAGACGCGCCACTTTGCCTCGAACGGGCGCATGTGCAGGTCGTGCCTGAGCGCGCGGGTATCGTCGATGCGGATCTGGTCGCCGATCGGCTCGAGCAGGTAGAGATCGGGGTGCGAGTGCTGCTCGACACGGCGCACGTCGCCGAGCAGCTCGCCGGCGAAGAGAAGCGCCGCCTTGCGCTTGCCGACCCCGCTCGGGCCGTGAAAGAGATAGGCGTGAGCGGGCCCCTCGACCAGCGCCGAGCGCAGCAGCGCCTTGGCCTCCTCCTGCTCTGCGACCGAAGCGAACGGGTCGTTCGGGGCGCTCACAGCAGCCCGGCCTCCTCGAGCGCCCGGCGAACCTGACGCGCGATCAGCTCGCGCGGCTGCGTCCCGTCGAGCGCGATGACGCGCTCGGGGAACATCTCCGCCAGGCGCCGGTAGCCGTCGCCGACCAGGCGGCGGAACTCCGCGCTCTCCCGCTCCATGCGGTCGCGCTCCTCGCCGACCCTCGACTCCGATAGCTTCTCGTCGACCATCAGCAGGAAGGTGCGATCGGGAAGCAGCCCCTTCGTGGCGTGCAAGTTGAGTTGCAGGACGTTCTCGATCCCGAGCCCGCGAGCCACGCCCTGATAGACGAGCGAGGAGTCGACGAAGCGATCGGAGATCACGATCGCTCCCCGCCTGAGCGCCGGCTCGATAACCTCTTCGACCAGCTCGGCCCGCGCCGCCGCGAAGATGGCCACCTCCGCCCAGGGCGAGATCTTCCCGCCGTGCAGCACGATCCCGCGCAGCGTCTCGCCCAGCTCGGTGCCGCCCGGCTCGCGCGTGCCGACCACTTCGAAGTCACGCGTCTCGAGATATGCCTCCAGCAGCTCAACCTGAGTCGTCTTGCCGCAGCCGTCAAGACCTTCGAAGGAGATGAACATTGCTAGAGCCTATCCCGTTTGAGATACGCCGCTGAGGAGGCTCAAAGTAGGATACGGGCGTGCGGGCGGTAGTTACAGGCGGTGCCGGATTCATCGGCTCGAATCTCGTCGATGCTCTGATCGAGCGCGGCGACTCGGTCGACGTTGTCGACAACCTCTCCAGCGGGAAGCGCGAGAACGTTCACGAGCGGGCGCGCCTGCACGTGCTCGACATCCGCGAGCCGCTCGACGACCTCTTCGCCGAGCTGCGCCCCGACGTCTGCTTCCACCTCGCGGCCCAGGCCGACGTGCGCGTCTCGGTCGAGCGGCCCGACTACGACGCCGAGGTGAACGTGATCGGCACCGTGCACGTGCTCGAGGCCGCCCGCCTGGCGGGCGCCCGCGTCGTCTTCTCCTCCACCGGCGGCGCGATCTACGGAGAGTGCGTCGAGCCCGCCGACGAGGCGAGCGAGCGCCAACCGCTGGCGCCTTACGGAACGGCCAAACTGGCCGGCGAGGAGTACCTGCTCACCTACCAGCGCCTGTACGGGATGGCGAACGTGGCTCTTCGCTTCGGCAACGTCTTCGGGCCGCGGCAGGATCCGCACGGCGAGGCGGGAGTGGTCGCCATCTTCCTCGGGCGCCTGCGCGACGGGGAGATCTGTCGCATCTTCGGCGACGGCAAGCAGGAGCGCGACTACGTCTACGTCGGCGACGTCGTACAGGCTGCACTCGCTGCCACCGAGGTCGAAGGCGGCATCTTCAACGTCGGAACCGGCCGGGCCACCTCGGTGCTCGAGCTCTACGACCTTTGCCGCAAGGTGGCCGGGAGCAAGCTCGCGGCCGAGCACGCTCCGGCGCGAGCGGGCGAGTTGCAGCGAAGCGTGCTCGATATCAACAAGGCCGCCGACGAGCTCGGCTGGCGCCCCGATACGAGCCTCGAAGACGGCCTGCGCCAGACCTGGAACTGGATCCGGACTTAGAGCTCGATCAGGAAGTTGGCACACAACTCGCACCTTCGCGGGCGCCTTTTCGCGATACCGTGTCTCGCCCCGTGGGTGGGTGGGGGGTGGAGAGGTGGGCAAAGGCGTCCCTACCCCGAGGATCCGGGATCGCACCTCGTCGGCAGGTCTGCACTACGTTGGCGTTGGTAACACCCAACCGATTCGGGCCGGACGCCAACGGGTAGGGTTGCCGGCGGGCGCCAAGTAGCAGGAGTCGGGCTTTTCGGCCACCCCGAACGGTGCCTGAACTGGCACCGGGAAACACGAGTTTTACAGGTAAAATTGATTACGTCCGGGAAGGCTCCTATCGTTCCGAGGTCCGTCGGTCAATTGCCCGCAAAATCGGGTGCTCAGCCGGCCGCAGGGAGTCCCCAGGAGTCCGTTTCAAAGAGGGAGAGGCGAGATGGCGACAGCCAAAGAGATACCGGTTGAAGCGACGGAGATAGAGCTGGAGAACGTCGTAGTCGACGCGGAGGCGAGTCTCGGCGTTCGCCGCTACTTCACCATCCCCGGGCGCGACCCCTTCGACGAGATCGAGTGGGAGGTGCGCGACGCCTTCATCCCGGGCAAGGACGGCGCGACCTTCGAGCAGAAGGGTGTCGAGTTCCCGCGCTTCTGGTCGCAGACCGCTACCAACATCGTCGCCCAGAAATACTTCCGCGGCCAGATGGGCGCGCCAGAGCGCGAGTGGAGCGTCAAGCAGATGATCGGGCGCGTCGTCTCGACGATCGGCGCCTGGGGCCGCAAGGGCGGCTACTTCGCAAACGAGGAGGAGGCAGGTACCTTCGAGGCCGAGCTGAAGGCGATCCTCGTCAACCAGCTCGCCGCCTTCAACTCGCCGGTCTGGTTCAACGTCGGCTTCGAAGAGAAGCCGCAGTGCTCGGCTTGCTTCATTCTCTCCGTCGACGACAACATGGAAGCGATCCTCGACTGGATCAAGCGCGAGGGAATCATCTTTCGCGGCGGCTCCGGGGCCGGGGTCAACCTCTCGCGCCTGCGCGCGTCGAAAGAGCAGCTCACCAAGGGCGGCCACGCCTCCGGGCCGGTTTCCTTCATGCGCGGCGCCGACGCCTCGGCGGGCACGATCAAGTCGGGCGGCAAGACCAGGCGCGCGGCCAAGATGGTGATACTCGACGTCGATCACCCCGACATCGAAGAGTTCATCTGGTGCAAGGCCAAGGAGGAGAAGAAGGTTCGCGTGCTCGAAGCCGCGGGCTACGACATGTCGCTCGACTCGCCGGACTGGGCCTCGATCCAGTACCAGAACGCCAACAACTCGGTCAGGGTCACCGACGCCTTCATGCAGGCGGCCGTCGACGACAGCGACTGGAACCTGACCGCGCGCGTCGACGGCTCGGTGATCGCGGCCACCAAGGCGCGTGAGTTGCTGCGCCAGATCGCCGCCGCCGCCTGGGAGTGCGCCGACCCCGGCATCCAGTACGACACGACCATCAACCGCTGGCACACGGTGCCCAACTCCGGCCGCATCAACGCCTCCAACCCCTGCTCCGAGTACATGAGTATCGACAACTCGGCCTGCAACCTCGCCTCGCTGAACCTGATGAAGTTCCGCCGCGAGGACGACGGCGAGCTCGACATCGAGGCCTTCGAGCACGCCGTGGACGTCGTCTTCCTGGCGCAGGAGATCCTGGTCAGATACTCCAGCTACCCGACACCCGAGATCGAGCACAACGCCCACGCCTTCCGTCAGCTCGGGCTCGGCTACGCCAACCTCGGCGCGCTGCTGATGGCGCGCGGGCTTCCCTACGACTCCGACGAGGGCCGCGCCTACGCCGCCGCCGTCACCGCGCTGATGACGGGGCGCGCCTACCGCAAGTCGGCCGAGATCGCCGGCCGCATGGGCGCCTTCGCCGACTACCAGAAGAACGCCGGCGCGATGCTCAGCGTCATCTCCAAGCACCGCGCCGCGGTCGGCAACATCGACCACGACGATTCCGTGCCGCGCGAGCTCCTCTCGGGCTGCCGCAAGTCCTGGGACGAGGCGCTCGACCTGGGCGAGGCGCACGGCTTCCGAAACGCCCAGGCAACCGTGCTCGCGCCGACCGGAACGATCAGCTTCATGATGGACTGCGACACCACCGGCATCGAGCCCGACTTCTCGCTCGCCAAGTCGAAGAAGCTGGTCGGCGGCGGTGAGATCACGATCGTCAACAAGACGGTGCCGATGGCGCTCGAGAAGCTCGGCTACTCGCCCGCCGAGGGCGCCGAGGTCGAGGCCTTCATCGACGAGCGCAACACAGTCGTCGGCGCGCCCAACCTGAAGAACGAGCACTATCCCGTATTCGACTGTGCGGTTGGAGAGCGCTCGATCCACTACCTCGGCCACGTCAAGATGATGGGCGCCGTCCAGCCCTTCGTCTCGGGCGCGATCTCCAAGACCGTGAACATGCCCGAGGTGGCCACGGTCGAGGACGTCATGCAGCTGCTGGAGGACGCCTGGAGGCTCGGTGTCAAGGCGATCGCCCTGTACCGCGAGGGCTCCAAGGTCGCCCAGCCACTCTCAGGCAAGAGCGAGAAGGGCGGCGCGCTGGCTCCGGCCGCCTCGATCGCCGTCAACCCGCAGCGCCGCCGCCTGCCCGACGAGCGCACCGAGATCGGGCGCAAGTTCCGCGTCGGCGACTACGAGGGCTACATCCACGTCGGCATCTACGATGACGGCACGCCTGGCGACGTCTTCGTGGACATTGCCAAGGAGGGCACGACCCTTGCCGGCCTGATGAACGCCTTCATGATCGCCGTCTCGCTCGGGCTGCAGTACGGCGTGCCGCTCGAGGTCTTCGTCTCCAAGTACTCGCACATGCGCTTCGAGCCCTCGGGCCCGACCAACGATGCAGATATCCGCATCGCCAAGTCGATCGTCGACTACATCTTCCGCTGGCTCGGCAAGCGCTTCCTCTCGGTCGACCAGCAAGAAGAGCTGGGCATCCTCTCGCCCGAAGTGAGGGCGCGGCTGGCCCAGGCCTACACGAACGGCGGTAGCGCGGGCCAGGGCGGCGACCCCGCTCCGGCCGAGATGCCCCCGCCCGGCCAGAAGGCGCTCTTCAACAGCTGGGAGGACGCGGTCGAGTGTCCGCGCTGCGGCGGTCGCATGGTGCGGACGGGCAGCTGCTACACCTGCCGCGATTGCGGGACGAACACCGGCTGTAGCTGAGTCGGACCTAGCCCGCCGAACTCAACCGGGGTGCATCCCGTAAAAACGCTGTGAATCTTCCGAGCGATCCCGAGCGTGTTGACGAGCGGAGGCCCGGCAGCTGATCGCCACGGCCCAGGATCCCGAGGGGAACGTGACCGGGCTCATCCAGTCGCTTTGGCCGGCCCTGCGGACGGCTTGCCGCGAGCAGGAGAGGCGGGTTCTGGCACGCCTGCTCCCTCGCTAGTGCACGCCGGCGCGAACCTACTCAGCACCGCCGCGACATTGTCGATCCGAGCAACCACGTCGCCCTGGTAGTCGATGGCGGAGATACGGGCAACTCCTTTTCCGCACGGCAGAGGGACGGCGAAGAACCCGACCGAAAGCCCCAGTTGGCGTGGCGCCGCGATCGTTTTCGCCTCGATCGAGTTCCCGTCGACAAACTCTATCCGGACGTGACTAGCCGAGGCCACGACGGGACCGTAGACAAGCGCCGGAAGGCCTTTCTCAGGTCGGGGAGACGACACGAACGACAATTCTCCGGGGTGGCCGCGCGAACCGCTCGGAATCGCGCCACATCCCATGGAACCTCCGCGACCGCTCGGCAAGCCACCGCGAAGGAACCCGACGCAAATTCCTTCTTTCGAGGTCCCGTCGGCGCCGAGGTCGGTCGTGCGATACGCGACGAGGATCCAGTCGTGGCCACTCCATGTTCCCCGGGCAACGATTACGACTCCTTCTTTGCTCGGAGCCGGGCCCATCCCCTCTTCGCTTAGAAACCACCATTGGTACTCAGAGCTGATCGCGAGCACCGAGGCGATCAGTGTGACCAGGATCGTGGCGAATGCGATGAGCAAACTCCTCCGGGAGAGTCTCCGGCTACGTCCACCGAGACCGGCCCGGCGCAGGACGTTTACCCAGTCCGGCGCAATCTCGCGGCGCTCGGGCACGTGGCTCTCGAGGATCTCACTGATAAACGGATCGTCTTGAATGGTCACTTCGGGACCTCCTCCAACTGCTGGCGCAGGGTCGCGTGCGCCTTGTTGAGCGTCGCCCCGACCGTGCCGCTCTCGATCCCGAGCACGCCCGCGATCGAGCGGTAGTCGAGATCCGCGTAGTAACGAAGGAACAGCGCGAGGCGCTGGCGCTCGGGAAGCGAGGCGATCAAGCTCCGCAAACCCGAGGGCGGACGGCTCTCCTCCGCCCCGACCTCCGCGATGTCTTCCTCGAGAGCCCGCTCCCGTTGTGGGGTCATCGCTCTGGCCGCGTTGACCACGCACGTCCACACCCAGGTCGAGAGCTGTGCCTCTCCGCGGAAGTCGGCCCGGTGCCGGAGCGCACGGGCGAAACCCTCCTGCACGGCGTCGAGTCCGTGCCCGGAATTTCCGACGATTGCCTCCGCCACGCGGAGATAGCGGTGAAAACCGGCCTGGTACAGCCGTTCGAGCTCATCGACGGAGGCGGCCGCATTGGTCTCGGCCCGATCGAAGGGCCTTCGATCATTCACACCGGTTAGATATCAGCTAGCCCTGTTTTCTTTACCTGGCAGTCGGCCGTGTGCTCATTAGCACGCGGTACCCCGAGTATGCCCGGCGAGGTCGTAGCTTTTCTCAATCCGCGACAGCCGCCACGAACGCCGTCACCAGCGGATGCGGACTATCCGACCGGTAGCGAGCCTGCGGCACGTACAGCGTGGCGATGAAGAACGGATGCTCGGGTAGCTCGAACACCCGCGCCGCACCGTCGGCGCCCGTTCCGCTCACCGAGAGGCCCTTCTCTTCGACTCGCGAGCGGTACTCCGGGTTGAGCCCGAACGAGCAGAAGAACGGCTCGACCGCCGCGGAAGCTCCGTAGATAGCCGCGGCGCGAGAGCCCGCGGCGAAGAAGACCTCGTGCTCATGATCGGCGAGCGAGACTGGAAGCTTCACGATCGCAAGCTCGCGGGCGCCCGGGTTCGATTCCTCGTGATCGGCGCCTTCGACACCGAGCACATCGCGTGCGAACTCGACCGCCACGTGCTGGAAGCCGCCGCAGGTGCCGAGCAGCGGCACTTCCCGCTCGCGCGCGACCCTGATCGCCTTGAGCGCGCCCTCCATGCTGCGGTAGGGGCTGCCGGGCGCGACCAGGAGCCCCGCGTACGAGGCGAGCTCGGCCTCTTCCATCTCCGCCGCCCGCTCGGTGGCCAGCCACTCGAACCGGAGCGGCGGTTGTACGGCGTGCTCGAGTGCCCGCTGCGTCGCCTTGTGCGTCGGTCGTTCGGCGCCGTAGTCGCCGACCACGGCGATCGTCGATTTCGCCTTTCCGGCCAGGTCGCTCACGATCCACTCCTTCCCCTCTGCCTGTGCCGCGGGCGCTTCTCTGCGGCAGTCACATGCTACGCCGCCCTTCAACTCAAATGGTTCTTCATCCACTTTGCGAGCCCGCGCTCGCGCGCGGCGCTGCAAGTAGCCTTGGATCGTGAAAAACCACGGCTTCCGGCTACAGGTGCGAACGCTCTCGAGCACCGTGACGCCCGAGGTCGCCTACTCGGCTCTGTTCAAAGAAGAGACGCCGAGCTTTTGGCTCGACTCGAGCCTGGTCGCCGAGGGCCTATCGCGCTTCTCGTTCATGGGCGACACGCGCGGCCCGCACGCCGAGTACGTCAGCTACCGCCTACACGAGCGGAGAGTGGTGGTCAGGCGGCGCGGCGAGGTGTTCGAGGAGCGAATCGCCTTTCTCGACTACCTCGAGCGCGAGCTGGCACGACGAGCGGTGGCAAGCGACGAGCTGCCCTTCGATTTCGCCCTCGGCTACGTCGGCTACCTCGGCTACGAGATGAAGGCCGATTGCGAGGCCCGGGCGGCGAACATCGCCCCCACACCCGACGCGGCCTTCGTCTTCTGCGATCGCATGCTCGCCTTCGATCACCTGGACGGGCTGATCTACCTGCTCGCTTTGGGCAACGAGGAAAGCGAGCCCGCGGCGCTCGAATGGCTCGAGGCAACGAGTCACACGCTGCAGGCTCAGCCGCTCTCGCGCGACGGACTCGAGCCGCCCCCCACGCCGATCGAATCTCCTTCCTACGGTTACCGGCACACGCTGCTCGAATACAGGCGCCTGGTCGAGCGCTGCCGGGCCGAGATCGAAGCCGGTGAGACCTACGAAGTGTGCTTGACGAACATGCTCTCGATCGACGAGGAGATCGATCCTTTCCTGACCTACCGCGTGCTCCGATCCAGCTGCCCCGCCCCGTTCTCGTCCTACCTTCAGTTTCCGGAGCTGTGCGTGCTGAGCTCCTCGCCCGAGCGCTTCCTGCGCGTCGATCGCGCACGCCGGGTCGAGTCGCGGCCGATCAAGGGGACGCGGCGGCGAGGATCGACGGGCGGCGAGGATCGCGCGCTCCTGGCCGATCTCGCCTCGAGCGAGAAGGATCGAGCCGAGAACATGATGATCGTCGATCTCACCCGGAACGATCTCGGCCGAGTCTGCGAGATCGGCAGCGTCCAGGTGGCGGAGCTGTTCGCAATCGAGAGCTATGCGACCGTACACCAGATGGTGAGCACGATCCGCGGTCTGCTGAGGCTCGAGGAGTCGGCCGTGACATGCGTGCGCGCCGCCTTCCCGCCCGGCTCGATGACCGGAGCGCCGAAGCTGCGAACGATGGAGATCATCGACCGTCTCGAGCGAGGCCCCCGCGGTGTCTACTCGGGCGTGCTGGGCTATTTCTCGCTCGACGGTAGCGCGGACCTCTCCGTCGTCATTCGCTCCATCGTCACGACCGATACGGCAACCACCATCGGAGTCGGCGGCGCTGTGACGGCGCTCTCCGATCCGCGTCAGGAAGTTGAAGAGACGCTCGTCAAGGCGCGCGGCGCGTTGAACGCGCTCGTTCCCCTTCGCCTCGCCGAAGAGCGATTCGAACCGGTGAGCTGAGTCGTGAGCCGGATTATCAAGCAAGTCGCCGCGCTCGCTTTCGCCACGATCGGAATCGCGTTCGTCGCTCTGAGCGCCCTTTCCGCTGATACCCAGGCCTCGCAGAGCGGCACAACGCGCCACCTGATCGGCCGCTCCGTCCAGGGGCGCGCGATCTACGCGTACCAGCGGGGCGACCCGTATGGGCCGACGGTGCTCGTCGTCGGATCGATTCACGGCAACGAGCCCGGCGGAGTGGCCGTCGCCCGTCGCCTGCTGAAGCTGCCGGCGCCCGCGGGCGTCGATCTTTGGGTCATCCTAAATCTCAACCCCGACGGGCGGGCGGCCGGAACCCGCGGGAACGCCCGCGGCGTCGATCTCAACCGCAACTTCCCCTGGCGCTGGCGACACCTGAGCGGGGCCTTCTACTCGGGCCACCGCAGCCTGTCCGAGCCGGAGTCGCGCGCTGCCTATCGCCTCGTCGAGCGCCTGCAGCCGTGGCTTTCGATCTGGTTCCATCAGCCGCTCGGAGCGGTGGGCGTGACGACGCGCTCGCTTGCGCTCGAGCGCAGGTTCGCCCGGCTGGCCGGGTTAGGGCTCGCGCGTCTGCCAGCCTACCCTGGCAGCGCCACCTCCTGGGAGCGCCACGTCTTACCGGATTCGGCGGCGTTCGTCGCCGAGCTCCCGGGCGGGAAGATCGGCGCGCGCAAAGCCAGGCGCTACGCGCGCGCGGTGCTGGCGGTCAGCGGGTACTGAGCGGATCCGGACGCCCTAGCGTCGCGCTCAGGACGACTTCTCGGCAACGCCGAGTCGGCTCGCCCGCCTCTGCGCCTCGCTTGCGTATCGCTCAGCGTCCCGTGCCGCCTGCTCAGAGTCGTACGGACGGCCGGCCCAGCGAAGCATGGTCGCCCAATCGGCGGCGATGAGCGCCGCCTCCTGCCAGAGCTCGCTGCGCTTCGCCAGCTCGAGCACGCGCCTGAACGCCTCATCGGCGACCTCGTAGTCGGCTTCTCCTGCCGCCGCAAGTGCTTTGGCATAGAGCGCCGGCGCTATCTCTGGCGTGTGCTCGGGCATCAGGGAGAGCGCTTCCTCGGCGGCTTGCCGAGCCTCTGCGAAGCGGCGGTACCGCGCGGCGAGTAGCGCCTCGAGGCCTCGAAGCGTGCCGCGATCGCCGGCTTCGGCGTGGGCCGGCAGGAGAGCTCGCGCGGCAAGGACGTGCTTCGCGGCGCCGGTTGTCGTCCCGCCCCAGAGGAGTATCTGCGCACAGACGAGGTGGGCGCCGGCGAGGCGGATCGTGTCCTCCGTGCCGCGCAGAAGCGTGATCGCCTGATTCATGTGCCGCAGCGCAAGCCGACGTTCGTTCTGCATGGCGGCGACCCGCGCGAGCGACCAGTGCATACGCGCCTGTGCGTAGGGGTCACTCTGCTCGAAGTCCCCCACGTACTCCTCGAGTACGGCCTTCGCGCGGTCGAACTCGCCGAGGTCTGAGAGCGCGTGGCTCAGGTGCGTCGCCAGCAGCATCCGAAGCGGCTCGTTCTCGGGCGCGATCTGGCCAAGCGTTCGCTCGCAAGCGACGACCGCGGCTTCGGAGTTCCCCGACTGCCGATAGCAGGCGATCAGAGTCGTGTAGACGTCGGGGAACAGCTCCGGTCGGATCAACGGGTGCGAAATAGCCGCTTCGAGCTCGCGAATCGCGTCTGCGAGTCGGCCCGAGGACGCGGCGGCCATACCCAGAGCGGCTCGAGCCTTGGCCACAATGTCGGGCTCGCCTTCGCCGCCAGCACGCCGGATGAGCGCTTCTGTGTCGCGCTCGACGGCCTCCGTATCCACCTCGAGACGGATACGGATCTCGAGATCGGTGAGAGCAAGCTCGAGCTCCTCGCGCGTCGTGACATCGACGCCGTGCTCGAGGTACTCGACCGGCACGGCGAGCTTGCGCGCGATCTGACGCAGTGCCGAGAGCGACGGCTGCCTGGCGCCCGTCTCGATCCGCGAGACGTGGGCATTCGAGATGCCGGGACCGGAGAGGTCGACCTGGGTGAGACGCCGCGCTTTACGCAACCGGCGGATTCTCTGCCCGATGGTCTCGTCCTCGAGGCCGTCCCGTTTATCAATCATGTTCTCTGTATTCTGGACATTGCCAGGAGTCAGCGCAACGACAAGTAGTTGTCGTGTGACAAAGACGGTGTAACGCTTCTCGCATCTCCGTCCAACGCCACCGTGCGAGAGGAGGTGTACCGATGCGCGTACGTTTCACCATGCTAGCCGCAGGAATCGCAACGCTGGCGACAATGTTCGGCTTCTATCGCGGCTGGTAGTCGCCACCCTGCGAACGAGTGAGACCGGCGCGGGGAGCATGATCGTCTCCATTCCCGCGCCGGCCTTGCCTCCGCCGATCGGCGTTCGGCGTTCGGCGTTCGGCGTTCGGCGTTCGGCGTTCGGCGAAGGTGGCGAAACACGGTTTCGCTCAGAGCTCCTGTTCGGTCGGGCGCACGAGCACCTCGTTCACGGCCATGCGCCGCGGCCGTGTTACGACGTAGGCGATCGCGTCGGCGATGTCCTCCGCCTCGAGCATCTCAACCCCGACGTAGCGCTGCCTCGCCGCCTCACGCACCCCCTCGCGGATGTGGTTGGACAGCTCGGTCTTGACGAAGCCGGGCTCCACCAGTGACACGCGCACGTGCCGCTTGGCCAGCTCCATGCGCAGCGACTCGCTGAAGGCGCCGACTCCGAACTTGCTCAGGTTGTAGACGCCCGAGCCGGCGTTTGGCTTGCGCCCCGCCACCGAGCTGATGTTGACGAGATCGGCCAGCCTGCGCGGCTCCTCTTCCGCCGCGGCGAGCAGGTGCGGTAGCGCCGCGTAGGTGCAGTAGAGGAGGCCCATCACGTTGATCGCAACCATCCGCTCCCACTCTTCCAGCGGAGCATCCACGGCCGGCCCGAGCAACATCACGCCGGCGTTGTTGACGAGAATGTCGAGCCGGCCAAGCTCCGTGACCGTGCGCTCGACGGCGGCGGCCGCCTGGGTTTGGTCGGTCACGTCGGCCTCGATCGCAAGCGCTCGGCCGCCCTTGCCCTCGATCTCGGCCGCGAGCCTGTCGAGCCGGTCCTTACGCCTGGCGGCGATCGCCACCGCGGCGCCGCGTTCGGCCAGCAGGCGCGCCGTCGCCTCGCCGATACCACTGCTCGCTCCCGTGACGAGGGCCACCGTGCCGTCGAGTCGTTCGCTCACCTTCGTTCCTCCCTCTCATCGCCCGTGCGCGCCAGTGCTTCTCATTCTTCCTTTCCGCCAGGAGTACGCGAAAACCCGAACCTCGTTTCAGAAGCCGATCGAAGGTGCAATCCTGCAGGTAGCAGGCAAACGAGGAGAGAGCGATGACTGAGCCACGCGAGATCGCAGAGAAGGTCGAGAAGGTGACGCACGGCGTCTATCACTGGCGAATTCACAACAGCGCCATAGGTGGCGCGATCTCCAGCTCGCACGCGGTTGCGACGAACGGCGAGAGCTGTGTTTTCATCGACCCGGTCGGGCTCGGCGTGGAGGCGTTGGCGATGCTGCCCGAACCGCGGGCGATCCTGCTGACGGCGCGCTGTCACCAGCGTTCTGCCTGGCGCTACCGCAAGCAGTTCGGAATCGAAGTCTGGCTGCCCGAGGACGCGACCGCCGCCGATGAGGAGCCCGACCGCCGCTACGCGGAGGGAGATACGCTTCCGGGCGGCCTGAAGGCCGTGCGTACCCCCGGCCCGGAGTGGCCTCACTACTCGCTCTTGCTCGAGTCGGCGCCCGGGATTCTCTTCTGCTCGGATCTCATCTCCAACGACCCCGAGCGCGGCCTCGACTTCATCCCCTTCGAGTACCACGAGGATCCGGCCGAGACGCGCCGTAGCGTCGAGCGCCTGCTCGACCTGCCGTTCTCGATTCTCTGCCTCGATCACGGAACTCCGCTCGGCGACGATCCAAAGGCCGCGCTACTCGAGTTGCTGGCTCGGTCGGCTCCGGCCTGACGGCGCCCGCATCCGGCCACTCTTTAGGTAGAGACGCCGTCGATCACGAACGTGAACGACTCGGCGGGCCGAAGGCGCTCGAAGTAGAAGCTCTCCGCAGCCTCCCAGCGCTCGGCCAGCGACGGCGGATCATGCCGCGCGGCCAGCCGTTCCCGCCGAGTCGCGTCATCGACCCGTACGAGCACCGTGACGTCCAGCAGATCCTGGAACTCGGCTCGTGCGCTGTATACGCCCTCGATCGCCACGTACGGCGCCGGCGGAAGCTCGACCAGTTCGTGGTTCGAGCATCCTACCGACCCCCAGTCGTAGGGATGGAATGCGGCCGCTCTTCCCGCGCGAAGAGGTTCGAGAGCCTCACGACGCAGGCGCTGCCAGTCGAAGAACCGGTCGACTCCCTCCCGGGGCGAGAGTTCCCGGCGTCTTTGCGCCGGCAGCTCTCGGTAGAAATCGTCCATGTGAACCAGGGCCAGATCGCTGAGCGTTGCCGCCAGGCGAGCGGCCAGGTGCGACTTACCGGCGCCCGAGCGGCCGTCGACGGCGACGAAGACGGGACGATCGTCGGCGCGCTCGCGCTCGATCAGCTCGAGCAAGCGCCCGAGCCCGGGTGTCTCAGTGCTTCTCGTCACCTTCGGCGAGGATACGGTAAAGCGAGCGGCGGGCATCTGCGAGGAGCTTGCGGGCCTCCTCGACCTGTGCGTCGCTTCCCGCCATCCCCACCTGCATGGTCGCAAGGCCGATCTGACGGACGAGCGAGCCCAGCTCTAGCGTGTGCTCGCCGGAAGCCGCCGCCATCTCGACCCAGGGAGCCGGCGCGTCCTTGTCGCGACTCTCGAGCACGGCGCGGCCGGCATCGGTCAGCTCGAGCAGACGCTGGCCATCGCTCTCCTGCGAGCGAATCAGACCCTCGTCCTCCAGCTGCTGCAAGGTCGGGTAAACGGAGCCCGGGCTGGGGCGCCAAACGCCTTCGCTTCGCTCCTCCACCTCTTGCATGATCTGGTAGCCGTTGCGCGGCTGCTCGGCGAGGAGCAGAAGCGCGGCGGTGCGGATGTCTCCACGGCGCGCCTTGCGACCCCGGCGCCGGCCTCTGTAGCCGCCGCCGAACGGCGGGCCGCCGAACTGGTGCACATGTGCCTCTCGAGCAAATTCGCGGCGGCGGTGATGCTTCGCCCTGCGCGAGCCTTTCGGCTGATCTTCGTACATCGAGCAACTCCTTCGTTACGTTAGTATCACGGTGTATTACGATATATCGTTATATCTCGGTTGTCAACCCTATCCGCTTTCTGATTGGCGACGTAAGCTGCTTGCAGTGGATGGTTGGCCCGTATCGGCGCGAGAGCTGATCGAGTTCCAGCTCGAGCTCGCGGCGCAGTCGCCGCCTCGCTTGCAGATACCCGAGAGGGCGCGGATGGGAGCCTGTTACGTCTGCTTCGAGCGCGGTCCGAGCGGACCGGGGAAATCCGGCGACGCGGCCTGGGCGGCGGCGGCACTCGGCGAGACGCAAGTCGCGGTCGAAGCGATCGCTCCGGCTCCGTACCGAGCGGGATTACTGGCACTGCGCGAAGGCGCCCTGCTGGAGTCGGCCGTTCGCTCGCTTCCCGAGGCGCCGGACGTCCTGCTCGTCGACGCAACGGGACGTGACCATCCGCGCCGGGCGGGGCTCGCGCTGCACCTCGGCGCTGTACTCGGGCTGGCGACCGTGGGCGTCACACACCGGCCTCTGATCGCCACGGGTGAGTGGCCGGCCGACGAGCCGGGCGCGCGCAGCCCACTCCTGCTCGAGGGCGTGATCGTCGGCTACTGGCTTCGCACCCGGTCGGGACGTCGTCCGCTGGCGGTGCACGCCGCCTGGCGCACCGACCCCGATGTGGCGGTCGAGCTCGTGCTTGCCTGCGCGGGCGACACCCGGACGCCGCAACCACTGCGCCGGGCCCGCCGGGCGGCCCGTACGGCGCGCGCGGGAACATCAACGCCCGCAAACCCTTAATATCCTCGCTCCGTGACGGAAGAACAGAACCGTAGTTCCGCCAAGAAGGCTTCGGCGCCGCGCCGCCGGCGTGCAAAGAGCGACCCGGCCACGCCGGCTTCTCAGCACGTCGACTCGACTTACGGTTGGGAATACCACCTCGATCCCGAGGGCGCGGTGGTAAAGGTCTCTCCCGCATGCGAGCGCTTGAGCGGCTACAGCCAGAGTGAGTTCCTTGCCGACCCGAAATTGCTGGAGCGAATCGTTCACCCCGACGACAGATCGCGCTTCGAGCAGCACGTCGCGTATACGCACGCAGCCGACCAGCTGCGCGAGAGCGAGATCGAGTTTCGCATCGTCGCACGAGACGGTAGCGAGCACTGGATCGCGCATTCGTGCAGCGCGCTGACCGATCCCGGCGGCCGCAACCTGGGTCGTTCTGCCTGCAACGTGGACGTCAGTCACTACAAGCTGGTGGAAGAGAGGCTGTTGCGCCTGAACCGCGAGCTGATCGCCGCCCGGGACTGCGCCCGCGCGGCGCTGCGAGCGACCGACGAGCAGAGGCTTCTCCGCGACACCTGCCGGATCGTCTGCAACGCGGCCGGATATCTGATGGCCTGGATCGGCGCGGTCGAGCACGACGAGGGAAAGACTGTCCGGCCCGTCGCCTGGAGCGGAGTCGAAGACGGATATCTGAGCAGCGCGAACATCACCTGGGCCGACAGCGAGCGCGGACGCGGCCCAACGGGAACGGCGGCTCGTACAGGCGAAACCGTCGTGCTGGACGACTACGCCAGCGACCCGACGGCACAGCCGTGGCGCGCACGCGCCTTTCAACGCGGATACCGCTCGAGCATCGCGATTCCATTACGCGGACTCGATGGCGAGGTGTACGCCGTTCTCTCCATCTACGCAACTCGAGCTCATGCCTTCGCCAGGAGCACCGTTGGGCTGCTCGAAGAGCTCGCCGGCGACATCGGCTTCGCTATCGAGGCTCTCCGCGCCGGCCCGAAGCCCGATCCGGCCTAGTGCCGCTCGCCCGGCTCGATGCCCGGCTCAGCTCGCCCGGGGGTAGAGAAGTGGGGTAGAGCCCGCCTCGAGCTCCGCGCGCAGATACTCGAGCGCGGGCGGTAGCGCGAGTCGCTCGCCCAGGTGATCGATCGCCTCGTCGATGCCAAAGCCGGGCTCGATCGTTGCTATCTCGAAGAGAGCCCCGCTCGGCTCGCGGAAGTAGATCGAGCGGTACCAGAAGCGATCGATGACCGGGGTGACGCGCACCCCGGCCGCGCTCAGCACAGCGTGCCAGCGCTCGCGCTCTTGCATCGAGCAGGCCCAGGCCACGTGGTGCACCGTCCCCGATCCCTGGATCCCGAGCCGCATCGGCGCGCTGTCGTAGGCGAAGAGGCAGCCTCGAGTCTCTCCTCTCACCTCCCATACCGCATCGCTTCTGCGCTCGAAGCCGAGAGTCCGCTCGAGCAGCCCGCGGCTACGCTCGGGATCGCGCGCGTAGACGTGCACGGAATCGAATCCCTGCAGTGCCAGCTCCGCGGGGATGTCGGGGTGATAGGCGGTCAGCGGCTCGTCCTCTCCGCCTGCAACGGTCAGCTCAAGCTCCAGGCCCTCGGAATCGCGAAAGCGCAGACGTGAGCCGTGACGCTCATACTCGACGCCCTCGCTCCTGAGACGGCGGGCCCAGAACCCGAGCGCCCGCTCCGAGCCGATCCGCCAGCAGAGCCGGTGGATCATGCCGGCGCCGGCACGCCCGACCTGTATGCCCGGATACTCGTAGAAAGCGAGGGTGCCACCCGGCTCGCCTCCCTCGGCGCCGTAATAGAGCTGGTAGATGCTCGGAACGTTCTGGTTGACGCTCCTCTTCACGAGCCTCAACCCAAGAACGCGCACGTAGAAGTCGAGGTTGCGCCGCACATCGCCGGTTATCGCGGTGACGTGGTGGATCCCCTCGAGCCTCATCCTGTCCCCCTCCGGGCAAAACGGCGCGCCGAATCAGAAAACGGTCGGCCTTGGCGGCTATTCCCAACGCGAGCGGAAATAACTCAGATCGAGGGGTCTTCGCTCTCGCACCAGATGCCGTCCGCCGGAGTGAACGCCAGCTCGTGGTGCTGTGCCCCGCCGTCGACCCGGCGCTCGAGCTCGTCGACCCGCGCGACCAGATCGGCCACCGCGTCGCCGAGCACGTCGGGGAGCTGACCGTGCTCCAGATTGGGCATCGTGTGTGTGGGCCGAGCCCCCTTCGAGGTCACGATCTCGCCCGGCACGCCAACCACGACCGCGTCGGACGGAATCGGCTTCACGACCACGGCGTTCGCCCCAACGCGGCTGTACTCGCCGACGGTGATCGCGCCGAGCACCTTGGCGCCCGCGCCGACCACGACTCCGTCGCCGAGTGTCGGGTGGCGCTTGCCCTTCTCGAGGCTCGTGCCCCCGAGAGTGACGCCCTGATAAAGAGTCACCTCGGCTCCCAGCTCTGCCGTCTCGCCGATGACGACGCCCATCCCGTGATCGATGAAGAGCCCGGGGCCGATTGTGGCGCCGGGGTGGATCTCGATGCCGGTCAGTCCGCGCGCGAGCTGGGAGACCCAGCGAGCGAGGAGCTTGAGATGCCAGCGCCAGAGCACGTGAGCAATCCTGTGCCACCAGACGGCCCATAGCCCCGGGTAGCAGAGCACGATCTCAAACCAGTTGCGGGCGGCAGGATCGCGCTCCCTGACCGCTCGAATGTCGTGTCTCATCTTTCTCAGCACGCTCGGCACCTCCTAATCGGCCAGGTCGTTGAACAGCGCCGTCGACAGGTATCGCTCGCCGTTGGAAGGCACGATCACGACTATCAGCTTCCCCTTGCTCTCGGAGCGCTGAGCGACGTGCTCGGCGGCCCAGATCGCGGCGCCCGAGGAGATCCCGACGAGCAGGCCTTCCTCGCGCGCGATCCGGCGAGCGCTCGCAAAGGCGTCGTCGTTCGTCACCCGCACGATCTCGTCGTAGATCTCGGTGTTCAGCACCTTGGGCACGAAGCCTGCGCCGATGCCCTGAAGCGCGTGCGGCCCTCTCTCACCGCCCGAGAGCACCGGTGAGCCGTCCGGCTCGACACCCACACAGTGCGCATCCGGCTTGCGCTCCTTGATCACCTCGCCGATGCCCGTGATCGTCCCCCCGGTGCCGATTCCGGCGACGAGCACGTCCACCTTCCCGTCGGTGTCGCGCCAGATCTCCTCGGCGGTCGTACGCCGGTGTGCCTCGGGGTTGGCCGGGTTCTCGAACTGCTGCGGAATGAAGTAGTGCTCGTCGTCGACCGCCATCTCCTCGGCCCGGCGGATGGCCCCGGGCATGCCCTCGATGCCCGGTGTGAGCACGAGATCGGCGCCATATGCGCGCAGTAGCATGCGCCTCTCCTTGCTCATCGTCTCGGGCATGACCAGCGTGCACTTGTAGCCGCGAGCGGCGCTGACGAGTGCCAGGGCGATGCCCGTATTACCACTCGTCGGCTCGAGGATGACGGTATCCGGCCCGATCTTGCCCTCGCGCTCGGCGGCGTCGATCATCGCCAGGCCAATTCGATCCTTGACGCTACCCCCGGGGTTGGCGAACTCGAGCTTGGCGGCTACGGTGCTACCACTCTCCTCGGAGATTCGTCGTAACCTGACGAGTGGCGTGTTCCCGATCAGCTCGGAGACGTTATCGGCGACCTTCATCTCTCTCCTCCCGGGCGCTCATCCACCTGCGTCGCCCTAGTCGCTTCACTTTCTAAAGTAGCTTTGCGAAGTGTACCAACGAAGCCGCGGATTTCAAACGGCCTACCACGGCAGGATCCGCCTAGTGTGGAATCGTTACCAGCCCGGTTATCCCGAGCGCAAACAGATCGACCACGAAGAGCGAGTCGGGCCCGAGCCTCAGGAAACAGCGCCTGGATCGGAAGACGATGCCGATCGCATAGACGGATGTGAGGCCGATTCCGAGTATTGCCAGCCAGCTGTTCTGAATCCCGGCCGTTGGCAGGACCGCCTTCCCCGCGATGAGATCGGCGACGAGGAAGAGGCAGACCTGGAAGGCGTTACCACCGAAGATGTCGCCCATGGCGAGCCCGTGATCGCCGAGGCGAACAACGCCGATTCCAGAGCTGATCTCGGGAAGCGCGGTCGCCGGCGCGAGTACCGTCGCGCCGAAGACGACGCCGTTCATGTGGGCTCGGCCAGCGAGATCGCTACCACTGATCTGGAGCAAGACGCCGGCGATCAACGTGACGACGCAGGCGATCACGAAGTAGAGCGCGACTCGCAAGCTGGAGCTGCCGGCGCGCGGAGTGGCGGCTTTCGGGTGTGGAACGCGCCGGTGCGGGCGTCCCGGCCGGCTGCCCGGTGCGATCGTCTTCCAGCCCGGCGACCTCCTGACGCGATTGATGACGACGACGCCACACCCCGGACGACGACTATGGCAATCGAGGCCGGGTTCAAGGGCCCGACCGCGATCGTCGGCTTGAGTAGCGCGCCCATCAGCACGAACGAGACGACGGGGACTACTAATAGTGCCTCGAGCGCCGGAATCAGAGAGCCGACGAGATAGCTGAGCGAGCTCTTGCGACCGGTGGCGGCGTCGCAGATGACCAGCACTACCGTCTGAACGGCGATACCGCCGATCAGGCTGCCGGCGGCTAGGTCGAGATGTCCCTGAATGACCGCCGAGACGGTGATCGTAATCTCGGGCAGCGTGCCCACGATCGAGAGCAGGATCATCCCGCCGATCGCCTCGCCGAGCTTGAAGCGGTTGTCGAGCGCGTCGGTGCTCTTGGCCAGACTGATGCTGGCGATCCAGGTCGCGATCGCTCCCGCCAGGAAAACGAGCGCGAGGAGCGGCCAGACGAGGTTACTCATGCAGAAGTTGAGCGCGAACGGCCGGCATCGGTCCGCCCAATCTCGGCGGGCCGGGATTCGGCGTCAAGAGAAAGACGAGCCGCCTTCAGCCGGCTTCGCTATGCCGGTCTCAGGTATGCCGGTTGAAGGAGAAGATGGCGGCGATCAAGAGCGTGGCGCCGAGCAAGCCGACCAGGGCCACGTCCTCGATCGTGGTGGTCGTGTGACCGAAGACGGTTACGCCGACGATCGGATGGGCCGAGGCACCGGCGCCTACGGAGATCTCGTCGGCGAGAAAGATGCCGCGAATCGCGTCCACACCGTAAGTGAGCGGGTTGAGCTTGGAGACGATCTCCATCCAGCGCGGGACGTTGTTGACCGGAAAGAACACCCCGGCGAGGAACGTGAGCGGGAACACGACCATCTGCACCAGCACCTGGAAGCCCTGCTGGGAGCGCATCCGCGAGCCGATCAGCAGACCGAACCCGGCCAGCGAAAAGGCCAGCACGATCACGATCGGAATCAGCTCGAGAACGATCCTGAGCGACAGCGGAACGTCGAAGAGCGGCGCCAGCGCTAGCATCACGAAGGCCTGGAAGAGCGCGATCACCGAGGCGCCAAGCGCCTTGCCCAACACGACTCCCGAGCGGTTGAGCGGCGAGACGAGCACCTCCTTGAGAAAGCCGATCTCGCGGTCCCAGACGACCGAGAGACCCGAGAAGATCGCATTGATGAAGACCGACATGGCGATGATTCCCGGGTACATGAACTTGACGAAGTCGACGCCCACCGTCAGCGCACCGATCTGGCGCTTCAGCCCCTCGCTGAAGACGACCATGAAGATGATCGGCATCCCGAGCGACGAGGCGAGACGCGAGCGCTCGCGCGCGAACCGAAGGAGCTCGCGGTAGGCGATGACCCAGATGCCGCGCAGAGTCTGGTTCAAGTGGAAACCTGCCGGCGGGGCACGATCGCTGGATGCAGTGGCCGTGAGGACGGCCGAAGACCGGGGGTCGCCAAACACGGCCAGCTGGGGAAACGGGGTGTGGCGGAGCGCGTCATCAGTTCAGCTGCGACTTCATACCGGGCGTGTTCACGTACCGGCGGAGCTGCTGACCGGCGGCGGGACGATCATCGCGAATCGAGTGGCCGGTGAGGGAAAGGAAGACGTCGTCGAGGGTCGGACGCCGGACCGAAACGGCCAGGATCTTGCAGGGGAAGCTGCGCATCATCTCGGGCAGTAGTTCCTCGGCGCGAGGCAGCTTGAAGCGAACCCCGTCGCCCTCGCTGCTCGCGCTCAGCTCGTAGCGAGCGAAGAGCTCCGCCGCCGCGGTCTCGGCGTCCTCGACTCGAAGCGTCACGACATCACCGCCTAGCGAATCCTTGAGCGCCTCGGGCCGGCCGAGCGCAACGAGCTCGCCCTCGTCGATGATCGCAATCCGGTCGCAGTTCTCGGCCTCGTCCATGTAATGCGTCGTCAGGAAGATCGTGAGCGACTCGCGCCGACGCAGGTCGAGCACGTACTTCCAGATCCGGTGCCGAGTCTGAGGATCGAGCCCGAGCGTCGGCTCGTCGAGGAAGAGGATATGGGGGTGATGAAGCAACCCGCGGGCGATCTCCAGGCGGCGCTTCATACCGCCCGAGAACTCGCGCACCGAGAAGTCGCGGCGGTCCCAGAGCTCCGTCAGCGTCAGCAGCTCGTAGATGCGCTCGTCACGAATGCGCTTGGGTATGCCGTAGGCGTACGCGTGAAAGCGAAGATTCTGCATCGCGGTCAGGTACTCGTCGAGAGTCGGGTCCTGGAAGACGAGACCGATCGAGCGCCTGACCTCGGCTCGCTTGCGGATGATGTCGTATCCCGCGACCGTGGCCTCGCCCGCCGAGGGCGCAAGCAGCGTGCAGAGCATGTTGATCGTCGTCGTCTTGCCTGCGCCGTTGGGGCCGAGGAAACCGAACACCTCTCCTTCGGCGACGCTGAATGAGACGCCCTTGACGGCCTGCGTGCGACCGAAGCTGCGGGCCAGCCCCGCGGTCGAGATGACGGTCTCGGGGGCGTTGGTTGTTTTTCGCTCGTGATTCACGACTTGGGGTCGTTTCGCTGCGTCCTGGCTCGCCGCGCCCACGAGTGACGCGAGAGGAGTAGTGCGTTAACTCGGGCTCTCTGGATTGCTCGTCATCGACGCGTAGTCGCTCGGGAGAGGAACCGAGGCCCCCCAGACTCCGGCGGCGTCGGCTACCACCTGCGCCAACTCGCCCAGAGGAACGACCTCGTCCGCCAGCTTGGCCTCGACGATGGCTCGTGGCGTTTCGTAAGCGATCGTGGTCGACTCCTCCTCGACGATGATCCGGCCACCGCGCTCCTTCACTTCGCGCGCACCGTCCAAGCCGTCCTTGCCCATCCCACTCGTGACCACGAGCAGGAGGCGATCGCCGAAGATGCGGGCGGCGTCGCTGACGGTGACATCGGCGCGCGGGCGCAGCCCGTCGATCGGCTCCTCGACCGAGACGAGCAGCTTCGCGTCGCCGGCAATGCGAAGGTGACTTCCTCCCTGCGCGAAGTACACGGTGCTGGGGTTGAGTTGTTCTCCGCCGAGCGCTTCCCTCACGCCCAAGACGGAGTAGTGGTCGAGGCGATCGGTCAGGGCGGTCGTGAGCCCCTCTGGCAGCTGCTGCACCACGACCATGCCGAGACCGAGAAGCGGCGGTAGTGCGGGAATCAGGTGCGACAACGACCAGCAGGCGCCGAGCGAGCCGATAACGACCACCGCTCCGGGGCCCTCACGTGAGGGATCGCGCAGCGGCGGCGCCGCGTCCGGCGCGCTCTCGAGCCCGTGCAGCTCCCGCTGCGAAGCAAGATCGAGCGCACGCTGCCGCGCCGCCGTCAGCTCCGAGGCCAGGCGAATGCGCGTGATCAACTCGCCCACGAAAACCTGAACGGTGTCGCAGGCAAGCGGGCGCTCGACGAAATCGAGCGCGCCCTCGATTAATGCGTCGACGACCTTGTACTGGTCGGCGCGGAAATGTCCCCCGAGCAGGATCACCGGAGTGCTCAGACCCGCCTCGCGCAGGCCGCGCATCAACACGACGCCGTCCATGTTGTCGGCGACGACGTCGAAGAGCAACGCGTCAGGGCTGGTGCGGCCGCAAAGCTCGATCGCCGCCTCGGCCGATTCGACCGCCCCAGTCACCTCGATCCCGCGAACGAGTAGCGCCTCGCCCAGTAGTCGGCGCATGAAAGGCGCGTGGTCGGCAACGGCAACGCGAAAAGGAGTCAACTTCTGCATCGGTGCTCGACCTCCGGCTGCTTGTGCCTCTTGCTCAGACCGCGGATGCCCGCGGCACCCTCAGCTTACTTCCACAGACAAGCTGAAGGAGGAGCGAGGAGTCAACCTCGCATGCGAGGCCTTGCTGGGAGATGCGCGCGAGCGGGTCTCCGTCGGCCCCGATACCAAGCGAGATGCACACTCCGTGAGCGTCGAGCTCGGAAAGGCGTGCTGCGGCGCGATCAAGCGCATCGAGGAGCTCAGGAGGCGGCTCGTGCGGCCACGGATCCGGCTCTGCGTCGCGACTGAGGTTGCGCTTTTCTTTGTCGCTCATGCTGCTGGTTCGTTTCTCTCGATCTGTGTAATCGACAGCGATTTACGCTCTTTAGCTTCCGACGGTGAGAGCCGGCAGAGGCTCGTTTCATCTGCGCTTCACGACTGGATGGTCGACTCGCTCTCTACCAGACGTATTCGCCAGCGAAAGCGGCGTTCTTAGCGACCGGAGGCGAATTCCCGCTTTCGGGTAGCCACCGCTGACAGACAGGAGTACGACAACTCCGCCCCGTTCCCTGCAGCTCGGGTGGCGATGGATTCCAGGCGACGGCGAATCCGGCCAGACACGCTCTCGCGCGCCCTGAATCGGCTGTGGGAAGCGCGCTCTGATTAATATCATCTAGTAGTTTTTCTTATTCGTGTTATATATGCTTCTGATCATAAACGCTTCGAGGTTCACGAAAGGAGCCGCACGTGCGTCGCCCTAGTTCAAGTGTCCTGTTACTGCTGGTTTTCCTCCTCATACTCCTGCCCACCGCCTGCGGAGGCAGCGGCGGCGACAGCAAGCTGAAGCTCGTCGCCTACTCGACTCCGCGTGAGGCTTACGGCCAGATCATCCCCGCGTTCGAGAAGACCGCGGCGGGTGCGAACGTCGGCATCGACGAGTCTTACGGCGCGTCGGGTGAACAGGCGCGATCCGTTCTCGCCGGGCTGACGGCCGACATCGTCGCCTTCTCGCTCGAGCCGGACATGACCAAGCTAGTCGACGCCGGACTGGTCGACAAGGGTTGGAGTCAGAACGCCTATCGCGGAATGGTGACCGATTCAATCGTCGTTTTCGCGGTACGGCCCGGCAATCCGAAGAGCATCCAGACCTGGGACGACCTGCTCGAGCCGGGCGTGGACGTGATTACACCCAACCCCTTCACCTCCGGCGGTGCAATGTGGAACATCATGGCGGCCTACGGTTCCTGGCTGAAGCAGGGAAGCACGCCTGCTCAGGCGATGACCAAGCTGGAGCAGCTGTTCCGTAACGTGAGCGTTCAAAACAAGAGCGCGCGCGAGGCGTTGCAGACCTTCAGTTCGGGCAAGGGCGACGTGCTGCTCGCATACGAGAACGAGGCCTACTTTGCCAAGCAAAACGGCCAGGCACTCGACTACGTGAGGCCCGCGACCACGATCCTGATCGAGAATCCCGCCGCAGTCACCTCCGACAGCGCCGACCCGACCACGGCGAAGGCTTTCCTGGACTTCCTCTACACGCCAGAAGCCCAGCGCACCTACGCCGAGAACGGATACCGGCCCGTCGTCAAGAGCGTAGCGAAGGCGTTCGCGAAGACCTACCCAACCGACCTGACCATCTTCACCATCGATGAGCTCGGCGGCTGGGCGAAGGTGAAGAAGGACTTCTTCGATCCCGACACGGGCGCCATGGCCGAGATCGAGCGCCGCGTTGGAGGAACCACTGGATAACGTCGCAACCGAGGCTGCGCTTCGCACCCGCAATGCCGAGAGGATGGGGGCGCCTAGCGCCCTCGTCCTCGGCACCGTTCTCACCTACCTGAGCCTCATCGTGGCGCTGCCGCTGGCCGCACTGGTGTGGCGCTCTACTGGTAGCGGCGCCATCGACTTCTGGACCTCTGTCTCCAATCCCGAGGCTGTGGCGGCGCTCAAGCTCACGCTGCTGGTATCGGTGACCGTCGCGCTCGCGAACGCGGTCTCGGGGACTCTGATCGCGTGGGTTCTCGTGCGGGACGACTTCCACGGCCGCGGGATAGTCAACGCCCTGATCGACCTCCCCTTTGCGTTGCCGACGGTCGTGGCGGGGCTCACGCTGCTTGCGCTCTACGGGCCCCGCTCCCCTGTCGGGATCAACGTGGCCTACACGCGTACGGCGATCGTGCTGGCGCTCCTGTTCGTCACGTTGCCCTTCGTCGTTCGCACCGTTCAGCCGGTGCTGATCGAACTCGACCGGGAGATCGAGGAGGCGGCGGCGTCGCTCGGCGCCTCGAGATGGCAGACCTTCAGCCGTGTCGTCTTCCCGAACCTGCTCCCGGGCATCCTCTCGGGCGTGGCACTCGCATTCGCGCGCGCCGTCGGCGAGTTTGGGTCGATCGTTCTGATCACCGGCAACCTGCCCTTCAAGACCGAGGTCTCGTCGGTCTACATCTTCGGGCAGCTCGAAAGCGGAAACACCTCGGGCGCCGCGGCGGCCTCGGTTGTCTTGCTCGGCATCTCCTTCGGGGTCCTGCTCTTGATCGGCGCGGTTCGCCGCTGGACGACTCGCCATGAATCGTAAGCTCGCTCTCAGATTCTTCGCGCTCGGCTATCTGGCCGCGATTCTCATCGGACCTGTCTTCCTGGTCTTCTTCCGCACCTTCGAGCGCGGCTTCGCCGACGCCTGGAATGCGGTGTCCACGCCCCAGGCCGTGCACGCGTTCGAGTTGACGCTGCTCATCGCCGCGATCGCGGTGCCCGCGAACGCCGTCTTCGGTGTGCTCTGCGCGCTCGTGGTCGTGCGCCATCCGTTCCGCGGCAAGGGGCTCCTGAACGCGGTCGTCGACCTGCCTCTGGCACTCTCGCCGGTCGTGGTGGGCCTCTCGCTCTTCCTGCTCTACGGGCGCAACGGATGGTTCGGATCTTGGTTCCTCGGCCACGGCATCCAGATCCTCTTCGCCCTGCCCTCGATGATTCTGGCGACGGTGTTCGTCTCGCTGCCCTTCGTCGTGCGCGAGGTCGTGCCGGTGTTGCGCGAGATCGGCACCGAGCAGGAACAGGCAGCGGCCACGCTCGGCGCCTCGCGCCTGCAGATCTTCTTCCGCATCACCCTGCCGGCGCTCCGCTGGGCGATCGCCTACGGCGTGGTTCTGACGACGGCGCGCTCGCTGGGCGAGTACGGCGCGGTCTCGGTGGTATCGGGGCGTATCGCCGGAAAGACCGCGACGGCAACCCTGTTCGTCGAAGACCGCTACCAGAGCTTCGACTTAGTCGGCGCCTACGCGGCCTCGGTCGTGCTCGCGCTGATGGCGGTCTCCGTTCTCCTGGCCATGAACCTACTGCGAAGAAGAGAGGGCGCGCGCTGATGGGAATCACCGTCCGGAATCTGACCAAGCGCTTCGGCACCTTCACCGCGCTGAACGACATCTCGCTGGAAGTGCCCAGCGGCTCGCTGATGGCTTTGCTCGGGCCGAGCGGCTCGGGCAAGTCGACGCTGCTGCGTGTGATCGCCGGGCTCGAGCAGCCCGACGTCGGCGAAGTGCTCATCTCCGGCGAGGACGCCACCGGGCTGCAGCCGCAGAAACGAGGCGTGGGCTTCGTCTTCCAGCACTACGCCGCCTTCAAGCACATGACCGTCTGGGACAACGTCGCCTTCGGTCTCAAGATCAGACGACGGTCCAAGGCCGAGATACGCGAGCGGGTGGACGGGCTGCTGGGGCTCGTTCAGCTGAGCCCGTTCGCGCAGCGCTATCCCTCCCAGCTTTCGGGCGGACAGCGACAGCGCATGGCGCTGGCACGGGCGCTCGCCGTCGAGCCAAAGGTGCTCTTGCTCGACGAGCCGTTCGGCGCTCTGGATGCACGAGTGAGAGCGGAGTTGAGGACCTGGCTGCGCCGCCTCCACGAGGAGGTTCAGGTGACGACGGTCTTCGTAACCCACGATCAGCACGAGGCGATGGATGTGGCCGGCCACGTCGCGGTCATGAATCATGGGAGCATCGAGCAGGTCGGCGCACCGCGCACGCTGTACGAGAACCCGAGCAGCGAGTTCGTGATGAGCTTCATCGGTCCGGCGAGCAAGATCGAGGGCGCCTGGGTGCGGCCTCACGATCTAGAGCTATCGCTGGAGCCGACGGACGGCGCCCTGGCCGCGGAGATCGAGCGGATCGTTCACCTCGGCTTCGAGGTGAGAGTCGAGCTCTCCGTCGCAAACGGGGAAGCCGCACTCGTGCAGATGACCTGCGACGATCTCGCGCGGCTCGAGCTCGAGCGCGGTGACTCGGTATGGGTGCTGCCGCACCGCACGCGCGCCTTCGACGAGGCGTGATCTAAGGGCCTACCGGAGTAGGCCATGAGGCTTAGGCCGCTCTCGCGCCGTTGTCCCGGCCACCGGAGGGGTCGGTAGGCGAGTCTGCCTGGTTCTTGTACCCGATGCGTATCTCCTCGACCTCTTCCATCGCATCGAGGAACCGATCGAGCACGTCGGGGTCGAAGTGGGCTCCGCGCTGGTCGCGCATCATCGATATGGCCTCTTCGACGTTGAAGGCCGGACGATAGATGCGATCGCTGGTCAGGGCATCGAAAACGTCGGCGACCGCCGCGATCCGGCCCTCGAGCGGGATACGCTCGCCCTCTATCCCACGTGGGTAACCGTTACCGTCGAAGCGCTCGTGATGCGTCCAGGCCAGAAGCGCGGCCAGAGTCAGGAGCTCGGCGTTCGATCCCGAGAGGATCCGGTAGCCGATTGCGGTGTGCTGCTGCATGACCTCGCGCTCCTCGGTGGTGAGCGTCGACGGCTTGAGCAGGATGTTGTCGGGAATGCCGATCTTGCCCACGTCGTGCATCGGGCTTGCGATACGCATCAGCTCGATCCGCTCGTGATCGAAGTCGAAACGCTCGGCGATCAGCGCACAGTAGCTGCTCATCCGCTCCAGATGAAGCCCCGTCTCGAGGTCGCGCAACTCGGCCATGCTCGAAAGACGCTTGACGGTCTCTTCCTGATGCGTCCGTAACTCCTGTTCGGAGCGCTGCAAGCGGGAAACGGCCTCGCTGAGCGCCGCGGTACGCGCTTCAACCGCGTTCTCGAGCATCGCCCTGTGGGCGCGGTTCTCCAGCTCGAGCCGGCGGCGGTGCAGAGCGTTGACGATATTGATCATCAACTCGTTGGGGCGAAACGGCTTGGTCAGGTAGCCGAAGGCGCCGAGCTCGATTGCGTTCTCGGCCATCTTGGGGTCGTCGGCGCCGGTGACCATCAGCGCCGCGACCTCGGGATGAGACGCCAGCGTGCTGCTCAGTAGCTCCAGCCCGCTCTCGCCGGGCATGTTGACGTCGCAGAGCATGAGCTGAAAGTTGTTCGCCCTCGACTCCAGCAGCTCACGCGCCTCTTCGGCGCTGGCGGCGAGCTCGCAGCGAAATCCGTGGCGCTCGAGGATGCGTGCGATCAGCCGCTGCACCTCCGGCTCGTCGTCGACAACGAGTACGTATCCACCGTCGGCTAGCGTGTGAGCTCTCCCTCCGTGTGGCGCCAACGCGACCCGAGGCGGTAAAGGATACGCCACTCCGCCGGAGTGATCGAGCCTGGATCGAGCGGCGCCCAGACGGTTTTTGCCTGCGTCTTCATCAGACACAGTCCTTCTGATCGGCAGGTAGTGCCGCGAATGAATGCGCAGCGACGCTCTCCGACCGGCCAAAACGCGCGAATGCGGTTACGCGATATCGGGGAAAGCGGGCGGCGCGTTTCGGGAATAGCCGGATGGCCTCGCTAGATCCAGAGTTAGAGCAGTTCCCCACCTGCGGAGGTCCCCCAAATGAATACGATCACCAGCAGTCAGCGACTCAGCGCTTCAGAGGCCGAGGCGTTGTGGTCTGCCTGGGCCACAAAACGCGACAGTTCTGCGCGCGATCGGCTCGTTCTCTCCTACTCGCCTATGGTCACCTACCTGGCCTCGAAGAAGGTGCGTGAGCTTCCCTCTCACTGCGAACTCGACGACCTCGCCTCCTGCGGTCTCGTTGCCCTAATAGAAGCCGTCGAGCGCTTCGATCCCGAAAAGGGCGCAACCTTCGAGCAGTATGCCTGGACGCGAGTCTCGGGCGCGATCATGGACGAGCTCCGGCGTCAGGATTGGGCATCGCGCTCGGTGCGTCATTTCGCGCGCCAACTCGATTCGGCACGCGACGACTTCTTTGTCAGGAACGGCCGAGCACCCTCCGAGCGCGAGCTGGCCGAGGCGCTGAGCGTTCCCCTCGGCGAGATCCGAAGGCAACTCGGTGAGCTCGAGCGTGCCGACGTCTGCTCGCTCAACGCTCCCACCCGCACGGGCGACGACAGCGAGCTGCTCGAGATCGGCGACACGGTCGAGAATCGCGAGCTGGGCAGCGAGCCCGAGCAGGCGACGCTGGCGGGCGAGCGGGCGACGATCGTGCGCGACGCGATCGCGTCTCTCTCGGAGAGAGAGCGCATCGTGCTCAAGCTCGTCCATGTCGACGAGCTGCAGGGAGCCGAGATCGGCGCACGCCTCGGCGTCAGCGAATCACGCGTTTCGCAGATTCTCGCCGGCGCCCGGCAGAAGCTCCGTACCCGCATGGCCGCCTACGACGTTGACGAGCCGATCGCGGCCTGACCGCTAGCGCGTCGATCGACGCATTTCCGCTCTCGGCGCGCGAACACGAGCCGCGAGGGTCATAATCGTTATGCGGCCGACCGGAGCGACGCGTGGATCAGACGGGTAGCGAAGAGAGCAAACAGCCAGCGGAGAAGGGCGGAGCGCCGTCTGAGTTTTCCGCGGGCGAGCATCGCGCCGGCGGCGAGCCGGAGAACGGCTCCGAGAGTGCACGCCGAGCTTTCGACCTGCTCGAACGCTTCAGCGGCGAGCTCGAAGAGATCCTGCAATCGTTGGAGCGCGCCCGGGGAAGCGAGGGCCCGGCCGAGGGAAGCCCTCCGGCTCCGGAGCGTGCGTACCGTCCGTCGAGCATCCACTTCGACTCGAGCCCGATCTCGACCCGAATCGACCCCCACGCGCTGCCGCCGGTGGAAAGCCCCGCCACCACAACCCGCACGGCGCCGAGATTTCTGCTCGAAGCACTGTTCCTGATTCTCGTCGCCGCGATCTCGGCTCGAACCGGGCTGCGCCCGCTCCTGATCGCAACGGCCGAGGCCGTGGCCTTCCTGATCGTCGCCTCGATCGAGCTGGCGATCGCACGTGAGAACCGTCGCGTCCAGCAGTTTCCTTCCGCAGCGCCCTGGTTAGCTGCTCCAGAGACGACGCGCGAGGCCGGAAAGGCGCCCGCCGTGACGCTCGACCAAGTCGAGCCTCTGATCTGGCAAACCGACAGGCCGGGAGCCGGCGACGAGGCCGCCTGGCCGCTGGCGGCCTACGAGCTGCCGAGCGAGGCCGAAGACACCCGGGAGGCACAGGAAGGCGCCACTGAGATCTCGGGCGCGAAACAGCCCGAGGCTGAGGCCATAACCACGCCGAAGCCGGCGACCGAGGCGCGACCGGATGAGGATCTGGAGAGGTCCGCCCCGGTGCCGACCGCCGAGCCCGAGCCCGGGATCGCGGCGGAGCAGGAAGTCGAGGCCACGCCCGAGCCGGAGAGCCCCGAGACCATGGCCGAAGAAGGCGAGTTCGAGCCCGAGATCGAGGCAAAGCCGGAAGCCGAGCCCGAGCCGGAGAGTCTTTCCGAGGTTGAAGTCGAAGAGGCCGAGGCCGAGCGGCCGCGACGTTTCCATCTGTTCCGGCACGGGGAGCGCGAGCCGGAGCCGGAGCCGGAGCCGGAGCCGGAGCCGGAGCCGGAGCCGGAGCCGGAGCCGG
>CAZWTK010000017.1:42432-45787 GCA_964636655.1 uncultured Gaiellales bacterium
CGAAATCGAAGAGGTCGAGGCCGAGCAGCCGCGGCGCTTCCATCTGTTCCGGCACAAAGAGACCGAGCCCGAAGCCGAGCTTGACAGCACCGCTGAAATCCCTGCCTCAGAAGCCGGGCCCGAGCGCCACCGTCTCTCTCGCCTCTTCGAGCGCGACGAAAAGGCCTTCGACGCCGAACCCGAGCCCGAAGCGCAGCCCACGAGCAAGCTCTCAAGCGAGCCGGAGTTGTTCACAACGGATGTCGAGGCCGAGCAGCCGCGGCGCTTCCACCTGTTCCGGCACGAGGAGAAGGCGCTCGAGGCCGAGGTCGAGCCGGAAGTCGAGGTCGAGACAGGGCAGGAACGTTCCCCCGAGGATGGGATTGAGGAGGTCGAGCCGCCGCGGCGCTTCCACCTACTCAGGCACAAAGAGATCGAGCCCGAGCTCGAGCCGAGCGTTGAGACTCCCAACCGCCGGGACGACGCGCCCGGCGACGCGTACCCGCAGGGCTCGCCTACAGAGCCGGGCCACGTAGACGAGACCCTGGAAGAGACGGTCGAGATCGACCTACCGCCGGAGATCGCGGTCGCCGAAATCGCGCACACGCTGGAAGACCTCCGGCGGCGCGAGTTCGGCTTGCGCCGACGTCGATGGCCACTCGGAGCCGGCGCCGGCGAGGGCGTTGCGGAGCAGACGGTCGAAGACGAGACGGCTGACGGCGAGAGCGAGGTGCGTCTCGCAGCCGAACAGGAGCGGCGGCGGCGCGAGCGCGAGTACCTGCGTAGTCTGAGAGTGTCGCGCTGAAGGCGTCCCGGCCTGATCACGAGCGCGCTACACCGACACTGTCCTCGCTCTTTCAACCCCAAAAAAGACTGAAGCGGGCGCCGCATGCCCGCTTCAATCCGATCTGGGGGAGATCCGTGTATGTGTGGCCTGTGGGCCCCCGCCGCATCGGGGCCCCGGCTCTATTTTCGAGTGGCCCCCGCCGCATCGGGGCCTGTCTCGTTAGTTGCACTATGGCGGGTTGATAGCGCTTCATCTATCCCCGCTTGGTGCTTGACCGCGCTGGTTGACTTGCTTCACCGCTCAGAGAGCCAAGATCCCGCGTATATAAAAGGCAAATCGGCGCTCAAACGGCGCTTCCGAGTGCGCTCAGAGCTTGACAGGAGCCCGCCGGTGGGAGGCTTCAGTCCAAGCAGGCGCCGGTGGAGACACTGCCGTGGCCGCGCTGCTCGAGAAGAGCGCGGGCGAGCTTGCTCGACGTGCCGTAACCGACGTCTGTCCCCCGCTTGGCCCCGAACACCGTCAGCTCGACGGCGCCGCGCTCGTTCACGACCGGACCGCCCGAGTCGCCCGGAAGCACCTTGCCGCGCAGGCTGGTGATCGAACGGCTGACGACCGCGCCGGCGTAATTCGGAGAGAAGAGAATCTCGGTCGAGCCGACGCGGGCCGGCTCCGCCCTGAAAGGACCGTCGCCGGGGTAGCCCAGTACGGCCCCGGTATCGCCATAGCCCGGGCTGGCCAGGCGAAGCGGCTTCACGCCGAGCCCCGGCACGAAGAGCAAGGCGAGATCATTGGTGGTATCGAAGACGACGACGCGAGCAGAGCGCGACGAGCGCCCCTGCGCCTGAACGCTGATCGTGCTTCCGCCCGCTACGACATGCGCCGCGGTAACCACGTAGCCGTTCTTCGCCACCCAGCCCGAACCAGCGTAACCGATGCCACAGGCCTCCGATCTCACCCTGACCACACTCTGTTCGCTCCGCTGCAAGGCAGTGCGAGCCAGCACGGTCGCATCCGGCGCCTGAGACGGAGCAACCGGCCCGACGATCAACGGGAAGGGATCGATGCCCGCGAGGGCGCTCATGACATCCTGGGGCGGCAGCGTCGAGATCAGCGACGAAAGCAGAGCGGATTGCCGAGTCCGCTCACGCACCACCGAGGTCTGAGGAAGATGGAAAGTGACCGCCGCCACGATCCACAGCACCGCGATCGCCGTAGCTCCCCCGAGTACCAACCCGCCCAGAGCGTCGACCAGCCTGAACGGCGTCAACCTGAGCGCGTCTCGGAGCACACCTCCCGTCAACGCGCCCACGGTCTCCAGGGCGATCGCAAGCACCATTGCCCCGGCAAGCGCCACCAACGGCGTGTAGGGCGAGTTCGAGCCCGAGAACACGACAGGGGCCAGGCGCGCGCCAAGGTACAGGCCTCCCAGCACGCCAACCAGCGACAGACCGCCGACGATGAGTCCCTTGCGGGCCCCGCCAAAGGCGAGTAACACGATGAACGCCACGGCGAGCCAGTCGACTAGAGCCACCTGCGAAGGTTACAGCGGGACTGCGCCGAGAAGTCCGCCTCCTCCGGGGCGCGCCGAAAATGCCGAACTACCCGCAGCGAAGCCCGGAGTTCGGGGTCGCTTGCTTCTCCTACCGATGAAAGTCGTCATGCTCCCAAACGGGGAGCGGGCTTTGGTTGGTAGTACAATGCTCCGGCTCGGGGGCGTAGTTCAGCTGGTTAGAACGCCGGCCTGTCACGCCGGAGGTCGCGGGTTCGAGTCCCGTCGCTCCCGTCCTCTCCGCGAAAAGTCCCCCGGCTACGCCGAAGACTTTTCGCAGTATTACTTCTATGCAGAGTCACGCGCCTTCGGCGCGGGTGACTCGTCTGCCCCCAGAAGCAGGGCGGGCTGACCGCGATTGTGGTCGGTGTTCGTGATCTGTGTGTTGGGGACAGCGTTTGGTGTGCCACGCCCGTCATGCCGGTCGCGGCGGCCGTTCATGGGTCCGCGCGCTCAGCGGCGCCCCGAGAAAGCGACAGCGATTCTCATCGTACGACCAGCCTGCGAAAAGCGGTTTGCCGACCCGGTTCGATTGGCCAGTCGTAGAAGACATATGCGCCTCGCTCCGGAAGGCCACCGCGCTCGAGCGAGCCGCCCGCCCGATCTGGTTCTTCCTCGTCGGAGCGGTGAACATGACGGCTGTATTCCTGACCGTTTTCCTTCTCCTCGAACATGGCCCGCCACCCCTGCTCTACTCCGCTCTACTCCGTGCTGTTCGTTGCCGCCTTCGACGCCGTCACCTTCGTGCTGCTCGTGCGGATGTCCGGCAACGGTGGCGGCCGGCACGACAGCCACAAGCTTGCTCGGGTCGCCGGTCTGCTCGCCTTCTTCGTCGTCTTCGCGGTGCGCGCGGATCTGGAGAATGGGTTCGCGGGCAGGAGCTTCGTTTCTCTCGCCGCCGTCTACGCGTTCTGGAAGCTCTGGCGCTCGACCAACGGCGAACGCCGGTGGAGAGTCCAACCAATCCGTGATTCGATCCGGCGCGGGCTAGCTGTCCTGCCTACAGACGTTGTGAACGCGGCTGATCGGAGGTAGGCCCC
>CAZWTK010000018.1:0-44731 GCA_964636655.1 uncultured Gaiellales bacterium
CGACCACCGCGCCGACCACGACCACCGCGCCGACCACGACTACCGCGCCGACCACGACCACCGCGCCGACCACGACCACCGTGCCGACCACGACCACCGCGCCGACCACGACCACCGTGCCGACCACGACCACCGTGCCGACCACAACTACCGCGCCGACCACGACCACCGCGCCGAAGACCACTACTACGACCAAGAATAAGAAGAAGAGCGTCCCGAAAACGCGCGCGCTCAGGAAACAGCGGAGCTTGCTTCGGTGCTCCAGTTTCCTAGGTCATAGGTCTAGCGCAGCTCGTCGCAAGGTCGCTAACTATCGCGTATGCGTCATCCCAACCCGCGCTTATAAGGTTCTCAGCTCCTCGAAGCCAGCCAAGCATCATGTCTCGAAAGCAGCGGAGACGCAGCGAAAACACGCGTAGTTAGTTCTCGCCGCTCGGGTAGAAAGCTCACGGCCCGGGCCTGGACTGCATCGGCTCGTGTCGTTCCGGGCCGTACGAGATGGAGCCTGCCTTCTTTCTGACTCGAGCATCGGGCGTATTCCCGGATTCTGCGCTGAAGGTCATCGATCGAATAGCCGCGACGGCTCCCAGCAGAAGCCAGAATCGCTTGTCATACTGGGCCGAAAGGAAGAAGTCGGCTGCAAGAGTTCCGATCATGGCCACGACAAGACCTCGTGAGTAGAGTTCGCTGCGCCAATCTCCGATACGCGAAAGAAGATTGGTGTACCGAATGCCATAGAAGATCGTCGTCAAAACGAGTAAGACAAACGCGGCGAACCCGATCGCTCCGAGTTCGACGAGAACGTGCAGATACGTGTTGTGCACGACCCGCGGATTATCGAGAACGAGGTCGATGCGCGAGATGTTGAATCCGGCGTTCGCGTACCGCGGTTCGAGTATCTGGAAGTTCCCTATGCCAACGCCGCCAAGCGGGTGCTTGCGATACATCACGAGCGCGATGTGCCAAAGGTCCAGACGGCCCGTGCCGCCGCCCGACGAGAAAGCTGAAATCCTCGCGAGTACTACCGGCGGAGCGATCATCGTGTAGTAGACGATGGTGACGGCCCCGGTGGCAAGGATCGAAATGAGCACACGCGCTCGCAGACGTCCGGCGAGGAAGACCCCGGCAACGGCCGCAGCCGCGAGACCGACCAGACCGCCACGCGACTGTGTCAAGAAAAGCGCAACGACAAGTATCGCAACCGAGATTGCCAAGATCCAACGAGCGAAAGGGTTCCACTCGGCCGCTATCAAGAAGCCGGCGAGCACCAGCGCTGGAACGAGAATCGCCGCTAAGAAGTTCGGATCGTCGATGTTGCCGGATAGACGAGTCGTCCCCCCGTAAGACGTGATCGTCTCGGCCGATGAAGCCCCGCCGATACCGATGAGAGCGGTAAGCACAGCACCGCTCACAAAGGCCCAAATCAGCCAGCGTAGGTGTTTGGGTTGCCTCAGCGCCGAAAAGACGACGGCGAATAGAACGACGCCTTGACTGAGGCGGAGAGCGTGGTTGATCGACGTTGCCCGATCGGTCGCCCACAGAGACGAGATGAAAGCCACGAACACGAAAAGAACGACGAGTTGAGCCAGGAACGGACTATCCCGAAACACCAGCGGCACCTTTTCGCGATTCGCGATGACGAACAACCAGGCAAGCACGAGCACGCCCCCGGCTACCTTGACGCCCGTGAGGCTCGTCGCGGGAACGCCCGGGATACTGTCAAAGAAGGTCAGAGCGACGAAAAACGCCAGTCCCGCCCCGAGATCTCGAAACGAGAGAAAAACGAAAACGAGGCCCAGCACACCTGCTAAAGCCATGGTCGGCGCCAAGACGGCACCAACCCCAACGGCCAGGGCGACTCCCGCCAGCACTGTTGCCAGCAGCACGCGATCGAGAGAACCAAAGCCAGGAAGCCCCGTCGCTCCCATGGCTCAATAATCTAGTTGTTGGGTATCTTCGCCACGATTCACTCTCCCCCGGTTGCGCCTGGGCGTTGGCTCGGGGGGCGCCGAATACTCGTATGAGTAAGCGCTCGCGCGCGGACGACGACGAGTCGTGACTACGAAACCGGCGAGAGATAGCCGGCGTTGCACCAGAGCACGGCAAAGATCGTTGAGCCTGTCTCGTCGTGTTCGGCCGAGACGAACCGCAATGAGAGTGACATCCGCCACTTCGGCAAAAGCAATCACCTCGGCAGCGTCGCTAAACGGCGGAGAGTCGATCACGACGACGTCCGCGTGCTGATGGAGTTGTCCCATGATTTCAGCAAGCCGACGTGGCTCGAGGAGGTCGACCAAAGTCGCGTCCTCTGGCTGCGAGATCAGAAGAAGCAGGCTCTCCTCAAAGCCTGGCGCGGGTACGTACAGATGGGCAGGATCTCCTCCGGCAGTAAGGAGCTGAGCGAGACCTCGGCGATTTGCGGCAACGCCGAACGCCGAGGCGATCATCGGCCTGCGAAAATCCCCGTCTACGAGGATGACACGCAGACCGGCGCGGACAAGCGTTAGCGAGAGATTCATAGCCGTCATCGTCTTGCCCTCTGCGGGGGCAGCACTCGTGACGAGAACGGTGGACGGGAAACCTCCGTCCTTCCCGGCGATGGCGAGACTCGCACGGAGAGTGCGATAAGCCTCCCACGCCTCAGCGGGAAGAGACTCCGCACCGGTCATGTAAGCACGAGCCCTGCGCCGTCTTATCCGCGGAATACGAGCGAGGACCGGTAAACGCTGCTCAAAGAGGAGCTCCTCTTCGTTCTTAACGTCGGGGGCGAAGAATTCGAGTGCAAGCGCTATTCCTATGCCGAGGATAAGCGCGGCGAGAAAAGCAATTGCGATGCTCAGCTTGGGTTTCGGCCACGATGCGGCGGTTGGGGCAACAGCGGCGTCGACGACTCGAAGCGTGGGATCGGGTTGGCTTAGCAACAATTTGAGGTTGATCAGGCGTGCCTGGATCGCTTGGGCAGACGCGGACGCTGACCGATCCGCTGCGGGTATCACAGCCAGCTGCTGCGACAACTGCTGGACGACGCCTCTCACATTCTGGGCGATTTCGGCCGTTCGCAGATCGACGATTGCTTGAGCGAATGCGTTGGCAACGTCTGCAGCTAGAGTCGGACTACCCGCGTCGGCGACTACCGTGACGATGTCGCTTTGCCCGATCGGATTTACCGAGATCATCCCGAGTAGCTGTTGAGTACTCAGTTTTCGTCCGAGAATAGCTTTTGCCCTCGCGGCGGTTTGCGGTGTGCGCACCAGCTGGGCGATGGTAAGCGCGGCTCGCACCTGATTGCTCGACTCGCTAAGTAGCCCCGTCCCCAGGTATGTCGGATCCGAGCCCGAAATCGGTGTAACGAGCAGGTTCGCATCCGCCTTGTACTGCTTCGCCGCGGTTAGGGAGTAGACAGCGGCCCCCGCCACCGCCGCGATTACCATGGCAACGATTATCAGCCAGTGCTCACGGATAACCGCCAGATAGCGAATAGAGCCGCGCTCGGAGTTGAAAGATGACCGCTCGAGTTGATTCATTTGTCCTCCGTGCGCCGATTCGCCTTTTTCGATAGCACTGATCGTAGACGCTCGACTACAACGTTACTTCGTGGAGGCAACGACGCAATGACATCCGGGGGCGTCCGTTACTTACCTCCGGTGGCGCGAAGCGCCGGAAACAACACCACATCTCGGATAGTCTCGCGCCCACTCAGCACCATCGCCAGCCGGTCGATGCCCAACCCCAGCCCGCCCGTGGGCGGCATGCCGTAGGAAAGCGCCTCGACAAAGTCCGGGTCTCCCTCCTCGGCGAGCACGTCGCCGGCCTCACGCTCGGACTGCTGCATGGTGAAGCGCTCGGCCTGATCGACAGCATCGTTGATCTCGCTGAAGGCGTTGCCCAGCTCCATGCCACCGATGAAGTACTCGAAACGCTCGACCAGCGTCGGGTCGTCGTCGGTCGTCCTGGCGAAGGGTGAAAGCTCGATCGGATAGTCGTGCAGAATCGTCGGCTGCACGAGCGCGGGCTCGATGAAGGCCGAGAGGGCGTGATCGACCAGTTGCGCCCAGGTTTGGTCGTGGCTGACATCGACGTCGCGGGCCTCGAGCCGACTACGTAGCTCGGTCTCGTCGCGCGTCCACAGCCCCTCCGCCTCGAGCGCGTCGGGTAGTCGCAGCCTCTTCCAGGGCGCAGCAAGGTCGATATCGGTGCCACGGAAGTCGACCTTGGCCGTCCCTACGACCTCGAGCGCCACCGCTTCGACAAGCGTCTCGATGCGAATCATAGTGTCGCGGTAGTCGGCGTAGGCCTCGTACCACTCGAGCATCGTGAACTCCGGCTGGTGCTTGTAGGAGACGCCCTCGTTGCGGAAGTCCTTACCGATCTCGTAGACCCGCTCCAGCCCACCCACGATCAGCCGCTTCAGATACAGCTCGGTGGCGATGCGCAGGTAGAAATCCTGATCGAGCTCGTTGTGGTGGGTGACGAAGGGCCGGGCGAAGGCGCCGCCGTAACGCGGCTGCAAGACGGGCGTCTCGACCTCGACGAAGCCCTCCTCGTCGAGACGGCGCCTGATGCTCGAGACCATGCGAGCGCGCAGAAGCGCATCCCGCCGCGTCTCCTCGTTGACGAGCAGGTCGAGGTAACGCTTGCGATAGCGGGTCTCGACATCGGTCAGGCCGTGATAGAGATCGGGCAGCGGCAGGCGGATCTTGGCCAGCCGCTCGAGTTTGCCGGCCCGCAGCGATGGCTCGCCGCGACGCGTCTTCATCGGTCGCCCGATCGCGCCGACTATGTCGCCGAGATCGAGATCGAACTCCTCGAGAACGCTCTGCTCGCAGAAGAGCTGGATGCGGCCCGACCGATCGACGAGATCGAGGAAGGTCAGCTTGCCCATGTCTCGCCGTGCCAGCACTCGGCCCGCCAGGCGGAACTCGTTCTCACCGTCGAGACCCGGCTCCAGCGCCTCGGCCGCGGCGCGAGCGGCCGCGATCTCGGCGCGATCCGGAAAGCGTTTCGGAAGGGACGTCATCGCGCTGGAGTCTAAGGGCAACCGCCGTCAAGCCGCCACGCCTAGCGGCCGCGCCCCGATCTCGCTCCGTGGCTCGGGCAAAGGCAGCGATATGCCGGCCGGCCTTGTCACCCGTAACCGAGCTCGCGCAGGCGTTCCTCGCCGATTCCGAAGTAGTGCGCCAGCTCATGTAAAACGGTGACGCGAATCTGCTCTCTGAGCTCTGCCGGCTCGGGGTACAACCGCTCGAGCGACTCCCTGTAGATGGTGATGGTGTCGGGCTGGGTCGGCTCGCCGGAGCGGCGCTCGGGCAGAGGAACGCCCTGGTAGAGCCCGAGCAAGCCGGGCTCACCGACGCGCTCGTCCTCGATCAGCACGGCGACGTTGCGCAGGCCAACAGCCAGCTCCGGCGGAAGCTCGTCCAGCGCCTTGGCTACTTCGTCCTCGAAAGCCACGCGAGCATTCGCGCGCGTAGCACTCGCTACGCGGCCTTGATCGCCATGATCTTGAACTTGAGCGTCCCGCGCGGAGCGACGACCTCGACCGTCTCGCCCTTCTTACGGCCCATGATTGCGCGGCCGACCGGCGACTCGTTCGAGAGCTTGTTCTCGGCCGGATCGGCTTCGGCCGAGCCCACGATCTGGTACTCGATCGTCTTGGCAGCCTCGAGATCGCGCAGGCGTACGCGCGTACCGACCGAGACTGCGTCGGCCGAGACCTCGCTCGTGTCGATGACGCGCGCGTCACGTACGCGCTGCTCCAGCAGTGCGATCCTGTGCTCGAGCATCGCCTGCTCGTTCTTGGCGTCGTCGTACTCGGCATTTTCCTGGATATCGCCGAACTCACGCGCAACTTTGATGCGCTCGGCGACATCACGCCGTTTCTCGGTCGAGAGATACTCGATCTCGTTCTTGAGCTTCTCGTACCCCTCGGGAGTGAGAATGACTTCCTTCACCGCAGCCTCCTGCGCGTCATAAAAGAAAAAGCGTGGCGTTTCGCCAGCGCGGGCGCGCATGGTACCGCTCCCGGCGCCGCTAGTCAAGAATGTTTTTCTAGGCTAGGTGGCAGCATGGAGCTCGACCTTCGCCAAAGTTGGAAGCTCGGAGCCCTCGAGATACCGTCTGGGCTCGCTCTGGCCCCCATGGCCGGAGTCAGCGTGCGAGCCTACCGGCGCCAGGCGAAACGCTTCGGCGCCGGGCTGGTCTGGTCGGAGATGATCAGCGCGGCCGGCCTCGAGTACGGAAGCCGGCGCACGCGCGACTACCTTCGCGTCGGCCTGGACGAGCACCCGATTGCACTGCAGATCTTCGGCTCCGAGCCGGCACAGGCGGCCGAGGCGGCACGCATGGCCGAGGCGACCGGCGCCGACGTGGTCGATCTCAACCTCGGTTGCCCGGTGCGCAAGGTGATGAAGAGCGGAGCCGGAGCGGCACTGCTCGAACAACCCGAGCTCGCTTGCCGAATCGTCGAGGAGATGGCGGCGGCGGTCTCGGTGCCGGTCACGGTCAAGCTGCGCAGCGGAATCGAGCCCGGCTCGAGAACGTGCATCGAGCTTGGCCCCGGGCTCGCCGCAGCGGGGGCGCAGGCGCTCATCCTCCACCCTCGCGCCCAGCGACAGATGTACGGCGGTAGCGCCGATCACTCGCTCACGGCCGAGCTCGCCTCGCTGCTGGAGATTCCGGTGATCGCTTCGGGCGATGTCCGCTCGGGCGAGCAGGCGCGCGCTCTGATCGCCGCCGGCGCTGCCGCGGTGATGGTCGGCAGGGCGGTGCAGGGCAACCCCTGGCTCCTGCGTGAGATCTTGAGCGGTGAGACGCTGGAACCGTCGCAGGCGGAGGTGGCCGCCGAGCTCGTCCACTTCATGCGCGAGGTCGCACGCGAACTAGGCGAACGGCGCGCCCAGAGCTTCCTCAAGAAGTTCTACGGCTGGTATCTGAGACGCGCGCGGTTTCCCAGACAGCTGCGAAGAGAGCTGGTCGAGACCGCGACTCTACGGGCCGCCGAAGCGCTCCTTTTCTCCGCAGCGCCCGGCGCCGAGCCTCTCGCGGCGGAGCTCGACGCCGCAAGGTCGAATGAGGCAGAGGCGCCGGGCGAGGAGGCACCCGCACGTCGGAAAGCTAGGCCGGCCCTGTAGATTTGATGCCGTGGTAGATCTGCACTCCCACATCCTCCCGCACCTCGACGACGGTTCGCGCTCGTTCGAGGAGAGTATCGAGATCGCGCGCGCCGCCGTCAGCGACGGCACCACGGTCATGGCCGCCACTCCGCACGTACGCGACGATTTCCCGACCGCCGTGGGGACAATGGAACGACTCGTCGGCGTGTTGAATGAGACGCTGCGCGATAAAGAAATCGACCTGCGGATACTCACTGGCGCAGAGATCGCGATTCAGAACCTGCAAGCTCTCGACGACGACGAGCTGCGCCGCTTCGGCCTGGGTGGCAATCCCCGCTATCTGCTGGTCGAGTTTCCGTATCTCGGCTGGCCGCTCTCGCTCGAGAGCGAGATCTGGAACCTGAAGCGTCGCGGTATTACACCCGTCATCGCCCACCCCGAGCGCAATCCCCAGGTCCAAGACACGCCGACGCGCGTCGGCTCGCTAGTGGCGGCCGGGGCATTGGTACAGATCACTGCGGCCTCCGTCGACGGGCGCCTTGGCCGCCGCAGCCGGAAGACTGCGCACGAGCTTGTCGTTGCCGGGCATGCGCATCTGATCGCCAGCGACGCTCACTGGCCGGGACTGCGCAGGGTCGGCACGAGCACCGCAGCAGCCACGCTCCACGACCCCGAACTCGCACACTGGTTAACTCACGACGTGCCCGCGGCGATAGTGCAAGATCTACCTATCCCAGAGCGTCCACGGCTCAAGCGAGCGCGCAGACGCATGTTTCGCCTATAGCTGGGAGATTTCCGCGAACCCCAACCATCTACGGCCGTTCGAGGTGCCCCCAACACCCCGAAGCGGCCGAGACGAACTATGCCGTCGTACGTGGGCGCGAGACCAAATACAGTGCGATGCCGGTGAGCAAGAGCAGCATCCCGCCGCCGACGAGCAGTATCACGTCGAGACCTGTGAAAGGTAGTGACCCCGACGACGATACTGTTGCAGCCGGACTTGCGGCCTGAACCTGTGCCTGCGAAACGCCTGCTGTCCCCCCGTACACGGACTGAGCCGATCCGACAGCCAGCGCGGATGGAACCGCCACCAGCGCCGCAGTCAGGACTCCGAATAACGCCTTCACCTTCACTTGAACCATCCTCCGTCCTCCTAGGGGAATCACTCGAACGGGTTCCCTCAGCCTAATGTCGTAATCCCTTCCCGTCAATCGGGTATCGCAACGACCACCCTTCCCTCAACACGATGAGCCGAAACTCCCTACGGCTTGCCCAAAGCGTATAGAAGTGTGCGCTCGAGAAACACCTTGTCTATCGCCACGAGGTTTATCGGCTTACGCGCGCGTACACGGCTCATTACCAAGTCAATCACAGGCTCACGGGGATTCAGCGTTCTGGCGCGTTCAAGTTGATCGAGCGCCGCACGACGATTCTCCGTCATGTACTCGGCGATTCCCAGCTCGAGTCGCGCGTACCAATTCGCTTGATTGCGCGTGAGCGCGCGTCCGAAGGCGACCTTCATGCGCCCGTAGTCGCGCCGGCGCTCGGCAATCGTGCCGGCGATCAAATCGGGCTCCTCGCTCAGGGGATCAAGCTCGCGGGCCCGGTCGAGCATCCGGTAAGCCCGTGACGGTGACGAACGCCAGCTCTGCGCAGCGCTGTCTACATAACGCACCGAAAGCCAGGGCATTAAGTAGCTGACCGATGCGACCAGGGCAACCAGCGCGACCGCCGCGACCGGTAGCCGACGATCGGACGGACGTTCTTCGACCTCCTCGTGCGGCGTATCTACCGTAACCGCAGCGGCGAGCCCGAGGAAGGCCATGGCGGCGGCGGTGACCGCCGGTATCTCCCAGAACCACTCGACCGAGCCGTGGACGAGCCAGTAAGCCACCCCGATCACGAGCGATGCGGCCAGGCCTCGTCTGAACGGGTCGACGCCGCGCCTGCGCACGGCGACAAGGGCGGCGGCGAAGAAGGCAAAGAAGAGTACGGAGCCGACCGCACCTGTTTGCGCTAGCACCTTCATCTCGATCGAGTGGGGGTCGTTAGGCTCCTCGTTGCTTCGGCGCGCTTGCAGATACTCGGTCGCGAAGTTGTTCGTTCCAATACCGATCAGCGGATGGACGCGGAACTCGTCGGCGGCGACGCGCCAGAAGTCGTAGCGGTTAGTGCCGTAGAGGGAGGTGAAGTGGCTCGAATTTGGACCACCGGCGGCTCCAGTCGTGAAGTTGTGCCAGGCGTTACGAACGCTGCGCGTGGGATTGTTGGCCGAGGTGAGCGCGATCGCGCTCACCAGCACAAGCGCCAGAGCAAAGGCGGCGACCACTCCTCTGTCGAGGCGCCGCGCGGTCCGTCCGGCGAGTGACACGCGCCGCTCGAGCATCGCCGCCAGCGTTACCAAAACAAGCAGCCCGATAAAGACCGCGGCCATTCCGTTTCGTGCCTGCGCCATCGCCGGAGCGATCGGGTCACCGCGATCGCCGGCCCGATAGACCTCGAGCAACGTGCTCAGGTTGAGCGCCGATCCGGCAAGCACGGCGACGGCCGTGACCAGCGCCCTGCCTCGACCGCTGATGAGGGCGACGAAGACGAGGAAGACGATCGGGAACGAGTACATCGAGCCGCGGCTTTGGGCCAGTACGGCTATCTGCACGAGCAGGCTCGCTGTTGCCGCTAGCAGTCCGCGCGCGAGCGGCGGCACCTCTCTGCGCGACGCAAGGTACAAAACGGGCCAGAGCGGAATCAGGAACAGCGCCGCCTCGCCGTTTTGATAACCGATCGGCGCCGCCAACCGCCAGCTCATGAGAACCGAAACCGGGTGCCCACCACGAAGCGCGCTCTCGATCGTCACGAAGCCGATCAGCGCCACGCCAACCGCGTACAGCGAGACAAACAGGCTAGCGATCCTCGCGTTGCTCGACCAACGCGAGAAGAGCGCGTAGATCGTGAAGTAGAGGAGGGTTTGATTGGCGCCGTCCCAGGCGTCGCCCTTCACCGTCGCCCAGGCAATCGAGAGAAAGCTCCAGAGCGCGAACAGAGCGAAAAACGCAAGCGCCGCGCTTCTCCACTCACGCCGCCTGAGCGAGAGCATCGGGCTGGCGAGACAGATGACGAGCAGCCAGACGACGATCAGCGCGCCCGGATACCAGAGCGCCGGCCTGAACCCACCTTCGTCCGCGGCCCAGTAGAGCAAGAGCGCCAGCGCGGCCGGCAGCGGCATTACTCGGGCTAGATCGAAACGACCGCCCGGGAAGAGCAGTCGCAGCGGGCCGGAGACGCGCTCGCGTCGGCTCGCTCGCGTTGACATCTCTTCCGATGTGCTCGTTCGCTGCGTCTCCGGAGTTGGCATCCGCTCTTTATATCTCGCCCGCGAGCGCCCAGCGTCACTATTCGGGACGATTGCGCTCCCAGACGAGACGCAGCCCCTCGAGAGTGAGAAACTCGTCCACCGCTTCGATCGTGTGGCAGTGCGGCACGATCAGCTCGGCCAGGCCGCCGGTGGCGATGACCTTGACCTTTCCTTCGAGCTCGGCGCGCATCCGCTCGACGATGCCGTCCACTTGACCGGCGAAACCGAAGACGAGGCCTGACTGGAGCGCCGCGATGGTGCTCTTGCCGATCACGTTCGCCGGCTCGGCGAAATCCACCTGCCGCAGCCGCGCCGCGCGAGCGAAGAGCGCTTCCATGGAGATCTCGATCCCGGGCGCCAGAACGCCGCCGACATACTCGCCCTCCGCCGAGATAGCGTCGAAGTTGGTGGCCGTCCCGAAATCGACCGCGATGCAGGGTGCGCCGTGACGATCGAGCGCCGCGAGCGCGTTGGCGATGCGGTCGGGGCCGACCTCGCGCGGATCGTCGAAGCGAATGGCGATACCCGTGCGGGTTCCGGGACCGAGCACGATCAGCTCGCGCGCGAGCCAGCGCTCGGCCAGCTCCTCATAGCTGCGTACGAGCGACGGTACGGTCGAGGCCAGACAGAGGCCCGAGACTGCTTCGAAATCGATCAGGTTGCGAAAGAGGGAGGCGAGCTCGTCGCCGGTTCGGTGTGCCTCGGTGGCGACCCGCCAGTGCTGCGCGAGTCGCTCGCCCTCGAAAAGCCCGAGCACGGTTTGCGTGTTTCCTACGTCGACGGCGAGCAGCATCTCTCGCGAGAGCCTAGATGACTCAAACGTCGTCGTCGGATTGAAGCTGCTCTCCGATCCGCTCCGCCAGCGCGGCGGCGGTCAGCTGCGAGCCCTCGCCGCTGTTCAGCTCCTCGATGGTCACGTCACCGGAGGTGAAGACCTCGGCGCGCGGAATGATCCGAGCCGGACGGTTTTTGTCCCAGACCCAGACGTCTTCCATGCGCAGGTGCAGGTAGGGGTAACTCGGCTGGCTGGCTTGCTCGACCTCGAGTTGGTTGCAGAGGTAGGTGACATCCGGAGTGAGGATGCAGTAGCGGAAGAGCCCGAAGACGGCCGCGTACTCCCGTTTCAGCCGCAGCTCGAGCTCGGCCTCGTACTCGTCCAGATCGTCGAGGTGTGACATCGCACCGTCAGTCTAGCCCCGCGAGCAAGGCCCCCACCGGCCCCTTGCCCGGAACTTCCAGATCGTGCTCGAGCTCGGCCAGGGGCTCGAGTGCGAAGCGACGCAGGTGCAGCCGGGGATGGGGTATCTCGAGCTCCGGCTCGCTCACGGTCTGGGAGCCGTAGAGAAGCAGATCGAGATCGATAACCCGCGGTCCGAAACGGGAGCCCGCGCGACGGCGGCCGAGCTCGCACTCGATCAGCTGAAGGCGCGCGAGCAGCTGCCTGGGCGAGAGGTCGGTCTCTACGATCGCGGCGCCGTTCAAGAAGCGAGGCTGGTCGAGACAGTCCTCGGGCTCGGTCTCGCGGAGCGTCGATGTCGCCAGCAGCTCGACGCTCGGCTCGGCGGCGAGGCGCTCGAGTGCAAGACGCAGCATTCCCTCCCGATCGCCGAGATTGGCCCCCAATCCCACGTAAGCCCTGATCATGAGGCGATCCTAGCCTCGCCTGCACCGATCCCGAGCGGACCTGTCCCCGTGCCTGGCACCGGGACAGGTCCCGGCGAGCCAACCGAGATCGAGAAACGCTGGAAATGTGGGTCTTTACGACGGAACGGACGTGTCCTCGTGCCTGGCACCGCGGCGGCGCCGGGCGGGGTTGCGCGGGGTCGCGTCAAGTGCTCTATGTCGTACCGTCACGCTCGATCGCGGCCGCGACCTTCAAAGCCTCGACGTGCTCGCGCACATCGTGCACGCGGAAGATGCCGGCGCCGCGGTCGAAGGCCGCGAGAGCCGCGCCGATCGAGGCCGCCGTCGTTCCGCTCGTCGCCTCCGGATCGCCGAGCAAACGCCCGAGCGAGCGTTTGCGAGAGAAGCCGACCAGAACGGGGCGGCCGAGCGCGAGTAACACGTCCAGCCGCCGCACCAGCGCCAGATTGTGCTCGACCGTCTTGCCGAAGCCGAACCCGGGATCGAGGCAGATCCGATCCTCCCGTACCCCGTGCGAGGTGGCGAAGGCGAGCCGCTCTTCGAGGAAAGCAGCCACTTCCGAGACTACGTCCCGGTAGCTCGGCTCATCCTGCATCGTGCGTGGCTTGCCGCGCATGTGCATCAAACAGAGATAGGCGCCCGATTCGGCCACGACTTCGACCATCTCCGGATCGCCACGTAGCGCCGTGACGTCGTTCACCAGCTCGGCCCCGAGCTCGAGCGCGCGACGAGCGACGTCAGCCTTGCTCGTGTCGATCGAGAGCGGGACGGTGGCCAGCTCTTCGAGCACCGGCACGACTCGGCGCAACTCCTCACCAACCTCCACCGCATCGGCCCCCGGCCGGGTCGACTCGGCGCCGACGTCGACGATCGCCGCTCCCTCGGCGAGCATGCGCCGGGCCGAAGCGACCGCCGCCTCGGGCTCGAAGTTGAGACCGCCGTCCGAGAAGCTGTCGGGCGTGACGTTGACGATCCCCATCACCGCGGGGCGCGGAAACCTCTGCTCGATCGAGAGTCTCACTCTCGGTATCGTCGCACGCCGATGCCCGCCGGGTCGTGCACGTAGGTCACACCGAAGCAAGCGACCATCCCGACGAGCGACACGCACGCCGCGTGCCGCGCGTCGCTGGTTCTCATCTAGCCTTTGGCGCCTTCCGGCGGAGGCGGCTTCGAGAGCACGCCGGGCACCGGATAGGGCTTGGTCTTGGGGCGCGGCTTACGCACCTTCTTGCCCTTGTCGCTCGTCGGGGCCGGAGGTGTCGAATCGACGAACACGTCCTGTACGGACTCACCCGCCAGCAAGCGCTCGAACTGCTCCTTGTCGATCGTCTCGCGCTCTACCAACAGATCGGCCATCCGCCGCAGATCGTCGTTGTGCTCACGCAGCACCGTGAGCGCGGTCTGGTGCGCCTCTTCGATGATGCTTCTGATCTCGTCGTCGATCTGGCGCGCGATCTCGTTCGAGTAGTCTGGCTCGTGGCCCAGCTCGCGACCGAGGAAGGGCATGTCGGCTGAGTGGCCGAGCACGCGCGGGCCGAGCTTCTCACTCATGCCGTAGCGCATAACCATCTGCTTGGCGGTAGCGGTGACCTTCTCGAGATCGTTGGCGTCGCCGGTGGTGACCTCTTCGAAGACGAGCTCCTCGGCGGCACGACCGCCAAGCGACATTGCAAGCTGGTCCATCAGCGCGGCGCGCGTGGTCAGATAGCGATCCTCTCGCGGCAGCGAGATCGTATAGCCGAGCGCCTGACCACGGCTGATGATCGAGATCTTGTGGATCTCGTCGGTGTGCTTGAGGAAGTAGCCGACGATCGCGTGACCCATCTCGTGATAGGCGGTGATCTTCCGCTCCGACTCGGAGAGCAGTCGCGTCCGCTTCTCGGGGCCGGCGATCACGCGCATGATCCCCTCCTCGAGCTCCTCCTGGCCGATCTGCTTGCGGCCGCGGCGAGCGGCGAGCAACGCCGCCTCGTTGACGAGGTTGGCGAGATCGGCGCCGGTGAAGCCGGGCGTGCCGGCAGCTAGCGTGTCGAGCTCGATCTCCGCCGCCAGCGGCTTGCCCTTGGAGTGCACCTCGAGAATCTTGCGCCGGCCGACGCGATCGGGCCGGTCGACGACGATCTGGCGATCGAAGCGGCCGGGACGGAGCAGGGCCGGATCGAGGATGTCGGGCCGGTTGGTGGCCGCGATCAGGATGATGTTGTCCTTCAGCTCGAAGCCGTCCATCTCGACCAAGAGCTGGTTAAGCGTCTGCTCGCGCTCGTCGTGACCGCCACCCAGCCCGGCGCCGCGATGGCGCCCGACGGCGTCGATCTCGTCCATGAAGACGATGCAGGGAGCCGCCTGCTTGGCCTGCTCGAACAGGTCGCGCACGCGGCTGGCACCGACGCCCACGAACATCTCGACGAAGTCGGAGCCCGAGATCGAGAAGAAGGGCACACCGGCCTCACCGGCGACGGCGCGGGCGAGCAGCGTCTTACCGGTTCCGGGCGGCCCGTAGAGCAGCACGCCCTTGGGGATGCGTGCTCCGAGCGCCTGGAACTTCTTCGGATTCTCGAGGAACTCCTTGATCTCTTGCAGCTCCTCGACCGCCTCATCCACCCCGGCGACATCGCGGAAGGTGATCTTGGGCGCGTCCGGCGTCATCCGCTTGGCGCGGCTCTTGCCGAAGCTCATCACCCTCGAGCCGCCGCCCTGGAGCTGGTTCATCAGGAAGATCCAGATCCCGAAGAAGAGCACAAAGGGAAGCAGGCTGACGAGAATCGAGATCCAGGGCGAGGAGCCGGTGCCCTTCGACGTGTAGCGCACGCGATGAGCCTGGAGGATCTTCTCGTAGTTGGCTTCGGATTCGGCGCTCGGGTAGTTGACCTTGCCGGTTGCCCCCTTGGTATCGGCGGGCGACCCCAGGGGAGGCTTGAGCGTGTAGTTGATCTGCTGCGAGTTGGGGCTGAAGGTGACCTCTTGCACCTTGTTTGCCTTGGTGTAGGAGATCAGCTGCGAATAGGTGAGCTTCTTGCTCTTCGAGCCGCCCGAGCTCGGCAGGAGCTGGGACACGAGAAAGACAGCCCCGACTATCAGGACCAAGGGGAAGAGCGCGCTGCGAAAGAACCGGCCCATAGCTAAACCTCTACCCGGAGCGTAGCAGTAGTCCTTCCCTTTTCAGCCTTTGTTGAGTCGCGCTAGAAGCGGCGATTCGGAGCGGGAAGAGAGAGCGTGACGGGCGTTTTACATTCCTTCGGGGAGTAGCGAATCGTCGAGCACCGCCACGTAGGGGAGGTTGCGATAGCGCTCGGCGAAATCGAGCCCGTAGCCGACGACGAAGCGATCGGGGATGTCGAAGCCGACGTAGCGCACCGACTTGCGCACCTTCTGCGCCGACTCCTTCACGAACAAGGCGCAGACCTCCAGCGAGGCCGGCGCTCGCGAGCGCAGGTTTCTCATCAGGTAGGAGAGAGTGAGCCCGGAATCGATGATGTCCTCGACGATCAGGACGTGGCGCTCCTCGATGTTGATGTCCAGATCCTTGAGGATGCGCACCACGCCGGAGGAGTCGGTCGCCGAGCCGTAGCTGGAGATGGCCATGAAATCGACCTCGCAGGGAAGCGGGAGCTCGCGCATCAGATCGGCCATGAAGAAGACGGCGCCCTTGAGCACTCCGATCAAGAGAAGATCGCGCCCCTCGTACTCGGAGGCGATCTCGCGGCCGAGCTCGCTGACACGATTGCGTAGCTGCTCCTCCGAGACGAGGACTTCGCCCACACCAGGATCGAGATACGCGTCGTTCACAGCCGCTCTTCTCCTTGCTCGGGAGGGTTCACAGGTCGTCTTCTCTCGTCGCCCGCACGACGTTCTCATAGCCCGGCGCCGCTACGACCCCGGGTACGGCGACGATCTCCTCGCCCTTTGCCACGAGCGGCCAGGAGCTCCTCTGCGAACGGGGAATCTTGGCGTCTACGAACACGTCCTGAATCTTCTTCTTCCGCCCGGCCAACCGATCGCCGGGCTTGAAGCAGCGTACCTGTAATCCCTCCAGCCCGGACTCGAGAATCCAGGGGCCGAAGCGCACCTTGCCCTCGAGCGGCAACGGCGCCTGCTCGATGAAGAGCCGGTCGTACTCCCGCACCGCCTTGAGCGCCGGACTCAGATCGACCGACTTGGATCCATGCTGGGAGCCGAGCAGCTCGAGCAGCGCCCCCTCGAGCCCGCGCGGCAGGCGCGGACGCTCGCGCGCGAGAGCGAGAATGTTCTCCTCGGCGGCCGGATGCAGGCGACGAAGCGCGGGCAGGATCTCGTCGCGAATCACGCCACGCACGGTGTCGGGATTGCTCGAGTCCTCGCGATAGCCGAGACCCTCGGCCGCGCAGTAGGCCCGGGTCTCGTCTCGCCACAGTCCGAGCAGCGGACGCACCACGCCGTCCTCGCGCCTGAGCTTGATCCCGCGTGCGCTGCCGCTCGAGACCAACCGGTAGAGGATCGTCTCGACCTGGTCGGAGGCGGTGTGACCGGTCGCGCGCAGACGCTCGGTGGCGAACGAGTAGCGGAGCTCGCGCAGCTCGGCCTCGCTCATCCCCGGCTCGCCGGCCTCAACCACCTCGGCGCCGAGAACATCGCGACAGAAGCGCGCGTCCTGCTCGGACTCCGCTCCGCGCTGATGATGATTCACGTGCAGGGCGCCGACCTGGTAGCCGAGCGCTCCGAGCGCGTGCCAGAGGCAGGTCGAGTCGGCTCCGCCCGAGACCAGGCAGAGAACCTCGCCGCCGGGCTCGACCAGTTCCTGTGAGCGAATGAGAGCTTCGATCCGCTCGCGCACCTTTGCGCTCTCCATGAGTGAATTGTCGCATTAGGCGCACCGTCGTGCCCGCCATTCGAGAGCGATAGCCCGGGATCGGGACGTCTCTGCCCCCTCCCACGGGGCGGGAAGCGGAGTCCAGAAACGGCGCCCGAGAATGTGCCGGCTACGTGCTTTCGCGGACGGGCAGTCTCGCCGCTTCCAACACAACCCCTCGCTCTAGGCAGTCGGGCGCGCAATACTGCCCTGAGGGTTCGACCCAAACAGGAGGTAGTGAGGAATGAGTTTGTGGAATCGATTCGCGGAACGGCTCGCGCGCCGGCGGGAGGCCGACGAGGATGCGAAGCTCAAGCTTGCGAGGAACGCGCTCGCCCGCGCATTCGACACCGAGGCGGAAAGACTCAACGGCGGGAAGATGATCGAGTACGGCTCCACGAGGGCCGAAGTGAGTCCAGCCATCCGAGAAGCGAAGGATCTTGGCAGCTATGTGCGGAAGCTCGCGCCGCGCGACCCCCGCATCGAAGACGCGCTGCTGTTCGAGGAGGCGGGGCTGCTCACACCGCTCGACGATCGCGCCCGCGCGGTGCTCGCCGAGCCGTGGCCGGGCGGCTTCGACGGCGATGCCAAGCTGGCCGCTGCGATCAAGGCACTGCACGAGAGCCAAACGAACCAATAACGACGCCCAGACGGTCGAGCGCGTCGACGGTCACAAGCCCGAGTGCTTACTCGCTCCAGTGCGGGTCGTTCTGCCAGGCCTCGAGCCGGTCGAGTGCCTGGGAGAACTCCTCGGCGCCGAACTCGAAGGGGCGAGCATAGGGAACCGGAACGTGGCGAGCGTGAAAACCGCGACCGGCGCTCGCCTCGCGCAGGAAGCTGACGGCCAGGCCGTGGGTAACGACGAGGATGACAGACTCGGCGCGAGCCAGCACGATTCGAAATCCACGGACAAAACGCGCCGCCGCCTCGCTCCGGCTCTCGCCTCCTCCCGCCGGCCGCTCCCCGGGCTCGTGCGCGTGCGCCCAAGACGCGTACTGCTCGAGCGGGCCTTGCTCGAAAGCGCCAACACGGATATCGTTCAGCTCGGTCAACTCGAGCCAGGGCAGCTCGCGTCCGGTCAGAGCGATCTCGGCCGTCTGTCGCGTGCGCGGAAACTCGCTCGTCACGTAGAGGTCAAGCCGGCGCCCCACCAGCGAGCGTCCGAGCGCGCGAGCCTCCTCCTCCCCCCGTTCCGTAAGCGGGCAGCTGCTGTTCGGCTCGCCGTTGACGACGCCTCGATCGGAGCACTCGCTCTCGGCGTGGCGGGTAACGAGGACGGTCTGCATGGGGTCACGCTAGCGCAGAGCCGAAAGCACGTCGAGCACGGCCTCTCTCGGACGAGGCTTGAAACGCGATCCCGCGCATATCCGCCGACTCACCGCGGCGCGAATAGGAGGGATCCCGTCTCTCATAGAACGATGCTGCGGAAGAACCCGACCTGCCGCATCCCGATCGACTCGTAAAGCCCGATCGCCCGCTTGTTCTCGGCCCGCACGAAGAGACAGACTCGCGGCGTGCTCTCGAGCAGCAGCCGGCAGAGATCGCCAAGTGCCCGGCGCGCATAGCCGTGCCCGCGTAGCTCCGGGTCGGCCCAGACCTGCTGAAGCTGTATCGCCGACGGAGTCCAGGCCGAGGCCTCGGCCTTGAACAGGATGCGCCCGTTCTCGCTCCAGAGCCAGGAACGGCCGGTCACGATCTGAATCCGGGTGCGCTGACGAAAACCGGCCGCGTCGTACTCGAGCGGATTCGTGCCCAGCTCTTCCTCGTGCGCGGCGGCGCAGGCGGGCAGCAGCAGCTCGAGATCCGAGCTCGTCGCCAGGCGCAGGCCGCTGTCACCCGGCGCAGGCCGCTCTCGTAGCTCGTAGACAGGTTCGCCGGGACTGTCTCGACGCGGAGGCGGGCGATGCCTCGCCATGCCATCCCAGAGCTCGTTTACCGCGCTCTCGGCGCCGACGATCATACGCGCGCCGCTCGCCAACGCCCGCCGCGCGAAAACACCGCAACCGAGGCCCGCCGGCCCGATGTTCATGCCAAAGTGACAGAGAGCCTGGATCGAGCCGTTCTGAGGAACGGCGAGAAAGCGCCCGAGCCCGCGCCGAGCCAGGTCCTCCAGGAAGACGCGCTCGACCGGATTCTCGGCACAGAAGGCAAGAACCTGGTCAAGCGGCGGCGTACGAGGCTTCGCCACGCCCCTATCCTGCCATTAGGAGAGCATCGGAGACGCGGGCCCGGCGAAAACGGCTCTATCGGTCCATCCGGTTAGGAACGCTCGACCGAAGCGGCCGCATCGGTCGTGCGGGGCTGACGGAAAAGGCTCTAAGCTTGCGAGCGCGATGAGTGAGACCGTTTTTCTCGTTAACCCCGCTTCGGCCGGGGGCTCCACAGCAAGGCGCTGGTCCGAGATCGCGCATCAGGCCGCCGAGGCGGGCTTGGTTGGCGACGCGTTCTTCTCCGAGCATCCCGGACACCTGAGAGAGCTGACCCGGGACGCCGTAAAAGCCGGCGCCCGCCGGCTTGTGCTCGTGGGCGGTGACGGATCGCTGAACGAAGTCGTGAACGGCCTCGACAAGCACCTGAGCAAGGTCGAGCTGGCCCTGATCCCGCGCGGCACCGGCTCGGATTTCGTGCGCGAGCACGCGATCCCGCACTCGGTGGCAGAAGCGGTGCACGTCGCTCTGGAAGGAGAGTTGCGCCCGGTCGACGTGGGTAAGGCAATCTTCCGCGCCTGGGACGGAAAACAGACTCAGCAGTACTTCGCAAACGCCGCCGGCGCCGGTATCAGCGGGGCTATCGCCCGCCGCGTGGACGACGGGACGAAGGGGCTCGGTCCGCGCGGGAGCTATGCCTGGGCGGTGCTCGCGGTTTTTCCGCGCTGGCGCAACTGCCTCGTACACCTGCGCGTCGACGCCGAAGAGCGCGAGGCGAAGATGCACGAGGTGATCGCGGCTATCGGGCGCTACCAGGCCGGCGGCATGAAGCTCTGCCCTGATGCCGTACCCGACGACGGGCTGTTCGATGTGCTCATCCTCGGCGACCTGAGCAAGGCCGACCTGGCTCGCAACCTGCACAAGACCTACCGGGGGACTCACCTCTCTCACCCCAAGGTGGAGGTCCTGCGCGGCAAGCTCGTCTCGATCGAATCCGACGAGCCGCTGCCGATCCAGCTCGACGGCGAGCAGCCGGGAACGACGCCGGTTCAGTTCGAGCTGATTCCGGGCGCGTTGCGCCTACGCGTGCCTCGCGGGACTCAGAGCTAATCGATCGCCCGGCTACTTCGCGGGCTTCTTCACCGGCGCCTTGCGTGCCGCCGGCTTCTTTGAGGCCGGTTTGGGCGCCTTGCTCAGGGCCTTGACCTGCTTTTCGAGGTCCGCGACTCGCTTCTCGAGCGCTTCCACTCCGCTGACGCGCCGCTGTAAGTCGTCGATGCGGTCTCGCAGTCCAGTCAGAGCGTCGAGCAGCTTCTGCGCGGCCGGCGTCGATGCGATCTTCTGCAGAGCTTCCTCGCCTCTATCGGCGAGCTTGCTGACGATTTCCGGCGTACCCTGAGGCACCTGGCATCTCCTCCTAGATTCGGTAGTGAGCGCTAGACCCAGCCTAGCTAGCCGGTGAGAGTTCCGAAAGGGGACCGAGTGACGGATCGTTACTCGGCGACCTCTACCGGCGTGCCGACCTGCACCCGTTCGAACAGTCTTTTCAGGTCGTCGGCGCCGAGACGCACGCAGCCGTGCGACACGGCCCTGCCGAGAGAGCCGGGATCGTTCGTGCCGTGAATGGCGACCGGTCCGCCTTGGGGCCAGTAGATCAACTTCTCGGAGAAGGCGGACAGCGCGATTGCGGCAGCCCCGTAAGCACCCCCGGGATCGGTGATGCGAATGCGCTCCCGCACGATGAAGTGCCCGCGCGGAGTGGGCGTCGCGGGAGCCCCGACCGCGGCCCGGGCGTGCAGCACGGGAACACCGTCCTCGTACAGCGTCAAGCGACGACGAGACAGATCGACAAGCACCCGCGTGTGCACCTCCCCAAGCGCGACGGCGCCCGCGCGAACGTAGCCCTCCCTCGCGCCCGTAACTCCCGGCTTACCGGAAAGCCTGACCCGATACCAGCGCGCCTCGCAGTCACTCGAGCGCACCTCGCTCAGCGCGGCGACGACCGTGGGAACGCCGCGCCGGCTCGTCGCGACGAAGCTCTTGCTCAGGCGCGAGAGCGTACTCAGACGAGCGCCGCCCGGATGCCGGTAGACGTTCGCGCGGGTGCGAACAAAAGCCACGAAAGAAACGCGACTCGAGCCGAGAGCAACCTCCTCCGCTCGACAATGACTATTTGTAACGGGCGCCCGCGTCTCTCCGTCTCCTTTACCTGCAGACTGGTTCGCGTCGCTGCCGGCAAACGCGTGCACCAACAGACCGATCGCCAATACAGCGAGCCCGGCGAGACAGAAGAGCAACAACCTGCGCAGAGCGATGATTCTAGTTGCGAGGCGGTGCTAGGCGACGTGCCTGAGCGGGATCACGTTCACGGCCGGCTCGACGGCCGGCTCGCCAGCCGGCTCGGAGCTCTTGTGAGCGCCGCGATTGATATCGGCGATGAGCGAGAAGTAACGCCAACGAAGCTGGCTGAACTCGATGAAGGCGCCGATCCGATCTCCGATCACGCGCGCCGCCGATTCGATCGCTTGATTGGCGGTGAGTGGCGTTCGCCTCTCCATCTCGATCACGCCGAGCGGTGCGCGCGCGCCTGCGACGGGGAAGGCGCAGACGGTACGCAGGTCGTCATCTTCCAGCAGCGCGCCCAGCTCGTTCTCCGACACCGACGGCGCGTCGTCGCTCAAGAAGACCTGTCTCTCCACAAATACGCGACCCGCGATTCCCTCGTTCAGGGCCAGCTGCGTAGAACGAACTCTCGCCTCCAGAAAGCGCGCCCTGCGCGTCGGAGCCGCGCGATGGGCGACGGCGCAGAGCTTGCCGTCCTCGGGATCGAGCAACCAGAAGGTCGCCGTGTCGAACTCGAAGGACTCACAGAGGACATCGAGCACGGAGTCAGCTACGTCGTCGATCTGCTCGGCCTCAACCAGCGCCCGCACGATGCCGTCCTCGGCCGAGAAAGCCGCCCGAGCCCCCTCGAGCACGCCGTAGAGTTGCGCCCGTACCTGCTCCAGCTCGGCCTTGGCGGCGCCCAGTTCGTCGCTCGCCGGATACGGCTCGTCGAGACGTAGCTCCTTTGCTACATCAGACGTAAGCAGGGGGGATGTGGTCGAAGTCTTCATTTGATCGCTACTCAGGTGATCGATGGCGGCGTTTCCGATTCGATCCCCGTTTCGCGGTGCAAACCCTCACCACAGCGAACCGTCTTAGGAAGTAAAGACCGGCGGCTCAACTGCGCAACCTGTCCCGCCGATACTAGAAGTAATCTGGACCAGATCATGAAAACTCCGGCAAAGAAGAAAGAGCACACCCACAGGCAGGTAACGGTTCGCGTCCTCGGTCGGCAGGGAGGAGTGCCCTACGAGGTCGAGCGCACGCTCTGCGGCGAATGCCACGAGATCCTCTCGGAACGGCCGCTTCGGCGAGCGGCCGCCTAGCGCACCGTCTCTAAGCTTTGCTGCTCAGATGGGGAGTCAAACGGGATTCGGCCTCAGGTCGATACCACGATACTCGTCTGGCTCTAAAGTTCCTTTATCTTGCCGTTCCACTTCTTCACCGAGTTGACCGTCCGCTTCGCCGAGACTGACGCGGCCGGGGTCGCCCACCACTCCGCCTACCTCGTCTGGTTCGAGGCCGCCCGCGTCGCATATCTCGCGGAGCACGCCGGCGGCTACCAGGCGCTCCGCGATGAGGGAATCGAGTCTCCGGTAGTGGAGATAAACGTTCGCTACTTCTCTCCGGCCCGCTTCGACGACAGGCTGCGTGTCTATGCTCGCGTGTTCGATATCCGAGGCGCCCGCTTCCGCTGCCAGTACGCCGTCGAGCGAGACGGCGAGCGCCTGGCCGAAGGCTCGAGCCTGCATGCACTGGTCGATTCGAGCACGTTTCGTCCGACCCGCATGCCCACATGGTTGAGAGAGGCGATCAGAACAGCCGAGTCGAATACAGCCGCGAGTGAACAAGTCGTGTTGAGCCAGAAAGGACTGATGAGATGACCTGCCCCGCGTGTGGCCGTGAGCTGAAGACGATAACCGCCGGCCCGATCGAAGTCGATGTTTGTGAGAGTGGCTGCGCCGGGATCTGGCTCGATCACTTCGAGCTCGAGAAGGTCGACGAGCAGAGCGAGACCGCGGGCGCGGCCCTGCTCGAGATACCCGGCGACCCGTCGCTGACGATCGACCTCGGTCGGCGGCGGAGCTGCCCAAAATGCGGGCCGGGGATGGTGATGATGCGTCATTTCGAAAGTATTGCGCGCAAGATCTCCGTAGACGAGTGCCCAAACTGCGGCGGCGTCTGGCTGGACGCGGGCGAGCTGAACGTGATCAGAAGCGAGTTCCCAAGCGCGGAAGCCCGCCACGATGCGGCCAGGAAGGCGTTCTCGGAGATGTTCGACGCGCAGCTCGCCGCGGAGCATGCGAAAAGCGAAGCCGAACTCGAGCGGGCGCATAAAGTCGCTCGCGCACTGCGCTTCATCTGCCCGTCGACGTACCTGCCCGGCAGGCAGGGTGGAGGAGCTTTCTAGAGCTCTCTGTACCGCTAGCCGGTACCGGTCGTAGTAGTTCCGGTCGTGGTCGTAGTCGCGGTGGTGCCGGTTGTGGTGGTGGTGGTGCTGGTCGTGGTCGTGGTCGTTTTGGTCGGGGTCGTCTTGGTCGTGGTCGTACCGGGCTTCCCGTTCCCCGTGTCCTTCTTGGGCGCCTTGGTCCCGACACGCACGATCTTGGGCGAGGAGCGGTAGGTGGAGTACCAGGTGTCGTCGTGCAGCAGCTTGCCGTCGGCGCCATAGACGAGCCGCTGAACGTGAGTCGAGCTGGAGGACACGCCCGGATCGTCCACGACCTTCTTGCCTACAGCCAGATCCGGATCGAGGATCTTCTTCACCGGTGGCGACCCGTCGATGTGCAGCGGCGCCGCCTCCGAAACGACCTTTCGGTGCTGGGGCGTTCCGTAGAGAGCGACGAGAAGCGTGCTGGAGCTCGAGAAGGTGCGAATCAGGAGCCAGTGACCGGTGTCGTTTCGGAACTTGAAATCGGGACTGGGCCAGTTCACGGTGGCGTCTCGCCCGAGCGGATAGTGGCTGATGTAGAGGGCGTGATTCACTCGCTCACGAATGTCGAGACCCGCTTCGTAGGCAGCGTTGAATACGGTCGTAGAGACCTGGCAGATCCCGCCGCCCAGAGCGTCGACCAGCTGGCCGTTGACGATCTGCGGCGCGGTCAGAAAGCCCTTCGCCGCGCTTCGCTGGCCGGTCGTCTTGTTGAACGAGAAGACGGCACCCGGGGCGACGAACTTGTTGTCGATTAGCTTGGCCACCAGCTGGACGTTGTGAATGCGATTTGCAGATCCGCCGAACGACGTCTCGTAGGACCCGACGAGTCCCTTTACGCCCATCGCCTTGGCCTGCTCGGTCGTCCGGCTCGGCTGGGTGGTCTTCATCGCCAGGGTGGCGGTCCGGCCGGTGGGTTTGAGCGCGGCGTTCATGATCGCGTGCGCCGTCCCGTCTAGGTCGAGCACACGACCGGTACGCGACGGAACGACACGGATGCTTCGGCCGGCGATCGAAAAGGTAGCGTTCCTCGCAGGTTGATCGAGCCTCTTGGAGAGCGAGCTGAGATAGACATTGGCCTCACGTCCGCCGATGCTCAGATTCCGCTCTCCGTCGTGAGGAAATACGAGCATCTTCTTTATCTGCGCCGGGAGAATCTTCCAGCGCACCGCCCCCAGGGTGAGCAGCACGGGCGCCGAGGCCGCGGTACGAACCTGGCCCGCGACGCGCACGAGATCGCTGCGGCGAACGCGTGGGTTAACGACGCGAACGGGTAGCTCTACCGTGCTGCGAGAGAGTGCCCCGAGCGTCCTAACAACGATGTCGGCCGCCTGTTTCTTGTCCAGTGCCGCACCGTTGTGACCTGGAACGACCGTGGGTTGCGCGCCGTCGAGGACGAGTGCCGGCTCGAGCGCGGGCTTGTCCACGCCCTTCGCGATCCTCGAGAGAAGCGTCTTCAAGGCCGGCGAAGAGAGCTTGACGGACGGCATTATGTGGCTGCCGAGTAGACGCGTCTCCAGGCGCTTGAAGCCCCGCAACGGGCCGATCCCGTCGCCGTCGCGACGCGCCCTGGCGATCGCCTCGTTCCAGTCGACGATGATCCCAAGCTGCGCGGGCGCGACCTCGAAACGCTCGCCCCCGGCCACGAACTCGACCGGTACCCAGGTGAGCTTCGCCGAGGCCTTCTCCAGTTTCTGGTGCGCCTGAGCCGGGGTCAAACCGCCCACGTTCACGCCGGCAATCTCAACTCCCGCCGCTATGCGATTGGACGATCCCGCGAAGGCATATCCGACGAGAACGAGCACGGAGAGCGCGACGATCGCAGGTGCGAGCAATACCGCTGGGCGCCGCGACTTGCGTTTTCGGTGCCGGCTGCGGGGATGGCTGGTAGGCCGGGAGATGTGCTGGGAGGAACTCATAATCGAGAGGCGAGACGGCTCTTGTCTCAAGCACGCAAGTGTATCTGCGCGATGGTCGGTCACTACCCGCTGCAGATCGTGCCGCGGCGGTTGACATTGGTGAATCGATTTCTACAGACCCCTGAGATAAGCTCGAATACATGGGGACGGCGGAGCTGCTCGGCCGGGAAAACGAGCAAGCTGCACTTCGGCGGCTGCTCGAGCGCGTGGAGAACGGTCCGGCCGGCCTCATTCTGGAAGGCGAGGCAGGCATCGGCAAGACGGCGCTCTGGCGCGAGGGAATAGCGCTGGCAAACGAGCGCAGCTTCCGAACACTGACCTGCGAAGCGGCGCCAACCGAGACTCCGCTTGCCTTCGCCGCCCTCGGAGACTTGCTCGACGAGGTTCCCCTCTCGAGTCACAAGCGCCTCCCGCCACCACAGCGCAAGGCGCTCGAGACCAGCCTGCTTCTGGTCGAGCCCGACGGTGAGAAAGCCGACCAGAGAGCCGTCTCCGTCGCTGTGCTGACGATCATCCGCTCGCTCGCGGCGAAGAAGCCGATCCTGATTGCGATCGACGACGTGCAGTGGCTCGACGCTTCGTCGAGCCGTGTGCTGGCCTTTGTGTTGCGGCGCCTACGCAAGGGCCCGATCGGCCTTCTCATGACGCGCCGAAGTGACGAGGACACCGCCGGGATGTCGCCGTTCGAGCTGGATCGCAGCGACGGACTGGGGCGCACCACTGAACTCCTCACGCTCGGTCCGCTCAGTCTCGGCGCCATCCGGCGCCTGCTCAGCGAGCGTACCGGACAGCGCGTTCCACGCACCGTGCTAAACCAGCTCTATCGGGCAACGGGCGGCAATCCGCTCTACGCGCTGGAGCTTGCCCGCTCCGGGCTCGAAGACTCGTCGGCTGCACCGACCCAGCCGATTCCCGTGCCGGAGCCCTTGCGCGCACTCGTCACCGAGCGCCTGATTGCGCTGCCCGAGCCGACCCAGGAGACGCTCTTGATCGCGGCGGCTCTCGCCGAGCCGACGGTCGAGCTGGTACGGGCGGCCGGCGGTGGAAGCCTGGCCGAGGCGATCTCCAGCGGCGCCATCGAGGTCGAAGGGGAACGCATCCGCTTCACCCACTCGCTCCTCGCCTCGGTGCTCTATGCAGAGGCGCCGCCCGAGCGCCGGCGTGATCTGCACAAGCGTCTGGCGACGGTCGCCCTGGGCGTCGAGGAGCGCGCCTGGCATCTGGCGCTAGGGAGCAGCACGCCCACTGTGGAGGTCGCGGGTGAGCTCGATGCGGCAGCCGCGCATGCGGCCTCGCGCGGGGCTCCCGAAGCCGCCGCAGAGCTATACGAGCACGCCGCTCGCCTGACACCGCCCGAGCACTTCGACGATCTCTACCGTCGCCGCCACGAAGCCGCTACTCACCACTTCGCGGCGGGCGACATAGGGCGCGCCCGCTCAATCGCAAAGGAGACGTTGAGCGAGCTCGAGAGCGGGCCCTGGCGCGCCGACATGCTCGTTCTACTCGCGAATATCGTCGAGGACGAGCAGGAGGCAACCGAGCTCTGCCGCCAGGCGGTGATGGAGGCCGGCGGCGACGAGGATCGCTTGGCAATGTCCTACCTCGCTCTCGCCAGAGCCTGCGCGATCCTGGGCGACTTCCCCGGTCAGGTCGATGCTCAGCGCGAAGCGCTCGCTCACGCCGAGCGTGGCAGCGACAAGCGTCTGCTCGTCGAGGCGCTGCAGGGCGTTGGAATCGTGACCGTCCTGAGCGGCGGGGCGATCGACGAGAAGATCATGCAGCAGGCGATCGCGATCGACCGTGAAGAGGTGACTCTGCCCGCCTTCCACTGTCCCTCGTTCTGGTACGGCATGCAGCTCTACTGGCTGGACGAGCTCGAGCGCGCCCGGCCGATTCTCAGCGCCGAGTACGAGCGGGCCCAGCATGAAGGCGAGTTGATCGAGAGCCTTCAGATCCTTTCGCCGCTAATCGAAGTCGAGGTACGTAGCGGTAGCTGGGATCTCGCCGCGCGGATGGCCGACGAGGGGCTGGAGCAAGCACTCGACATCGGCTACGAGTACATCATCCGCTCGCTCGGCTTTCAGCAGCTGCAGCTGGCCGTGTTGCGAGGAGAGATCGATGAGTCGAGGCCGGCACTGACCGGGCAGATGGCCGAGGCCGAACGGGCCAAAGCGCACTGGCAAACGCTCGCTCTCACATCGCTGGCGGGTTTTTCCGAGCTCTCACTCGGCAACGCGCGGGAAGCCTGGCGCTGGCTGGAGCCGGCGCTCGTGCAGCAGGACAGGCTCGGTCGCGATATCTCGATCGCGATGCCTCACTACACCATCCGCCCGAACGCAATCGAGACGCTGGTCGCTCTCGACGAGCTCGATCGAGCCGAGCGCTTGCTCGAGGGCTTCGAGCAGCACGTGGCCGCGACCAAGCGTCCGAACGGAATCGTCAGCTCGGCTCGTTGCCGCGCGCTCGTGGACGCCGGGCGTGGCAAGCTCGACAGCGCGGCGGTGGCGCTCGAGCGAGCCGTCGCCGGACATGAGGTGTTGCCCGACCCCTTCGAGCACGGTCGCACGATGCTCGTCGCGGGGACGGTCAGGCAGAGGGCGAAGCAGAAGCGAACGGCGCGCGAAGCGCTCGAGCAGGCGGTCGGCATCTTCGACCGGCTGGGTGCGCGCCTGTGGTCGCAGAAGGCGCAGGCGGCGCTCGAGCGGGCTGGCGGACAGCGAGGCGGCGACCTCGGCCTGACGCCTACCGAGCAGCGAATCGCCGAGCTCGTGGCCAAGGGCTGCTCGAACAAGGAGGTCGCAGGCGCCCTGTTCGTGAGCGTCCGCACGGTCGAGACGACGCTCTCCAAGATCTACCGTCAGCTGGGCCTCGAGTCGCGCGCCGAGCTGGCCGCGCGGCTGTCGGCGCCCGAAACCGATTAGCACCCTACCCAGGCACCGCTCACGTATGAAGCGAGGTGACCGGGCTGTGCCCCGGCGAGGCGATGGCGTCGAAAAGCGCCTGCTCCGGGCAGCGTTCAGGCGCTTCGGACACGTCTCGGTGCCTGGCACCGGACGTGTTCCGTCGGGACGGCTCTTCCTGACGACGTGGCAATCGAATAGGCTCTTTCTATGTCGAGCGCAGAACCGCTCGGTCGTACCGACGAGCTGTTTGCGATTGAGCGCTTATTCACTCAGGCCCCAGAAGGACCCGGCGTCCTCATGCTCGAGGGCAGCGCCGGAATCGGAAAGACGACACTCTGGCTCAAGGGGCTCGAGCTCGCGCACGGGCACGGCTTCCGCGTGTTGTCCTGCAGGCCCTCGCCGTCCGAGACACCGCTTGCCTTCTCGGCGCTAGGCGACTTGCTCGGTGAGCTCGGAGAGGGGATGTTACGGCGACTTCCTCCTCCCCAGCGGCGCGCGCTGGAGATCGGCCTGCTTCTGCGCGAGGCCAGCGGTGAAGCGCTAGACCAGCGAGCAATCTCGCTCGCCACTTTGACTCTGCTTCGCATCGCCATGCACAAGACGCCGCTCCTGATCGCGATCGACGACGTGCAGTGGCTCGACGCCTCGTCGGCCCGCGTGCTGGCCTTCGTCTTTCGCCGTATCGAGCTCGACCGCTGCCGGGTGCTGCTGGCACGGCGAATCGAACAGGAAGGCGGGCCGGAGTTACCACTCGATCTGGAGCTCGCATCGCGCTCCCCGGGGACGTTCGAGCGCCTGACGGTAGGTCCGCTCAGCCTGGGCGCGCTCCAGAATCTGATTCGCACCCGTCTCTCCGCCCGCCTGCCACGCCAGCTGCTCGTCTCCATCTGCGAGGCGTCGGGCGGCAACCCCTTCTACGCGCTCGAGCTGGCCCGCGCTCAGATCGAGCGCGGAGCGCTCGAGCCCGGTGAGCCGTTGCAGGTACCGGAGTCGTTGCGCGGGTTGCTCTACAAGAGGCTGAGCGCCTTCCCGCCGGAAACGCTGGAAACGCTCCTGATCGCCGCTTCGCTCTTCGAGCCTACGATCGACCTGCTTCGGAAGACTGACGCCGGTAGCCTGGCCAACGCGATCGAGGCAGGCGTGATCGAGATCGACGACGAGCGCGTTCGTTTCACGCATCCGCTCCACGCCTCGGTCATCTATTCGCAGATAACGTCCGAGCGCAGGCGCAAGCTCCACCGCCGCCTGGTCGCCATCGCGCCCAGCGCCGAGGAGCGCGCACGTCATCTAGCGCTCGGAAGTGAGAAACCCAGCGAAGAGGCTGCCGCCGAGCTCGATCAAGCGGCGCTCCAAGCGGCCGCCCGTGGAGCCGCCGAGGCGGCAGCCGAGTTCTACGAGCACGCGGCTCGCCTTACGCCGCCGGAGCAGGTCGATAAGATCCGCGACCGCCGCATTCAGACCGCCGAGAATCACTACGTGGCGGGCGATCTCGAGCGAGCCCGGACTCTGGCCAAAGAGATACTCGCGGAGTTTCCGCCGGGACTTTGGTGTGCCGACGTGCTCGTGCTGCTCTCCGATTTGGTCGAGGATCTTCATGAAGGGGCGGACCTGTGCCGTCAGGCGGTGAAAGCCGCCCGAGGTGACGATCGCCGCCTTGCACTGGCCAACATCCGCCTCGGAGCGGCAAACGCAAGACTCGCCGACCAACCGGCCCAGCTCAACGCCCAGCGCGCCGCGCTCGAGCACGCCGAGCGATCGGGCGATCGCCGTCTGATCGTGGAAGCCCTTCAGGGCGTGGTCAATGCCAACGTACTCGGCGGTGGCCAGATCGACGAGGAGGCAATGAAGCGGGCGATCGCGATCGAGCACGAGATCGGCAGCCTGCCCGTTCGGCACAGTCCGCGTTTCTGGCTAGGCGATCAGCTTCACCTGACCGACGAGATCGATCGGGCGCGGCCGCTTCTCGAGGCCGCTCTCAAGCGCTCTACACAAGAAGGCGAGATCACCGACCGGCTACACATACTGCTACCGCTAGTCGACCTCGAGACTCGGGCCGGGAACTGGGAACTCGCCGGGCGCCTCGTCGCCGTGGGGCTCGAGCTGGCGCTTGATGTGGGTCAGGAGTACACATCGCGTTTCCTGCGCATCTACCAGCTTCAGCTCGACGTTCTTCGCGGAAAGGTGGACCATGTGAGGACGGCGATCGCGGACCTGGTCGCGCAGGCAGAGCGGGCGGCGGACGCCCCGCAGCTTGCGCACCTCCACTCGCTGGCCGGTTTCGTCGAGCTGTCCGTCGGCGACGCCGAGGCCGCCTGGCAGCGACTGGAGCCGGCCGTACACCTACGACGCGGGCTTGGACGATCGTGGTGCTGCAACTCGGCGATCAACTACTTCAACATCGTTCCCAACGCTATCGAGGCCCTCGTCGCACTCAATCTCTTGCCGGCGGCAGAAAGCCTCTTGGCGGACATGGAGGAGCAGACCGAGCACATGACGCTCCCGAGCCACATCATCCCCCGATCCCGGAGTCGCGCTCTCGTCGCCGCGGCCCAAGGCGATCTGAAAGGCGCCCGCGAAGCGCTGGAGGGCGCGCTCGAGGCACACAAGCGACTGGCTGATCCGTTCGAGCGCGGACGCACGATGCTTGTGCTCGGTACCTTGGAACGACGAGGAAGGCGCAAGCGCGATGCCCGCGAGGCGCTCGAGAAGGCGCGTGAGATCTTCGCTTCGTTGGGAGCGCGCCTCTGGGCCGAGAAGGTCGAGGTGGAGCTAGAGCGAGTAGGCGGGCGCCGCGACAGCGGCTCGGGGCTGACACCGACAGAGCAGCAGGTTGCCGAGCTGGTGATCGCCGGACGCTCGAACAAAGAGGTGGCGGCCAAGCTCTTCATGAGCGTGCGTACGGTCGAAGCCAATCTCTCCAAGATCTACCGCAAACTCGGTGTCGATTCGCGAGCCGAGCTGATCGGTCAGCTCCACGCCGACGAGGCCGAAAGCTCAGAAAGCGGCTAAAAACCCCCTGCAAACGTTGCCGCAATCGTTTTCCACGGGTTCCTAGACGACCGACCACGTATTCGCGGCTTGGAAAGTCTGCGGGAATCGCTTATTTCGGTTTTACAGGCGGTTTTCTAAGCTGTCAGTGTCGGATATTTCCCCTGCGCGCCGACACCACCTCATGGCTACCTACGTCGTTGAAAGATACGTGCCCCGATCGACCGCAAGCGATCTACGCTCGGAGGGCGAGCGGGTCGCGCAGGCGGCGAAGGGGCTGAGCGGCGCCGAGACGAGTGTGGTCACGTACTTGAAGTCGATCTACATGCCGGACGACGAGGTCAGCTTCTGCCTCTACAACGGTGATTCGGCCGACTCGATCGCGGCCTGCTTCGAGAAGGCGCAGATCGCCTTCGATCGCATCCTCGAAGCCGAGGTTCTGGAGCCGTGAGCGTTCTCTTACGCGACGAATTCGAGCAGCGCCAGTTGGCGGTGAGCGCGCCGCCCAAGCGCCTCAGCCCACCCGTCCCGGTCAACGAGCTCGTAGAACGCTTCGTCGGCGCGATCGACTTCCTCGACGAAGCCAGTGTCGCTGTGCATCTCTGCCTGGGTTGTGACCGCTGGACGAGCGTGAGTGCCGACCGCGCACTGATCGAGGGCTTGCTCCTCGGCCTCAGCCTGCGCGCCTGTGACCACATGCACCAGGGTGGGTTACTCTCGCTCGAGACTTCGCGGATCAAGCTCGGCGAGGACTCGCCTGAAATAGCTGATTTACCACCGGGTGACTATGTCCGTGTCAGCGTCTCCGACACAGGGGGCTGGTCGGAGGACGCGGAAAACGCGTGGACCACCCGGATGGGATCGTCGCAACGACTCGAGCGGCCGAGTCTTGCGGCGCTCCGCCAAGCGGCGGAGATAGCGGGAGGCGCGCTCGTCTGCGCTCGACACGCAGGTTGTGGCGAGCGCGCCAACCTCTTCTTGCCGGCTGTACGCCGGCATGTTCGATCGGTGCTCACCTCCAGCTGAGACCGAGCTCTAGCGACAGACGCCCGCGCTTTCCCGGAGTGCGGGCGTCGTATTCCCAGACGAGGCGCCCTGTCTCGCCGCGCCTGCTCAGCGTAGTCCCAGCGCGCCGGGCAGCTCGCCGAGACCGCTCAGCCTCCCGCGATAGCGTGGATAGTCGCCGCGCCGATCGAGCAAATAGGCGCGCAGGCCGAGCGCGCGCGCTCCCGCGATGTCGTCCTCGGGCGAGTCGCCGACCATCGCCGCCCGTTCCGGCTTGACCGTGAGCGCCGCCAGCGCCGCCGAGAATATCGAGGGATCCGGCTTCGTCTTCCCGTGTTCGCGCGAGTCGATCGCCACGTCGACGTCGAGTCGGTGGTGGACTACGAAGGCCGGTAGATCGCGGGCCGTGTTCGAGACCAGTCCCAGCTTGAGACCGTGCCTGCGCAGCTCGGCGAAGACCGGAAGCACGTCGTCGTAGAGCTCGAAGTGCTCGGCCTGCTCCCAGGCCAGCACCATCGCCTCGGCGAGCGCACGAACGCCCTCTCCCTCGCCTCCCATGCCGCGAATGATCTCCTCGCTGAACGCGATCCAGAGCTCGTCCTCGTGCACGAGCTCGGGATGGCGCTGGAGCTCGGCCAGCGCCGATCTCCTGCTCGGCTCGAACAGATCCGGGTCGAGCCGCAGATCGAAGGTCCGACCGCGCTCGGCGTAGGCCTTCGGTCGCAGCTCGGGGCCCGGCCGGCAGATCGTGAAGTCGACGTCGAAGAGAACGGCTTCTATGTTCACTTCGGCTCGAAGCGGCGGTAGACGTCCGGGCGACGCTGAGCCAGGACCGGCAGGCGCGAGCGAGTCTCGCGCACACGTGAGCGCTCGAGCTCGGCCACGATGACCGTCTCGCTATCCGGCGCCTCGGCAAGCACCGTTCCCCACGGATCGACCACGAGCGAGTGCCCGTAGCTCGGCCGGCCCGGCAGCGGCTCACCTAGCTGGCCGGGCGCCACCACGTAGAGTGCGTTCTCGATCGCGCGCGCCCGCAGAAGGGTGTGCCAGTGAGCCATTCCCGTGCGCAGCGTGAAGTTGGCCGGCACCGTGACCAGCTCCGCGCCCGCCAGCGCGAGCAGGCGGTAGAGCTCGGGGAAGCGCAAGTCGTAGCAGACGGTCAACCCGATCTTCCAGCCGCCGGCCTCGGTCAGCACCGCCTCGTCGCCGGGCTCCTCCGACTCCGACTCGCGATAGGTCTGGCCGGCCACCTCGACGTCGAACAGATGGAGCTTGCGGTAGCGAGCGATCAGCTCGCCGGCCGCGTCGAAGGCGAGGCTCGTGTTAGAGAGCTTCTCGTGCCCCTCGCGGCGCTCCGCGATCGAGCCGCCGATCAACACCACACCGTGTCGCTTCGCCCAGGCGGCCATGGCCCGCACCGATTCGCCCTCTTCGAGCGTCTCGGCACCCGCGTGAAGCGCCGCCGTGTCGCCAACCAGATTCCACTTCTCCGGTAGCACGACGAGATCGGCGCCGAGCGAGACTGCCCGCGCTACGAGGCGGTCGGCCTTCTCCAGATTGGCGGCCTTGTCGGAACCGGCCGTCAGTTGAACGCAGGCGATACGCAGAGAATCAGACATCTCCGCAGGATAACCCCCGGGGATCAAGCGCAGAGCGCGTCGATGTCCGCGCCGCCGCCGCGACCGACATGGCGGGCGCGGCCCACCGCACGCCCGTCCCTAACACACCACGAACCCCGCAAGACAGCATCCGTCAGCCCGCCCCGCTCGTAGGAGCAGGAGTTGAGCAAGCGCCGCCAGGCGCGCTCAACTCCTGAAAGCATTCACGGCCGGAAATCGTAGATTTCCGGCCGCGTAATCGGGGTGCCCAGATTTGAACTGGGGACCTCTCCGACCCGAACGGAGCGCGCTACCAGGCTGCGCCACACCCCGAGCGCCCCATACGTTAGCTACTCCGCGACTAACCCGACACGAAGCGCTCGAAACCCGTGCGTCTCTCGTGTGAGTTTCCCCGCTACGTTGCCCGTGTTGACAACGAGAGGAGGAGGAAGTGAACTGCGTGACCCTGGTAGGAAACCTGGCGAGCGACGTGGAGCTGAAGGAGCTGGCGGAGGAGCGCAAGCTGGCCAGCTTCCTGCTCGCGGTCGATCGCGAGAGCGCAGACGGGGGCGCCGACTTCGTTCGCGTCACCTGCTGGAACCGGCAGGCCGAGATCTGCGCCGAGTATCTGGCGCGGGGCGATCAGGTGGCGATCGACGGCCGCCTGCGCAGCCGCTCCTGGCAAGACCCGGACGGCAAGCGCCGCAGTGCGATCGAGGTTGTCGCCGGCCGTGTCCAGTTCCTTTCCAAGCCGCGTCACAAAGAGGCGGGCGCTGCACGGACGAAGGACAAGGAAGCGGTTCCGGCCTGAACGGTTAGTGCTTAAGATCAAGGCGTGGCCGAGCGTGACGCGATAGTCGCCTTTGCAAGCGAGTTGCTCGGAGTGGACCGCTTCCGCGACTACGGACCGGTCGGGCTTCAGGTGGAAGGAGCGAGCGAGGTCGAGAAGATCGTCTGCGGCGTCTCGGCCTCGCGCGAGCTCTTCGAGGCCGCGAGCGAACGCGGCGCCCAGATGGTGCTCGTTCACCACGGACTCTTCTGGGCGAGCGAGCAGCTGGTGATAGACCGGCGCCAGAAGGGACGGTTGAAGGCGCTCTTCGACGCCGACCTCTCGCTTGTCGCCTATCACCTGGCCCTGGACGCCCACCCCGAGATCGGAAACGCCGTGCTACTGGCGCGCGAGCTCGGCGTCGAGCCCGAGCACGTCTTCGAAGAGATCGGCACCGGCGGTCGCTTGCTCGAACCTCTCTCGGGCGAGGAGTTCGCCTCGCGCGTGGAGGAGAAGCTGGGCCGCAAGCCGCTCGCCTTCCTGCACGGACCCGAGCCCTTGCAAACGGTGGCGATAGTCACCGGCGGCGGTGGCTCGAGCCTGCTCGCGGCGGCTCGGGAAGGCTACGACCTGTTCCTCACCGGCGAGCCCAAGGAGCCGAGCCTGCACGCCGCCCGCGAGCTCGGCATCCACTTCCTGGCCGCGGGCCACTACGCCACCGAAAGACTCGGCATTCAGGCCTTGGCGGCCGAGATTGGCGCGCATTTCGGCATCGATTGGGAGTTCGTCGAGATTCCAAACCCGGTCTAGAGCCTCGAGTAAAACGAAGCACCGCACGGCCCGGCCGGCCGGCGGATCTTCATTCCGCTCAAGGCTCTCAGGGGCGCATTGCCTCCGTCACCTGAACGTTCTATGCTGCAGCTAATGAGTGTTTCGGTTCGGCGGTGCGCCTGATGGCCGCCACACATAATTTGCGGAGGAATGGATAGACCCGTTTGGTGCGTTTGCACAAGCGGGTCTTATTTTTGAAAGGAGCGAGATGGCAAACCACCTGACGCCCGAGGAGATCGCCAAGGAGCTTGGGATCGAGCGTGACGAAGTGATCCGCGTCTGCATGAAGGAAGGCGTACCGATCTATCACGGTAAGATCGACAAGTACCTGTTCCAGGCGCAACTCGCGGCGCTGGGCGCAGCGGCGCCTAGTCGGTAAATAGCCAGATCGCCTCACGACCGGGCGAATAGCCTTGCTCGGTTGTGCTCGTACGGAAGCAGAATCAGGACGCCTGCGCACGGAAGTTGCGCCGCGCCCCCTTGCCCCCCCGCTTGAGTAGTGGCTACCCGTAGCGACGGGCGGCGGTGAGCGACCCGTGCGAGCTCAGGCTCTCGACCCTGACGACCGCGCCGGTATGCGGCGCGTGCACGAACTGTCCGCCGCCGATGTAGATGCCGACGTGACTACCGCCGTAGAAGAAGACGAGGTCTCCCGGCTGAAGGTCACCGAACGACACCGCGGCTCCGCCGGACATCTGACTGTAGCTGTAGTGGGGAAGACTGATGCCAACCTGAGCGAAGGACCAGACCACCAGGCCGGAGCAGTCGAATGTGGTCGGGCCCGCGGCGCCCCAGACGTACGGTGCATTAAGCCTCGACATGGCCGCGTTCACTACGCCTTCCCCGACCGACGACGCGGCGGGGGCTGTGTAGTTGGGCGATACGCCAGAGGACGTGGCGGGCGCCGAGTTGTAGCTGGCGATCGTCTGACGTGCCCGTGCAGCGGCCAGTGCGGCCTGGCGCTCCTGCTCGGCAATCAGCGAAGCGATCTCCTTCCGCACGCTCCTGACGTAGGCCTTGCGCTCGTTCTGTTTCCTCTTCAGCGCGTTCCACTGCGACGACATCTCGGCGACGAGGGCCTTCTGCCTGGCCTGCATCTTCCCCAGCCTGGCCGCCTCGGCGGCGGTCTTGTCGCGCAGCGTCCTGACCTGCTTGACGACGCGAGTGTCGTGGTCGGAGATGCGCTGAGCCGCGTCGACCCGATCGATCATGTCCTGGAGGCTCGTCGCCTGGAAGAGGATGGCGACCGTCGAGTCGCTGGCGTCGCCCTGCTCCATGTAGACGGATATGAGGCGCCGGGCGAGAGCGTGGCGCGCCGCGCCGAGGCTCTTGCGCGCGAGATCGAGCGAGACTCTCGTAGAGTCCAGCTTCTTCGTGGTTTGCTTCAGGTGGTACTGGGCGCCCTGCCACTTCGTCCCGACCACCTCGAGCTGCCTGTCCATCTGATCGATCTGCTCCTTGACCCGCTGGACATCGGCGCGCTTCGAGCCGACGGTGGGAGTGGCGGCAGCGCTTCCGGCCAGCACGAAGATGCCGACCAGTACCGGTACGGCAACGAGGAGCGTGGTGAGCTGTCTTTTCGGAAAGCCGTTCACGGGCTGCTCATGGGACAGCGGGGCCGGAAACAACGGGCCCGTTCAAGTTCAGCACCCTAGCAAGCGGTCCGGATACCTGCAACCGACAAGAGTGGCCCGGAAAGCCTACCTGTAGCGCCGAAAACTCGCTCAAGCCGCGGGCGACTGTGCTACGGTCCGCGCTTCGTGCGAGCACGCAGACAGACGCTGCGATTGGTAGCGCTCGCCTCCTGTGCGGCGGTACTGATCGGTATTGCACTGCCGGCGGCCGTGACCGGCGCGCCCGGCGATCAGCGCGCCGCTTCGCTGAGCGCGCAGCGCGCTCAGCTCGAGCGCCGCTCTCACGACGCCCTGCTCGAGCTCTACTCGATCGAGACCCGACTCGAGCGAGCAAGAGCCCGCGTCGCGCTTCTGGATGCGCAAAAGGTACGGCTCGAGCGCGAAAGCGCCTCCACCCGCACGGGGCTGCGCCTGGCGCGGCGCGCGATCGCCGCCACGCGACGCAACCTTGGTGCCAGAGCGCGGGCACTTTACGAGTCGGGAGACGCCAACGACCCGATCGCGATCATGCTCGGCGCCGAGTCGATCGACGACGCCGTGACCCGGCTCGAGAGCATCCGGCAGATCGCCGCCCAGCAAAGCCTGATCCTGCGCCGGGCACGAGAGGCGCAGACCAGGCTCCTGCATCTGAAGGCCGACCTGGCTCGACGTACGGCGGCGCTCGACCGGCTTCGCAGTTCGGCGCTGACGAGCACGCGCAGCCTCGAGGCCGCTCGCTCGGCCAAGGCCGGCACCATCCACCGGCTCACGAGCGCGCGCGCCCTCACCAGCCGGCAACTGGCGAACCTCTCCACGCAGGCAACAAAGGCGGCGGCGACGTCGCTCAAGACAGAGAGTCAATCGAGCCCGGCGCCCAAGACGAGCGACCCGCCCGCCGCGACCTCGCCTCCCTCGGGCGGCGCGCTCGAGAAGGGGCAACATCTGACCGTGTCCTCCACGTGTTACTGCCTGCGCGGAACCACCGCCAGCGGCCTTCCGGTCGGCCCCGGCATCATGGCCAGCGACCCGTCCGTGATCCCGCTGGGAACGCGTGTCTACGTCCCCGGCTACGGAAACGCGGTCGCCGCCGACACCGGCTCTGCGGTCAAGGGGCTGACGATCGATCTCTGGGTTGCGAGCTGCGCGAAGGCCAGTGCCTACGGCCGGCGAACGCTAACCATCACGATCCTCTAGCGAGACTCCCACCGGAGGTCGGCGTATCCTCTTACCGCGAATGAAGACAAGGTTTATCTTTACTCGCCTGGCCGCTCTGGCGCTCGCGATCGCGCTTGGCTTGGCGCTGAGCACCAGCTCGACGGCCCTCGAGGCGGCGCCGCAGGCCGCGCGGGCCTCGGGCAAGAACGCGGCGACGAGAACGGCGCTGGCCCGCAAGCTAAAGGCCGCGCTGGCCAGCGCCAAGATCCCCGCGGCACAGAGGGCGGCCGAAGTCGTCGACCTGACAACGGGTGAGGTCGTTTTCTCGCGCCATCCGCGCGGATCGCTGGCGCCGGCCTCGAACGAGAAACTGCCCGTCACGCTGGCCGCGCTGACGCTGCTGGGCCCGGAGTACAGCATCTCGACCGAGGCGCTGGGCGAGGGAGAGCAACGGGGGAGCACATGGCTCGGCGACCTCGTTCTGAAAGGGTACGGCGACCCCGACCTGTCGACGGGCGACCTGAGACGGCTGGCCCGGCAGGTGCGAGCCGCAGGCATCCGCTCGGTCTCGGGCGACCTGATCGCCGACGAGAGCTTCTTCGATCGAAACAGGACCGCGCCGGGCTGGAAGAGCTTTTTCTTGATAAACGAGTGTGCGCCGCTCTCGGCTCTCTCGGTCGACCGCGGGCGCGACACGAGTGCCTCGCCGCCGCTCGTCGCCGCGCGTGTGTTCGCGAAGATGCTCGCCTCGAGCGGCGTGACGGTGAAGGGCGCTCTGCGCACCGGCGTTGCCTCGGATGAGGCGCTTTCGATTGCCCTCGTGGAGTCGCCTCCGCTCTGGAAACTGCTGCGCTTCATGGATCGCGAGAGCGACAACTACACAGCCGAGCTCATGCTCAAGCAGATCGGTGCGTACGAGAACGAGCGGGGCACGACGGCAAACGGCGCCGCCGCAGTTAGAAGCGTGCTGGCGGATGCCGGCGTCCCGCTCGCCGGAGTGCGATTCGTCGACGGCTCTGGACTGTCGCGGCGCGACCGGCTCACCGCGAGAGCTCTTGCCCGACTCCTCGTCGCTGCCTGGGACGATACGACACTACGCAGGCCGTTTGTCCGCTCGCTGGCGATTGCCGGCCGGGTCGGTACTCTCCGCCACCGCCTGCGCCTGCGCCCTGCGCGCGGCAACGTCTTCGCGAAGACCGGAACGACCAGCGCTGCCTCGGCGCTTTCGGGCTACGTTCGCGATCGCTACGCCTTCGTCATCCTGCAGAACGGAAGCCCGGTCGCGTCCGCCCGGGCGCGCGCGGCGCAGGACCGGTTCGTAACCGTTCTAGCCGCGAAGTAGCTGCTCGAAGCCCTGCTCGTCGAGGATCGTCAGGCCCAGGCGCCTCGCCTTCTCGAGCTTCGAGCCGGGATTCTCGCCGACGATCACGGCCGTCGTCTTGGCCGAGACGGAGTCGGTCACCTTGGCGCCGCGCTCCTCCAGCGCCGTCTGGACCTGGGCGCGGCTGTAGCGCTCGAGCGTGCCCGTGATCACGTAGCTGCTGCCGGAGAGCCGCCCCTCGGCCGGCCGCTCCTCGTCGCCCAGCTCGAGCCGGAGCCCAAGCTCGCCAAGCTCGGTCACCAGAAGGGCGTTCTCGTCGTCGGCGAACCACTCCGAGACCGCCTCGGCGACCACCGGGCCAATCCCCTCGACCGCCTGAATCTCGTCACGGGTCGCCGCGGCCAGTCGCTCGGCCGAACCGAAGTGGAAGGCGAGCGCCTGCGCGGTGACGAAGCCGACGTAGGGGATGTTCAGCCCGAACAGGATGCGAAAGAAGGGTTGCTCTTTGGAGTGCTCGATCGCCTCGACGGCCCTCTGTGCCGAGATCTCCCCGTAGCCGGGGAGCTCGGTCAGCTGCTCGGCCCGCAGGCGGTATAGATCGGGCATCGAGCGAAGCAGCCTCTCGCCCCAGAGCTTGCGTACGAACTTCTCGCCGATGCCTTCGATATCCATCGCCGCCTGCACCCAGTGGATCAGTGTCTCCAGCCCACGTGAGGGACAGGCGCGGTTGGGGCAGCGGTGCATAGCCTCGCCTTCGGGCTTGACGATCTCGCTGTCGCAGAGCGGGCAACGCGCCGGCATGCGGAAGGGCTCGCTCCCCGCCGGATGGGGCAGCACCGGCCCGACCACCTGCGGAATAACGTCGCCGGCGCGCTGCACGATCACCGTGTCGCCCTCGCGGATGTCCTTGCGATTGATGTCCTCCTCGTTGTGCAGCGTGGCCGTCGAGATCGTGACTCCCCCCACCTCCACCGGCTCCAGCTCGGCCCAGGGATTGAGCGCACCCGTTCTGCCAACGCGCACGTGAATCCCGCGCAGCTCGGTCTGAGCGGTCGTCGGCGCCCACTTGAAGGCCCGCGCCCAGCGCGGGCGCTGGTGCAGCGAGCCGAGAATTGCCTGCTGAGCGAAGGAATCGAGCTTGATCACCAGTCCGTCGATCTCGTAGTCGAGCTCGGCCCTGCGACGCTCCCAATCCTCGCAAGAGCGCAGAACCGACTCGATCGACTCGTGGCGCTCGGCGCCCGGATTGGCACGGAAACCGTGCTCGCGCAACCAGGCCAGCGCCTGCCAGTGTGTCTCGAGTGCGAGCCCTTCACTGGCGCCGATGCCGTAGACCCAGATCGCCAGCGGCCGGGAGGCGGTGACGCGCGGATCGAGCTGGCGCAGCGAGCCGGCGGCGGCGTTGCGGGGGTTGGGCGAGGCTTTTCGGCCCTCGGCCACGAGCTGTTCGTTCAGACGCCTGAATCCGCTTAGCGGAAGGTAGATCTCGCCCCGCACCTCGACCAGGGGCGGGGTCTCTTCGCCGGAGGCCAGGCGCATCGTCAGCGGGATGGAGCGAATCGTTCGCAGATTGCGCGTGACGTCCTCCCCCTCCTCGCCGTCGCCGCGTGTGGCGCCGCGCACGAATCGACCGTTCTCGTAGACGAGCGAGATGGCGGAGCCGTCGATCTTCGGCTCGGTCACGAAGGCGATGGGCTCGTCGGAGTCGAGGCGGCGGCGTACGTCCTCAGCCCACTTGAGCAATTCCTCGCCCGTCGTCACCTTCTCCAGTGAGCCCATCGTCTGCAGGTGGCGCAGCTTCTGGAAGCGTTCGGAGGGCGCCGCGCCGATACGCTGCGTGGGTGAATCCGGACCGGCCAGCTCGGGATGGGCCTCTTCCAGCGCCTTCAGCTCGTCGAAGAGGCGGTCGTACTCGGCATCCGAGACCTCGGGATCGTCGAGCACGTAATAACGGTAGTTGTGCTGCTCGATCTGCGCCCGCAGATCGCGGACGCGTTCTTCGCTGGACGCGCCGGTCATATGAGAAATCTAGCCGCGCGCTAGGCCGGAGAAGCTCCGAGCGCGACCTCGAGCTCGGCCGGCGTCGATACGATCGCGTCCGGCTCGGCCGCGCGTAGGCGCCCTTCGCCGTGTATTCCGCCCCAGGTAACGGCAATCGCGTGCAGACCGGCCGCCTTCGCCGCCTCGACGTCAAAGGGAGAGTCGCCTACGTAGGCCGATCGTCCGGGCTCGCCTCCGAGCTTGCGCAAAGCGAGGACGAGCGGCGCGGGATCGGGCTTGTGCCGCTCGGTGTCCTCGGCCGTCACGATAACGTCGAAAAGACCTTCCAGCTTTGGCAGGTGACCGAATGCGATCTCGACGGTCGAGCGACGCTTCGCGGTGGCAAGTCCGAGCCGCACTCCGTCCACACGAAGCCCGAGCAGCAACTCGTGCATGCCCGGGCAGAACTCGAGCCCGGCGTGCCGAGGCTCGTTGTAGGCGCGATAGGTCTCGACCAGCTCCTGGGCGCGTTCGGGAGCCAGCCTGCACATCTGCTCGCGCAGGCTCCAGCCACCGACGTAGGCGAGCATCTCCTCGTCCTCGATCGTCTTGCCCAGCACGGTGCGAACCGCGTGGCGGAAGGACTCAGCGATCAGCGGCCCCGTGTCGATCACGGTGCCGTCCAGGTCGAAGAGAACCGTTCCGAGAAGCATCGGCGGCCATCGTATCTACCTCGCCCCTGCGTGAGGATCAGCTGAGATCAGTATTCGACGCGCTCGAGATACAGACCCCAGGGCGGCGCGGTGCTGCCGGCCTCGCTACGCGGACGGCCCTCGAGCAGAGCCGCGATTTCCTGCGGCTCCTTCTCGATCATCGTCCCGACGAGCGAGCGCACCATGTGCCTGAGGAAGCTGTCGGCGGTGATCTCCAGCTCGAGCGCGTCGTCGCGGCGGAACCAGGCGGCCCGGATCACGTTGCGCAGAAAGACCTCGTGCTGGGTCTCGGTGGGCGTGAAGGCGCGGAAATCGTGCTCGCCGAGTAGCAGGTCGGCCGAGTGGGCAAGGCGCTCCTCGTCGAGCGGGCGTGGGATCCACCAGCTGCGCCCGCTCTCGAAGGGCGAGGGCAGGCTGCGACGGTAGATGCGATAGCGGTAGCTGCGCGAGAGAGCCGAGTGGCGGGCGTGGAAATCGGCCGGCGCCTGCTCGGCGCGGATCACCGCCACCTCGTGCGGCAGCTCCGCGTTGAGCGCGGCTGCGGCCCGTTCGGGCGGAGGACCGGCTCTCACCTCAACGCTCGCTACCTGCCCGAGCGCATGCACGCCTGCATCGGTCCTGCCCGCGACCGCCAGGCCCTCGTAGGCGGGGAAGACTTGCCCGAGCGCCTTCCGCAGAGCCGCCTCCACCGTCTCCAGTCCGGGCTGCGCCGCCCAGCCGTGGAAGGCGGTGCCGTCGTACTCGATCGTCAGCTTGAGGCGCACGGGCGGAGACTAACGCGAACGCACACCGGCAGCCCGCCTCGTGCTAGTCAATCGTCTGTTGATACACCCAACCACTCCAGGGCCGCTTTCCTGTCGCGAAAAGCCTTGCGGTCGATTCGGGTGTCGGAGAAGCTTTTCGAAAGCTCGTACATCCGGCCCATACCGTAGGCGAGCGTTGTCGAGACAACCGGCGCGGTCTTTCGGCCGGCCCGCGGCTCGGTGAGGGAATTGATCAGGTCGATGAAACCCCGGACATCCGAGGCGGCAAGGCTCCTGAGATCGGCGCCCGCGAGATCCCACATCAGCGGTCCCGTGACTTCGCCCTCGTAATACGAGCATATCTTGCTCAGGTTTCCTCGGCGGAGATTTCGCCGGAAGCGGTGTGGATCGTGAGATCCATCTCCGAATCGATGTGCGTCTCGATCGTTCCCGTTCGAGTCCCAACTTCGGGCTCGGAAAGAGATCTCCGTCCGGCGCCGACCTATCAATCAAAACCAACGGCCGGGGTTCGCGAGACTACCCTCTACGTGCCCTTATTGAGCTCGTCTCTGTACTTCGCCACACCGTTCACACCCGCCATTGCACCCGCATCTAAATCGCTCTCATTGCTCGATTTTCGCCGACTTGCGGCCTCGATTCTTATAAAATCCCTGCACTTCAATAGTATTCGTAATCTCGACGAACTCCGGAGCAGCGGCGAAGCGGATCGGGAACACCGCATCGGGACCCCGACTGATCGAGCGGTAGAAATCGTCTCGATAGGGTCGTGGGATGCCCGTCACGCCACCCCAGAACGAGAACATTCGGCCGGCGACGAATACCTGCGGCTGAATCAGGCCCAGCTCATCGGTCTCCGCAGGAGTGAAGAAGCCGGGATGAGTCGAGCCGTCCGCCAGTGTCGCGCTCGCGCGTACGAGAAGCATCCCGAGCGACGCGCTAACGGGAAGCTTGCCGCTCCAGGGCCGGAAGGTCTCTTCGTCCGTCTTGTCGTACCACGGCTCGTCGTAGTCCTCGACGTGGCAGGAGATCCAGACAGGCTCACGCTCGAAGTCGTCCGCCGTCAACTCCCCGAACTGCTTCAGCTCCGGCTTCATCTCTTCCCTTCCTCTCGCTCAGTCGAGATCACCATAGGGACAAAGCGCGACGCACCTCGAGCACACGTGCAGGGTGTGCTCGTCGAGGGAGGTGAGATTCATCAACCGAGCCGCCAAGCGCGGACCAACGGCGCGCAGCGCAACGAACCTGGTCTTCGACATCAACGGGGTGCGCGAGGTGTGATCGAGGCAACGCATGATCTTCACCTGCTTTGAATCTGGATCGATCGCCCCGACCGGGCAGGCGCTCGCGCAGACCCTGCATCCGGGTGGACAACCGGGCTCGCTGACGTCTGGGAAGCGAGCCTCCGGAAGAAGCGCCGTGGTCACAACTCCGCCCAGCATCAACCTGGAGCCGTAGCGCGAGTTTAGGAGCAGGCCGTGTCGCCCCCTGACCCCGATTCCCGCCAGCTCGCCCATCTGGATGTGATTCACGTAGCCCGCTATGTCGCCTCTCTCGT
>CAZWTK010000019.1:0-35639 GCA_964636655.1 uncultured Gaiellales bacterium
TGGAAGATGTTCAAGACACCGTCGGAGGCCTCCAGCTTCTGCCGGTCGCTACGTGAGTCGATCGGAGACGTCGAAGGCATCGAGATCGCCGTCTGCCCGCCCTACGTCTCGCTCGCAAACGCGATCGCCGAGCTAGCCGAGAGCGGTATCTCGGTCTATGCCCAAAATGTTCATTGGGCCGAGAACGGCGCCTTCACCGGCGAAATCTCGACCGGGATGCTGGCCGAGCTCGGCGCGGCCGGCTCGATCGTCGGTCACTCCGAACGACGTCAGTACTTCGGCGAGACTGACGAGACTGTTGCGAAGAGAGCCAAGGCCACGATCAGCGCCGGCCTGAAGGTGATCGCCTGCGTCGGAGAGCTGGAGAGCGAGCGTGATGCGAACGAGACCGAAGCCGTGCTGGCACGCCAGCTGGCCCCAATTGTCGAGCAGATCGGTGCCCACGAGCGACTGGTCGTCGCCTACGAGCCCGTCTGGGCCATCGGAACGGGTAAGACCGCCTCGCCGGCTCAGGCCGAGGAGGCACACGCCTTCATCCGCGGCATCATCGACGTGCCGATTCTCTACGGCGGCTCGGTCAAGCCCGACAACGCGGGCGAGCTGATGGGCCAGCCCAACGTGAACGGCGCTCTCGTCGGCGGCGCTTCTCTCGACGTCGACTCGTTCGTCTCGCTCTGCGCGGCCGCTGCGGTCGTCGCATGAACGAATCCGTGCCTGCTACGGGCGACGGGGGAGCAGAGGCTCTATCGCCGCCCGGGCCGGTGCCGCTGGTCGCACTGATCATTCTCGACGGTTGGGGAGAGGCGCCGCCCGGGCCGGGCAACGCCATCTCGCTGGCCGATACGCCGGTTTACGACCGTTTGCGCGCCACCTATCCGCACACGGTCATCAAGTGCTCGGGCTCGGCCGTCGGCCTACCCGACGGCCAGATGGGCAACTCCGAGGTCGGTCACCTGACGATCGGATCGGGCCGCATCCTCAAACAGAGCCTGCAGCGTCTGAACGACGACGTCGAAAGCGGCGCCCTGCTCGAGAACGAGGTGCTTCAGGCCGCCTTCGAGCGTGCGCGCGAGCGAGGCGGCAACGTCCACCTGCTAGGGCTCGTCTCCTACGGCGGCGTCCACTCCCACATCGACCACCTGCGCGGACTGTTCGAGCTGGCCAAGCAACAGGGGATGTACGAGAAGACTTTCGTCGATGCTTTCACAGACGGGCGCGACGTATCGCCGAACGCGGCGGTTGAAGATGTCGCCGAGCTTCCGCCCGATCACGTGGCGAGCGTCATCGGTCGGTACTACGCGATGGACCGCGACAAGCGCTGGGACCGCATAGACATCGCTCTCGAAGCGCTGGTCGAGGGGAAGGGAAAGCACGCCTCGGATCCCGCGGCGGCGATTCAGGAGAGCTACGACGAGGGGTTCAGCGACGAGTTCATCAAGCCGATCGTGCTCGACGGACGGCCGCGCATCGGCAAGGAGGACGCGCTCATCTTCTTCAACTTCCGCCCCGATCGCGCGCGCCAGCTCTCGGGCAAGCTACTCGAGCGCGGCTACGACCTGACGACGATGATGAGCTACGACGACGAGCTCGACTGCCCGGTCGCCTACGGCGACGAGAACGTGACCGACACGATGGCCGACGTCATCGCAGCGAACGGGCTCAAGCAGCTGCACATGGCCGAGACGGAGAAGTACGCGCACGTCACCTATTTCTTCAACGGCGGGCGCGAGGAGGAGTTTCCGGGCGAGGATCGCATTCTCGTCCCTTCGCCCCGCGACGTTCCCAGCTACGACAAGAAGCCGGAGATGTCGGCGCCTGAAGTAGCGCGGCGCTTCTGCGAGGCGATCGGCAGAGGTAAGTACGCCTTCGCCGTCGTCAACTTTGCCAACGCCGATATGGTCGGTCACACCGGCTCGATACCGGCCGCGATCAAGGCCGTGGAGGCCGTGGACAAGTGCCTTGGCGACGTCGTGGCGGCCGTTCGCGCCCAGGGCGGCGTCTGCCTGATCACCGCCGATCATGGAAACAGCGAGAAAATGCTCGCCGAAGACGGCGTCTCTCCATTCACCGCTCATACCACCAGTCAGGTACCGCTGATCGTGACGATAGAGGGTGCCTCGCTTCGCTCGGACGGCGAGCTGTCCGACCTCGTACCGACCGCAATTGCCCTGCTAAATCTTAGGAAACCCTTAGGCATGACGGGAGTTTCGGTTATTCAATAATCAGATAGAGGCGTCTATACTGAAGCTTCGATGACCATTCAGCAGCCCGATATGGCGGTGATTCGTAAGGCGCAACGCGGCGACGAGCGCGCCTTCGCACTCATCGTCCGAGCCTACGAGGCGCCCGTCTTCAACTATGTGCTGCGAATGGTCGGCGATCGCACGCTGGCCGAAGATCTGACTCAGGACGTCTTCCTGCACGTCTTTCGCGGCCTGCGCGGATACTCGCGTCGTGCCCGCTTCACGACCTGGCTGTTCCAGGTAGCCAAGAACCGCGTGATCGACGAGATGCGCGCCGTAGAGCGGCGTCCGCGAACCCTACTGGCGATCGAAGACGCGCCCCAGCTGGAGGTGGTAGACGCTCCGATCGAGCAGAGCGAGGCGATCCACATTCTTCTAAGTGAGGTCAACAGGCTGAGTCCCGATCTCAAAGAGGCGCTTCTGCTGCGTGACATCGCAGGGCTTTCCTACAACGAGATCTCCGACACGCTCGACGTGACGCTGGCCACCGTCAAGTGGCGCATCTTCAAGGCCCGCGAAGAGGTTCAGCAGGCGCTCGAAGAGCAAGGTGTCGAGCTTTCTACCCTGGGCGAGAGCAAAGGCAAGAGCGCCCACTTGAACTGAGGGCCCGTCCAGCCGGGCTTACGCATCGTGCGTATCGGAGCAGGCGTTTTGGCGCCGCTCAGAAACCGCGTGAAAGCCGGCTAGCGAGCTGCTCCGGTAGTCCGGCGTCTCGGATCTCGCTCTGTGTGCGCTCGATCTCGTACTCGACCCGTTTGAACTGGGCCCGACCCGCGTCGAGGTCTAGAAGAAGGTAGGCCGACCTCGAATCGCCGTCGCGAGGTTGACCGACCGACCCCGGGTTGAGCAGCCAGCGTCCGGCGGAAAGATCGGCGACGGTTCCAGCGGGCGCCAGGTCGAATACCATCCTTCCTTCCACCAGCGAGGCAGCGAGGGCGAAGTGGGAGTGGCCGACGAGCACGAGCGGCTCGCTACTGAGCGAGAAGGCGTCGGTGGCGTCGGCGGCACGCAGCACGTAGGCCCAGACCGGCTCGCGCGGACTACCGTGGTAGAGTTCGCAGCCGGCGAGCTTGCTCGCGGGCTCTAGATTCGCGAGATAAGCGCTCGCGCTGTTTGTGAGGCGTCCCCGTGTCCAGGCGGCTGCTACTGCTGCGATCGGCGAGAAACCGTCGAGTGAGAGCCGCCCGATGGCGGCCAGGTCGTGGTTGCCGATCAGAGAGAGGTTCGCCAGGCGCTCGAGCATCTCGCAGCACTCGCTCGGACGCGGGCCGTAGCCGACGCTGTCTCCCAGGTTCCAGACCTCGTCGGGCTGCTCGCGCTCGATATCGCGCAGCACCGCCTTGAGCGCATGCAGGTTCGAATGAACGTCGGATATGACGGCGACCCGCATGCGTCCCGCGCGTTTCTAATCGCGCTCGGAAGAGGGCGGAGCCTCGGGGAGGTTCTTGATCCCCTGCGTCGTCGTCCATTTCGACCAGGCGTCCTCCATCGCGTCGATTAGCTCGCGCATGAAGGTGTGCGACGTGTTTACCCGCGTGACCACCACACCCGGCACGTCACCCTCCTCGACCTCGTGGTCGATGCGGGCGAAGGTGATCGTGAACTCGTAGTCCGAGAAGCTGACATTGGCGAAGTTCGCGTACACGCCCGCCAGCAGCGATGGATCGAGGTGAATGTTCAAGTGTCTGTCTAGGCCTTCGTCTTCCATCCCTCTACGATACAGCTCGACAGTGAGCAGCCTCGACAATATCCGCGTCCGCCGCTTCTTTCTCGCCTTTTTAGCGCTGATTGGCGTGATAGGCGCCGGCACGGTCGGTTTTCACTCTTTCGGCGAACGCTGGATACCGTCGTTCTACCGCGCGGTTGTCTCGGTCTCGCTGACCGGACTGGACTCGAAGCCCAAGTCGGAGGGCGCTCAGGTCTTCACGATCGTCCTGCTCCTCTCCGGCGTGGCAATCTTTCTCTACGTCGTCGGAGTCATCGCCGAGGCGATCGCCCGCGGCCTCTTGACGGGGGTCTGGCAAGAACGGAGGAGACGCTTGACGATCGAAGCGATGCAAAACCATTTCATAATCTGCGGCTACGGCCGCGTCGGACGCCGCGCCGCGCGCGAGTTCCGCGAGTCGAACGAGCCTTATGTGATCGTCGACTTCCACCAAGACGCTCTGGAGGCGGCGCAAAAAAACGGCGACGCCGTGGTCGAAGGCTCGGGCACCGAGGACGTCAATCTCAACGCCGCCGGAATCGAGCGCGCCCGCGGGCTCGTGGCCTCGGCCGACTCCGACGTCGACAACCTCTACATCACTCTTTCTGCGCGGGCCGCTCGCCCCGACCTGTTGATCGTTGCCCGCGCCTCCAACGACGACGCAGCCAAGAAGCTGCGCATGGCCGGCGCCGATCGAATCGTCCAGCCCTACTCGACCGCCGGTCGTGAGATGGCCAAGTTGGTGCTGAAGCCGCAGGTGGCGGCCTACCTCGACGTCGCGGCCACGGTTGCCTCCGGTGAGATCCAGTTCGAGGAGATCGTCGTCACGCGCGGCTGCCGGCATGTGGGCGAGACGATCGGCGAGTTACGCGTTCGAGATGTGACCGGAGCCAAGATCATTGCCGTGCGCAAGGCAGACGGCCGCTTCGACACGGCGCCGTCTGCGGCGCTCGCGCTGGAGGAGGACGACATCGTCATCGGGGTCGGTAACGCGGTCGAGTTACGCGCCCTGGAAGAGCTGTTCACCCCGAAAGAGCGGGAGCTCGGGTGAGCCTCGCGCTCCAGCGTCTGGCCGGTGAGCTGGCCGGCGTGGTCGGTGCTGCGGTCGAGCTGGAGCGGCCGAGCGATCCCAAGCACGGAGATTTCTCCACCAACGTCGCCCTTCGCCTGGCGCCCGAGCGGCGTACGAGCCCGCGCGAGCTGGCCGAGGAGTTGAGGCGGGCAGCCGAACGCATGAGTGGTGTCGAGCGGGCCGAGGTCGCGGGTCCCGGCTTCCTGAATCTCTTTCTCGACGCCGGCTGGTACGGAGAGGCGCTGGCCGAGATGCTGGCGGCCGGAGATCGCTTCGGCGCGGGCTCCTCGCAGCATCCCGCGCGAGTTCAGGTCGAGCTCGTATCGGCCAACCCGACGGGTCCGCTCACGGTCGGGTCGGGGCGCAACGCCGCCTACGGCGACTCGCTGGCGCGCCTGCTCGCCTTCGCCGGCAACGAGGTCGAGCGTGAGTACTACGTCAACGACAAGGGCACGCAGATCGATCTCTTCCGCGCCTCGGTCGAGGCTCGACGGCGTGGGGCGGAGCCGCCCGAAGGCGGCTACCTCGGCGACTACGTTTTCGAGATCGCGTCCGGCAAAGGTGATCCGGTTCCGTCGATGGTCGCCTCGATCGGGCAGACGCTGAAGCGCTTCCGCGTGCAGATCGACAACTGGGCTTACCAAAGCAGGATGGAGGAGCGCCTGACGGCGCTCATCGAGCGGCTCGACACCTACACCTCCGACGGGGCTCTCTACGTTCGCTCGACCGCTTTCGAGGACGAGAAGGATCGTGTGCTCGTGCGCTCGCCGGAGCGCGGCGGCAACCCGACCTACGAGGCGGCCGACCTCGCCTACCTGGCCGACAAGCTGGAGCGTGGCTTCGAGCGGGCAATCTACGTACTGGGCGCCGACCATCACGGCGTGCGTGAGTGGTTCAAGGTCGCGGCGCGGCTACTCGACGAGGACCCGGCGAAGGTCGAGGTGATTCTCTACCAGCTCGTGCACATCCTCGAGGGCGGGCGCACGAAGAAGATGTCCAAGCGCCGCGGCGACGTCGTTCTGCTCGACGAGCTGATCGAGTCGATCGGGCTGGACGCCGCCCGCTGGTACCTCGTATCTCGCGGTCCCGACCAGACGATCGAGCTCGACGTGGAGCTCGCCGCGGAGCATTCGCAGAAGAATCCCGTCTACTACGTCCAGTACGCGCATGCCCGCATCTCGAGCATCCTGACCAAGGCGGGAGGAACGCTCGCGGCCGGCGCCGAGCCGCCGCAGGAGCTGTCCGAGGAAGAGCGGAGCCTACTCAAGCGCCTGATCGAGTTTCCCAAGCTGGTGCAGGAGGCGACCGAGCGCCGCGCCCCGCAGGCCATTCCAACCTATGCGATCCGCCTCGCCGACGACTTCCACCGCTTCTACCACCACCGCCGCGTGATCGGCTCACGCGCCCAGTCCTTCCGGCTCGGTCTCTGCCAGACGACGCGCTCGGTGATCGCTCGCTGCCTCGACCTGATCGGGGTTGAGGCGCCCGATCAGATGTAACCGTCAAAGCCGCCACTTGCTGTAGGTAGCCTGCGGTTCGTGGTCACGAACCGCCAGGCACGCACCTCTCTTTCGGCCGTTTTCGCGGCGACCGGCTTCTTTGTCGGCACCTGGTCGGCGCGTATCCCGGCGGTGAAGGGCGCCTTTCACCTCTCCCCGGCGAAGCTCGGGCTGATCCTCGCCTGCATGACCATCGGTGCGATGGTGTCCTCGCCGCTGGCGGGGTTCCTCAGCGCGCGCATCGGCAGCCGTTTGCTGCTTCGGGCCTCGGCTCCCATGGCGGCTCTCACGTTCGCGCTGATGGGGCTCGCGCCGAACGCGCCGCTCCTGGCCGTGGCGCTGTTCTTGATGGGCGCCACCAACGGCCTGGTGCAGGTGAGCATGAACGCACAGGCAATCGCGCTCGAGGGTCGCTATCGGCGCACCATCCTCTCGACGATGCACGGTGCCTTCTCGATCGGGATGATGGTCGGCGCACTGATCGCGGCTCCGGTGGCCTATTTCCACGTCTCCTACCGCATCCACCTGCTGACGGTGGCCGCGCTCCTGCTCGGGGTCGGAATCGCCATCGGCTTCTTCCTGATCGAGACAGATCAGACGACGCGCGCGCGCCACCACCGCATGCACCTTTCGCTTCCGCTGCTCGTGATCATCACGGTCGCCTTCTTCGAGCTCTTCTGCGAGGGGACGGCCTCGTCTTGGAGCAGCGTCTACATGCACGACTCGGTCGGTGCCTCGACCGCGTTGGCCGCGCTCACCTTTGGTCTCTACTCGCTGACGATGACCGTCGGCCGGCTGCTCGGCGATCGTCTCGTGATCAGAATGGGAGTTGGGGCGCTGGTGCGAGTGGGTGGAACGACCGCAGCGCTCGGACTCGGTCTGGCGCTCGCCGTCCGCTCGCCTCTGATCGTTCTGCTCGGCTTCGCGATCTTCGGGCTCGGACTTTCCTGCCAGGCGCCCACTCTCTTCCGCGCCGCCGGCCAGCTGCCGCTGCCCGAGGGGCAGGGGCTGGCCGCGGTGCTGGCTTCGGCCTGGCCCGCCTTCCTGCTCGTGGCGCCCGTGATCGGCGGGCTCGCAAGCCTGACTTCGCTGAGAATGGCGATGCTCGTCACGCTCGGCGCGGCGTCTGCAATGGTCGTTTTGTCGGGAAGGCTCGGGCGGCTGGCACCTGCCCCGCTGACCTCCGTCGCAGTCCCGGCCGAGCCCGAGTATCCGCTCTGACTACCGCTCGTCTCGGTTACCCGCTACTCTTGCCAAGGCAACCCTTTAACCCGGTCCAGAGAGGCCGGAAAGGAGAAGAGATGATCTACCCAGCCGTAGTCAGGCCCGCGACCCGGTACCTACTCTGAGCTCCTCCGGCGGCGCGGCGGGGAAGACCGTTCTCGACGGCGAATCGATCGATCGCACTCTCACGCGCATTGCCCACGAGCTGATCGAGCAGGCCGACGACCTCGAGCAGATCGCGCTGATCGGCATCCACTGCCGCGGTGTTCCGATCGCCGAGCGGTTGCGCGGCCTCATCGCCGACCGCGCCGGTCACAACGTCGAGCTCGGAGTGATCGACATAACTTTCTATCGCGACGACGTGCAGGTGCGCGGCGGCGAGGCGCCGCTCCACCCGCAGCCGATCGTGCGGGCGACGTCGCTCGACTTTCCCCTCGAAGGGAAGACCTGCGTCCTCGTGGATGACGTTCTCTACACGGGCCGCACGATTCGGGCGGCGGTCGAGGCCCTGTTCGACTACGGACGCCCGGACCGAGTTCAGCTTGCCGTGCTGATCGACCGCGGCCACCGCGAGCTTCCCATCCGTCCCGACTACGTGGGCAAGAACCTGCCCACCTCACGCAGAGAGAGCATTCAGGTGCACCTCACCGAGGTCGACGGCGAGGATGCCGTTCTACTCATTCCCGCGCTCGAGGAGGCAGCGCACGATGGCTGAGATACGGGTGATCGCAGGCGATGCACACACCGCTGAGGCGGTGCCGAAGAGGCATTTGATCTCGGTCGAGGATCTCAACCGCGAGATCGTCGAGAGGCTGCTGGCCACGGCACGTAACTTCTCTCGCTCGCTGGAGCGCGAGATGAAGAAGCTGCCGACGCTGCGTGGACGCACGATCGTCAACCTCTTCTACGAGTCTTCGACCCGAACCGCCTCCAGCTTCGAGCTGGCGGCGAAGAGACTTTCGGCCGACGTGATGACACTACGGGCCAGCGGCTCCTCGGTCGACAAGGGCGAGTCGCTCAGAGACACCACCCGCACTCTGACGGCCTACCAGCCCGATGTGATCGTCGTCCGCCACGTCCAGATCGGGGCACCGCAGCTGATTACTGCAACGACCAGCGCGCACGTGGTCAACGCCGGCGACGGCAAGCACCAGCATCCAACCCAGGCGCTGCTCGATCTCTACACGATGCAGGAGGCGCTGGGGCACCTGGCCGGGCTGCAGGTGGCGGTTGTGGGTGACATCTTGCATTCGCGCGTCGCCCGATCGCTGGTGCAGGCTCTCAACCTGGTCGATGCGAGCGCCGTCTGCATCGGCCCACCTGCGCTCATACCGCGCGGCTTCGAGCAGATCGGCTGCGAGGTCTCGAGCGATATCTCCCTGATCGAGACGGCCGACGTGATTTACGTACTACGGATGCAACAAGAGCGGATGGTAGAGGGTGCGAACTTCGTGCCCAGCCTGCGCGAGTACTCGGCTCGCTGGGGCATCACTCCGGAGCGGTTGCGGCCGGGCCAGGTCGTGATGCACCCCGGCCCGATCAATCGCGGCGTCGAGATCGATGCCCGCGTTGCCGACTCGCCCGAGTCGCTGATCGAAGCGCAGGTGCGCTCGGGTCTGGTGGTGCGGATGGCGGTGCTCTACGACCTGCTGACGCAGGGTCCGGTCTCGCTCGCTCCCACCGTGAATATGAACGAGGTCGCCTGATGATCCTGCACAGCAAGGGCGGTGCCTCCGCCTCGCTGACGATTCGCGGCGCCCGTGTGCTCGACCCCGGCGCCGGGGTGGACGCACTGCTCGACGTGAAGATCGAGAAGGGCGTCATCAGCGGACTCGCTCAACCCTCCGGCAAGAAGAGCGCGGGCAAGGTCGTCGCGGCCGAGGGCCTGCTGCTGGCGCCGGCCTTCGTCGATCCGCACGTGCACCTGCGCACGCCCGGACGCGAGGACGAGGAGACGATCGCGTCGGGTAGCGCCGCGGCCGCGGCCGGCGGCTACTGCGCCATCCTTGCCATGCCGAACACCTCACCGGTGGTCGACAACGCCGCCGTGCTGGGGGCCCTGATCGAGCAGGCACAGGAAGAGGCGAAAGTGCCCACCGGCTTCATGGCCGCGATCTCGCACGGCCTTGCAGGCGAGGAGCTAACCGAGATGGGCGAACTGGCAGGTGCCGGCGCGGCCGCCTTCACCGACGACGGACATCCCGTGCGCTCTGCCGGTTTGATGCGTCGGGCGTTGCAGTACGCGAGCTCGACCGAGCGCCGGATGGCGCTGCACTGCGAGGAGAAGGCGCTCTCGCTCGACGGACAGATACACGAGGGAGAAGTCTCGGCCGAGCTGGGTCTGGCCGGGTATCCGTCGGTGGCCGAGAGCGTCGCCGTCGGACGCGATCTCGCGCTGGCGGCCTACGAGGCCCAGCCGCTGCACCTGATGCACCTCTCCACGCGCGAATCGGTCGAGCTGCTGCGCCGCGCGCTGGTGGACGGCGTGCAGGTCAGCGCCGAGGCCACGCCGCACCATCTCTGCCTCACAGACGAAGCCGTGCGCTCGCTCGACTCGAACCTGAAGATGAATCCGCCGCTGCGTCCCGAGCGTGACCGTCTCGCGCTGATCGAGGCGCTCAAGTCCGGAGCGATCTCCTGCATTGCCACCGACCACGCCCCGCACGCCCGCCAGGAGAAGGACGTTCCCTTCGAAGCGGCGCCGTTCGGCGTCACGGGCCTCGAGACGGCTTTCGCGGCGCTATACACGCATCTGGTCGAGCCTGGCCTGCTTCCGCTCGAGACGTTGCTCGAGCGCATGTCGGCGGGCCCTGCTCAGGCCTTCGATCTGCCCGTTCCGCGCATCGCGGCGGGCGAGCCCGCCAACCTCGTGCTACTCGATCTGAAGGCGAGCTGGATGGTGCGCGAAGAGGGCTTCCGCTCGCTTTCGACCAACTCCTGGTTGCTCGGGCAGACGCTGAGAGGAGAGGTGGCGCTGACAGTCGCCGCCGGGCGCGTGGTCTTCGGATCGGAGCGGGTGGCCGCGTGAGAGAGCTTGCGACAGGCGGTTACGTCGTGCTCGAAGATGGAACGGTCTTTCACGGCGAGTCGGTGGGCGCAGACGGTACCGCCTTCGGCGAGGCGGTCTTTGCCACGGCGATGACCGGTTACCAGGAGATCCTCACCGATCCCAGCTACGCCGAGCAGTTGATCTGCTTCACGGCGCCGATGGTCGGAAACTACGGCGTCGCCCGCGGTCGCTCGGAGTCGGCACGACCGCGGGCCAGGGCGGCGATCATGCGCGAAGCGCGCGGGCCCGCCTGGATGGATTGGCTGAGCGACAACGGCATCGTCGCGCTGACGGGAATCGACACCCGCTCGCTCGTGTTGCACCTGCGCGACTGCGGATCGATGCGGGCCGCGGCGGCCGCCGGCGCGAGCTCCTACGAAGACACCCTCGAGACCGTGCTCGAGCAACCGCCGATGACCGGCCGGGCGCTGGCCGCCGAGGTCTCCACGCGCGAGCCTGTCGTCTACTCCGACGCCGGCCTCGTCTCGGTGGCCGTGATCGACTACGGAACCAAGCGCTCGATCCTGCGCCGGCTGACGAGCGCGGGGGCTCGGGTGACGGTCATGCCGCACGACGTGGACTCCGACACTCTGGCGAGCTTCGACGGAGTCCTGCTCTCGAACGGTCCCGGCGATCCCGAGCCGCTCAGCGCAGAGGTCGCCACGATTCGCGAGCTACTCGGGCGCGTGCCCGTCTTCGGCATCTGCCTGGGGCACCAGCTTCTTGCCCTGGCGACCGACCATGAGACCTACAAGCTGCCCTTCGGGCACCGCGGAGCGAATCACCCGGTGCTGCATCGCCCCAGCGGGCGCGTGCTCGTCACGAGCCAGAATCACGGCTTCGCGGTCGCCCCCTCGGATGAGCGTGAAGCGACCCACATTTCGCTCTACGACGGCACCGTGGAGGGATTGTCCTACCCCAAGCTCGGCGCTCATTCGGTGCAGTTCCACCCCGAGGCCAGCCCCGGCCCGCACGATGCGCGGTCGCTGATCGAAGACTGGGTTGCCGAGCTTTGCCGCAGAAAGGGCGCCGAGCGTGCCTAAGCGGACGGATCTGAAGTCGATCTGTGTCATCGGATCGGGCCCGATCGTGATCGGACAGGCGTGCGAGTTCGACTACTCTGGCTGCCAGGCGCTCAAGGTGCTGCGCGAGGAGGGCTTCCGCACGATCGTCGTCAACTCCAACCCGGCGACGATCATGACCGACCCCGGCTTCGCCGACCGTACCTACCTCGAGCCGCTCGACGTGACCGGCGTGACCTCGGTCCTGGAGCGCGAGCGACCCGATGCTCTCTTGCCGACGCTTGGCGGGCAGACGGCGCTCAATCTGGCCACCCGGCTGTCGGAGGTCGGTGTGCTCGACGAGCTCGGAGTCGAGCTGATCGGAGCTCCGGTGGAGGTCATCCGCTGCGCCGAGGATCGCCTACTCTTCCGCGACGCCGTTCAGAGCGTGGGCCTGCGGGTGCCCGAGTCTCGCATCGTCACCCAGCTTTCTGATCTGACCGGCGTGAGCCTACCGGCGGTGGTCCGTCCTGCCTTCACCCTCGGCGGACATGGCGGCGGCTTCGTCTCGACGCGCGCTCAGCTCGAGCGGCAGGTGGCGATAGGCCTTTCCGAGAGCCCGATCGGCCAGGTGCTGGTCGAGGAATCGGTGCAGGGCTGGGATGAGTTCGAGCTGGAGGTGATCCGCGACCGCATAGACAACGTCGTCATCGTCTGCTCGATCGAGAACCTCGACCCGATGGGCGTCCATACGGGCGACTCGGTGACAGTGGCGCCGCAGATGACGTTGAGCGACGAGGCCTATCAGGAGCTGCGCGACGCCTCGATCGCGATCATTCGCGCGGTCGGCGTCGAGACCGGCGGCTCCAACATCCAGTTTGCGCGTGAGCGCGATACGGGCGAGCTGCGGGTGATCGAGATGAATCCGCGCGTCTCGCGCTCCTCGGCCCTGGCCTCCAAGGCCACGGGCTACCCGATCGCTAAGGTGGCCGCCAAGCTGGCCGTCGGCTACACGCTCGACGAGATCCCCAACGACCTGACCAAGACGACGCCCGCCTCCTTCGAGCCCACGCTCGACTACGTGGTGGTCAAATTCCCGCGCTTCGCCTTCGAGAAGTTCCCCGGCGCGGACACGACGCTCGGTACGCAGATGAAGTCGGTCGGCGAGGCGATGGGAATCGGGCGCACCTTCAGCGAGGCCTTCCTCAAGGCACGCAACTCGCGCGAGCTCGACGCCGGCGTGATCTCGCCCTGGCTCGAGCTGGACGACCTGCCCGACGGGATTCACCCCTGGTTCAGATCCGAGATCGAGCATATTCGCCTCGCCCTGGGGCGCGTTCCGGCGCTCGACCACCTCGCCGCCGACGAGCTACTGCGCCTGAAGCGCCTGGGCCTCTCGGACGTGGAGCTCGCCGAGGCCGCCGGCTGCGACGAGGCCGAGCTTCGCGCCAGGAGACGCGAGCTGGGGATCATGCCCGTCTTCCGCCGCGTGGATTCCTGCGCCGGCGAGGTCGAGGCGGCTTCGAGCTACTTCTTCTCGACCTGGGGCGAGATAGACGAGGCGGCGCCCGAGCCCGAGCGTGAGAAGCAGAGCGTCGTCATCCTCGGCTCCGGTCCGAACCGGATCGGCCAGGGGATCGAGTTCGACTACTGCTGCGTCCACGCCGCACAGAGCTTCCGCAAGCTCGGCTACGAGGCGGTGATGGTCAACTGCAACCCCGAAACCGTCTCCACCGACTACGACACCTCCGACCGCCTGTACTTCGAGCCCCTGACGATCGAGAACGTGCTGGCGATCTGCGAACGCGAGCGCCCGGCCGGGATAGTGATCCAGTTCGGCGGCCAGACACCGCTCAAGCTGGCGCGGGCGATAGAGGCGGCCGGCTTCCGCATCATGGGCACGCCTTTCGAGGCGATCGATTTGGCCGAGGACAGGGAGCGCTTCGGCGATCTGCTCGCACACCTCGGTGTGCGCTGCCCGGAGTGGGGCATGGCGTCCTCGTCCCGGGAGGCCAACGAGGTCGCCGACCGCATCGGCTACCCGGTGCTGGTGCGGCCCTCTTACGTGCTCGGCGGCCGGGCCATGCGCGTCTGCTACCGGCCGGCCGACGTGCGCGCGGCACTCGTTGCGGCGCACCGGAAGGTACTGATCGACCGCTTCCTGGAGAACGCGGTCGAGATCGACGTCGATGCGCTCTCCGACGGTGAGAGCACCTACATCGGCGCCATCATGCAGCACGTCGAAGAGGCAGGCGTTCACTCCGGTGACTCCTCCTGCGTACTTCCGGCGCCATCGCTCACGCCCGCGGTATCCGAGGAGATCACCACGATCATCCGCCGCCTCGGGCCAGCGCTGGGCGTCGTCGGCCTGCTCAACGTTCAGCTGGCGGTGGTGGGCGAGGAGGTGTTCGTGTTGGAGGTGAATCCGCGCGCCTCGCGCACGGTTCCCTTCGCCAGCAAGGCAACGGGCGTCAACCTGGTCGCCGCGGCCTGTCAACTCAGCGCCGGAGCCAAGATTGCCGAGCTGAAGCTGCCGCCCGAGCGACCACCGCGCCAATACAGCGTCAAGGCCGCCGTACTGCCCTTCTCGCGATTCCCCGGCGCCGACCCGGTGCTGGGTCCCGAGATGCGCTCGACCGGCGAGGTGATGGCGACGGCCGAAGACCTGCCAACCGCGCTTGCCAAGGCCGAGCGTGCGGCCGGTCGTGAGCTGCCCGCGAGCGGAACGGCCTTCTTCTCGGTCAGGGAGGCCGACAAATCCGCCGCCGTGCCCGTCGCCGCGGCGTTGGCCGGGCTCGGCTTCGAACTGGTCGCAACACGCGGAACGGCCAAGGCCTTCGCCGGAGCCGGGATCGAGGTCGGCGAGGTGCTGAAGGTCTCGGAGGTCGAAGGCAAGGAGGGCACCACGGTCGTCGACCTGATTCGCCGCGGCCGCTGCGACCTCGTCGTCAACACGCCCCAGGGCTCGGGCGCCCGTACCGACGGCTACCTGATCCGCGAGGCCGCCCTGATCGCCCGCGTTCCCTGTATTACCACCATCTCAGGGGCGGCCGCCGCCGTGCAGGCGATCGCCAACGCCCGCCGCAGCGAGTCCTGTTCCCTGCAGGAGCGAATCGCCGCGGACGGCGTCTCGGCGCCGAACGGTCGTAGTAGCGAGCGGGAGTCTTCCTAGTGGCATCACCTCGTAGGGAGAGTCGCCGCGTCAGTGGTAGCGAGAGGATCGGCCTGTACACGCTGCTACGGTTCGAGCGCGGCGGGCTCGAAGCCGGTCTCCCGGGCCAGTTCTTCATGCTCGATGTGCCCGGTCACATCATGCCCCGGCCCTTCTCGACCTGCCTCGCCGAGAAGGGCGAGCTCGCCTTCCTGATAAATCCGGTCGGGCCCGCCACGCGCGTGCTCTGCGAGCTGGAGCGCGGTCAGGAGATCGGCGTCTTCGGACCGCTCGGCAACGGCTTTCGCACCGATGTAAAGCGACCTCTCCTCGTCGGCGGCGGAATAGGAATCGCGCCCCTCCCTTACGCCGCGCGGGTGATGGAAAGCCCCCCCGTCGTCCTTGGCTTTCGCACCAGTCGCCAGGCCGAGGCTGCCGTACTTGTGCCTAAGGCCGAGGTCTGCATCGAACCGCAGCTCGTAACCGAGCTCATCCCCGACGGCCCGATCGACGTGCTGGCGTGCGGACCCGAGCCGATGCTGCACGCGGTGCACGCGTTGGTCCCCGACGCTCAGCTCGCCTGGGAGGCCCCCATGGCCTGCGGCTTTGGCGCCTGCTACGGCTGCGTGGTCGAGTTCGAAGGCAAGTCGAGACGGCTCTGCGTCGAGGGACCGGTACTGAACGGGCGCCCTCCCGTTTTGCCGCTCGTCAACGACGAGGTTGAAGGGGTGGAGAGATGATCTTGAACGCCTCGGGCTGCCTCGACGCGCTGATCGCGCCGAAGGTCGCGCGCAGCCTCGACGTCTACGTGGCCAAGACGGTCACGCCCGAGCCCAGGCCGGGCAACCCGCAGCCGCGCCTGGCCGAGACCGACTTCGGCCTGCTCAACTCGATCGGCCTGCAGAATCCGGGCGTCGAAAGTTTCCGCGCCGAGGTTCTACCGCGCCTCGAGGAGTTGGAAATGCCCTTCTGGATCTCGGTCGGCGGCTCGAACGCCGCGGACTACGCCCAGGTCTGCGAACGCATCGGCGAGCGCGAGTCGGTGGGCGCATTCGAGCTCAATCTCTCCTGCCCCAACGTCGATCCGGCCGCCGCGGGAGCGGCCGAGATAGTGGCCGCCTGCCGCGCCGTCAGTGGTAAACCGCTCTACGCCAAGCTCTCGCCACACCTGCCCGACGTCGCCGAAGTCGCGCTGAGCGTGATCGAGGCGGGGGCGAGCGGCCTTTCGCTCGTCAACTCGCTGCGCGGGCTGGTTCTCGATGAGTGGACTCTGGAGCCCAGGCTCGGGCGGGCGGTCGGCGGCTACTCGGGCGCCGCGATGAGACCGGTCGCCCTGGCGGCGGTCTTCGTCTGCTACCAAGCGACGAAGGGAACCGTCCCGATAGTCGGCATGGGGGGAGTTCAAAGCGGCAAGCAGGCGCTCGATCTGATCGCCGCCGGGGCCTCGGCGGTGGCTCTCGGCTCGGTTCTTTTCAACGACCTGGAGGCGCCCGAACGGGTGCGAACGGAGCTCGAGGAAGAGGCTCGCGCTCGCGGTTTCGAGAGCGCTGGCGAGGCTCGCGGAGCGGCTCACCGGCCTTCCGCCGTCTAGCTCGCTGGCGACCGATCTGCGCCGAATCCGAAAACTCCTGTAAAACGGCGAGAATCTTACGGCTTGACCGTAACGCGTGAATTGTTAGTATGGCCGCCCATGGTGCTTTCGAAGGGGCAAGCACAAGCGCCCGCGCGCTCGCTCGATCAACGTATGGAAGCGTTGCAGCGAGCGAACGAGATCCGCGTCAGGCGAGCGAAACTCAAGCGTGACCTCAAAGACGGGGGCGTGCGGATCGAGGACATCCTCAGTCAGCCGCCCGAATACGTCGAGACGGCGAAGGTTCTGGACATCCTCATGGCAGTGCCCAAGTTCGGTCGTGTCAAGGCCGCCCGGCTACTCAACCAGTGCCGCATCAGTCAGTCGAAGACGGTCGGCGGCCTCTCCGATCGCCAGCGCGGCGAGCTGATCGCGCTTTTTAGCCGCGGCTGAGAGTCGTCACTCCTACGTGCCGGTCAGGCCTACACCCCTGCAGCCCGAGGCAGTAGGTTTGCGGCAATGAGCTCCGCTCCGGTCATCGTGGTCACGGGCCCTTCCGGCGCCGGTAAGGGAACGCTGATAGCCGAGCTGCTCCGCCGCCTTCCCCTGCTCGAGCACTCCATCTCGGCGACCACGCGCGAGCAGCGCCCCGGCGAGCAGGACGGGCGCGAGTACTGGTTCCTCGATCCCGACGAGTTCGAGCGCCGCGTCCAGGCCGGAGAGTTCCTCGAGTACGTCACCTTTGTGTCGCAGAGGCGCTACGGAACGCTTCGCTCGGAGCTGGAGCGAATCGCTCGGCACGGGCGGGTCTGTGTGCTCGAGCTCGAGACCGAGGGCGCTCTGAGCGTCAAGCGCACCGTCCCGGGAGCGATCACGATCTTCATCAGCGCTCCGGTGGCCGAGCTCGAGCGTCGTCTGAGGGAAAGAGCAACCGAGACCCACACTGAGATCGGCGAGCGCCTGCGCCTCGCGCACGCTCAACTAAAGCAGGCCGGCGAGTTTGATCACGTTGTGGTGAACGACACGCTGGAGCACGCCGCCGACGAGCTGGAGCGCGTGGTTCGGCGGGAACTCGCGCTCGCAGCTACGATTGAGTCATGATCGATCCACGCGTAGATACCCTGCTCGATTGCGTTGACTCACGCTATGCACTAGTCATCGTGGCCGCGAAGCGGGCCCGCCAGATCAACAACTACCACCACATGCTCGGTGAAGGCTCCTTCGACGAGGCGCCGCCGCCGATGATCGAATCGCGCTCCAAGAACTACCTGACGATGGCTCTGGAAGAAGTAGCCCAGAACAAGCTCTCGTACGAGTACAAGCAGTACTGAGGCAATTCGTCGTGGCAGTCGGGCGCCACACAGACAAAATGAGCTCATCGCTCGTATCCCTGCTGATGTACGCGGTTAGTTGAAGCGCACTCTCCTACCGCAACACGAGCGCCTGATTGCGCGTGCCTGCGAACGCTTCTCTTCCGACCCCGAGCTGATGGGTCTCGTCGTCGCCGGCTCCGTCGCGCACGGCTTGGCAACGGCGTCTTCGGATCTCGACGTCATGCTCGTCTTCTCCGACGCGGCGGCCGCGGCGCGTATCGAGCAAGAGCAGTTGACGGTCTTCGACGAAACGCTGGCCGACTACGAGGGTGGCTACCTCGACGGCAAGGTGATCGCACTCTCCTTCATCGATGAGGTGGCAAGTCATGGAAGCGAGCCCGCGCGCTGGGCATTCGAGGACGCGTTCGTCGCCTTCTCGCGAATCGAAGGGCTGGAGGCGCGGATCTCCGCGGCCGCGGCCTACCCCGAGCACGAGCGCGATGAGAAGCTGCGCGACTTCGTCGGCCACGTGGTGTTGATGGAGTGGTTCATGCGCGAGGCCGACAAGCGCCGAGATCGCTATCTGGCCGTCTTCGCCGGCTCACGGCTGGCTCTCTATGCGGGGCGTGCGGTACTGGCGCAGAACCGTATGCTCTACCCGTACCACAAGTGGTTCCTGCACCAGTTGGAGCACGCTCCCTTGAAGCCCGACAACTTGCTGGCGCAGATCGACGCCCTGCTGACCGGGCCGAGCATCGAGACAGCCGCCGAACTCGCCGTCTCCGTGACGTCTTTCATCGGTCTCGATCTGACGATGAAAGAGGCGGTCGCGCGCTTCATGCGCCGCTCGGAGTGGAACTGGCGCGACGGGCGTCCGCCGCTCGAGGATGCCTGACCGCTCGGCGTGCAAGTCGCCCGCACGGTTTGTTTTGCCCCGTGGCCGGGTTTGACGACGCCGCGGCGAGCCGCGTTGCGTCAGAATCCATCTCGATGGCAAAGATTCTCGTGGCTGTTAGCGGCGGCATCTCGGCGTACAAGGCGTGTGAGCTGGTGCGCCTGTTCGTAAAGGCCGGTCATGAGGTCGTCCCCCTTCTGACGCCGGCGGGCGAGAAGTTCGTGAGCTACCAAACGCTGAACGCATTGGCGCGCCGATCGGACGCGGGTAACCCTTATCCGCACCTCGAGCGAGTCGATCTCTTCGTGATCGCCCCGGCAACCGCCAACACGCTGGCCAAGCTGGCGGGCGGCATCGCCGACAACCTCGTCACCGAGAGCGCACTCGCACATAGCGGCCCGCTCGTCTTGGTGCCGGCGATGAACTCGCGCATGTGGGCGAACCCGGCGACTCAGGAGAACATGCGCATCCTGCGCGAGCGCGGTGCCCAGATCGTCGGCCCCGAGGAGGGTGAGCTGGGCGAGGGTGGCAGCGGCGTGGGAAGAATGAGCGAGCCCGAGGTGATCTTCGAGCGCTGCCGAATGCTTCTCGCCGCGTCCGACTCGCTGGCCGGGACGCGCGTGCTCGTCAGCGCCGGCGGAACACGCGAACCACTCGATTCGGTGCGTTTTCTCGGTAACCGCTCCTCCGGTCGCATGGGCGTGGCGCTGGCGGCCGAGGCGGCGCGACGCGGGGCCGACGTTACGCTCGTCGGGGCGAACCTGGCCGTTCCGGCGCCCGTTGGCGTCGAACTGGTCGAGGTGGACAGCGCCGCAGCACTGGCTGAAGCCGTGCTCGGCCGCGATGCCGATGTGATCCTGATGAGCGCCGCCGTTGCCGACTACCGTCCGGCCGCGCCGGAGGGTGGCAAGCGCCACAAGAGCGAACAGAGCTGGACGGTAGAGCTGGAGCCCACGACCGATGTGTTACGCGAGCTCGGCCGGCGCAGGCGCAAGGGACAGCTGCTGGTCGGTTTCGCGGCCGACGAAGGCGATGCGGGCCTCGAGCGCGCGCGAGAGAAGCTACGAGCGAAGAGGGTCGACCTGATCGTCTTCAACGACATATCGCAGCCGGGCATCGGCTTTGACGCCGACGAAAACGCGGTCGCCCTGATCTCCAAGTCCGCTGAGGTTGTGCTGAGCAGGGCGCCAAAAAGCGATATCGCCGCGGGCATCCTGGACGAGGTCGAGCGCCTGCGTGGTGCTTCCGGCTAGAGCCCTGCTCTTCGCCCGGCTCAGCTGAGCTCAAAGGAGTCGATGATCTCGGCGCAAGCGCGCTCTATCTCCGCCGCGTACTTTCCCGAGGTGTCGTGCTGGCAGTTGAGGTAATACTCGCTCTTGCCCTTCCAGACGAGGAGGATCCGGCTCTCGCTGCTCAGGTTGTCGCGCGTTGTCGCGCTGACGCGGAAACCGTAGCCCGGCATGCCACCCATCGAGATCATCGTCGGGCCGGCGAGTAGCGCGCCGCCCGCCTGCTCGGCGACGCTCGAGACCGACGCGCCGACCTGTTCGCTGTAGGTTGCGCGGTTCTTCTTCGTGACCGCGACCGGTGTCCGGTACTCAGAGACGAAGATCACGTCCGCCCCGGATGAAGACGAGCGCGGCTTGAAGGCCTCGGTCCAGAGACCGCTCGCATTCTTTGCGCTCTGCCCTGTGAAGACCGCCGGCCCCCAGCTCCCCGGGTAATGGAACGAAACGCCGTGCCCTTCGTAGCTCTTGTCGGTCGACGCGCCGCAGCCCGAGGCGGCACCCGTGAGGGTGACCAGGGCGAGCGCCGTCGCCGCGAGATGCGACCTGCCTCGTAGCATGCTCGAGATTAAGTTACCCGCCTTCGCAGCCTCCGCGGAGGCGAGTGGTGCGTGACACCGGCAACTCTCACCGCCCCAACTCTCGATCGCGCTGTTTCTTTCGGCTCAGCTCAGCTTGAACGAGCCGACGATCATCTTGCATCCGCGCTCGATTTCGGCGGCTCGCGTGCCTCCGACCAGGTGCTGGCAGTTGAGGGAGTACTCGGTGGCGCCGTTCCACACGATCACGAGGCGGCTGGCGCTCTTGCGGCCGCGACTGGTCTTAGCGCTGATTCGATACTCGTAGCCGGGCAGGCCGCCCATCGTCACTTCCTTCGGGCCGGCGAGCAACGAGCCGCCTGCCTTCTGCGCAACGTGTTTGATCGAAGCCGTGATGCTCGCGGCGCTGGCCGCCAGGTTCTCTTCAGTGACCGCGACGGACGTCTCGAACTCGGTGATCAAGACGATGTCGGCGGTCGTACCGGCCGGATCGTTCGCCGCGGACGTCGGAGAGAACATCTTCGTCCAAACGCCGTTGGAGGTCTTGACGTTGACTCCCTCGGGCTTGGCCGGCGCCCAGTCGCGCGGATAGCGGAACGAGACACCGTGGCCTTTGTATTCTCGGTCGTTACTACCGCAGCCCGCGAGCGCGCCGAGCGAGACGACGAGGGCGAGCGCCAAGAGCAACAGACACGGGTGTCGTCGCAACATATGCGTAAGTTACCCGCATTCGTCGCTTTCGGCTAGACACGAGCTGCTCGATCTCACGCCTACTGTTTTCTCTACGCTAGACCTCGACGAGTAACCGAGATGTCGGAGACCTTCGAGCTGTTCCAAAGAGGGAAGCGGTACCTGGCCGACGGTATGCCGGCCCAGGCAACCGTGTCGCTCGAGCGGGCAAAGCGCTACGAGCCGCGCAAGGCCTCGATCCGCGAGGCGCTCGGCATCGCCTACTTCCGTCTCAGCCGCTTCGAGGAGGCCGAGGCCGAGTTCAGAGCCATGATCGAGATTACGCCGACGGACGCCTACGGCTATTACGGACTTGGCCGCTCGCTTGTGCGCCTGGGGCGAAACGCCGAGGCGCGCGGGCAGCTCAAGCTGGCGCGGATGCTCTCACCTCTGAACGCGGTGCCCGGCGATCCGAGCGCCGATTCGTAGCCCGACGGGCTGAGAACTTCGCCGCGATCTGGGCATCAGCGGCCGTCGCCGACTACTCGCCGTATCTCTTCAATCGAGGTCTCGCCGGTCAGTACGAGACGGTGACCATCCTGCCTCAGTGTGACCATGCCCTCCTTGACCGCTTCACTGTGGATCTTCGCGGTCGGTTGGCCGGTCAACTCCCGTATCCGGCCGGTCATCGGCAGCACTTCGTAGATCGCCTTACGCCCGAGATAGCCGGTGCCGTTGCACTTCGTGCAACCCTTCGCGCGGTAGATCGTCGCGGTCTGGCCCTTGGCGATTCCAAGCTCGGCTCGCTCGCTCGCGTTCGGTGTCGACTCGCGCCGGCAGCTCGGGCAGAGCTTTCGCACCAGGCGTTGCGAGACTACACAGTTGATGGCATTCGCGAGCATGAACGGCGCCACGCCCATGTCCTGCAAACGGGCGAAGGCGCTGGCCGCGGTTTGGGTGTGCAGGGTCGTCAGAACCAGATGCCCGGTGAGAGCCGCTTGTACGGCGATCTCGGCCGTCTCGGCATCGCGGATCTCGCCGACCAAGAGCACGTCCGGATCGGAGCGCAGGATCGTGCGCAGCCCACGCGCGAAAGAGAGACCACGCCGCACATTCGCCTGTACCTGCGAGATGCCCGTAATCTCGTACTCGACCGGGTCTTCGATTGTTGTGATCACGCGCTCTTCGCTGTTCAGGTGCTCTAGCGCCGCATAGAGTGTCGTCGTCTTGCCGGCGCCGGTAGGCCCGCAGGAGATCACGCAGCCGAAAGGCTGCTCGATTGCCCGCTGAAAGCTCTCGAAGGCCGGCTCGCTCATGCCCAGATCGCTCAGCGAGACACGCGTCGAGGAACGCTGGAGGATACGAATCGTCACCTTCTCGCCGTGGCTGATCGGGATGATGGCGATCCGGAGATCTATCGCATCACCGGCCAGGCGAACCGCGCAGCGACCGTCCTGGGGCAGCTGTCGTTCGGCGATGTCCAGTTGGCCCATCACTTTTAGACGGCTGATCACCGCCTGTTGCATGGTCTTGGGGATCGAAGCCAGCTCGCGCGCGACCCCGTCTATCCGCGTGCGCACGATCATCTGTCGCTCCTGCGGCTCGAAGTGAATGTCCGAGGCACGGTCCTGAATCGCCCGTATCAGGATCTGGTTCACGAGCGACACGGCCGGCGCCGCGTCGTCTGCGATCGCACTCAGATCGGGCTCGCGCTCGACCTCTTCGTCGAGTTCGATCGGCTCGTCGACGATACGAAGGGCCGGACGGTGCGTATAGACCTGATCGATCGCGCTGTCGAGATCGTCTGAGTCGGCCACGCAAAACTTCAGATTGATCCCGAGCGCGAGCTTGACGTTGTCTAGGGCGACGATGTCGGTTGGATCGGCAATTGCCACCAGCACCGAGCTCTCGCTCAGGAACTTGACGGGGAGAGCGTGAAAGCGGCGCACGAAGCGTTCCGACAATAGCCGCGTCACCTCAGGCTCGATTGGCGTCTCGAGGATCTCGACGAACTCCAGGTTGTACTGCTCGGCAAGCGCGCGAGCCAAATCGCGCGTCGTTGCCCAGCCGTGGCCTACGAAGATGTCGCCGATACGCCGACCGTTTTTCTCCTTCTCCTCGAGCGCTTGCTCGAGCTGCTCCTTGCTGATCGTGCCCTTTCGCATCAGCAGTACTCCGAGCGCATGCTCCCGGCTCGGATTCGTCTTGTCCTTGTTCGCCACCTAGAGAACCATCGATCGCGTTCGAGTTGAGCGTAGAGATCAGAGTATCGCGCAACCGCTCGAGGCGAACATCGGAATCGACTCCAGCTACAGGCTGTTGCCGGCTACGCGCCGGACTTCCTCGAGCGAGGTGACTCCGGCCAGGGCGATACGGTGACCATCCTGCTCGAGCGTGACCATGCCCGCCACGACCGCCTCGTCGTGGATCTCCTCGGTGGTGTGGCCGATCAGCTTGCGGATCTCGCCACTGACCGGCAGAACCTCGTAGATCGCGGTGCGTCCGTGGTAGCCGGTGTTCGCGCAGGCGCGGCAACCGACGGGGTGGTAGAGCTGGGCGGGTGTGTCCGGATCGAGCCCGAGCTCTGCGCGCTCGACCTCGGTCACCTCGGCCGCGCTGCGGCAGGAGGGGCAGAGAACTCGCACCAGTCGCTGCGAGACGATGCAGTTGATGGAGTTCGCGAGCATGTAGGGAGCGATGCCCATGTCCTGCAAACGGGCGAAGGCTGCGGCGGCGGTCTGTGCGTGAACGGTCGTGAGCACGAGGTGGCCGGTCATCGCGGCCTGAACGGCGATCTCGGCCGTCTCGGTATCGCGAATCTCGCCCACGAGCAAGGTATCCGGGTCGGCACGAAGGATGGTGCGCAGGCCGCGTGCGAAGGTGAGTCCGCGCTTGGGGTTGACCTGGATCTGCGAGACGCCCGCCAGCTCGTACTCAACGGGGTCTTCGATCGTTGTGATCACGCGCTCGGTTGAGTTGAGCCGATCGAGCGCCGCATACAGCGTCGTCGTCTTGCCGGCACCGGTAGGCCCGGCGGCTACTACGCAGCCGAACGGTTGCTCGATGGAGCGAGCGAAGCTCGCGAGCGCCTGCTCGCTCATACCCAACTCGCTCAAAGAGACGTGCGTCGAGGAGCGCTGCAGGATGCGCACGACGACCTTCTCGCCGTACGTAGTCGGTAGCACTGCCACGCGCAGGTCGATCGGCTCTCCGTTCAGCTGCACCGCCGAGCGGCCGTCCTGCGGAAGCGAGCGCTCGGCGATGTCGAGCTGCGCCATCACCTTGATCCGGCTGATGGCCGCTTGCTGCATCGTCTTCGGCACGCTCGCCAGCTCGCGCGTCACTCCGTCGATGCGCGCGCGTACGGTCATGTTTCGCTCTTGAGGCTCGAAATGAAGGTCGGAAGCACGGTTTTGAATCGCTTGCGCGAGCATCTGATTGACAAGACTGATGGAAGGAGAGGCCTCGTCGTCCGCAGGCGTGAGGTCAAAACGCTCCTCGCCCTCGTCTTCCTGCTCGAGCGCCTCGTCTACCACGTGCAGGGTCGGACGTTGACTGTAGATTTGCTCGATCGAACGCTCCAAATCGGAGGGATCGGCCAGGCAGAACTTGAGGTTGACGTCGAGCGAGAGCTTGATGTTGTCGAGGCCGAGGATGTCCGTGGGATCGCTGATCGCGATCAGAATCAGGTTCTCCGACAGGTAGCGAAGAGGAAGCGCCCGGTAGCGGCGTACGACCGCCTCGGGAAGAAGCCTTACCACCTCCGGCTCGATCTCGGTTGTGAGCACGTCGACGAACTCCAGGTTCCACTGCTCGGCGAGAGCACGGGCCAGATCGGCGGTGGTCGCCCAACCGCGCTCGACGAGAATGTCGCCTACGCGCCGACCGGTTTGATCTTTTTCGACCAGCGCCTCGTCAAGTTGCCCACTAGTGATTACGCTGTCTCGTATGAGTAGCGAACCGACCTGCATCCAAGGGAGTCGTGAGGCTTCCATAGTCTGGTTCTCGACTAATTCGGAGACTGCATGAGAGCGGTCGTGCAACGGGTAGCGCGGGCGCGCGTTTTGGAGGATGGGCGGCTGTTGGGAGAGGTGACGGGGGGCCTCTGCGTGCTGCTCGGCGTCGCGCGCGGCGACGACGAGAAGATGGCCGAGACTCTGGCTCGCAAGCTGGCGCGGATGCGAATCTTTCCCGACGACGAGGGCCGTTTCTCACACAGCGTCCGGGATGTCGGTGGCTCGGCACTCGTGGTCAGCCAGTTCACTCTGATCGCCGACACGAGCAAGGGCAATCGCCCGAGCTTCTCGGACGCCGCCCCGGCCGACCTGGCCGAGCCTCTCTACGAGCACTTCTGCGAAGCTCTACGGACGGAGGGAGTACGGGTTGCGACGGGCCGCTTCGGCGCCCTGATGCAGGTCGAGCTGGTGAACGACGGGCCCGTGACCATCATCTTGAGCGCGTAGCTAGGAATCCGTGCGACGCCGGTAACGACCGCGCTGAGTCGGCCAGAAAAACCGGTTGGCGACCACTCGGATCGATCGCCTCGCGGCCGCGCGCATTTCCCGTCCGGAGCTCGGTCTTCGAGCCATAGACTGCTATCCTGCTATTAACCACATTTCACCAGCAGGCGAAATGGGCGCTTCGGGCGCCTGTTTTCATGAGAGGGCGGATTGGCAAGCACCTACGACAAGGAGAAAGAGCTGACCGGCGAGGTTTCGCTCGTGGTCGAGCGCGCTCTACCGGAGGTCGAAGTGCTCGCGGTCGAGCTGGCCTCGCCAACGCGCTTCTGCGTCTTCGTCGACCATCCGTCCGGGGTAGACCACGCTCTCTGCCAACGCGTAACCGACCTGCTACGAGGCTATCTCGATCGCTATACGGTCGAGGTCTCCTCGCCCGGCAGCGAGCGACCGGTTCGCAGGCCCGACCACTTCCAGCACGCGCTGGGTCGCAGCGTCGCCTTGCGCACCGCGGGAGCCATCCACGGCCGAAAACGCTTTCGCGGCCGTGTGATAGCCGCCCGCGATAGAACCTTTCGTCTGGCAACCGAGACGGACGAATTCGACATTCCCTACGAGAATCTCGTACGGGGCAACCTGATCGACGAGGAGTAGGAGCCAATGAGCCAGGAGATCATCGACGCCGTTCGCGAGATCGAGCGAGAGAAGGGCATCGAGAGCGGTGCGCTCGTCGCCGCACTCGAAGACGCCCTCCTCGCCGCCTACAAGAAGACGCCCGGCTCGGCGCGCCACGCCACGGTCGACCTGGACGAGATGGGCGACTTCCGCGTTTACGCGATCGAGATTCCCCCCAAGTTGGAGGAGAAGCTGCTCGACGAGGCGAGGGAGAGAAAGCTGCAGGAGCTGGAGGAGCTGGAGGTCGAGTCCGGCGAGCGCTCGCATCTGCTCATCTCCGACGACGACCTGGAGCTCGACTGGTCGCAGGTGCCCGAGGGGAAGATCAAGCGCAGCGACGTCACGCCGGAGAACTTCGGCCGCATCGCCGCCCAGACGGCCAAGCAGGTTTTCCTTCAGAGGGCCCGCGAGGCCGAGCGCGAGATCATGTACGAGGAGTACGTCGACCGCGTCAGCGAGGTCGTAACCGGGATCATCCAGCAGGCCGGCGACCGCAATAACGTGCTGGTCGACCTGGGCAAGGTCGAGGCGCTCTTGCCCCGCTCCGAGCAGGTCGACGGAGAGCGCTACGAACAGGGAAGCCGGATCAAGGCGGTCATCACCGAGGTTCGCTCGGGCACCAAGGGGCCGCAGGTCATCCTCTCGCGCCGCGACCCCGAGTTGATCAAGACGCTGTTTGAGCTGGAAGTCCCCGAGATCGCCGACGGCCTGGTCGAGATTCGTGCCGTTGCGCGCGAGCCCGGGTACCGCTCCAAGATCGCCGTCGTCTCGCACACGCAGGGTGTCGATCCGGTCGGCGCCTGCGTCGGCCCGCGCGGCTCGCGCGTACGCATGGTCGTCTCGGAGCTGCGCGGCGAGAAGATCGACATCATTCCTTGGAATCCCGAGCCGGCGCGTTTTATCGCCAAGGCATTGGCACCGGCGCGTGTGCGCGAGGTGCTGGTCGACGACGAGACGCGCGAGGCAACGGTGGTCGTGCCCGACGACCAGCTGGCGCTGGCGATCGGCAAGGAGGGTCTGAACGCCCGCCTCGCCGCGCGACTGAGCGGCTGGAAGGTGGACATAGTCTCCGACAGTGAGTTCGCCCGCCAGGAGGCCGACGCGGCCTACGCCAGCGGCGAGGAGGAGTTCGTCGGCCGCTGCGCCGCGAAACTCGCCAACGGCAAGCGTTGCCCCAACGCCGCTTTGCCCGGCTCGCACTACTGCGGAGTACCCGCGCACCAGGAGCTCGAAGGTCTCACACCCGAAGAGTTGGCCGCCGCCACGGTCACGGCTGGCGACGAGACCGAGGGTTCTGAGGTCGAGTCGGAGACCGAGGGTTCTGAGGTCGAGTCGGAGACCGAGGGTTCTGAGGTCGAGGTGGATGCGCCCGAAGTCGAACAGGCGCAGCCAGCGGTGAGCGAGATTGGGCCGGACAGCGAACCGGGGAAGGAGCAGGAGCCGGAGGCCGAAACCGCCGAGGGGGACGGTGCCGAAATCAGCTGATGGCCGTTCCGATCCGCACCTGCGCCGGCTGCGGGCGGAAAGCGCCACGAATCGAGCTCCTGCGCTTCGCCGCTCTGAACGGCGAGTTGAAAGCCGTGCCCTCCTCGCGCGGCCGAGGCGTATATACCTGCCGTCTGCTGTCGTGCTTCGAGCGCGCGCTGGCCGCGAGATCCTTCAACCGAGCTCTGCGAACGGCGGTCCAAGTCGATCCAAAGCTGCGCGACCTCTACACTGACGCCGATGGCTAATTCAGGCTCACAGCGACCCAATCGACCGATTCGCCCGCGCCAGGGCGCCGTGGGACCGCGCCGCAAGCGCCGTGTCGTCATCGACAACCAGCCTTCGCGCGGAGGCGGAGCCAGACCAGGCGCCCCCGGTGCCCGCGAGCCGCGAGCCGAAGGACGTGCGCCCAGCAAGGCGCCACCGGCTCCGACCGGTCCGATCACCGTTCCCTCGGGCGTCAGCGTCAGAGATCTATCGCAGGCGCTCGGAATCCCCGTGGCGCAGATCATCAAGACCATGATGGGCCTGGGCGAGATGGTCACCATCACGCAGTCGCTCAATGACGAGGCGGTGGTGCTGATCGGCGCCGAGCTAGCTCCGCCGCGCGAGATCAAGATCAAGCACGCCGCCGAGGAGGAAGGGGAGCTCGAGCCGGAAGAATCCCCCGACGCGCCCGAGGATCTCGAGCCGCGGCCTCCCGTTGTCACCATCATGGGGCACGTCGACCACGGTAAGACGACGCTGCTCGACGCGGTGCGCAAGACCGCGGTCGCTGCCAGCGAGGTGGGCGGCATCACCCAGCACGTCGGCGCCTACCAGGTCGAGCACGGCTCGCGCCGCATCACCTTCGTAGACACACCCGGCCACGAAGCGTTCACGGCGATGCGCGCGCGCGGCGCCAACGTCACCGACATCGCCGTGCTGGTAGTCGCGGCCGACGACGGCGTGATGCCGCAGACCAAGGAGTCGATCGCTCATGCCCGCGCGGCGGACGTACCGATCGTCGTAGCCGTGAACAAGATCGACCTCCCCGACGCCAACATCGACCGCGTCAAGGGGGATCTCGCCTCCGAAGGTCTGCAGCCCGAGGAGTGGGGAGGGACGACTCAGTTCTCGGAAGTCTCGGCCAAGAAGAACATCGGGCTGGACGACCTGCTCGAGAAGGTACTCCTGGTGGCCGATCTCGAACTCGACCTAAAGTCCAACCCCAACGTCGAGGCCTCGGGCTCGATCATCGAGTCGCGCCTCGATATCGGCCGCGGGCCGGTGGCGACCATGCTCGTACGGCGCGGTACGTTGCGAGTCGGCGACGCTGTGGTTGCCGGCGATACCTGGGGCAAGGTGCGGGCTCTCTACGACTACCGCGGTACTCGTGTCAAGGAGGCTCGCCCGGGCGATCCTGTGGAGATTCTCGGCCTCGAAAAGCCGCCGGCCGCCGGTGAGCGCTGCCGCGTCGTCGTCAACGAGCGCCAGGCTCGCTCACTTGCCCAACAACGCGGTCTGCGCCTGCGCTCCGAACAGGTGGCACAGCGCTCGCGTCGCCGCGTCTCGCTCGAGACGCTGTTCAGCGAGCTGAAAGAGGGAGAGGTCAAGGACCTCAATCTCATCCTAAAGGGCGACGTCGTCGGCTCGGTCGAGGCGGCCGTCAGCGAGCTGCAAAAGATTCAGCACTCCGAGGTACGCGTCAACGTGATTCAGTCGGGCGTGGGAGGCATCACCGAGAACGACGTCATGCTCGCCTCGGCCTCCAACGCGCTCATCGTCGGCTTCAACGTGCGCCCGAACTCCGAGGCCCGCGCGACCGCCGACCGGCAGGGCGTCGATATCCGCACCTATCGCGTCATCTACCAGCTCACCGAAGACATCGAGAAGGCGCTCGTGGGCTTGCTCTCCGCCGTGTCGACCGAGCATATTCTGGGCGAGGCGGAGGTGCGGCAGACCTTCCGTGTCTCCCGCCTGGGGACGATCGCCGGCTGCTATGTACTGAGCGGAGTCGTCCGCCGTGGCGCGCGCGTGCGCCTGCTGCGCGACGGATCGATCGTTCACGAGACGACGATCAACCAGCTCAAGCGCTTCAAGGACGACGCGCGCGAGGTCGCCGAGGGGTTCGAGTGCGGCATCCTGCTCGAGGGCTTCAACGACGTCAAGGAGGGCGACGTCTTCGAGGTTTACGAGATCCGCGAGGTGGAGCGCACCAGCCTCGACGAGACCGCTCCGTCGTCGTCTTCGCAGCCGAGCTAGGCGCCGCGCCGTCCCAGGCGCTTCAATACAGCTTGTGGCCAGAGGTTACGTCGGCATCCTCGTGATCGAGCTGCACTTTCCCGAGGCGGGCTCGCTCAAGGACAAGCGCCAGTACCTACGCTCGGCTAAGGCCCAGCTGCAGAACCGTTTTGGCGCCTCGGTGGCCGAGACCGATTACCACGACGTCTGGCAGCGGGCCCAGCTCGTGATCGCGCTGGCGGCCGCGGAGGCCGCTGGGCTGGAGCACCTGATGGGCGGCGTCGAGCGCTTTCTCTTCAGCCAGGCCTACGAGTCGACGCTGATCGAGCGAAGCATCGTTGCCCCCGGCGACGAGTGAGGAGAGAGACGCCGGATCAGCGAGGCGAGCGCTCCATCAATTCGCGCACCTGCTCTAGCGAGGGCGGATTCACGCAGCCCGGCGCCGTGGTGCAGACCAGCGAAGCCAACGTGCCGGCGAAGCGCACCGTTTCGTCGTCGCTCCAGCGCTGAAGCACGCCGTAGATCAAGCCGGCGCGGAAGCTGTCGCCCGCGCCCGCGCTGTCGATGATCTCGACCGGGATGGGGGAGAGATGCCTGCGCTCACCCGGCGGAACCATTCCCGGCCCCGCTGCGCCGCCGCGACCGCGCGCGTACCAAAGCGGTCGGGATCCGGCGGTGAATACGACCAGCGCCGGGCAGTGCTCGAGGTAGCGCTCGAACAGCTTTTCCCGTTCCGCTTCCGACTCGAGCGCCGCAGGGTAGTCGCGCACCATCAGCTCGCCCGAGATCGCGATCACGTCTGCCAGCGCGGCCAGCTCGGATTCGCACGGAGCATCCGAAGTAACGAGCGGCTTGCCGGCGGCCTTGGCGGCGTGGGCGGCGATCAGCGTCGCCTCGCCGAAGGAAGGATCGACACAGGCGACCCGCGCCGACTCGATCCGCTCGACGTTCGGCATCTCCCATTGCCGCGTCGTCGAGAGCAGATCGATGTAGCGACCGAAGACGGTGCGCGAGTCGCCGTCGGAGATGGTGATCTCGTTCACGCCCTGGTAGCCGGGCTTTACGACCAGGCCCGAGCAGTCGATCGCGCGCGACCGGAGGAGGTCGAGCGTGCCACGACAGGCCGGTGTATCGCCGATCCAGTTTCCCTCGAGCACGACCGAGGCTCCGAGGCGGGCCAGCACGAGAGCGCTACCGGTCGCCTCGCCGCAGTGGTTCTCGAGCGTTTCGACGACCTCGGCATAGCCGTCGGGCTGCGGAAACCGCCCCTGAATGCGAACGATGATTCCGGTCGAGACGTGGCCGAAGAGATAAACGTCTGTCATCGGGCTCGCTCCTGGTTCGTCGTGATGGCCCTAACCGTAGTAGAACGAGCGCCCCCGGTGCCAGGCACCCCGACCTGGCTCGAATAATCCGATTACCTCGATTTCCAGGTCTTTACCTAGATCGCCGTCCGCGTGGGGCATGTCTCGGTGCCAGGCACGGGGACATGGCGGTTGCGGCCGGGTGTCTGGGTCGAGAGAGGGTTCGTGCGCCGGTTGAGTAGCTTCGGACCGCGCGTCGTTGCCCGAAAACGCTTGAATGAAGGTGATGTCCGGACGAATGCGCCGAGTCAACGAGTCTCTGCTGCAGGCCTTGAGCGAGGCTTTGCCTTCGCTCAAGGATCCGCGCATCGGGTTTGTGACCGTCACCGCGGTGAGAACAACCTCCGACCTGAGCAGCGCGCGAGTCTTTGTCGGCGTGCTCGGTTCCGAGGCCAAGATCGTCGGAACGGTCGAGGCGTTGAACGCGGCTCACGGCGTACTCCAGGCGAGACTGAATCGCGAGCTTCGGCTCAAGCGAATACCGCAGCTCACGTTCGAGTACGATCCGACAGCCGAATATGCGGTTCGAATGACAAAACTGATCGAAGAGCTTGCCCCACCACCCGATGACGATCACGAAGGCTGACCTAAAAGCAGTTGCGCAAGGGATACGCGAGCGAGACGACTTCGTTCTCGCGACGCACGAGAACCCCGACGGCGACGCTCTCGGCTCGATGCTTGCGCTCAAGTTAGCGCTCGAGCAACTCGGCAAGAGCGGCACGATGTTCCTTGCGGGCTCGGCCCCTATCCCGTTCGAGTTCCGCTTCATGCCGCTGGACGAACTCGTGCGGGGCGAACCGGGAGAGCTTCTCGGCCGCCCCTTGCTCTCGGTGGACGCTGCCAACGAGGCCCGCCTCGGTAGCGACCAGCTGCTCGCGGAGGCGCCCTTCATCGCGGTCATCGACCACCATCACGACAACAGCCGCTACGGCAACGTCAACATCGTCGTCGCCGAGGCCTCCTCCACCAGCGAAGTCCTGCGTGACGTATTCGCCGAGCTGAAGGTGCGCCTGACGCCCGAGATCGCCGAGGCGCTTTATATCGCGCTCGTCACCGATACCGGTCGCTTCCAGTACTCGAACACCTCGCCCAAGTCTATGCGCCTTGCCGCCGAGTTGATCGAGGCCGGAGCCGACGCGCACCGGATCTTCCAGCACGTTTACGAGACGATCGAGCTTTCGAAGTTGAAGCTGCTGGCGCGTGCGCTCGAGCACGTCGAGGTGTACGAGGGCGGGCGGCTGGTCATCTCGTATATCGAGCGAAAGGATTACGAAGATACGGGCGCATCGAGCGGCGCTTCCGAGGGCGTGATCGACTCCTTGCGCGCGGTGGCCGGCGTCGAGATGTCCGTTCTGATTCAGGAGCCACCGGAGCGGGACAGGCGCCGAGTGAGCCTGCGCTCGTCGCGCGACCGGCTCGACGTCTCGGAGTTGGCTCGCGCGGCCGGTGGCGGCGGCCACAGACAGGCCGCCGGGTTCACGAGCGATCTGAGTGTCAAGGAGCTGATCGTCTTCCTGCGCAAGGAGTTCGTCGCCAAGACGTCGGACCAGGCGGGATAGAGCGTGGCGATTCCGCGGGCGCTCGAGCCGTCTGGACTCGTGCTCGTGGACAAGCCCAGCGGGCCGTCTTCGTTCGCGATCGTGCGCGATCTGCGAGCCAAGACCGGAGCCCGGGCCGGGCACGCCGGAACGCTCGACCCGTTCGCAAGTGGGCTTCTGCTGGTGCTGCTGGGCTCCGCGACCAGACTCGCGCGCTACCTCGTGGGTCTCGACAAGCGCTATGAGACCGAGATCGACCTCCGCTCGCGCACCTCTACCGGCGACCTGGAGGGCCAGGTGATCGAGCGAGGAGAAGCACCGCGGCGCAACCAGCTCGAGCTGAGCCTCGAGGAGTTGCGCGGAGAGGTCGAGCTCCGCGTTCCAACTGTCTCCGCGATCAAGATCGGCGGCGAGCGCGCCTATCGCCTGGCCCGGCGCGGCGAGGCGCCTGAGATGCCGCTTCGCCGCTCGCGCATCGACGAGCTGCGCCTGCTCGACTATTCGAGCGGCGTGGCCAGTCTCGATCTCCGCGTCAGCTCCGGCACCTACGTGCGCGCGATCGCCGATCGCTTGCGCGGTCACTGCCGCAGTCTGCGCCGGCTCGAGGTCGGCCCGTTCTCGCTGGCCGACGCCGACAGCGAGCAGATCCGTCCGGCGGCTGAGGCACTTCCCTTTCTTCCCTCAGTGGAGCTGAACGAGGAGGAGGCCGCTTGCGTGCGGGCGGGCAAGAAGCTGCGACGGAGCGAGGAAGGGTTGCTGCGACTTTGCCGAGAGGGCAGACTGATCGCGGTGGCGCTGGGCAAGAACGGTACGGTGAGGTCCGAGACAGTGATGCCCGTATGAAAGTCGTCCGCGATCCGATAGATCTGCCCCGCGCCGCGCGTGCGGTCGCGATCGGCTCGTTCGACGGCGTGCACCTGGGTCACCGCCGCGTTCTGGACGTTGCTTTCGAGACCGGCCTACCGGTGGCCGTGCTCACCTTCGATCCGCATCCGCGAGTACTGCTTGGACAGACCGTCGAGCTTTTGACCACCCTCGAGCGCAAGGTCGAGCTGCTGGCCGAGTACGGCGTGGAGGAGATCGTCGTACTGCGCTTCGACCGCGAGCTGGCCGCGATGACGCCGAAGGCCTTCACGCTTCGCTATCTGAACCCGCTCGGCGCTCAGATCGTCGTCGCGGGGCCCGATTTCCGCTTCGGTCACGACCGCGCGGGCGACCTCGAGCTGTTGCACGAGGAGGGCTTGCTCACACGCCTGGTTGAGCCCGTGGCCGGCGTCTCTTCGACCACGATCAGAAACGCCCTGCACAAAGGCGACGTGGTCGGCGCAGCCGCGCTGCTCGGTCACCCCTACGAGCTCGACGGGCGTGTCGTTCCCGGCCTGGCACGAGGCGCGCGGCTTGGCTTCCCGACCGCGAATCTGGCTTTTGCTCCGCACCAGCTAGTGCCGCTCGACGGTATCTACGCGGGCCTGTCCGAAGCGCACCGGGCGGCGGTATCAATCGGGGTCAACGTCCATTTCGGAGGGGCAGAACGCCGTGTCGAGGTTCATCTGCTCGACTTCTCGGGCGACCTGTACGGTAAACGGCTGGTCGTCGAGCTCTGGCAGCGTCTGCGCGGCGAGCAGGCGTTCTCCAGCGACGGAGCACTCAGCGAGCAAATCGCCGCCGATGTTCGGGCGGTAAGAGAGGTGAAGAAGCCGTGAGCTCTTCGACCGCACTTCTCGTCTTGGGCGGGTCGTTCTCGATCGTTCTGGTCGCGATCGTTGCATCCATCGCCTGGGCGATCCGGCGCTCTCGACCTCCCAGGTGACAAACTAATCGATCAGCAGGCCGACGCCGCTTCGCCTCGGATCGCCCGCAGCGCCCTCCCGGCCGATAGCGCTAACCCCGCCGAAGTAGTGGTGGAGCGAAGCCCAGCGGCGAACGTCCCATCCTTCCGCCTCGAGCTCGTCGAGCGCCGCGTCGTCCACGCCCGGCTCGGCGTTCAAGACCGAGTCCGCGGGGTGGAAGCGAGGGCGCTCGATCGCCTCGGCGGGGGCGAGGCCCTCATCGAGTATTCCCGAGGCGACCTGCACCAGCGCCGAGCGCAGGCGCGTCCCGCCGGCGGCGCCGATCGCCAACGCCGGACCGCGCTCGTCCAGCGCGATGCTGGGAGCGGTCATGCTCAACACCCGCTCGCCGGGCTCGAGCTCGCCGCTGACGAGGTCTTTCTCTCCCAGCATCGAGTTCAGGTGCAGATCAAAGCCCGGCAGATAGTCGCCCGAGCCGAGGCCCAGGCTGGTCGTGAGCACGCAGGCGTTTCCCTCCTCGTCTACCGCGATCAGGTTGGTCGTGTTCGAGCCCGCGCCCTCCGCGCCGAGCGCCTCGAGCAGCGCCCGTACCCGCTCGCGTTCGGTCAGGCCCGTCAGGAGGCGAAGTCGCGCCAGGGCCTCGGGCACGCCCGAGAGGCCTCCGCGCGTGAAGAAGCGAGTTCCGGCGTAGGCGCTACCCGCGGGCTCGCGCCAGAGTGGGGTGTAGGAGGAGAGGTCCTCCTCGGTTATCAGGCCACCTCGTTCGCGCACTAACTCGAGCAGGCTGCGCGAGAGTGTCCCGTCGTAGAGCGAGCGCGGATCCTCGGCGATCAACTCCAGCGCGGCAGCGATGCCCGGTTGCAGCAGGAGCTCACCCTCTTCGAGCAGCTG
>CAZWTK010000020.1:0-32701 GCA_964636655.1 uncultured Gaiellales bacterium
ATTCAAAAGAAGCGGCTCCGCTTTTTGCCGAGGCCGTGAAGTTCGCTAGTGAACGCCAACGCTGGAATCAGTTCGTATGGGCTTACCGCGCTTACCCAGACCTACTAAGCCTTGCCGCTTCCGAGCCGAAGCTCGCTCTCGCGATCCATCCCGTCCTGTTGTTAGCTCGTGACGAACGGCTGGCTGCGCGCCACGGTATCGAGCTGAGAGACGCGCGAAAACCCGAGCCTATTCCCGACGAGCACCTGACCCGGCGTGAGCGTGAAGTGCTTCGGCTTGTAGCCGACGGACTATCGAACAGAGAGGTCGCTAGCAAGCTCTTCATCAGCGAGGTCACTGTTAAGGCCCATCTCCGTCATATATACGAGAAGCTGGGTGTGCGTAATCGCATGGAGGCAGCCCTCTACGCCGTTTATTCCGATTAGTTCTATCTAGCTGGAAACGGCAAGCGGCGACCCCGGCTCGAATGCCGCAAGCTCAGCCAACTCGACCTCGAAGTCTCTGTCGGCGCCCGATGTGTAGGCCTCGCTTGCTTGCTCTAACACAATCACAAACGCGTTCACAACTCGCGGATCGAACTGCTTGCCAGCCTCTCGCTCGATCCGAGCTAGCGCTTCTGCACCACTGAGCGCAACTCGATAGGGCCGCTCGGAAGTCATCGCGCTATAGGCGTCGGCAACGGCAACGAGCCGGGCTAGAAGTGGTATCTCGTCACCTGAGATCTGATCCGGATAACCGCCACCGCTGAAACGCTCGTGGTGATGACGAACCGCGAGAGCGATCTCTTCGTAACCTTCGATTCGCTCGAGTATCGAAGCTCCGACCTCTGCATGCGTCTCTATCGCCATCCTTTCGTCGCTAACGAGCGGACCTCGTTTCTCCAGGACGCCAGTGGGCACGCCGATTTTCCCAATATCGTGCAGAAGACCGCAAAGGTGGGACCGTCTCACTTCTTCGTCCGAAAGCGCTAAGTGCTTAGCGATATCTCGAGCGTACACAGCCACGGCCGCCGAATGCCCGGCCGTGTAGTGATCGCGCGCGTCGAGCGCCGCCACAAGTACGGTAGCGAACGATAAGTTTACTTTTTCTAGTTGGCGAACAGCGTTATTCAGTTCGTCGGAAGTCTTGATTTGTTCTTTGTAAAGGATAAAGAATCGCTGAGCCGCTATCGCGGGCCCGATAAACAAGACGACCGCCCATGGCGACACAAGTTCGTACACATAGGCCAGACCAGCTATTACTGGTATGTAGACCAGTATCCCGATACTGGTTATTCGGATATTCCTTATGAAGCACTCCGAAACACTATTGCTTCTCCGTATTTTTAATGTAACCGCTCCGGCCATCGACTCACCTATTACGACCGTCGCTGAAGCGAGAGCTGCAGCCACTGAAAAATCCTGTAATGCGGAACCGGAAGCAGGTATCGATGCCATAAGCGCAGCGAATCCTAGAACTAGACAGCGAGAGCCCGTCCAAATAGCCCAACGCTCGATAGGTCGGCGTAAATCACCTAGAAGACTCCCTGCAGCGACGATCATCGCGGAGATCGGACCAAGAGCCACGGCGGTGAACAGTCCTGGCAAGAATCCGACGGAGATCTCCGTGTGGGGGTTAAGGCGGACGGTTTCTTTTTCGCTAAGTAGAGCGGCAATAACCATGACGATCGTAGGTATTGCTGGGCCCATATGGTAGCCCCAGTAGCGAAGGAGCAGCGCGAGAGCGATCGAGCCCGATAGCAATGCAGCACCGTAACATCGAAGCTCCCATGTGACATGCCGTTCTGCAGAAGACGGACGTTTTGCTTTATTGTCTTCGCGAAAGGGGGTGCTGCCCTTGCTCTGCCAAGGGGGTTTCTCCCTGTCCGTTCCGTCAATCGAGGAGGGGTTTGTGCGCCTTCGTATCTTCAAGATCGTCGCTCCGATAACAGCGCTACTAAATATCGCTGCTGTCGGCGGTTTTCTCCGCAACTGGTAGAAGTTCCGATACTTCCCCTTATGGGCGCCCTCGGCATCCCCCGAACGAGGGATATCCACAGGTTGGGGAAAACTACCGGATTCAGGTGATGAGCCCGCGCCGGAAGCCAACGGCGACGGCGTGGGCTCGTGACCGAGCCTGAAGCTTGGCGAGCAGATGGCGGACGTGCGACTTGACCGTCTCCTCCGAGAGGAAGAGGCGCGCGCCGATCTCGCGATTCACGAGGCCGTCGGAGATGAGCTGAAGCACCTCGAGCTCGCGGGCCGTGGGCTCCTGCTCGACCCGAAGCGGCGCGCCGAACGGAATGACCTCACCGCTGGTCGCACCGGCCCGGCGTTGGGCGACCTCCTCGAAACGTTTCGAGTGGTCGATATAACGACTCAGGATTTCCCTTCGCTCAGCAGCGTCCACGGGTTGGGTATCGGTCTTCCGTAACCCGATCCTCTCCCTCTATCCAGGGATTACCCTGCGCGGACGGGGGATGGCCCTAGAAGCCGTAAATGCGCGAAATGGAGGCGCTTTTCAGGTCGCTCGCTAGCCTGTCGCGGTCGCTCGTTTGAGGCAGAGCCGGCCGTAGTCCACCCCGTAGAGAGCGTTCGAGGCGTAGCAATGAAGATCGATGCGCGTGCTTAGAGGGTCGAGCGAGCGAGTGTTCAGAAACGGCGCAATCGGCGCCCAGCGCATCGCGCGACGGTCGAGTGCGGCCCACTGCGCGTTCACCTCCGGCGTGAGCTCCGGCTCGCTCGCCAGACGGTCGATGTCGGCGTTCAGAGTCGCGGAGTCGGCGAAGGAGTAGTTCGTGTTCGCAAGCCCGCTCGTCTCGTCGCCGTCGAGCAGCGGCTCGAACCAGGCAAGCGGGCTGGGGATGCTCTGCGTCCAGAATGCGTAACCGATCTGAGCCTTCGTGCTCTTGCTGCCGACGGCGGTCCAGTACCGGGCGGGGGGCAGCAGCTTCGCCGCGCGGCTCGGCTCGAGGCCGATCGCCGCAAGCTGGCGGCCGAGGTAGAGCGCGGCGGCGCGAGCATGCACGGGCTGGGTCGGGGCATAGATCGTCACGCGCGCTCCCCTTGCGCCGGCCTGGCGCACCAGCGCTCTCGCCCTGGCGAGGTTGTACGGATATAGGTCGTGCCGCCGGTACGACGGATAGAGCGGCGGAAGGATGTTCTCGCTGGCCACCGCCTGGCCTCCGAATATCTCGACCAGCTCCCGGCGATCGAGCGCGTAGTTCACAGCCCGGCGAACGCGCACGTCGTTGAACGGGCGCAGCGTCGTGTTCATGAAGAAGTAATGGGTGCTGGCATCTGTGTAGGCGCGAAGCTGCAAGCGGTTCTTGCGCCTCGCCTGCTCGAGCGCGGCCGACGCGATCGGCACGGCCGCGTAGTCGGCGTCCCCGGCAGTCAGCTGATCGAGCGCCGCTTTGGCCTCCTTGACAACGCTCACGACGATGCGATCGGGATTGGTCGCCGGCACCGTCTCGGTCGGCTCGAAATAGCGGTTCCGCGCCAGCGTGAACTCTCTGGGCCACTTGGTCTGCGAGATCCTGTACGGGCCGGTCGAAGGAATCGGCTCGAACGTCTGGTCGCGACTCGGCGTGCTCCGCGGGACGGGCGCGGCGAAGAGGCTCGCAAGCGCGTTGATGAAGCTCGCACTCGGCCGCTTCAGACGCACCGTGATCGATCGCGTGTAGTCGTCGGTCTCGATGCCGGAGATCGCTCCTCGGCGCGCCGCGGTGACGCTGGCCCCGACGATGTCGTCGAAGAGCGGCGCGCCCACCGAATCGAGCAGGTAGAGCCTGCGGATCGCGTAGGCGAAGTCGCCGGCCCGTACACGCCTGCCGTTCGAGTAGCGCAACCCCTCGCGTAGACGAAACTCGTACACGCGGCCGCCACTCGAGACGTCCGGCATCCCCTCGGCCAGGGCCGGCACGATCTGCGTGCTCGCCTTGCCACTTGCGTGCCGATAGCCGTACGGGCTCAGGTAGACGTTCCAGAGGCTCTGCCAGCACTCGGCCGAGTAGGAGAGACCGGGATCGAGCGAGTCCACACCACTGCCGACCTCGACTCGCAAGGTCGGGAAGCTACGCGGCGCGCGCTTCGACGTCTTCTCCCCGCTGCCGGAGCCGCCGCAGCCGGCCACGAGCACGAGCGCGGCCAGTAAGACTGCTGTCCCTGTTCGAGCTACTACTGCCTCCCTCGATCGCTGCTCGGCCGAGTGGAGACTAGCGACAGCCCACCCGCGAGGCCGCAGAGCATCCCTCGGGCTCGATACGCAAACCCGAGCGGGCCGACAGCGTGTTTCGGCTGGCTCAGGCCGCCGCGAGCGAAGACAGTTCGCGTAGCGCCCCGAGCCGAGCAAGAGCCTGGCCCTCGAGCTGACGCACACGCTCGCGCGTGAGATCGAGCTCATGACCAATCGCCTCGAGCGTCCAGGGCTCGCCCTCGAAGCCGAAGCGAAGCTCGAGAATGCGCCGCTCGCGCTCGGGCAGTGCCTCGAGCGCCTTGCGCACGCCTTGCCTGCGCAGCGACTCCTCCGCCTCGTCGAACGGGTCGGAAGCCTCGCGGTCGGCGAACAGATCGCCGAGCTCGCCTTCGTCGTCGGCGCCGACGGTCTGATTCAGCGACACCGAGGCCGAAGCCGCGCCCAGCGCCTCGTCCACATGCTGGATGGGAAGTCCGGTTGCCTCGGCCAACTCGTCCCGCGTCGCCTCGCGACCCAGCTCGACCTCGAGCCGGCGCGCGGCGCGCGACAGCTTCTGCTGGCGCTCGACGACGTGCACGGGAACGCGAATCGTGCGCGCGTGATTGGCCACTGCGCGCTGCACCGACTGGCGGATCCACCACGTCGCATAGGTCGAGAACTTGAAGCCGCGGCGCCAGTCGAACTTCTCGACCGCGCGGTTGAGGCCGAGCGTTCCTTCCTGAATCAGGTCGAGGAAGGGAACGCCGAGGCCGCGATAGCCCTTGGCGATCGAGACGACCAGACGCAGGTTCGACTCGATCATGCACCGCTTGGCGACCGGATCGCCGCGTTCGATGCGCTTGGCGAGGGACACCTCGTCGGCCGCGGTCAGCAGCCTGTGCTTGCCCACGTCGGCGAGGAAAAGCTGCAGACTGTCGGCGGCGCCGGAAAGCTCCGGCACCTCGACGGGAACGACCTCTACCGGCTCGACGCGCTCGCTGACGGGCGCCGCCGGCTGAGCGATCTCGACACCGATTCGCTCGAGCTCACGCATGAGATCCTCAACCTCGATCTCGGTGAGGTCGTGCTCGACTACGAGCGCCTCGATCTCGGCCGGCTCGATCGTGCCGCGCTCCTCGGCGGCGTCCACGAACACGCGGACGCTCTCGCTACTTTCGAATACTTCCTGCAGGTGATTGTGCGTCAACTGACCCTCGACGTCCTTTCTTCCCATCTGGCTCGGCGGCGAACCAACCGTTTACTCGTTCTGGTCTCTCCTCGCAGCTCACGAGCCCTCTCCGGGCTCGCTTTACGACAAAACGGACTCCGACTCTTCTTTATTCCGCAGCGGCCGTTTGGGCGGGTTTCGAGCGCGCGGGAAACTCGAACTCGATTTGTCCTTCGGCGTTCAAGACGAGGCGCGCGCGAAAATGTTTGCCGCCTCGGCTCCGGAATCCGGATATTACGTCATTTGTACGTCCCTGTGCAAGTAGTTGTCGGGCGATCTCGGGTGTTATTGAGCGTCCGGCCACCTTTTTCCAGATTACGAAGCCGCACCCGGTCTCCTCCCTGCTCTTCCAGCTCGTACAGCCGTAGGCGCGCGAGTTCTCGCGGATGATCTCGCCGGTTTCGGCGCCGCAGCGCGGGCAGGGACCAAGCTCAACCCTCTCAGGGCGTAGTTTTTCGCGATCTAGCGCGGCGATCTTCTCGACCGTCTCGCGCGTGAAGCGCTCGATCTCTTTCATGAAGGCCGCCCGGTCGCCCGAGCCGCGCTCGATGTCGCCGAGGCGCTTCTCCCAGGCGCCGGTCAGCTCGGCCGAGGTGAGCGGATGCGCCTCGAGCATGGTGATCACCTGCAGGCCCTTGGGCGTCGGTTGCAGCTCCTTGCCGGCGCGCTCGATGTACTCGCGGCGGATCAACGTCTCGATCGTCTCGGCGCGGGTTGCCGGCGTGCCCAGGCCGCCTTCCTTCATCGCCTCGCGCAGCTCCTCGTCGTCGATCAGCTTGCCCGCCGTCTCCATTGCCATCAGCAGCGTGGCCTCGTTGTAGCGCGGCGGTGGCTTCGTCTCTTTGCCCTCGCTCTCGGCGCTGGAGCAGAGCACCTTCTGGCCCTCGCTCAAAGCGGGAAGCTCACCTCCTTCGCCGTCTTCGTCCTGACCGTCGCCGGATCGTCCGTTTCCGCCGGCTCCCTGGCTGTAGACGGCGCGCCAGCCCTGTTCGAGCGTGACCTTCCCGCGCGTGCGGAACTTTTCGTCCTCGACCTCGGTGACGATGGTCGTATTCGCGTAGCGCGCCGGCGGATGAAAGACAGCCAGGAAGCGGCGCGCAACGAGATCGAAGACGCGCCGCTCGTCGTCGCTGAAGCCCTCGACGTCGTGCTCGACGTTGGTCGGGATGATGGCGTGGTGATCGCCGATCTTGGCGTCGTTGACGACCCGCCCTAGCGGCAGGCTCTCGAGCCGGAGCACGAACCGGGCCGCTTCGGCGTACTCGTGGATCGGCTCCAGCGTCGCGGCCGTGGGCTTGAGCAGCGACACCATGTCGCCCGAGAGGTAGCGCGAGCTGGTGCGCGGGTAGGTGATCGCCTTCTTGCCCTCGTAGAGGGATTGCGCCGCCCTGAGCGTCCTCTGAGCCGAGAAACCGAAGCGGCGGTTGGCGTCGCGCTGCAGCGAGGTGAGGTCGTAGAGAAGCGGCGAGCGCTCGCTTGCCTCCTTGCGCTCGACCGAGGAGACCACGCCTTCCGCGCCGGCCACCTTGTCGGCGATGGACTGAGCACGCTCCCCGTTCAGGATCCTCGTCTCGTCGTCCTCGAACCAGAGACCGTCGTAGCCGAGGTCGAAGCTCGCGTGAACGAGCCAGTAGGGCTCGGGAACGAAGGCCTGTATCTCGCGCTCGCGACCCACGATCATCGCCAGCGTCGGCGTCTGGACCCGGCCCAGCGAGACGACGCCGCCCACCCAGGCGCGACCGCGAATCGTGGCCGCGCGGGTGGCGTTCATACCGACCATCCAGTCGGCTTCGGAGCGCGAGCGCGCGGCGGCCTCGAGCGAGCTCATCTGCTCGCCCGGGCGGAGGTGCTCGAAGCCCTCGCGAATGGCCTGTCTGGTCATGCTCGAGATCCAGAGGCGCTCGACCGGCTTCGGCTTCGCTCCCTTCGACTCGAGATAGACCTCGTAGAGGTAGGCGAAGATCAACTCGCCCTCGCGCCCGGCGTCACAGGCGTTGATCACGTTGTCGACGTCGTCGCGCTTGAGCAACTTGAGCACGACGTTCAGCTGCTTGCGGGATTTCGAGTCGCGCGGCTTCAGCTTGAAGGCGTCCGGCGCGATCGGAAGATCGGCCATGCGCCAGCGCTTGAAGCGCTCGTCGTACTCCTCGGGCTGGGCCAGCTCCACGAGGTGCCCGACCGCCCAGGTGATGATGTGGGCGTCAGACTCGAGATAGCCCTCGGACTTGGCGAAGGTGCCCGGAAGCGCGCCGGCCAGATCGCGGCCAACGGATGGTTTCTCGGCGATTATGAGTGTCTTCGAGCTCATTTACCGCTCGACACCTTATCGGAGCAACCCGTGGTCACTTGAGATGCGACGTGGCGGCGAGTTACGAGTCGCGCTCTCCTCCTGGCCCGCCGAGGAAAGACCGAAACCAGCTCCGTCGCGGTAGAATCGCCATCTCGCTCGAGCAACCCGCTAGCGCTCGAAGAGACTTCGTCGGCATGCGCGGAACCTGGAGGGCCACGCCATCAGAGCTTTGATCAACGAAGAAATCGTTCGCCTTCACCCCGCGCCGGAGTATCACCCCGAGTCGCAGACGCGCCTGGAAGTTCTTCTTTCTGTCGCCGAGCACATCGAGGTCGAGCCGGCCACACGGGAGGATCTGGAACGCGTTCACTCGCCCGCCTACCTCGACAGCCTGTTCGAAGAGACGGCCGAGACGAGGTGGATCGATTTCGACACCTTTGTCACTCCTACCACCGCGAGAGCCGCCAAGCTCGCCGCCGGGATGACGATCGAGGCCGCGCGCAGCAACGGCTTCGCGCTCGTGAGGCCGCCCGGCCACCACGCCTCGCGCGAGAAGGCGATGGGCTTCTGCCTGATCAACAACATCGCCGTTGCCGCGCGCTACGCGCAGGCCGAGCTGGGGATCGAGCGGATTGCGATTCTCGACTGGGATATTCACCACGGAAACGGGACCGAGTCGATCTTCTGGGACGATCCGAGCGTTCTCTACGTGTCGCTCCACGCCTGGCCGTATTACCCGGGAACGGGTGGGCCAAGCCCCAAGACGCCGAGCGGGGAAGACGTGCCCGGCGGCGAGAGCCCGACGACGCTTAACATCCCCCTTCCGGGCGGCACCGGCGACCGCTCCTACCTGCAGGCGTTCGAGCAGATCGCCTATCCGGCAGTCGAGGCCTTCTCGCCCGAGCTGGTGCTGGTGTCGATCGGCTTCGACCCTCACCGTGACGATCCGCTCTCACCGACCGTCCTCACCGACCGCGCCTTCTACCAGCTCGCGAGCCGCACCGCGAGCCTGTCTCCGCGAGTCGGGGCCGTGATCGAAGGCGGCTACAACCTCCACTCTCTTCCGCGCCTCGTCGAGATCACGGTCGAGGGCTTCAACAATCCGTCCTGAGTCTTCGCCCGCCGATCGCGGTCAAACGGCCGCGCGCTTTCGGTTGGAACGGGCTCCAATGTCTCTAGAAAAGCTGCGACCGGCTTTCGCCGGTCGCGCTCGCCAATCATTGCAGCCATCCCGTTACTCCAATAATCGGACATTCAACCGGGTGAGTGCATCCCCCGGGCCTCCCTCGGCACGAGGGATCTTTCGGGTTGGAATCAGCCGCGAGCGCGCGAAAGTGCCTCGAGCGCCTGGCGCCGCGACGACACGCCGAGCTTGTGCAGCAGGCTCTTGACGTGCGAGCGCACGGTGTGCTCGGAGATGAAGAGGCGTTGGGCGATCTCCTCCGTGCCCAGATGCTCGTCGAGCAGAAGTAGCACCTCGAGCTCGCGGGCCGATAGGAGCGAGGAGATCTCGTCGGGCACGGCGTGATCGTGGCGGCCGTCGCGCACCTGCTCGAGCAGGCGGCGTGCGATCGAGCCCGAGAGCGCGGCCTCGCCGTTGACCACGCCGCGCAGAAACTCGACGATGCGCGGCGGCGGCTCGGTCTTGAGTAGGTAACCAGAGGCGCCACCTTTGATCGCGCGAAGCAGGTTTTCTTCGGTGCCCGAGGCCGTAAGGACCACGACTTCGGATCCGGGAGCGACCCTGCGAATCTCCGGCAGAGCCTCGAGCCCGCTCATTCCGGGCATCGACAGATCGAGCAGTACGAGATCCGGTTGCCGCTTCGCCGCCTGCTTGATCGCCTCTTCGCCGCTGGAGGCCTGAGCGACTATCTCAAAGCCGTGCTGGGTCAGGAGAGACGCAAGAGCCTCCTGCGTCAGGGGGTGGTCGTCAACGATCAATACGCGCTCGGACATGGTTCCGTCCCTTATCGGCAGACCTATTGTTGCCGAAAAGGGGATACGTGGACGCCGAGCGGCAGCAAAACGAGAGCGCTCTTCACTCCTGGCTCGCCGGAGAGTTCTTGCTCATCGCGCTTCTCAGCGCGGCGCTCGCGCTCTGGGGCGCTTACCCGAGCTTGCCGAGCAGCTTCGATCTTCCGCGGCTTCTTCTCGCGCTCGATACCGCGATCGCGCTCACCTCGATGCTGGTGGCGGTGCTCACCGGCGTTCGCTTCTCGGTCGACTCGAGCCGCATGGACCTGCTTCTCTGCGCGGGCTTCAGTGTGACGGCAATCTCGATCTTCGCTTTCGAGATCGCGCCGACACTGGGTGGAGCCGCAACCGAGAAGACCGAGGCTTGGGCCAGTCTGGTCGCGCGCATCCTTTCGGCCGTCCTGATCACCGCGGCGGCTTTTGCCCGCGGCCAGGTGCGGCGGCCCGACCGCGCGCTTCCGACCGCACTCGGCGCCTGTTTGCTGGCACTTCTAGTCGGTTGGAGCGGCACTCGAGCGCTCGTCGAGGCGACGGGCGACTCCGGGAGCTCAACCGGCCCGGAGCTGCCCATGACGATCGCCTTCGCACTGCTCGCACTGCTTTATCTGGGAGCGATGGTCGGTTTCGGGCTGCGCTACCGGCGCTGGTTGGAGGACCTTGACAGCTGGCTGGCGTTGTCGGCCACGTTGTGGCTCTTCTCGAGCCTCAACTTCGTCTTCAGGCCTCTCCTACCGGGAGAGCAAGCGGCGCTCGGCGATTTCCTCGGCCTGCTTGCCTGCGTCTTGCTGGTTGTCGGCGTCTGGAGAGGGATTCGCGCCGCGGAGTTCGGCCGCGCGGTCTCGGAGGAGAGGGCCAGAGTCGCGGGTGAGATCCACGACGGGCTGGCGCAGTATCTGTTCGCGCTCTCCACACACCTGAACATGCTGCGCGCCGGCGCCGAGCTCGAGACGGTTCTGCCGCGGCTGGAAGAGGTCGCCGCGCTCGCCCAGCAGGAGGCGCGTTTTGCGGTGCTCGCGCTGTCCTCGGCCGGTGGAAGCGCACCGTTCGACGCCGCGCTGCACCGCTATGTGGAGTTCCTCTGCGCCGACGGCGGGCTCGAGGTGGACGTCGAGATCGAGCCGGACATCCGCCTCGCACCCGACGAGCAGATCGAGATCTTTCGCATCGTCCAGGAAGGGCTGGCAAACGTGCGCAAGCATGCCAACGCCGCCTGGGCGGAGGTGAAGATCGCCGAGACGGGTGGCAAGCGAACGGTCACCGTCCGCGACGACGGCGACGGCCTCGAGCAGGACGTCGCCAAGCCCACCGCCGGGCAGGGCCTGAAGAACATGCGCCGGCGAGCGGATTCGATCGGCGCGGACTTCACCGTCTCGAGCAAACCCGGAGTTGGCACGACGCTCGAGGTCGCGCTCAGAGCCTAAGAGTTGGAGAGCCCCCGCGTACGAGGGCTCTCTGTAGCAGGCCTGTAAGCCGGATTCTGTCGAGGGTGACCATCCATCTAGGCCGCCGGTTGCCCGGCGGCTCGAGCGGCGCACCCGGTCCCTCGGCGGGCCACCTGAGCGGGACCTGCTTCGCCTTGCACCGAACGGGGTTTGGCTAGCCACCGCGTCACCACGGTGCTGGTGAGCTCTTACCCCACCTTTTCACCCTTACCGCCGGTTGCCCGGAGGCGGTGTCCTTTCTGTGCCACTTTCCGTCGGCTTTCGCCGCCTGGGTTTCCCCCAGCGTTCTGCCCTGCGGTGTCCGGACTTTCCTCGAACCGCCGAAGCGGCTCGCGGTCACCCGGCCTGCGACTTGGAGTTTAGCGCCGTGTCGCCCGCGCCCAGAAGTCCGGGCCAGGTCGATCCGCATTCGGGGCAAACCACGTCTGTGCCCTGATGAAGCACGAACTCGCCGCAGACCAGGCACTCCAGGCTGGCGCCGCGCGCCAGCGCGCGAAGCTCCTGCTCGAGCGTCCGATGAAGTGAGGTGACGGTCATTAGCTTTCTAGATCCGTATACCTCACGTCAGCGTCCTGAAAACACCGCTCACCTTGCCGAGAATCTGCACGTAGTCGGCGTAGATCGGCGCGAATGCGTCGTTCTCGGGTTGCAGGCGAACGCGTCCGCTCTCCCGGAAGAAGCGCTTGACGGTTGCCTCGCCGGTCGACTCGTCCTCGCCGGCCAGCGCGACGACGATCTCGCCGTTCGAAGCGCTCTCCTGGCGGCGCACGACCAGGATGTCGCCGTCGAGGATGCCGGCGCCCGTCATCGAGTCACCCTTGACGCGCAGCAGGAATTCCTCGCCCCCGCGCGAGAGCGGCTCGGGCACGGCCAGGTAGTCCTCGATGTTCTCCTCGGCGAGCAGCGGCGAACCGGCTGCAACTTGGCCAAGTAGCGGAAGCTTGTGCTCCTCCTCGCGCTCGCGTGCGATCAGCTCGAGCGCTCGCGGCTTGGTTGGATCGCGCTTGAGCAATCCCGCCCGCTCGAGATTGGCGAGATGGGCATGCACGGTGGAGGGCGAGGCGAGCCCGACTGCCTGCCCGATCTCACGCACGGTCGGCGGGTAGCCATGCCGCTCGACGTAGGCGAGAAGGTAGTCCCAGATCTCTCTCTGTCGCGGCGTTAGCAAGCGATCCTCCTTAGCGAGTCGATACGATCGAACATCTGTTCGCTATGGAGGCTAGCGCTCCTTCCGGACGCAGTCAACAGTCAGAAGCGGCGAATTCCCGCACCTAGGGGGACTCGCGCCAGAACTGCATCATGCCGGCGCCGTATTCCTCGTTCGGCCGCGCCCAGAAGCCGAAGCGCTCGTAGAAAGGCTCGCGCCCCTTCGCCACCATCATCCCGACGACGGCGCCGATACAGGCTTTCTCTGCGATGTAGCCCATCACGCCTTCCATCAAGGCCCGACCGATGCCCGACTGCTGGTACTCGGGCCTGACGATCACGTCCTGGACGTAGAAGCAGATGCTGCCGTCGCCGACCACCCGCGCGGTTCCGACGATCTCGTCGCCGACAGCGGCGCAGACGCTGTAGAGGGAGTTCTCGAGGCCCCTCTCGTAAGCGGCCCGGTCACCGGTTCCCCAGCCAACCGCGTCTCTCAGCTCGAAGAACTCGGCGACGGTCGGCGCTCTCTCTCTATCAGCCGGTATTCGGGCTTCATCGTTTCGACATTATCGATGAAGGACGGAGGATCAGCAGCACCTCGGCCGCCGCAGCCGACATGCGCGGCTGCGGCTGACATAACGCCATCCCCCGGGCATGAACCCAGTGAGCACTTTCCATAATCACGGACGGCCGAGCGCGCGTCTAGGACCTCGCGAAGAACGCGCGCCAAAAGCGCGGTTCTTCGCCCACTTGGTCCGCCGGCGAAAGTCTTGGCCCGCTAAGCGGGCCGACTTTCGCCGGAGAAAATGCGCTGGAGAGGACTTGAACCTCCACGGCCCATTCGGGCCACAAGGCCCTCAACCTTGCGCGTCTACCAATTCCGCCACCAGCGCGTGGCGCTCGGGATTGTACCCGCTTCACGCGGGTCGTCCCGGCTACTTGAGGAGCCGGAAGAGTGCGACCGTGTTGATGAACCAGACGACCGAGACGACGATCGTCAGCCGGGTCAGGTTCTTCTCGACGATATGGGTGCCGCCGTGCGAGGTCGGCGTGAAACCCATCCCGCCGAGGCCGCCCTCGCGCCCGGAATGCATGAGGATGAGCACGACTAGCCCGATCGAGACACAGATGTGAAAGAAAACGAGTGTTGCGACGAGCATGGCGTGCCCGAGGATAGCAGCGTCGACCTAACCACCGGTGCCGCGGGCGATCGCCTGCTCCAGCACCCGCTCGATCTTCTCGGCCTGTGCCGAGATGCCGTGCTCGGTTGCGGCGTCGCGCCCGGCCTCGTTCGGACAGGGAAGAGCGGCCGCGCTATCCAGCGCGCGCACGAGCGCGTCCTCGTCGGTCGGATCTACGAGCACGCCGGCGCCGGGCGGTACGAATTCCGGTGGACCGCCGAGGCGTGTCGCCACGACCGGGCGCGCGCAGGCCATCGCCTCGAGCGGCGCCTGCCCGAAGGGCTCGACGAGGCTCGGCTGGCAGAGCACGTCGCAGGCCGCGAGCCAGGTAGGTACGAGCTCATGCGGCACGCGACCGAGCACGCGCACGCCTGCGTGACCCTCCAGCTCCCCGCGCAGGGGCCCGTCGCCGAGAAAGACGAGCGAGCCCTTCTCAAGGCGGAAAAAGGCTCGCGCCAGGCGCACCACGTTCTTCCGCTCCGTCAGCGAGCCTACGCAGAGAAAGAGGGGGTCTTCCCCGTCCCAACCGAGCCGAGCCCGAGCCTCGGCCTGGTCGCGAGGTTGGAAGCGCTCGAGGTCGACGCCGCAGTCGATCACGCTGATCTTGCCCCGCGCCTGTGGCAGCTTCGTCTCGAGCTCGTGGGCGAGGAATCGGGAGACGGCGACGATCGCGCTCGCCCGCCCGAGCGTCCAGCGCGTGAGAGCGCGCACGCCCGGCACCACACCGATGTTGCGCACGTCCTGCCCGTGCGCCGTGATCACGAGCGGCACCTTCGAGGTAAGCGCGCCGATCAATCCGGCGGGGACGAGGAAGTGCGCGTACACGACGTCGGGGCCGAATCGTCGCGCCTTTCTCCGTGCCTCGCGCGCGAGGGAGAGAAAACGAGCCTTTCCGCCCGAGCGCCGGTCGAGCACCGCCCGCTCGATCTCGTGCCCGCGCCGCGCGAGCTCGCGCTCGAGCTGAGCAACGAAGACCCCGAGATCGGGATCGCTCGGGCCCGGGTACATCTGCGAGACAAGAAGGATGCGCATCCTGTCGGGAAGCTTGACGGTTTCGGAGCTGTCGCGTTACAGACAGGCGTGAGTATCGTCGTTACGATCGCGGTGGGTGGTGGGATGGGCATCCTCCGCGGCGCGGCGCGAGAGGAGAAGACTCAAGCCAGGAAGTCGCTCAACACCCGCTGCACCGGCGTCGGCCGCCCCTCGCGGTCGAAGATACCGAATTCGCCCTTATAGTCCCAGACCGTCCACGGAATCCCGTGCCGGGCAAGAGCCGTGAGCAGGTCACGGTACCAGCGCTCGCGGGCGGGCTCGGGAGTGGTGCCGAGCGCGCCGAATTCGCCGCACCAGAGTGGTAGCCCTGTCTCCTTCGCCAGCGCGAGCGGGGGCTCGAGCAGCCGCTCGCTGTCTGCCTCGGTGAATACGCGCACGCCGCGACCCTCGAGACGCGCTCGCTCGGGAAGCGCATCCCAGTCCTCCTGCGAGACGAGCTCGCCCGGATAGTCGATCGGGCCTTCGTAGGCCTTCACCGCACTCCAGTGGGCGCGGTAGTGCGTGAAAACGAGCGGATCGTAGAAGTGGAAGCTGAGGATCAGGTTCTCGTCCTTCGGAACGCGCAGCGCGGGGAGGAAGCGCGGATCGGCGACACCGTTACAGTCGATCGCCACGACTCGCTCAGGCTCGTGACTACGCACCTCCTCGAGCGCGCGGGCCGCGAGCGAGTTCCAGTCTTCGTCGGTTCGCGCGTTCGGCTCGTTCAGGAGTTCGTAGGCGACCCGATCCACCGGCCAGTGGGCAAGCGCCCGCGAGAGGTCGGCCCAGAGCGCGCAGAACTTGTCCTGCTCGGCCGGATCGTCAAAGAGCGGGTTGACCTCGGCGTTGAAGTAGTGGGAGCGGATGATGTGCAGGTCGACGACCGCGCGCAGCCCCGCCTGAGCGCACCAGTCGAGCCCCTGTTCGAGCAACTCGAAGGCTTCGGCTTCACGTTCTCCTTGCTCGTCCCAAAGCTGCACCTCGTCGACGGGATAGCGCAGGTGATCGAAGCCGCAGGCGGCGAGGCGTTCGACGTCGGCCTGAGTGAACCAGACCCGTCGCTCCTCCCCGCGCCGCTTCGACTGAGACAACCAGTGCGAGATGTTGACGCCGTGTCGAAGTTCGAAGCTCATGCTCTCAGGCCCGGTCGAAGGTGCCGAGCTCTTCGCGCAGCACGGCGCAGACCTCACCGATCGTGGCCTGCAGTGCCAGGGCCTCGCGCATGACCGGAAGCAGGTTCTCGCTTCCTCGCGCCGTCACGCGCAACCTCTCGAGCGCCTTTCCAACCGCCGCGCCGTCACGCTCGGCTCGAATCTGCGCGGTGCGCTCGCGCTGACGCCGCTCGACCTCGGGATCGATCCGGTGCAGCTCGACCGTCTTGACGTCGTCCTCCTCCTGGAAGCGGTTGACGCCGACGATCACGCGCTCACCCGCTTCGACCTCGAGTTGGTGCCGGTAGGAGGCCTCCTCGATCTCGGCCTGGACGAAGCCCTGCTCGATCGCCGTCACGGCGCCGCCGAGCGAGTCGATGCGCTCGATCAGCTCCATGGCGTGGCTCTCCAGCTCGTTCGTCAACGCCTCGATGAAGTAGGAGCCGCCGAGAGGATCGGCGCTGTCGGTGGAGCCGGCCTCGTTGGCCAGGATCTGCTGCGTTCTCAGCGCTATTCGCACCGCATGCTCGGTTGGTAGCGCCAGCGCCTCGTCGAAGGAGTTCGTGTGCAGCGACTGCGCGCCGCCGCAGACGGCCGAGAAGGCCTGCAGCGCGACCCGAACGATGTTGTTCTCGGGCTGCTGCGCGGTCAGCGTCGAGCCCCCGGTCTGGGCGTGGAAGCGAAGCATCTGCGCCTTCGGATTGGCGGCTCCGAAGCGCTCGCGCATGATTTTCGCCCAGAGGCGCCGCGCCGCCCGGAACTTGGCCACCTCCTGGAAGAAGTTATTGTGAGCGTTGAAGAAGAAGGAGAGGCGTGCGCCGAAGCGGTCGGGCGAGAGTCCCGCCTCGACCGCGGCCTGGCAGTAGGCGATGCCGTTGGCGAGCGTGAAGGCAAGCTCCTGCACCACCGTCGAGCCCGCCTCGCGGATGTGGTAGCCCGAGATCGAGATGGTGTTGAAGCCGGGCAGGTGCTCTTCGCAGTAGGCGAACAGGTTGGTAGTGATTCGCATCGAGGGTCTGGGCGGGAAGATGTAGTTCCCGCGCGCCACGTACTCCTTGAGGATGTCGTTCTGGACGGTACCGCGCAGTTTCTCGGGCGCGATGCCCTGCTTCTCGGCGACCAGTTCGTAGAGAAGCAAGAGCAGCGCTGCCGGCGCGTTGATCGTCATCGAGGTCGAGACCTGATCGAGCGGGATCTGCGAGAAGAGCAGCTCCAGGTCGGCCAGCGAGTCGATCGCCACGCCGGTGCGCCCGACCTCGCCCTCGGCGAGCGGATGATCGGAGTCGTAGCCAAGCTGGGTCGGCAGGTCGAAGGCAACCGAGAGCCCGGTCTGGCCCTTCCCGAGCAGGTAGCGGAAGCGCGCGTTGGTCTCCTCAGCCGAGCCGAAGCCCGCGTACTGGCGAATCGTCCAGGGGCGGCCGCGGTACATGGTCTCGTAGGGGCCGCGCGTGAAGGGATAGGAGCCTGGCAGCTCGGGCTCGAGCCCCGCCACGTCCTCGCTCGTGTAGGTGGGCTTGATCTCGATCCCGGCTTCGCTAACTGACTTGTCGTCGGCCGCGGTCACGGCCGCAATCGTACGCATCCGGGGGGTGCGGCGGGCGAGTAGGAGCGTTCCTCTAACCGGGAGCTATCAGCCAAAGACAGATGGCAGCCGATAACGTGGAGACCCGCGTTCCTCGCGGAAGAGAAGAAAGGCATGCGGCGAACGAGGGTTCGATGACTTCGAGCGACGGCAACTGGCAGCAACCTGAAGACAGGCAACCCGCTTCTCCGGGGCCTGCCGTCCAGGAGCCCCCCGATTACGAGCCGGCGTCGATCGAGCTCGAGGCGGAGGCTCCGCGGGGCCTGATCGAGAGGGTGAGGTCTCCCTTCGCGACACCCGCGTTCGCGACCGTCAGCTCGATGGTCATCTCCATCATCGCCTACTCGTTCATCTGGAACTGGGAGTTCGCACTCGGACTCATTGCCATGCTGCTGATTCACGAGCTCGGCCACATCGCCGAGGCGCGCCGCCAGCGAATTCCCATCCATCCACCCGATTTCGTTCCCTTTATGGGCGCGGTGGCGCTGATGAAGGAGATGCCTCGCAACGCCTGGCATGAGGCGCAGGTGGCTCTGGCCGGTCCGATCGCCGGCTCGGTGGCGGCGCTCGCGGCCTGGGCGGCGTCTGGCCTGCTGCACTCGAATATCCTGCTCGACGTTGCCTTTGTCGGCTTCGCCCTCAACCTGCTCAACCTCGTGCCGCTGGTGCCGCTCGACGGCGGGCGCGCCACCGGCGCGGTCAGCCCGTTTTCGTGGGTGTTCGGTCTCGGCGGCTTGCTGGCGCTCGCCTACTACGTGCCCAACCCGGTCGTATTCACGACGGTGATCGTGGTCTCGTGGCTGGCTCTGCGCGACCTCTACTTCCGCTGGCGCGAGCGGGAACAGCTCAGCGAGGCGGGGTATTACGAGATCATGGTCTGGCAGCGCCTCTCGGTCACGTTCGTCTACTTCGGCTTGGTGCTGTTGCTCGGGCTCGCCGCCGTTGCCACTTACAGCAACAATTCGCTCTGATGCCGGTACCGAGGAGAAGGCTCGAGGATCGCGAGATCCTCTCCAGCGTAGACGGCGAGACCATCCGTCACGCCCAGATGATCGCTACCGAGTTTCGGCGCGGATTCAAGGCGGTGGACAAGATCGACAGGCCGGCCGTCTCGATCTTCGGCTCGGCGCGTGTGAGTGAGGGCCAGCGTTTCTACGACCTGGCGCGGGAGGTCGGACGCGAGTTCGCCCGCGCCGGCTGGGCGGTCGTGACCGGCGGAGGGCCGGGGATCATGGAGGCCGCCAACCGCGGCGCGCAGGAGGCCGGCGGACTTTCGATCGGCTTCAACATTCGCCTGCCGCACGAGCAGGAGGCGAATCCCTACATCGACCTGGGGCTCACCTTCGACCACTTCTACGCCCGCAAGACTATGTTCGTGAAGGCGGCCGAGGGCTTCGTCATCTTCCCGGGCGGCTTCGGCACGATGGACGAGCTGTTCGAGTCGCTGACCTTGATCCAGGTCGGCAAGATCTCCCACTTCCCGGTCGTGCTGATGGACTGCGACTACTGGGAAGAGATGGTGACCTGGATCCGCCGTGAGCTGCTCGGCAAGAAGATGATCTCGCCCGACGATCTCGACCTGCTCTCACGCGCGGACGACCCCTGCGAGGCCGTCCGCATCGTGCTCGAGCACCAGACGGCGCAGGCGAACGAGAGAGCGTTCGGCGCGTAGCTCGATCCTCGGCGGACGAGCCGCACCCCGGCCGCCACGGCCATGTCCTAGTGCCTGGCACCGAGACACGGCCCGGCAAGACGGTAGCGCTAAAAAAAACGCCTGCTCAGTTTCGGTATCGGGCCCTGTTGGCCATGCCCCCGTGCCTGGCACCGGTGTGGTTCAGCGCCTGAACGCACTCCGCTGGTTGAGAACGCGGCCGATGTCGGAGATCGAGATGAAGCCGACCAGGCCGCCGTCGTGAACGACGAGGCCGCGGTGGATCTCCCCTCCCATCAGCTCGCTCAGAGCGTCCTCGGCGCTGTCCTCGCTGTCCAGCACGGTTACCTGTTCGCGCCCGAGCATGCTGTCCCTGACAAGCCGGTCGTCCCAATCGGAGCGTGGGTAATGGGCGATCGAGCGGAAGGGAAGCAGCCCCAGCACGTCGCCGTTCGAGACGACGGGGTAGGTGCTGTGCTTCGCCCGCCCGGCTAGCGAGTCCATGAACTGACCCAGCGTCTCGTCCGCCGCGGCGGTCACCGGGTCGCGCGTCATCAGGTCGCGAACGTGCAGTCCTTCGAGAGCCTCGCTCGTCTGCAGGGAGCGAGCCTCGCCGCCGGCGGCGCCGAGCAAGAACCATCCGATCAGAGCCAGCCAGATGCCACTACCGGAGCGATAGGCCACGAAAAGAAGGACACCACCGCCGATCATCAGGTAGCCGAAGCCTCTTCCGATGCCCGCCGCGATCCTCGTCGCCCAGACAAAGTCGCCTCTCGCCCGCCAGAGCGCGGATCTGAGCACGCGTCCACCGTCGAGCGGAAGAGCGGGCAACAGGTTGAAGACGAGCAGGAGCAGATTGATGTAGCCGAGCCAGGCGAGGGTGCCGTCCACGGGTGTGGGGAAACTCGTCAGCACGGCCAGTCCGATGAAGATCACTCCGAGCACGAAGGAGACGGCCGGGCCCGCGATGCCGATCCGAAACTCGGAGCCGGGGCTTCTGAACTTCTCCCTGAACTGGGAGACGCCGCCGAAGAGCCAGAGTGTGATGCCCTCGATCTCCATGCCGTTCCGACGGGCGACGATCGAGTGGCCGATCTCGTGCAGCAGGATCGAGAGGAAGAAGACAATTGCGGCGATCACGCTCATGATCAGGTAGGTCGTGTTCGAGAGACCGGGATCCTGCGCGGGGAAGACGCTCGCATACAGCGACCAGACGATCAAAGCGAAGATGATCAGCCAGCTCCAGTTGAGCGAGATACGAATGCCGGCAATGCGGCCGATTGTGAAGTTGGGATTCATCGCAGCTATCTCTTCTGAACCTAAGTCGTAATACCCGACGCCGACTTCCTGTCAACCCCGGGCGGTCTCATAAGCCGAGCTGCTCGCGTCTCGACCCCGGTCCGGTCGGGCTGGATCGGTACGGCAGGAGCATCTCTCAGGCGCCAGCCTGCCGTTCGCGGAAAGCTCGAGCCTTGGCCCGGTTTCCGCAGACAGCCATTGAGCACCAGGCGCGAGAGTGATTCTTGGACTCGTCGAAGAAGGCCCAGCGGCAGTCGTCGCTGCGACAGGCCTTGAGCCGCGCCCAGGTTCCGGCTCGCATCGCTTCGGCGACGATCGCCAGCAGGCGTCCATGTGCCCCGTCAACCCCCTCGGCACGAGGCGTCAGGCTCGCAGCGCCGACGGCGTCGAAGCGAAGGCGCAGGCCCGAGCGCTCTGCCGCCCGATCTAGCACCCCCGGTGCCTCGGGATCGAGCTCGCCGCCGGAGTTCACGTAGAGAAGGGCTCGCAACGCCTCGCGCAAGGCCCGCGAGCGCGCCAGATCTTGCTCGCTTGCCCGCGCCCCCTTTTCGATCAGGGCGTGCTCTGCGAGCCAGGCGACGAGCGCCGACGGCGTTTCGAGCTCGTCCGATCCCGACTCCATCTCGGCCGTGTTCACGAACGCCCGAATGGTCTCCAGCTGTTCAGACACAGTGCTCAACTAATAACCACCATTCAAACTTGACAAGTTACGTAACCAGTCATATTATAACGCTAGTTAGCTTTCTCAGGAAGGAGCCGGGAATGCTCATCGTCCATCCCATACTCGCTCGTACTTTTCTTCGCGAGCAAGAGTACGACCTCCTCGCCCGCGCAGATCGGCGGCGACGCGAGGCGCCGGCAACGAGACCGATTCATACGAACAGGAGATACCTTGGATAGCAAGTACATCGTGACTGACATCGACGCCGTGGAGTCGTTTGGAGGCGAGAAACCCGAGGAGGGCAGCTGGAAGCCGCTCCGAGCCAAGCTCGGAATCGAGGCTTTCGGCGTCAATGCCTTCATCGGGCGCGACGCTGGCTCTCGGGTGATCGAAGAGCACACCGAGGAAGGTAGCGCTCACCAGGAGCTCTACGTCGTGCTTGCGGGCAAGGCGCGCTTCGAGCTCGACGACGAGAAGATCGAGGCCAAGACCGGCTCGCTCGTCTTCGTCCCCGATCCAGCCGTGAAGCGAACCGCCTTCGCGCTCGAGCCGAACACCTCGGTGCTCGCCGTCGGCGCGGCGACGGGCAACGTCTTTACGCCCTCGAGCTGGGACAACCCGTACACGAGTTAGCAGCGGCCGAACGGCCGGCCGGTACGGCAACCGCGAAAGATGCGCGGACGGGCTCAGTCTTTCCCGCTCGCGCCGCGCATCTCCTCGCTCAGCGCGCGGCCGCGCTCGTGCACATCACGCCTGAGGCTCTCCGGATCGCTCGCGACCGGCTCGCTCTGCTCCCGATCGCGCGCCGGCTCGGGCGCGGGCTCGATCACCGCGCGAGCGGTCTCGGCATCACGCGCACGAGCCTCGGCTAGCCTGGTGCGAAGCTCCTCGGCGGGATCGGTCGCGGCGGGTCGCCAGCGATGCCGGGAGAGCAGTTCCCAGACCGTTGCGAAGGCACGCGCCAGCACACGGGCAGCCCAGAGCATGGCGCGATGCTACACTCATCGCCGCTTCCTGCCTCGTGAACCGGCGCGTGTCCCGCGCGACGACATCAGCGAGGCCGAACAAGACCGAAGGAAGGAGATACGGGAGCCCGTGACCGATTACGAGGTCCTGATCATGCTCGACCCCGAGTTGGCGGAAGACCGTCAGCAGGAGGTCGTCGACCGCGTCCGCACGCAGGTCGTGGAGGGCGGCGGAGTCTGGGAGACGCACACCCCCTGGGGTCGCCGGCGCCTCGCCTACGAGATCTTGCACAAGAGCGAGGGCATCTATCACCTCCTGACCTTCTCCGCCTCGCCCGAGGTGCTGAACGAGGTCTCGCGCCTACTCAAAATCGACGATGCCGTGCTTCGTCACATGGCCGTACGCCGTGTCAAAGGCTCGAGCATCTCGGCACCGGTCGCGCCGACCGTCAGCGCAGCCACCGTCGAGCCCGATCCCGTCCAGGAGGACGAGTAACCTCAGCGAACGCACGTTCGTTCAGAGAGGAGAAACCATGGCCAACATCAACCGCGTCGTCCTCGTTGGCAACCTGACTCGCGATCCGGAGCTCCGCCAGACCCCAAGCGGAACGTCGGTCTGCAAGCTCCGAGTCGCCGTCAACACGCGCCAGAAAGATTCGGCGACGGGTCAGTGGGGCGACAAGCCCAACTACTTCGACGTCACCGTCTGGGGCAACCAGGGCGAGAGCTGCGCGCAGTATCTGGCCAAGGGCCGGCCGGTCGCAATCGACGGCAGGCTCGACTGGCGCGAGTGGGATGCTCAGGATGGCACGAAGCGCCAGGCGGTCGAGATCATCGCCGAGAACGTTCAGTTCCTCGGTAGCCGCGAGTCGAGCGGCGAAAGCTCCAGCTTTGTTCCCCAGGGCACGCCGGCTGCGAACGCCGACTTCGGCCCGGCCGACGACGACATTCCGTTCTAGAAGGAGACACCTTGGCCCAGCAGGACAAGAAGCGCAAGCGCATGAGCCCCAGCTCGATGCCGACCCGGCGCAGGGGATGCCATTTCTGTAAGGACCACGTCGAGGAGATCGACTGGAAGAACGCGGGCGCCCTTCGCCGCTACATGTCCGAGCGCGGCAAGATCCGAGCCCGGCGCATCACCGGCGTGTGCCGTCGCCACCAGCGGCAACTGGCGGTCGCGATCAAGCGAGCACGCGAGATGGCCCTTCTCCCCTACGTATCGGAATAAGGAGCCGGAATGGAAGTCATCCTTCTTCAGGACGTGGAGAAGATCGGGCTACGCGGCGACGTGGTCTCGGTGGCGCGGGGCTACGCGCGTAATTTCCTGATTCCGCGCCGGCTGGCCGAGCCGGCGACACCGGGCAAGGTCGAGGAGATACGAAAGCGAGACGCCCGTCGGGCGCTCCAAGAGGCGCGCAGCGCCGAGCAGGCCGAGGCGATCGCCGACAAGCTGCGCAAGACCGTACTCCGTTTCGAGGTCAAGGCGGGCCCTACCGGCGCGCTCTTCGGCTCCGTCACCCCCAGCGACATCGCCGACGAGATCTGGCGCACGCGCAAGATTCGCATCGATCGGCGCAAGATCGGGCTTTCCGATCCGCTCAAGCGTGTCGGTAGCTTCGCGGTGCCGATTCACATCTTCGAAGAGGTGAGCGTCGAGGTGAAGACGCTTGTCGTCCCCGAGGGCGGCGAGCTGACTCCCGAGCAAGAGGTGACCGTGGCGCCCGGCGAGCCGGTGAGCGAACCGGTCAGTGAGCCGGTGAACGAGGAGCCCGAGGCTACCGAAGTTGAGCCGAGCGAAGGCGAGCCGGCCGCGGACGACGAGTCTGCCGACTCCGAGAGCTGAGTTTCTACTCGTGCGGCTCTCCGCGAGAGCCGGAGCCGCGCCGCTACCTGCTGTGAGCCTGCGCCGATCCGACGGCTTTGCGCCGCCGCCTGTGCCAGAGCTGGAAGCGGTGCTCCTCGCCGCGAGCGAGGCGCACGATGTTTGTGCGATGTAACCAGATGATGGCCAGAGCGCCGGCGCCCATAAAGATGACCACCGAAAGATCCTGCCCCAGCAGGAGCGCGCTGGGAGCAAGCGAGACGGCCGCCAGAATCGAGGCGAGCGACGCGTAGCGTCCGGCGAGGAAGACCAGCGCCCACACTGCCAGGCCCACCACGGCGACTAACGGAGCGATGCCGATCACCGCGCCGCCGCAGGTTGCGACCATCTTGCCGCCGCGGCGAAAACGCATGAACAGCGGGCGCCAGTGCCCGAGCATCGCGGCCGCTCCGGCCAGCACGGCCACGAGCGAGCCGTGGGTAAGCGAGGCGACCAGAGCCGGAGCAAAGCCCTTCAGCACGTCGAAGAGCACGACCGTAAGGCCGAAGCGGGCACCGAAACAACGCCAGACGTTGGTACCACCGATGTTGCCGCTGCCGAGGCTACGGATGTCCTGACCGCGCAGCAGGCGCACGAGCCAGTAGCCGAAGGGGATACTGCCGGAGAGATAACCGGCCAGTACGAACAGCAGCGCAGTACCCATGTTCACCTGGCTCTCGTGTCGAGGTAGGTCGCTTTCATCGGCCGAGTACGAGCAACTGCGTGGTGGCACCGCAGTGCTTCGGACCAGATTTGAGCATAGCGCCGCGGCAATACATGCGAGCGGCAAGCCGGCCGTGCTATGACTCTGGCCGTGCACTGGCCTCGATCTACAGCCAAACCGGCGAGTATCGACGCGCCTTCTTCGCCAAAACAACGCCCGCAGGCGACCTCGAGCAAGCGAAGCGAACACCGGCGCGAGCTCGTGCTACTCGGACTCGTGTTGCTCGGGATAGCCGTCTTCTTCACCGGCTACGCGACGGGCCAGCACGACTACACCTTCCGCACCAGCTGGTACACGCCGCTGCGAGGGACGAGCTTGGCGCCGAAGACCTTTGGCAGCGTGCAGGGAGGGCCCATGGACCCGGGCGGCAACACGCCGCTTCTCGTGACGGTACGCGGCCTTCGTATCCTGCCCGCCAACGAGCACTACGCTCTCTACGTGGTCGATGCCAAGCACGAGTCGTCGCGCTGCGGCATTTTCTCGGTCGGCGAGGGCACAACGCAGGTCGAGCTGAGCTACCCGGGACTGCCGAAGGAGCCGCACGGCTGGAAGATCGAGCGCGAGCGCAGCGGCACAACCGGCTCCGGCGAGATCGTCGCCCAAACTGCCTGGCGCTAACGGCGCCGGAGCTTACGGTGGAGTGCGCCCCGCCGAGACGAAGGCGGCGTGAGTAAGCGGCATTCGCTCGGCGAACAGGCCCTCTATCGCCTCGGCGTAGCGCCTGATCTCGCGCTGCGCGGCCTCGGCGTTTCTGAGCGAGAGGAAGTTCATCAACGCGCGGGCGTTTACCGTCCAGTAGAACTCGGTGTAGGCGGCGACGGGTAGCACCGTGCGCGCCAGTTCGCGTGCGATTCCGGCCTCGATCAGCTGGTCGTAGACCGCGTACGAGGCCCTGTTCGCCTTCTCGATCTCGGCCCGCGCCGTCGCGGCCAACTCCGGTTCGACCGGCTCGAAGGAGTATGAGCCAGGCTTTCCGACCTGTTGGCGCACGTCCTCGAGAGCGGGGATGTAGAACTCGTCGTTCGCACGTGTGTAGCGCATGCTGAACTCGTTGAACGACGACCAGCGGTGCCTGATCCACTCGCGCATGACGAAGATGGGGCAGCGCACGTGGAAGCGAAAGGAGTTGTGCTCGAAGGGCGTCCCGTGCCTGTTGCGCAACAGGAACCCGATCAGGCCCTCGTCCTCGGACTCCATCTCCTGCTTGCGACGGGCGAAGCTGACGCGGGCCGCGTTGACCACCGATAGATCGCTCGCCATCGCGTCATCGAGTCGAACGAAGCCGTGGTCGAGAACGGGAATCGAGTCGTCGGGAACCTTTGGCTTGGTCACGGAGGCAGTCTAGAGGGACTAGTGGATGGCGCCTGCGACAGGCGCAGCAGACAACGGCCAGGCGCGAGGACGAGATACGAGCGGGCCGAGCCCGCTACGGGGTAGTTCGAAGCGGCGTCGCTCGAGCGATCAGGCCGTCCCTCCCTGCATGCCGATTCGAGTTCTCGGATCGATGAGGACGTAGATGATGTCGACGATGAAGTTGGCGATCAGGACCCCGATGATGATGAACAGGAAGATCCCCTGAATCACGAAGTAGTCCTTGGTCGAGATCGCCCTGAAGATCTGAGATCCGAGACCGGGGTACGAGAAGACGATCTCGGTGACCAGAGCTCCCGCGAGTACCGCTCCGATCTGAAGCGCGAGCCCGGTGATCTGCGGCAGCATCGCGTTTCTGAACGCGTACTTGCGCACCAGTCGCCTCGGCGCTCCGAGCGCCTCGAGGTAGTGCGAGTAGTCCGACTCCAGCTCGTAGATGATCATGTTCCTCATCCCGATAGCCCAGCCGCCGAAGGCCACCAGGAAGAGCGACAGGAAGGGCAGAAACCAGTGGTAGAGGAGGTTGACGATGAAGCCGATATTCCAACCTTGAATAAGCGTCGGGTCATACCCGAAGCCAATCGGGAACAGTCTCCAGATGAAGGCAAACAACCAGGCGATCACCATTGCGAACCACAAGTAAGGAGTCGCGGTGAGGGCGTAGGAGACGGGAAGAACCGTGTTGTCGAACGATTTCCGGCGTGCCGCCATCGCGCCCACCTTGTTGCCTGCGTACCAGCTGAGCAGGATGGCCGGAATCAGCAGCCCGAGCGTGTAGGGAGCCGAGCGCCCGATGAGCGTGGTGACCGGCGTCGGGAAGTTCATGATGCTGATCCCGAGATCGCCGTGGAAGAGCGAGACCCAGAAGTAGTAGTACTGCTTCCAGAGCGGAAGATCGGTCCGAAACGCCTTCGCGAACTGCTTGTACAGCTGGTCATAGGTGTGTTGATCTCGGATCGCTATGTTGGCGAGGAGGGACCTGATCGGATCGCCCGGCATCAGGTGCGGAATCGCCCAATCGATCGTCACCGCGGCGAAAAACGTCACGCCGTAGGTGAACAGCTTCCTTGCTAAGTAACGTCTCACGATGTCTCCTGAGTTGTCGAAGGCTCAGTCTTTGACAAGCCGGCAACCCGGAACACCGCCGGTACGCAAACGGACGTTAAAGCGGGACTTTATGGAATGAATAAAGCCGCGCGGATCATTGGGCCTCTCCCACCGAATCCCGGCTCGAGCTCGCGCGTCGATCAACACGCGCTGCGCTCGAGGACTGGTTAGGAGCCGGAAGCTAGCGCCTCATCAACTCGGCGATATGGAAGGCCAGATCGAGCGATTGGCGCGCATTCAGGCGCGGATCGCAAAGCGTCTGGTAAGCCTCTTCGAGCTTCTCTTCCGACAGTTTCTCGCCGCCTCCGAGGCACTCGGTCACATCGCCGCCGGTGATCTCCAGATGGACGCCGCCCGGCCAAGTGCCCGCTGCGGCGTGGGCGGCGAAGAAGCCCTCGATCTCGGCCACGATGTCGCCGAAGCGACGCGTCTTGCGGCCGCTCTCGGTCGTGAAGGTATTGGCGTGCATCGGGTCGCAGATCCAGACGACCGGGTGACCGGAGTCGCGCACGGCGGCCAGGAGCGGGCGCAGATCCTGCTCGATCTCCGCGGCGCCCATGCGCGTGATCAGTGTGAGCCGGCCGGGGATCCTCTCGGGATTCAGACGCTCGCAGAGCTCGAGCACCTGCTCGGAGGTTGCGCCGGGGCCCAGCTTGACGCCGACCGGGTTGTGCACCCCGGAGAAGAACTCGACATGGGCCCCATCCGGCTGGCGCGTGCGCTCGCCGATCCAGAGCAGGTGCGCAGAACAGTCGTACCAGTCGCCGGTGAGAGAGTCGCGGCGGGTGAGCGCCTCCTCGTAGTCGAGCAGCAGGCCCTCATGACAGGTCCAGATATCGACCTGGTGAAAGGTGGAGTTGTGCATGTCGACGCCGCAGGCGGCCATGAAGGCCAGCGCCCGGTCGATCTCGCTGGCGATCTGCTCGTAGCGCCGGCCCTCGGGCGCAGCGGCGACGAACTCCTGGTTCCAGACGTGCACCTGCGAGAGATCGGCGAAGCCTCCCTTGGTGAAAGCGCGCAGCAGGTTGAGCGTCGAGGCGGCCTGGTTGTAGGCCCTGAGCATGCGGGTCGGATCGGGAACACGCGCCTCGGCCGTCTCTTCTTCACTGTTGACCATGTGGCCGCGAAAGGAGGGGATCTCGAGATCGCCGATCTTCTCGGTCGCCGAAGAGCGCGGCTTCATGAACTGACCCGCCATGCGCCCCATGCGCACCACCGGAACGCTGGCCGCGTAGGTCATGACGGCCGACATCTGCAGAATCACCTTCAGGCGCTCGCGAATCGCGATCGCCGAGTGCTCGTGGAAGGACTCCGCGCAGTCGCCGGCCTGCAGGCAGAAGGCCTTGCCGACGGCAACTTGAGCGAGCGCTTCCCGCAGGCGGCGGGCCTCCCCCGCAAACACGAGCGGCGGCTGGGAGCGCACCTCTTCGACGACCTCGTCTGCGAGCTCGCGGCTTGGCCAGTCCGGCTGCTGTGCCGTCGGGAATTCGCGCCAGGATGAGGGTTGCCAGGTCGCCATGCCCTAATACGTTACTCGCGGGCGCCGTTCCTCGGAGCGCGCGTTCGCGTCGTGCGCGGAGCGAGGCGACGATAGGCTTGGGGCCTATGGCCCTGACAGTCGTCGGCTCCGTCGCATTCGACAGCGTCACAACCCCCTTTGGCGAGCGCGAGCGCATGCTCGGCGGCTCGGCCGTGCACTTCGCCCTCGCCGCCAGCTTCTTCACCCGGGTACGCCTGGTGGGAGTCGTCGGCGGCGATTTCGGCGACGGCGAGCGGGAGGTGCTGGAAGGACGTGGCATCGACATCCAGGATCTGGAGGTAGTGGCGGAGGGTAAGACTTTTTTCTGGCGCGGGCGCTACGACTTCGACCTGAACACGGCGAAGACGCTCGAGACGCAGCTGAACGTCTTCGCCGCCTTCGAGCCCAAGCTTTCCGAGTCCTCGCGCTCTTCCGAGGCGCTCTTCCTGGCCAACATCCAGCCCGATCTGCAGCGCCGAGTGCGCGAGCAGTGCCACGCGGCTTCGTTCGCAGCGCTCGACTCGATGAACTACTGGATCGAGAACGCGCGTGACTCGCTGATCGAGGCAATCGAGCTCGTCGACGCCGTGCTGCTCAACGACGCCGAGGTGCGCCAGCTCACGGGCGAGCCCAATCTCAGCCTCGCAGCCAGAAGAATTCGCGAGTTGGGCCCCGGCCTGGTCGTGACCAAGCAGGGCGAGTTCGGCGCCGCCCTGTTCAGTGAGGACGGGTTCTTCTCGCTGCCCGCCTATCCGCTCGAGAGCGTCTCGGATCCAACCGGCGCCGGTGACACGTTCGCCGGCGGCTTCGTCGGCTTTCTCGCCGCTCATGCGGGAAACCCCATGACCGACGAGCTGGTAAGAGCGGCGATGGTCTACGGCGCGACGCTGGCCTCCTTCAACGTCGAGGAGTTCGGCACCGAGCGCGTCGCCCGCCTGACCTTCCCCGAGATCGAGCGGCGCTTCAGCGAGCTCAGACGCATGACGCAGTTCGAGCACGTGGGCTTGCCGCCGCTCGCGGGCTGAACGCCTGACGCGCCAGCGCTCCGGCCTCGTGAAGCAAGGAGTACCGGCGCCGGAGAAGTCCGCCGCACCTGTCTGTGCGGTATCGACCGCGCGCCGATCTGTAGAAGCCTCTTTCCCCGGCAGGGTTCGTTTTTGCAGCGTTCGGGAAGCAGGTTTTCTTCTTCGGACGTTCAGGAAACAACCGTTTTAGCCGATTACACAAACGACATGACGCTCAAAGAACTCGACTCCCGCAGCGGCGACCGGATGGAGGTCTCGCTCCTTTGGAGCCCGGAATCCGGGCAGCTCGCCGTCGTCGTCGTCGACGAGGCGGCCGGCGAGGAGTTCGCCATGGAGGTCGAACCGAGCGAGGCGATGGAGGTCTTCCGCCATCCCTTCGCCTACGCCGATACGCGCCGTCTAGAGTTCCGCCGCCCGTTGGTCTCTCAGGCCGCCTGAAACTCCGCACGAGCCAGCCGGACCGGTTTGTCGAGGGAGGCGAGCGTTGCGCTGTTTCGCGCGACTTCACCGAGCTCGCGAGCAGACCCTGGACGAAGTAGCACTGGAAGGCGAAGAAGACGGTGAGCGACACCAGCAGTGAGATGAAAGCCGCCAGCGCAGCGTCGATTCGCTGGACATACACGACGGTGCTCAACATCGTCTTCGCCGCGGTCGCGATCGCCTTCATCTGGCGATTCCTGCGCACGGGTGGCGCGGGGATGCTGCACACGATGAACCGGCCGATGGAAAACATGGACGACCGGCCGGCGGAACACCGGCACTCTCACTAGCGCCGGCGAGACCCGGGCGAGGCCGGCTCCTCCTGGTCGAGACCGGTCACGAACGCGATCTGGATCGCCGTCATCGTCAGATAGAGGACTGTCGCCAGAAAGCCGTCGAGCGGCCAGGCGGCCATGTTGTGCACCAGGTGCGCGACGATCGCCGCCAGTCCGATCGCCAGACCGATCGAGAACAGATGGAACGCCTCCCAAAGTGAGAAGACGGCCGGGGGCCGGACGTTCTGGCTGTAGAGGCCGCCGAAGGCGATCAGCGCAACCAGAGCGAAGCCGATCAGCGCCCCGCCCATGAACAGGAAGGCGTCGGCCGTCGTCGGCAACCCTCGCGCGTGCGAAAGCACGGCGCCCGAGGTCCAGATCGTGAGCGTATAGCCGTAGGGGAAGGCGCTCGAGACGACGGTCTGTTTGAGCGCACCGCGATAGTGTTCGCCGGTCATCTGGCTGCTCTCCCTCCCACTCGTCGGGATCCGACCTTCGCCGACTCTCCAGAGCTCGAAATACCCACTAGCGCCCGTCTTTCGAACCTGAGTCGTGCCCCACCCGTACCGCAAAGCCGCTCAAGAAGGCGGTTTCGTGAGCGAAGTCTCACGCAATCCGAATACGTTCGAGGTCAAGAGGGGTGGCATCGAAACACCCGCGCTCTACTCTCGACAGACCTCGCCAGATTGACGAAACGCCCAGCCCAAGGAGGTTCTCGAGGGATGGAATCACACGTCAACCTGATACTCGGATTCGTCGAGATACTGCTCGCCGTGATCGCGCTACTGCAGCTCGGGCGCCTCGTACGCTCGTTCCCGTGGTTGGTGGCGATGACGATCTTCTTCATCGCGCGCGGGCTGGACAGGATCTACGTGGGCGCGCTCGGCCACGAGCCGGTGATAGCGCCGGTGATTACCGATGGTTTCCTGATCGCGGTCGTGCTGCTCTTGCTATTCGGCATGCGCCGAACCGTGCTCGCGCTCAGGCGCTCGATCGATGACGCCGAGTGGCGGAAGAGCGAGTACGAGCGCGCGCTGGTCGACTACCGGACGCTCGTTCGCCATCGTCTCGCCAATCCGCTCACGGTGGTGATGGCCGGCGTCGAGATGCTCCGCCACGCTCCCGCTCGTAACGAGCAAGAGCGGGTGATCCTCGACAACGTCTACCACGGCGTCAGGCGCCTCAGGCGAGTCTCGGTCGACGCTGAGCCGCTATCGGACGAGGAGGAGCGACTCGATCCGACGCCCAGGCTCCCCACCTGACGGGCCTGTACGTCAATACTGTGAGCGATGCGAAAAGGAATATTCAGCATGCGCTGGTGGCTGGCGCTCATCTTCGCGGCCATCGTCGCCTCGACGGCGCTCTTCGTCGCCGAGGTGATGACGAAACGTAGCGAGGCCGCGTTCCAGAGCCGAGCCCAGGATCTCGCCGCCGGAACCACGGTCGACGCGGCCAACCGCCTCAAGCAGACCCCGGGGCGTGGAAAGCTCTCGGAGGCGACCGCCCGCATCGCACGCGAGAAGGGGATCGCGCTGTTCGTGTTCGACGCCGCCGGCGGGCTGCTGACTCCCGAGAGATCCCAGGGCATCGACATCGGCTCGATCGAGACGGGTAACGACGTTCTCACACTTCCGCTGCAGGGGAAACGGGTGGTTCAGACTACGGACGACGGTCGCCGAATACTGATTGGGCTTCCGCTCCGTGACGTGCCTCCCGCTGCGGCGCTCGTCGGCGTCGCCTCCCGCCCCGATTTGGTCGCCGCCGGGCGAATCGTTCACGGGAAGGTGATCGGCGCCGTCGCCCTTGCCGTTTTCTTCGGCGCTCTGATCGGCATCGTCGTCGCCTTCGTGATCACCTCTCGGCTCAGGCGCATCGCGCAGACCGCGATCGCGATCGGGGACGGAAACTTCGAGCAGAAGCTCTCGTCGCGCTTCCCGGACGAACTCGGGCAACTCGCCGCGGCGATCGACGGTATGCGGCTGCAGCTGAGCGGCTCGTTCGAGAGCCTCGACGGCGAGCGTGCGCGGCTCGCACGACTGCTGGAGCAGCTCCAGGAGGGCGTGCTCGCCGTCGATTCCAAACTGAATATCGTCTATGCCAACGGCCGGGCACGTTTGCTGCTGCGTAGCGGATCGCTCGCCGAGCGAGATCCACTCCCCGATCCCTGGCCGGAGCTCTCACTCAGAGAGCTGGCAAAACAGCTGTTCGAGCGCGACGCTTCGGTCCTCTATCGGCGCGTGTCGTCGGCGCCGGCGAAAACCTACGCGGTGGCGGGCGTTCCAGCCCGCGCCGGAGTCGCCCTGCTCGTGATCACCGATGTGAGCCTGCAGGAGCAGCGCGAACGAGCCGAGCGCGAGTTCGTCGCCAATGCGGCGCACGAGCTGAGAACGCCGCTCTCGGCGATCGCCGGCGCGGCCGAGGCGCTCAACGCGGGCGCCAAGGACCTACCGTCCGACCGAGATCGCTTCATTGCCATCATCGGCCGGCAGACGGGCCGCCTGGGCAGGCTCGTCCAAGCGCTGCTCGCGCTGGCGAGAGCGCAAACCGGAACCGAGCAGCTCCAGCTCGAGCCGGTCGAGCTC
>CAZWTK010000021.1:0-31116 GCA_964636655.1 uncultured Gaiellales bacterium
CGGGCTCCAGGACGTCGGTCGCCTCGCTCTCCTCGCGCGCCGGCAACGGCTCCGGAGCCGCGCTCATCGCGGTGTCCTCGATCGCCGGCGCCTGCGCGGGCGGCGCCGCGCGCGCCCTCGTCTCGCGGCGCTGCTCCACCCACCAGTTGACCTCGGCGCCGAAGACGATCACGTTGGCCATCAGGTAGAGCCAGAAGAGCAGGATCACCGGCCCGCCGAGATAGCGCAGCACGACCAGGTCGTGCGAGACGAGCTGGTTGAGGAAGACCGGCAGGATCTGGAAGGTCGCGGCCAGGATGACCGCCGCTGTGACGGCGCCCGGGATGACGTCTCGCGATCTGAGCTGTACGTTCGTGAGCACGTAATAGACGGTGAAGAGGAAGAGAAGCAGGCCCGCGAACTCGACCATCGCCGTGAGCGGATAGGCGACGAAGGGATTGCCGAGGAAGTCTCCCGCGAAGCGCTGAAGCAAGAACACGCCGAGCGAGCCGGCGAGCAGCGAGACGACGAGGGTAACGAGCGACGAGACCAGCAGCAGGAAGGCAAGCGCCTTGCCGTGCAGGAATGAGCGGTTCGGCCGCCCGTAGACGATGTTGAACGCCGATTCGAGCACGCTGAAGAGCGAGAGCGAGCTCCAGAGCAGCACGGCGCCACCGATGATGCCCAAGGCGGTGGCGCTGTCCTGAATGCGCTCGACCGCGGTCTTGATCGACTTCACGGAGTTACCCGGAAAGATGTGCCTGAGCGCGTTTACGAGGCTGGACTCTTGACCCTGTTGACCCAAGAAGCCGAGCAGCGAGAGCGCGAGAAAGAGCATCGGCACGAGCGATAGCAGCGCGAAGTAGGCGATCATCGCCGCCAGGTGCGTACCGCGATCGGCGAAGAACTTCTGGAACAGACTGCGTTTTCGTACCCGCATCGACATTCAGTATCCCTGCTCGAGGGTCTCTCGGGGGAGTCCCACGTGCTCGGCGAGGTCGCCGACAAAGCATCGGCAATCGGGCCCGGGCTGGCAAGTCCGCCCTCGCGGCGGCTACCACGAGCTGCTACGTTCGGCGCGCGTATGGACGCCGCGCAGGCACTAGCCGAGCTGACCGAGATCTCGTCGCAGATCGAGCTCGCGCTGATCTTCGACGCTCGCGCAGAGCTGGTCGGGGCCACGCTCGCCGACCGGCAGAGGGCCGAATCGCTTGCTTTTGCTGCCGCTGCGCTGTTTGCCTGTACTACGCAGATCGCCGGCCCCGAGCGCGGCGAGCCGATTCAGGTCGAGCTGACCTATCCAGAAGGGAGTGTCCTCCTGGTTCGCGAGCGCGATCTACGCATTCTGGCTCTGACCGCTCCCGATCCCATTGCCGGGCTCGCCTTCTTCGAGCTCAGAGCCTGCCTTCGCAAGCTCGACGAGGCCAGGCCGAAGAGGCGCCGGCAAGGGTTCGGCAAGGTGCTGCAGGCGGTGGCGGCGAGGGGCAAAGCGAACGCCGGCGAGTCAAAGAGCTCGAGCCCCGGGAAGGACGCGAATGACACGGCGCAATAAAGTCCTCGCCGGTCTGTTCGTTGCCGCTGGCTCGGTCGCCGGTGCCTTCTATATGCGCCAGCAGCGGCAGGCGGGCACGCCTGAACGAGCCGGCTTCTACTTCGCGGACGGTACGCTGCTGGAGCTCGGACCCGAGGACGCCGCGGCCGAGGAGCTACTCAAGCAAGGCCGCGAGCTTCTCGCTCGTGCCCGTCCGGAGGGATCGTGAACGAGCAGGATCTGATCGAGATGTTGGTCGAGCGCGCCTACCTCGAGGGCGATTTCGTCTTGCGCTCGGGCCGGCGTTCCAAGTACTACCTCGACAAGTACCGCTTCGAGACGGTGCCCGAGCTGCTCGAGGCGCTCGGCGAGAGAATCGCCGCCGCCGTGAACGAGCACGAGCCGGAGGCTGCCCGCATCGCCGCACCGGAGCTCGGCGCGGTCGCGCTTGCCGCCGCCGCCTCGCTCGCCTCGCGGCTGCCGTTTCTAATCGTGCGTAAGGAGGCAAAGGGGTACGGCACCTCGAACAAGCTCGAAGGTGTAAACGAATCGGGAGAGCTGGTCTGCTTGGTCGAAGACGTGGTGACATCTGGCGGAGCTGCCCTAAAGGCCGTCGAGGCGATCCGGGAAGCCGGTCTTGTCTGCCGTACAGCCGTCTGCGTCGTCGACCGCGAAGAGGGTGGATCCGACGAGCTCGCGCGTCACGGAGTGCGTTTGTGGCCGCTCTTCCGCGCGAGTGATCTTCAAAAAGTTGTAAAAAGCGCCGCAAACCCGCATGGTTGAGCGAAATGCTTTAGCCTGTTAGGGTCTGACGGTAGAAAAGCTGTCGATGAGGAGGAGAGCACGTGACGAAGCAGGAGTTCGTTGATCTGGTCGCCCAGAAGAGCGGTCTGACGAAACGGGATGCCGGCGATGCCGTAGACGCCGTGCTCAACGTGATCGCCGACTCTCTCAAGGCCGGCACGGACGTGACCTTCACCGGGTTCGGGAAGTTCTCGGTCGCCCACCGTGCAGCACGGACGGGAGTCAATCCCCGTACCGGCGAGCGGTTGTCGATCGCCGCGTCCAAGGTGCCCAAGTTCACGCCTGGAAGCTCGCTGAAGCAGGCGGTCCGCTAGGGACCGTTAGCCGTTGGAAACGAAGGTTTGAGTGAGGGTCGCGTCGAGCGGCCCTTACTCTTTGCCCGCCGGCCCGACGCTCGAGCGCCCGGCAGTCTGACTTCGGCGCTAGCCTTGGCGGGGATGGATGACACGGCTACCGATACCACCGCCGGTCAACCTCCACCGCGGACCTTCGCCGATCGCCTGGTCGAGGCGGTCGAGCTCAAGCGAAGCCAGCTCGTCGTGGGGCTCGATCCCCGGCTCGATTTGCTGCCGCTCGAGCTACGCGGCGAAGCTCAGCACAGTCCCGAGGGCGTCGCCGACGCCTTTTCGCGCTTCTGCCGCGGAATCATCGACGCGGTGGCTCCGTATGTCGTCTGCGTCAAGCCTCAGCTGGCCTTCTTCGAGCTCTACGGTTCGTCCGGCATGCGTGCGCTCGAAGACGTCTGCGCCCATGCCCGCGATGCCGGCCTGCTCGTGCTGGCCGATGGAAAGCGCGGCGACATCGGCTCGACGGCCAGGGCCTATGCCGGCGCCTACCTCGAGCCGCGCGGGGTGTATCCACCGCTGGCCGACGCTCTGACCGTGAACCCCTACCTCGGGCGCGACGCTCTCGAGCCTTTCCTGCTCGCCTGTCAGCGCCACGGCAGCGGCGTCTTCGTCCTGCTCAAGACCTCCAATCCGAGCAGCGCCGACCTGCAGGACGTGACGCTGTCGGACGGCAGCCCGCTCTGGCACCAGCTGGCGCTGCTTCTTCAGGAGCCGGCCGAGGCGCTTACCGGCGCGAGCGGTCTATCGAGTCTCGGCGTGGTCGTGGGAGCGACCTATCCGCGCGCGATAGGCGAAGCCAGGCGCCTGCTTCCGCGCTCGATTATTCTCTTGCCGGGCGTCGGCGCGCAGGGGGCAACCCCGGCAGACGTCGCCCGTGCCTTCACCAGCGGCCCGGCCAGTGCGCTCGTGAATGTCTCGCGTTCGGTCATCTTCGCCTATCGCGCCGAGGAGGGACTCGACTGGCGCGACGCCGCCGGTAGCGAGGCCGCGCGCCTGCGCGACGAGATATGGGCGGTCTCGGGCTGGTAAAAAGGAACGAGTCATGCGCCGAGACAAACGCCAGCTCGCGCACTACGGCATCCCGATCCTGTTCCTGCTTGCCGTGACAATCGTCGTACTCATCCTGCGCGGCGCCTTCACGGGCGGAAACCAGTCGTCTGTAACCTCGGCGAGCACGAAAAGGGTCTCGACCACCTCTGCCACGACCGCGCAGCAGACGACGAAGGTGACTCTCTACACCGTTCGCTCCGGCGACACGCTCGGAGCCATTGCCATACATTTCGGCGTCAGCGTGGACGACATCATGACACTGAACCCAGGTGTGGAGCCGACTGCGCTCAGGGTCGGACAGAAGATCAAGGTCAGGGTCGGGAAGAAACCGGCGACATCGTGAGGCTCTCGCTGCGGGCGCCGGCGCTACTAGCGCTGGCCTTCTTGCTACTCCAACCCGTCGCGGCCGCCGGCACCGGCTCGCGCGCGCCAAAAGTGGATGCTCGCGCCTATCTGGTCATGAACGCGGCCACGGGCGATGTGCTGGTGAGCAAGAACGCGAACGCTCGCCTGCCCATCGCCAGCCTGACCAAGCTGATGACCGTCGACGTCGCCCTGCAGCATCTGAGCGTCGATCGATATGTCACCGTCTCGGCTCAGGCGGCCGAGACCGGCGAGGAGAGTGCCGGGCTGCGAGCCGGCGAGCGGATCCTGGTCGGCGATCTCGTCCGCGCCGCCCTGATTCAGAGCGCGAACGATGCCGCCGACGCTCTGGCCGACGCTGCCTCGGGCGGGAATCGCGCGCTTTTTGTGAGCTGGATGAACACCGAAGCGCGGCAGATCGGTCTCACTCGAACCCACTTCGTACGCCCCGACGGTCTCGACGCACCGCGGCATTTCTCGAGCGCCCGTGATATCACCCGTCTGGCCCGCTGGGCCATGGGCCTGCCGGAGGTGAGCCAAGCGGTTCGCCAGCGCAGTAGCACCATCTCCGGCGGTCGCGTACTCACGACCTGGAACGACCTGCTCGGCACCTTCCCCGGAGTCGTGGGCGTAAAGACCGGGCACACCGACGACGCCGGCTGGTGTCAGGTCGCACTTGTCGTCCGCGGCGGAGTCCGGATCTACGCCACCATTCTCGGCTCGCCCAGCCGCTCGCAGCGCAACCACGACCTGGCGGCCCTGCTTCGCTTCGCTCTCACCCGCTACAGACTCGTCCAGGTCGTCACCGCCGGGAGCCCATTGGCGAAGGTGGCCACCGAGTACGGTGGTCCGTCCGTTCCCGTCGCGGCCGCGAGCTCGCTGACCCTACCGCTGCGCCTCGATCGACCTCTGGTCGAGAAGCTCGTTCTGCCGCGCACCCTATCGCTCCCGATCAAGCAAGGCCGGCACCTGGGCGTGCTGCGCATCTACTCGAACGGGAAGCTGCTCGGCAAGAGCGAGCTGATTGCGATGCGCTCGGTCGGAAGGCCGGGCCTGCTCGACAAGGCCGGCTGGTACTCGGGTCGGGCCATCCACAACCTGTTCGGCTGGATCTAATTGCAACGGTCCCTTGACGCGTCCGAGGTCCGGACCGTCTACTCTTCCGGGCGCGCATTCTCCCCAGACGACCGCCCACCGCATGAGGAGGGCACTCGATGCTCGTCACCGTAACTCTCAACGCCGCCATCGATCGCACGCTCACCGTCCCGAATTTCCAGCGGGGCCTGCGTCACCGTGCCAGCCAGGCAACGGCGCTTGCCGGCGGCAAGGGCATCAACGTCGCGCGCTCGCTGAAAGCGCTCGGCGTGCCCGTGGTGGCGACCGGGCTGGCCGGCGGGCGCACGGGCACTCGCGTCATCGAGGAGGTGACGAACGAGTCGATCCTCAACGACTTCGTCCGCATCGAGGACGAATCACGTACCTCGACCGCCGTCGTCGACCCGGTGACCGGATCGCACACCGAGATCAACGAGTGGGGGCCACACGTCGAGCCCGACGAGCTCCAGGCTCTGCGTGAGAAGCTTCTGAGCCTCGCGGGCGACGCCGAGTGGGTCGTCTTTGCCGGCACGTTGCCGCGCGGCGTCGACAACGGCTTCTACGCCGACGCGATCAAGGAGTTGGCGCGGCTGAAGGTGCGCTGCGTGCTCGACTCCGAGGGTACCGCCCTGCACCTGGGCGCCGAGGCCGAGCCCCATCTCGTCAGCCCCAACCAGCACGAGGCAGAGAGCCTGGTCGGGCAGGAGTTTTCCGACGAGGACGACTACCTCATGGCGCTCGAGACGATCGCCGAGATGGGCCCGCGCAACGTTCTGATCAGCCACGAGGGCGGTTGCTACGCGCTGCTCAGGGAAGAGCGCAAGCTGCGACGGTATCGAGCCTCGATCGCTCGTGTCGAGCCGGTGTCTCCGGTCGGCTCCGGCGACGTGCTGCTGGCCGGCTTTCTCGCCGCGCGCAGAGCCGATCGCTCGCTGGAAGAGGCGCTTTGCCAGGCCGTCGGGGCCGCCACTGCCTCCACGCTCGAGATCGGCGCCGGCCGTTTCGATCTGGAGCAGGCGAACGAGTTCGCGCGCCGGGTCGAGATCAACGAGCTCAAGCCCGTCACGGCGAGCTGAAGCCCGAATCTCTGAGCGTGAGCTACCGGCCGGCGCCCCAGCGGTCTCGCGGCGCCGCTGACGATGGAGCCCGAAGATGCCGAGTTTCGTCGGCATAGCGGCCCGGCTTGCTACGATTGATCGCCACTTGAAAGATCTTGGTGGCATCCGGATTTCTTGGCCCAGGCGACCCATCGGCGCCTGGGTTTTTTGCATCGAAGGGCAGGTGAGGTAGATGGATCTCGAGCGGCTCATCGAGGGAACCGACGAGCTAGAGGCTCTCTCGATGGAGGAGAAGTTCGCCAAGCAGGGCCTGACCTTCGACGACGTGCTGCTCGTACCGGCCGAGTCGGCCGTCCAGCCGAGCGAGGTTTCGACCGTCACGCGCTTGACGCGCACGCTGACGATCAACATCCCGGTCGTCTCGGCGGCTATGGACACCGTGACCGAGGCCAGGCTGGCGATCGCGCTGGCGCGCGAGGGCGGCATGGGCATCGTTCATCGCAACCTCTCGATCGCCGATCAGGTCGCCGAGGTCGACAAGGTCAAACGCTCGGAGTCGGGGATGATCGTCGAGCCGGTGATTCTCGGGCCGAACGATCTCGTCGCCGACGCGCTCGACCTGATGAAGCGCTACCACATCTCCGGCGTACCGATCACGATCGAGGACGGAACGCTGGTCGGCATCCTCACCAACCGCGATCTGCGCTTCGAGCAGAACACCGACCAGCTCGTCTCGGCGCTGATGACGCCGGCGCCGCTCGTCACCGTCCCGGTCGGGACGGGCCTCGAGGAGGCCAAGGAGATTCTCTCCAAGCACAAGATCGAAAAGCTTCCGGTGGTCGACGCCGAGGGGAAGCTCCAGGGCCTGATCACCGTCAAGGACATCCAGAAGAAGATCCAGTATCCGCTCGCCACCAAGGACGAGCAGGGGCGCCTGAGAGTCGGCGCGGCGGTCGGGGTCGGGCCCGATGCGCTCGCGCGAGCGGAGGCGCTGATCGAGGAAGAAGTAGATCTGCTCGTCGTCGACACCGCCCACGGTCACTCCAGGGCGGTCATCGACACCGTGCACGAGATCAAGAAGCGCTGGGCCGACGTGCAGATCATCGCCGGCAACATCGCCACCGCCGAGGCGACCGAGGCACTGATCGCGGCCGGCGCCGACGCGATCAAGGCCGGCATCGGCCCGGGCTCGATATGCACGACTCGCATCGTTGCCGGCACCGGAGTTCCTCAGGTTACGGCCATCTACGACTGCGCCAAGGCGGCCGAGAAGCACGGTGTACCGGTGATCGCCGACGGCGGCGTCCAGTACTCGGGCGACCTGGCCAAGGCGATCGCCGCCGGCGCCGACTGCGCCATGCTCGGCTCGATGCTGGCAGGCGTGGACGAGAGCCCCGGCGAGGTCGTCATCTATCAGGGTGAGCGCTTCAAGGAGTACCGAGGCATGGGCTCACTCGGTGCGATGAAGGCACGCTCCTTCTCCAAGGACCGCTACTTCCAGGCCGACGTCAGTGAGGTCTCGAAGCTGGTGCCGGAGGGTATCGAGGGGAGGGTCGCCTACAAGGGGCCGCTCGCCAACCTCGTCTATCAGCTGGTCGGCGGCGTGCGCGCGGCGATGGGCTACTGCGGCGCGCACACGATCGAGGAGATGAAGAAGAACACCAAGTTCATCCGCATCACCGTCGCCGGGCTGCGCGAGAGCCATCCGCATGGGATCGCGATCACCAAGGAAGCCCCCAACTACCCAACCGCAGGCTCCTGATGAACGGCATGTCGCTCATGCTCGTTCTCGGGCTCCTCACGGCAATCGCTGGGCTGGCTCTCCTCGTTGGAGCGATCGCGCTCGGCGTCGGCCTCGGCACACGACCACAAAACAGAGAGAAGTGAGCGAAGCCCGACCGCTCCCGGCGCCCGAGACGACGCCCGAGGAGCGCCCCGTACTCGTCCTAGATCTCGGTGGCCAGTACTCGCAGCTGATCGCGCGGCGCGTGCGCGAGGCGCATGTCTACTCGGAACTGGTCTCCTACCGGCTCACGGCCGAGGAGGTGGCGGCGCGCAATCCACGCGCGCTGATCCTCTCGGGCGGCCCGGCCTCGGTTTACGTCGAGAACGCGCCCAGCGTCGACACCGGCTTGTTCGAGCTCGGCGTGCCGGTGCTTGGCATCTGTTACGGCATGCACCTGATGGCGCGGGACCTCGGCGGCAGGGTCGAGCGCACCGGGGTAGGGGAGTTCGGCAAGACCGAGATGTGGCTCGAGGCCGGCTCTCTCTTCAGCGAGGAGCTGGTCGGAACGCAGACCGTCTGGATGAGCCACCGCGACTCGGTCACCGCGGCGCCGCCCGGCGCGCGTGTGGTCGCCAGCTCCGCCACGACGCCGCTTGCCGGCTTTGAGGATCCGGAGCACGGCCTCTATGCAGTCCAGTTTCACCCCGAGGTTGTTCACACGACAAACGGCCAGAAGATACTCGAGCGCTTTCTGCACGAGGTCGTCGGGATCGAGCCCAGCTGGACGGCGGCGGCGGTGATCGACGAGCAGACGGCCCGTATCCGCGCCCAGGTTGGCTCAGAAAGAGTGATCTGCGGACTCTCGGGTGGCGTCGATTCGGCGGTCGCCGCGCTACTCGTCTACAAGGCGATCGGCGAGCAGCTCACCTGCGTCTTCGTCGACCACGGCTTCATGCGCAGCGGCGAGGCCGAGCAGGTTGTCGAGGCCTTCCGCGATCACTTCCACGTGCCGCTCGTGCACGTACAGGCGCAGGAGCGCTTCCTCGGGCGGCTGACCGGAGTGGAGGAGCCCGAGGCCAAGCGCCGCGCCATCGGCGAGGAGTTCATCCGGGTCTTCGAGGAGGAGGCGACCAAGCTGGGCGAAATCCGCTTCCTCGTCCAGGGCACGATCTACCCCGACGTGATCGAGTCGGGCGGCGGCACCGCAGGCGTCGCCGCGACGATCAAGAGCCACCACAACGTCGGCGGACTGCCCGAGGAGATGGAGATGGAACTGGTCGAACCGCTCCGGCTGCTGTTCAAAGACGAGGTGCGTCGAGTAGGCGAGGAGTTGGGGATGCCCGAGCGATTGGTCTGGCGCCAGCCCTTCCCCGGCCCCGGCCTGGCTATCCGCATCATCGGCGAGGTCACGCGCGAGCGGCTCGACATCCTGCGCGAGGCCGACGCCATCCTCCAAGACGAGATCCGGCGCGCCGGCTGGTACCGCAAACTCTGGCAGTCCTTTGCCGTTCTGCCCGCCATCCGCTCGGTCGGCGTGCAGGGCGACGAGCGCACCTACGCCTACCCGATCATCTTGCGCGCCGTCACCTCCGACGACGCTATGACCGCCGACTGGGCGCGCCTGCCGCACGAGCTGCTGGAAAGCATCTCGAGCCGCATCATCGCCGAGATCCGTGGCGTGAACCGGGTCGTCTACGACCTGAGCTCGAAGCCGCCGGCCACCATCGAGTGGGAGTAAGTCCGACGGAAGTCTCTCGACTTCCATCGAGGGCTCGAGAAGGTGAATCAACGCGACTTCGTCGCGTCTACCTCTTGTCTTAGGAGCGAGGCGGACTGGCCGTTGGTGCCATGTCCCGGTGCCAGGCACGGGGACATGGCGGTTGTGGCCGGAAGCGGCCTCTTAGCAGGCGCTTTGCCGGTGGTCGTGTCTCGATTGGACTGTCCGGAGTTGAACTACTAGCGTTTTCTCAGTGAAGCAGCCCCGCCTCGATCACGTGGTCATCGCCGTTTCCGACTTCGAGCGCTCGAACCGCTTCTATACAGAGGTGCTCGGCGCCGAGCTGGTCGAGCTCCAGCGTGGACGCGTTGCCTACCAGTTTCGGCGACGGCCGCAGCCGCCAGCAGCTGAACGTGCACGGCCCGGGCTCGGAGCTGGCGCAACCGCGGGCAGCGCGGCCCGTAAGTCCGGGCGGGAGCGATCTGTGCTTCGCGTGGCCGGGCAGTCTCGACGAAGCGCTCGCAAGACTCGAAGCGCACGGCGTCGAGCTGGAGCTCGGGCCGTTGGAGCGTGAAGGGGCGCGCGGCAACGGCGCCAGCGTCTACTTCCGCGACCCCGATGGCAACCTGCTCGAGCTGATCGTCTACGGCTAGCGCCCGGTCGCGCCCCGCGCGGGACTGCTACAATCCGCGCCCGGCGGACGCCTTTGGGTCCGCTCGTTTTTCGTGTCATGAAGACCTACAGCGCAAAACCCCACGAGATCGAGCACGACTGGTACGTCGTCGACGCCGAGGGCAAGAACCTCGGCCGTCTCGCCGTGCGCATCGCCGACACCCTGCGCGGCAAGAACAAGCCCCAGTTCACGCCCCACGTCGATACCGGTGACTTCGTCGTAGTCGTCAACGCCGAGAAGATCGCGGTGACCGGCAACAAGCTCGACAAGAAGATCTACTACCGGCATTCGGGCTACCCGGGCGGCCTGCGCGAGCGCACGCTGCGCGAGCAGCTCGAGCGAAGGCCGACCGAGGTGTTGCGCAAGGCCGTCAAGGGAATGCTCCCACGCAACCGCCTGGGCCGCGCCCAGATTCGCAAGCTCAAGATCTACGCAGGCGCCGAGCATCCACACGGCGCGCAGCAGCCGAAACAACTCAAACTCGAGGACTAGGATCTAACCCGTGGCAGAAGAGCAGCTTCAGTACCGAGGCACCGGTAAGCGCAAGACGTCTGTAGCGCGGGTGATCCTGCGTCCCGGCGACGGAAAGACCTGGATCAACGGACGCACGATCGAGGATTACTTCCCCCGGCCCACCCATCGTCAGACGGCTATGTCGCCGCTCGTCCTGGCCGGCGTGGAGGGCCGCTACGACCTGCGCGTACGCGTTCGCGGCGGCGGCTCGAGCGGTCAGGCGGGAGCGTTGCGCCACGGCATCGCGCGGGCGCTGATCGAGGCCGATCCCGAGCTGCGCGTTCCGCTCAAGCGCGCCGGATATCTAACCCGCGATGCTCGCATCGTCGAGCGAAAAAAGGCCGGCTTGCACAAGGCTCGCAAGGCGCCACAGTTCTCGAAGCGCTAATCCCTGCCCGCCGAAGCTCCTAGAATGGTGCGCCTACTCCAAGGCTGCTCAGCGTCCGAGACGATGTTCTCGCGGCGAGGTGCGAAAGGAGGATCCCGGTTTCGATGGCAACTGAGCCGCAGGTCGAGATAGCCAGCGCGAGACAGTACTTCGGTACCGACGGCGTGCGCGGCGTCGTCGGTGAGGACTTGACCGTCGAGCTGGTCGAGCAGCTGGCCCGGGCCGCGACCATCTGGTCGTCGAGTGGCCGTGTCTTCGTCGGTCGCGATACGCGAGCATCGGGTACCGAGCTCGAGGAGGCGTTCGCACGCGGCGTCGTCGAGGCTGGTGGAGTGGCCGTGCTCGGCGGCGTACTACCGACGCCGGCCGTGGCTCTGCTTGCGCTCGACCTGGGCGTGGTCATCACGGCCTCACACAACCCGCCGCAGTACAACGGGGTCAAGTTCTTCGATCACCACGGGCGCAAGCTCTCCGACGCCGCCGAGCTCGAGATCGAGGCGCTGATGACGGCCAAGACCTCCGGTGGCGGCGTGATCGACCACGTCGAGGTGGCGACCGACAGCTATCTAGAGCACATCCTCGAGCGCTTCGGCTCCGACTTGAGCGGAATCAAGCTGGCGGTTGACTGCGCCAACGGCGCCTACTCCGGCATCGCCCCTGAAGCCTTCACGCGGCTGGGCGCGGAGGTGGTCGCGATCGGCGATGCGCCCGATGGAGTCAACATCAACGACCACTGCGGAGCGACCGATCTGTCGCTGCTTTCGCGTGCCGTCGTCGAGAATGGCTGCGACCTCGGCGTCGCCTTCGACGGAGACGGCGACCGCATGCTGGCGGTCACCGCCGCGGGCGAGCCGGTCGATGGCGATCAGATTCTCGCCGTCCTCGCTCTGCACCTCGGAGTCGACCTGGTGGCGGTCACCAAGATGACCAACCTCGGTTTTCACAACCTCATGCGCGAGCACGGCATTCGCGTTCTCACCACCGACGTCGGCGATCGCTACGTGCTCGAGGCGTTGTGGCACGAGCAGGGGGTGCTGGGCGGCGAACAGTCCGGCCACATCATCTACCTCAAAGACCACGTCACCGGCGACGGGCTGGCCGCGGCACTACTGCTCTGCTCGGCGCTCGAAGGGCGCACGCTCGCCGAGGCGGTCGCCGTCATGCCCCGCTTCGCTCAGGTCAAGCGAAACCTCGAGATCGAAGGCAAGCTCCCCAGGCGCGCTGTGACGGAGGTGGAGCGGCTGAATGACGAACTAGCCGGACGCGCCCGCGTGCTCCTCCGCCCTTCCGGGACGGAGCCGGTCGTGCGCCTATTAGCCGAGGCCGAAACGCCGGATGAAGCCGAAGATCTCTGTGGTAGGATCGAGGAGCAAGTTCGACGAGAGCTCGGCCAGTCGTCCTGACCGGGGCGGCCAAAGCGCCGGGCTCTATGCTTTTCAGAATCGTAAGTCGCAGGACCGCAGTCGATCGGTGCGAGACTCCACTCTGGGGATTGAGAAGCGTCGCAGACGGGGAAGGAGCTCCAGGTGTGCGGGATCATCGGATACGTCGGGAAGAGAACCTGTAAGCCGCTCCTCCTGAACGCCCTGCAACGGCTCGAATACCGCGGCTACGACTCGGCCGGAATCGTCCTCCGCGAGGACGACGGTCTCGACTACATCCGTGCGGTCGGCAATCTGCAGCATCTGGTCAAAGCCGCCGGCGGCAACGGCTCCGAGTCGACGCACGGCCTGGGGCACACGCGCTGGGCGACCCACGGCAAAGTCGTGGTCGAGAACGCCCATCCGCTCACGGGTTGCGATGAGCGCGAGATCGCCGTCGTCTTGAACGGCATCATCGAGAACTACCGCGAGCTACGCGCCTCGCTGATCAAAGAGGGCCACCACTTCAGCACCGAGACCGACGCCGAGACCGTGGCTCATCTGATCGAGCGCCACTACGATGGCGACCTGGTCGAGGCGGTGCGCCGGACCTACCGCGAGATCGAGGGGCACTTCGCCTTCGTCGTCATCCACCGCGACAACACCGAGTTGCTCGTCGGCACCCGCCGCCAGTGTCCGCTCGTCGTAGGCATCGGCGGCGGCGAGGGCTTCATCGCCTCCAACACGGTCGCCTTCCTGTCGGAGACCCGCGACGTTCAGTTCCCCGACGACGGCGACATCGTCGCGGTGACTCCCGACGGCGTTTCGTACACCAGCGCACTCGACGGCTCGGGCGCGGTCGAGCACGAGACGATCACCGTCGACTGGGACGAGGAGGAAGCCGAGAAGGGCGGTTACGAGACCTTCATGCTCAAAGAGATCTACGAGCAGTCGACCGCGGTGCGCGAGACGCTTGCCGAGCGAGTCCACAACGGCGAGCTAACGCTCGAGGGGCTCCTTCTCTCGGACGACGAGCTGCGCAACCTGCGCCGTATCGTCATCCTCGCCTGCGGTACGGCCTACCACGCGGGCGTGGCCGGCCGCTACGTGATCGAGGAGTGGGCGCGCGTGCCCGTCGAGCACGACATCGCCAGCGAGTGGCGCTACCGCAACCCGGTTCTGGACAAGAACACGCTGGTGATCGGCATCTCGCAGTCGGGCGAGACGCGCGACACGATCGACGCCATGGTGCTGGCGAGAAAGCACGGCGCACGCACGATGGCGATCACGAACATGATGGGCGCCCAGATCACTCGCGAGGTCGACTCGGTTCTCTATACGCGCGCAGGCCTGGAGATGGGCGTCGCCGCCTCGAAGACCTTCACCGCCCAGATCTCGCTCCTCTACCTGATCGCGCTCAAGCTGGCGCAGGTGCGTGAGACGTTGCCGGGGGGCGAGATCGAATCGCTGATCGCCGAAGTGCAGACGCTGCCCGAGAAGATCGCTCAGTTCCTGCAGGACGCCGACGACGGAGCCCATCCGATCGAGGACATTGCCGAGCGCCATTTCGACAAGCCGTTCTTCCTCTATCTCGGCCGCAATATCGGGCTGCCGATCTGTCTCGAGGGCGCGCTCAAGCTGAAGGAGATCTCCTATATCCCGACCGAGGCCTACTCGGCCGGCGAGATGAAGCACGGCCCGATCGCGTTGCTCGACTCGGAGACTCCGGTCGTCTGCGTCGCCACCGACTCGCACGTATACGACAAGGTCGTCTCGAACATCCAGGAGACGCGTGCCCGCGGCGCCCAGGTGATCGCCATCGCCACCGACGGTAACGAAGACATCCAGCACCACGCCGACGACGTCATCTACGTCCCCAAGACGAACGAGTACCTGCAAGCGGTGCTGGCGGTGCTACCGCTGCAGCTTCTCGCCTACCGCATCGCCCGCCTACGCGGCCTCAACGTCGATCAGCCGCGCAACCTGGCCAAGACCGTCACCGTCGAGTAGATCCCGAGCTCGGCGCCTGGGAAGAGTAAGTCGCTCTTCCCGCGCGTTTGCGCCTTGACAGAATCGGTGTTTGACACCGTTTGAGATCGAGCGCGCCGAGCAGGGAAAGTGCCAGCTCAGACAGAACTTTCTCGTGGGTCGGAGTTCCTCGGTGCCAGGCACCGGCCCTCATCCGCGGAGAGAATTGCTGATGTTTCGGCAGCCTTGGTGATGGAAACGGAAGAGTCGACAAGCGAAAAGCGCGGCCGAGATACGCGGCGCCGACCATCGAGGAGGCAGTCCATGACGACAATCGAGGAACCAGAGGTTCGTGCCGCATTTCCGCGCCTGAACGAACCGGCGCCCGCGTTCGATGCCGTGACGACTCACGGAGCGCTCAAGTTGACCGACTTCGAGGGTAGCTGGCTGATTCTCTTTTCCCACCCGGCCGATTTCACGCCGGTTTGCACGACCGAGTTCATGGCCTTCGCCGAGATCTACCCGGAGCTGCAGAAGCGCGGCTGCGAGCTGCTCGGCCTTTCGATCGACAGCGTCACCTCGCATATAGCCTGGATCCGGAATATCGAGGAAAAGACCGGAGTAAAGATCCCTTTCCCGATCATCGCCGATCTCGATCGCAAGGTCGCAACCGACTTCGGCATGGTCATGCCGGGCGAGAGCAAGACCGAGACCAGCCGCTGTGTGTTCGTCATCGACCCGAAGGGCGTCCTGCGGGCGATGATCTACTACCCGCTCACGACCGGGCGCAACATGGACGAGATCGTGCGCCTCATCGATGCACTACAAACCGCCGACGCGAATAAGGTTGCGACCCCGGCGAACTGGCGACCCGGCGACAAAGTGGTCTTGCCGGCGCCCAACACGACCGAGCTCGCAGAGGAAAGAGTCGGCGAGGGCTTCGAGTGCGTCGATTGGTACCTCTGCAAGAAATCGCTTTAGGGGCTTGTTCCAGATGAGCGAAGGGGGTGGAAATGGCATGCGTTAGGCCGGATGGGTCGCTCAGCACATCGGGCAGGCTGATGCTCGAGGCCGTGCGCCCGAACTCCAGCGCGGAAGATGTGGCGAGCGCAACCGGGTTGGCGCTCTATCGGGTTCGCAGCTCGCTTCGAGAGCTTGTCGCCGCCGGCTTCGTCAGCCAGGAGGGCGAACGCTTTACGCAGACCGAGCAGGGGGCCGAGAAGGTGAAGTCGGGCGGCTGACCGAGCGAGCTCGGAGGCGCGCCGGCGCCGGAGTAGAGAAATGCGAGACAAACGCGGGCGGTCGGGCGGTTCCGCTATCGATGCCGAGCGCCCACTCCCCTTTCCCCGCCTGGATCAATAGACTCGTTTACGTGGGCGCGATCCTGATCGACATCGACGGCGTTCTGAGCGTCTCGAACGAGCCGATTCCGGGAGCCACCGGCGCCGTTCGCCGCCTGCGCGAGGCCGGCCACCGGCTGCGCTTCCTGACCAACAACACCACCTGCTCGCGCGCGCGCCTGACCAAGTTGCTGCGCTCGAACGGCTTCGATATCGGCGAAGAGGAGCTGCAGACGACGCCGCGGGCGGCCGCCCGGGCACTCGCCGGCCGCCGCGTCCTGGCCCTGACGATGTCTGCGATCGTGGAAGACCTGACGGGGATCGAACTGGTCGGTGAGAGTGCGGACGCCGTGCTCCTCGGTGGGGCGGACGAGACCGAGGAAACCGGGCGCGTCTTCTCGCACATGAATCTGGCTCGCGCCTTTGCCGAGCTCGAGGCCGGCGCCGAGCTCTTCTGCCTGCACCGGAATCCGTGGTGGCAGACCAAGCACGGGCCCCTTCTCGACACGGGCGCCTACGTCGCCGGGCTCGAGTACGCGGCCGGAGTGCATGCGACCGTGCTCGGCAAGCCGAGCTCCTCCTTCTTCGCCGCGGCTCTCGAGGCGCTCGACAGCGACCCCGGCCAGGCTCTGATGGTCGGCGACGACCTCGCATCGGATATCCGTGGCGCCCAGCTACACGGGATGCGCACAGTGCTCGTGCGCACGGGTAAGTTCCGCCCCGACGTCTACGAGCGCTCGGGGATTCGTCCGACAGTTCTTCTCTCCTCGATCGCGGACCTTCCCGAATGGCTTCGGACGGCGCGCTGAGGGTCGGCCTCGACCTGATCGAGATCGAGCGGATTCGCTCGGCGCTCGAGCGTCCGCGCTTCCGCGAGCGCTGCTTCACCGCGGCCGAGCGCCGCTACTGCGACTCGCGCAGTAATCCGGCCCAGAGCTACGCGGCGCGTTTTGCGGGCAAGGAGGCGGTCGGCAAGGCGCTCGGTTGCGGCGTGCACTTCACCTGGATGGAGATCGAGATCGCCGGGCGCTCGCGTCCGACCGTCTCGCTCTCGGGGAAGACGAAAGCCTGGGCCGAGAAGATGGGCGTAGGGTGGGTCGATCTCTCGCTGACTCACTCCAAGGGCATGGCCGCGGCGGTTGCGATCCTCTCGATCGAGGGAGAGGGGTTGGAGTGAACAACCGCTCAGCCCTCGAGCCGCTCTTCTCTTCCGCTGAGATGCGCGCGGTCGAGGAGGCTTACCCTGGCTATCCCGACTCGATGCGCGAGCTGATGGTGCGAGCCGGAACGGCAACCGCCGAGGCGGCGTTACGCCGCTTTCCCGACGCGAAGACTTTCACCGTCGTTTGCGGTGGCGGCTCCAACGGTGGCGACGGGCTGGTGGCGGCCGACGTTCTGCGCTCGAGCGGGCGAGAGGTGCGCGTCGTCGAGGCAAAGGGCGCGGAGCGCGAGCTGGGTGACCCGGACGTGATCGTGGACGCGCTCTTCGGCACCGGCTTCTCCGGAGCGCCGCGTGACGATGCCGCAGCCCTGATCGAGCGGATCAACTCGCTCGGGGCGCCGGTTGTCGCGGTCGACATCGCCTCGGGCGTGGACGCTTCGTCCGGAGAGGTCGCAGGGCCCGCGGTGAACGCCACGGCGACGGTCACCTTCTACGCGCGCAAGGTCGGGCACGTCGTGGCGCCCGGCCGCTTCCGGCGCGGCGAGTTGGAGATCGTGGACATCGGTCTTAAGGGCGGCGAGACCGCCTGCCACTTGGCCGGGCCCGGACTGCTCTCGCTGCTTCCGCCGCGGAAGGAGTCCGACACCAAGTTCAGCGCCGGCTCGGTGCTCGTCGTCGGCGGCTCGCCCGGTTTCTCCGGCGCCGTCTGCCTGGCCGGCGAAGCGGCCTTCCGCGCCGACGCCGGCTACGTCACGGTCGTGATTCCCCGCTCCCTCCTTCTACCGATCGAGATCAACCTGGTCGAGGCCGTGAAGCGCCCGGCGCCCGAGGACGAGAACGGACACCTGACGACCGAGGCGCTGTCGCTCGTTGCCGAGCTCGAGCCGCGTGCCCAGGCGCTCGCGCTGGGCCCGGGAATCGGGCGCTCGAAGGAAACACGGGCGTTCGTGCGCGAGCTGCTCGAGCAGACGACGCTGCCGGCCGTCGTGGATGCCGACGCCCTGTTCGGGCTCGAGCCGGGGAAATGGGCTTCTCCGGCGATCCTGACGCCACACGCCGGCGAGCTGGCGCGCCTGCTCGGCAAGGACTCGGCCTGGGTGAACGAGCATCGCCTGGCCGCCGCACGCGAGTGCGCCGATCGGTTCGCGGCGGTGACGCTGCTCAAGGGCGCCGACACGATAGTCGCCTCACCCTCGGGCGAGGCGCTGGTGTGCGAAGAGGGACCCCCAGTCCTAGCGACCGCCGGTTCGGGCGACGTCCTTACCGGTGTCGTGGCCGCTTTCCTGGCCAAGGGCCTGGAGCCGGCGCTCGCCGCCGCGGGGGCCGCAGTCGCTCACGGCCGGGCCGCGCAGCTGATCGAGCCACAGGCCGGCGTTGTGGCCGGCGATGTAGCACGGATGCTGCCGCTGGCGATCTCGTACGATCGCTGAAAGCAATCGTGCTGCCCCATCCAACGGTCGCAGACGGCCAGAGCCCGAGCGGGAATGCGCCCGTCCTTCTACGATGAAGCGATGCACCGCTCGCAGCTCACGATCGACCTGGGCGCCGTCCGCCGCAACATCAGGCGTTTGATCGCCGCGCTCGACGGGGCCGATCTCTGGGCGGTCGTGAAGGCTGACGCCTACGGGCACGGGGCGGTGGACGTGGCCGGCGTGGCGCTGAGCGAGGGCGCTCGCACGCTTTGCGTCGTCACGCTTGCCGAGGCGCTCGAGCTGCGCGCCGAATACCCGACGGCGCGCATCCTGGTGATGAGCCCTCTTCTCCCGGCCGAGATCGCTCGGGCCCGCGAGGCGGGATTGGAGATCACCGTCGTGGACGCGGACATTCCCGAGGGCGTGCGAGCCCACCTCAAGCTCGACACGGGCATGGGGCGCTTCGGGCTCTCGGAGCTTCTCTCCGCGCCTGGCCGTAACGTCGTCGGGCTGATGAGCCATCTCGCCACCGCCGACTACGACCTCGAGTTCGCGCGTGCCCAGGTCGAGCGCTTCCGCGCGATCACCGAGCCCTATGCCGGGCTGACGCGCCACATCGCCAACAGCGCGGCCGTCCTGCGCATCCCGGAGGCGAGCTTCGATGCCGCCCGCTGCGGTATCGCGCTCTACGGCCTGTCGCCCTTCGGTGCCGATCCGGCCGAGGACGATCTGGAGCCGGTGCTGCGCTGGGAGAGTCGTTTGGCTCAGGTGAAGCAGCTTCAGCCTGGCGAGAGCACCGGCTACGGGCGTCGCTTTGTCGCCAGCGAGCCGACCTGGATCGGGCTCGTCCCCGCCGGCTACGCGGACGGCTTCCGCCGCGACATGACGGGCACCGAGGTGCTCGTCGAGGGCAAGCGCCGGCCGGTGATCGGGACCGTCTCGATGGATTCCTTCGCCGTTTCGCTCGAGCGCGAGGTGCTGGTCGACACGCCGGTCGTGATCGTCGGAGACGGCCTGTTCGTCGAGGATCACGCACGCGTTGCCGACACGATCAACTACGAGATCACCTGCGGCATCTGCTCCGATCGCCGCCGCGCGCGCCGTGTCCTCGTCGACGCCTAACCTGCTCGAGCTCGTTCGCGCCGCTCTGGCCGGCGAGGAGGCCTATCTAGTCGGCGGTGCCGTGCGGGACGAGTTGCTCGGTCGCGAGCTCGTCGATCTCGACGTCGTTTGCCTCGATTCGAGGACGGCGGCGCGCGCGTTCGCGAAGGAAAGTGGCGGCGCACCCTTTCCTCTCTCGGAGCGTCACGGTGCCTGGCGGGTGGCGTTTCCGAGCGGCGAGTGCGTCGATTTCACGCCGCTGCGCGGAACGCTGGCCGAGGATCTGGCGCTGCGCGACTTCACCGTCAACGCGATCGCCGAGCCGCTTGCCGGAGGCGAGGTGGTCGATCCGTTCGATGGGCGGGGCGATCTCGCCGAGCGGCGGCTGAAGGCCGTCTCCGAACGCGTCTTCGACGACGATCCGCTGCGACTGCTGCGTGCGGTCAGGTTCGAGGAGGAGCTCGGCCTTCGGCTCGATCGGAAGAGCGAGGAGCTTCTCCGTTCGCGTGTCCAGCGGGTGAGCGAGCCCGCGGGCGAGCGCATCCTGGTCGAGTTGGAGAAGCTTGGCTGGGCGGGTTACGAGCGCCTCGACGAGCTGGGCCTGCTTGCTCCCCTGGGTGGATCGCTAGCGCTTGCCGGCCGCGTCGAGCGCTCACTTGCCGATTCACCGGGGCTTCGGCTGGTGACCGTCTTCGGCAAGGGTCTGCGCCGCCTTCCAATCTCGGGCGAGCTCGATCGCTATCTCGGCAAGCTGCTGGGCGCCAAGCTCCCCGCTGACGACTCACCGCGCCAGATCCATCGCTTCCGCCGCGCGGCCGAGCCCTGGGCGATCGATGCACTCGCCTTTCTCGGCACAGGCGAATTCGCGGAGAATGTTCGCATCGCCCGTGAGACCGAGCCCGACGAGCCGCTGCTTCGCGGCGACGAGCTCGGTATCTCTCCCGGACCGCTGGTCGGCGAGCTGCTCGATCTGATCGCCGAGGAACGAGCCGCCGGGACGATCGCGACGCGTGAGGAAGCGCTCGAGCTGGTGCGCGACGAGCTCGCGCGCCGGGATTCCTAGCTCGCGCGCTTTGCGCTGAGCGGGCAGGCCTCGTTTGCGCAGGCCGGGCAGACGCGGGCGCGGACGTCGATCGAGCCGAGTAAGAATAGGAGGTAGAAGCCACCGAGGGCGAGCGGGAAGCGCCAGAGCCAGCTCGGGGGGAGCAGGAAGATCAGGACGAGCGCGATCGAGGTCAACGTTAGTTCCGCGCTCGTGTACGGACCCGTTTTGAGCTCTTTTCGCATCAGGCGGGCGATCGGGCCGAGAACGACGTGCCCGCAGCGGTCACGAGCCGAGCACTTGCTGCAGAAGATCGCAACCGTCACGAGCAAGGAGACGGCTGCGAGCGCCGCGTAGGCGATCCCGAGCGCCGGCGACTCGAGCCAGCCGGCCAGCGCCGCGACGGCAACGGCGCCCGCGAATGCGATCAGGCTGAGAACTCCATAGACCTTGACCGGCACTCGCATCTCCCGTCTTCGAGCTCGAGCATGTTGCGAGCGAAGGAAGCCCCAACCTCCTCCCCAAGGTGATCCTATCGAGGAGAATGGCTTGCGTGTGTGCCAGGTTCGTGAATGAAGGATCACGTTGAACTCGACCGAATCGCCGGAAGCTCCCGGCGAGCATGAGGAGTGGAACGATGTTGTTCGGGCCCGATTCGCGCGGGACGCGGAGTCTTTTGCGGAGCGGTCGAGCGAGCTGATTCCGGAGATCAGTGAGCGAGCGGCACGTCTTTTGGCGCCGCTACGCGGCGACGAGCGCGCTCTCGACGTCGGTACCGGAGCGGGAGCCCTGGCGCTCGGACTGGCGCCCCTGGTCGGCGAGGTCGTAGGTTGCGACATCGTGCCCGAGCTTCTGGCCGAGGCCAGGAAGCTGGCGGTCGATCTGACGAACCTGAGCTTCATCGAGGGCGACGTCCTCGCCCTGCCGTTCGAAGACGCGAGCTTCGACATCGTCGGCACGTTTCGCACCCTCCACCACGTCGAACGTCTCGAGCGGGCGCTCGAAGAGCTGGTGCGGGTCACGAAACCGGACGGGCGTCTGCTCATCATCGACCAGCTGGCGTCGTCCGATGCCGCGCGCGCACGTGAAATGGACGAGTTCGAGCGCTTACGCGACAGCTCTCACGCGCGCACCTTCTCCGATCAGGGGATGCGTGCGCTCTTCGACGTGAACGGGCTCGTCCTCTTGCGTCAGGAGATCGTGGCGACGGAGCGAGATATCGAGGCGTCTCTCGATCGCGCCGGTTGTCAGGGCGAAGCGCGTGAGCGCGCCCGGCGGCTTGTACCCGGCGCCACCTTTACCGTCGAGTTGGGCTGGTACGTGCTCGAGCGTCCTGGCTAGCCCAGCCATGTCCCGGTGCCAGGCACGGGGACATGGCCCTTTCGGGCACGTCCAGGGCAATCCGCTCTATAGCAAAAATCCCGCCGCGAGCTGCGCTTTTCCGCAGGCGCCTCGTCTCGAGCGGACACGGCTCTCGTCCAGTGGAAGTCGTGTGTTCTTCGAATCTCGGGAACCGTCTCGATCGGCGCGACCGTTGGGTTCCTTGGCAAACATGAGGAATCGGATCGTCCGGCGCGGTCATGTCCCGGTGCCAGGCACCGGGCGGGCGCGCGAATTCGAAACTCGTTCGCTAGCTCTTCCACTTGACCGTGCAACCGACCGACTCGGTTTCCGCAACGGGCGGTTCTTCGCCGGCCAGCAGCGCCTCGATCGCGTCGCGCAAGTAGCTCCTGGTCACCGCCCTGTCGTCGCGGGAGTCGTCGATCGCTCCGCGGTAACGGAGCCGACGCTCCTCGTCGAAGAGGAAGACCTCGGGCGTGCGCTCGGCGCCGAGCGCCAGCGCCAGCGCCTGACTCTCGTCGAAGAGGTAGTCGAAGGGGAAATCGAGCTCACGGTCTCGTTCCTGCATCCGCTCGAACGAGTCCTCGGGGTAGCGGGCGACGTCGTTCGAGTTGACGGCGACCACCCGCACGCCTCGGTCGGCGTAGTCGCGTGCCAGTGCCATCAGCCTGCCCTCCCAGGCCAGGACGTAGGGGCAGTGATTGCAGTACTGGACGAGAGCGAGCAGCTTCGCGTCGCGGTAGTCGTCCAGGGAGTGATCGGCGCCGTCGACGCCGAGAAGCTCGAAGGGAGGGGCTTCAGTGCGGGGTTCGATGCTCATCTGAGTGCTGCCTCCATTTGTTCTCGTGAGGGAACGGGCGAGACCCGCCCGTCTGGAAGGTGGTAGATGCGGCAGTTGAGCGCCGGGCGCGAGTCGGCGCCCTCGGCGTCGATGTCGCGGCCATCAACGCGTATCGTCGGCGAGCCGGGAAAGTGCAGGCGTTCGGCCTCCTCGTCGCTCCTCACCTCGGTCATCAGCACGAGATCGTCGCGACCGAGCTCGGTCAGCACCTGCTCGAGCAAAGTCTTGGCCTCTGGATAGGAGGGACAGCCCTGCCAGTAGAGCAGCTCGATCACGTGCTACTTGCGTCTTTCGGAATCTCGCTGTCTCGACCCGGGTCGCCCTTGGCCACCACCCGAGTGACAGTAGCCGGGAAGAGCCCGGTCGATACTCCCGCGATCCGCATCCAGCGCGGGAAGACGACCTCGCTCTTGCCGCGCTGGATCGCCTTGACGATCTTTTCCGCGATCCGCTCGGGCGTGAGCACCGTCCAGCGCATCGAGCGCTTGTTGATCAGCCGTGTCTGCGGAAAGCCCTCGGTCGTCACGGGCCCCGGATTGACCGTGAGCACGGAGATGCCGCGCGGCCTTAGCTCGGCGCGGAGCGCGCGCGAGAAGGCGAGCTGGGCGTGCTTGGAGGCCGAGTAGGGGCCCGCGCCGGGGACGACGGTCGTGCCGGCGACGGAGACGATGTTGACGACGCCGGAGGGGCGTCCTCGCTCCAGCCCGGGCAGAAACGCGCGCAGGCTCCAGACCGAGCCCAGATAATTGGTGCGGATCACCTGCTCGATTCGCTCGGCGCTGGCGCTCAGGAAGGTTCCGTGCGAGGGGATGCCCGCGTTGTTGACGAGCAGGCCGAGTGCGGGATGGCGCTCGAGTACCCGCGCGGCCGCCTCGTTGACCGCCTCGGCGCTCGAGACGTCGCAGATCTCGATCTCGGCGCCCGTCTCGGCGGCGATCTGCTTCAACCGGTCGGCTCGCCGTGCTAGTAGAACGCAGTGCCAGCCGTGCCTGGAAAGCGAGCGTGCGAGCGCGGCGCCAATGCCGCTCGAGGCGCCGGTGATCACGGCTACACGCTGTTCGCTCTTGGTCGTTTCGACTCCCACGGTCTCTACTTGGAGCGTAGCGAACGCCTCGCGAGCAGAGCGGGCGGCGCTGCTCGGGTGCTTTGAGCGCTCGTTCTGGCTCGCTCCTACACGGCACTTCTCACTTCGCCCGCCACCGAGCCACCCGCCCGCGGGGTGGTCGCAGAGTACTGTCCCGAGCCGAGAAGAATCACGCGCCGGTGTGACGATCTCGCAACGAAACGGAGCCGCGCCGTCGCTATCCGAGCCCCCCACATGACTGCACGTTTGCGTAACCATCCCGCTAGACTCGGGCCGATGGCTGGGAGATTCGAAGGCAAGCGCGGTCTCGTCCTGGGCGTGGCCAACAAGCGCTCTATCGCCTGGGCGATCGCGAAGAGGCTCGCCGACGAAGGCGCTCGGATGGCCTTCACCTTCCAGGGCGAGCGGATCGAGTCGAACGTGCGCGAGCTGGCCGAATCGGTCTCCAGCCCGCTCGTTACGCCCTGTGACGTGCGCCAGGAGGCGGACTGCACGCGCGCGGTGGCCGAGGCCGTCCAAGCTCTGGGCGGGCTCGACTTCGTCGTCCACTCGGTCGCCTTCGCCGCCGCCGAGGACATGGAGGGCCGCTTCGTCGACACTCCGAGCGACCGCTTCTGGATGGCACTCGACGTCAGCGCCTACTCGCTGGTGGCGATTGCTCGCGCCGCCGAGCCTCACCTGGCCGAGACGGGCGGTTCGATCGTGACCATGACCTATCTCGGCGGAGAGCGGGCGGTGCCGCACTACAACATCATGGGAGTGGCCAAGGCCACGCTCGAGGCATCGATGCGCTACCTGGCCTGGGATCTCGGCAGCGAGGGTGTTCGCGTCAACGCGGTCTCGGCCGGTCCGGTGCGGACTCTCGCCGCTCGCTCGATCCCCGGCTTTCCGACCATGGAGTCGATCGTCGCCGAGCGCTCGCCGCTGCGCCGGGCGATCGACGCCGGCGACGTCGCCGCGGGCAGCGCCTACCTTCTCTCCGACGACGCCCGCAACATCACGGGCACGATCCTCTACGTCGACTCCGGCTACCACGCGATGGGCATGTAGGAACCGCGAAAAGTCCGCCCTCCTGCGGAGGGCTTGATGACTTTTCGCGGTGAGAAGAAAAAAGGAATCGGGGGATTGCGTTAGTGAGCCGCGCCCGCGGTGTCGGTCGCGGCGGCTTTTGGAAAGCGCTGGTGAGCCTGGCCGCGCAACCGGCGATCGGCCCAACCTTCGTAACACGGTTGCGTCATAAGCAGTGGTTGGCAAGATCGGGCCCTCGGCCTGGGGAGGAAACGGACGCGTAACGAAAGTCGCGTCCGAAGGCCGAAGTGCCTTCTTGTCTTCGAGCGCGCGAGCGAGAAGCGGCGTCTCGCTCGCGCGTCGGTTTCTTCGAGCTCGCCCCGGGTACGGTGCTCCGCCGTTCGGTCACTCGCGGCTGCGTGTTCGCTAGGCTGCTCGCTCGGAGCGGCCGCGTGGCGCGGTCGGAACAACACGAGACGAAGCACGAGATGAAGCTCTTCCTGCCACTTGCGACCTGCTATCTGGGGCTAGTCATCCTCGCCAACTGGTTGGCGAGCGCCTACGTCGTCGACGTGCCGCTGACTCCGTATCAGGCACCGGCGGGCGTCTTCTGCATCGGCGCGGTGCTGGTGCTGCGCGACTGGATTCAGCAGTTACGGGGCCTCTACTGGACGATGCCGCTCGTCTACGTCGCCGGACTGATCTCCTGGGGCGTCGGCGATCTGGCCGGCTGGACGTCGCTGGAGAAGGTCGCGATCGCCAGTGTGGTCGCCTTCACCGTCTCGGAAACGGTCGAGGCCGCCGTCTTCACACCGATCCGAAACCGGAATCTGAGCCTCGGGGTCGCACTCTCCGGAACGATCGGTAACGCGATCGACTCCTACCTCTTCCTGACCATCGCCTTCGGAAGCCTGGGCTTCTTCTGGGGTCAGTTCTGGGGCAAGAGCGAGATGGTCGCGCTCGGCACGCTGTTCACGATGATGCGGCGGCGACTCGCACCGATCGCCGCTTCGAGCGCGTCCTGACCCGCTCTCCGCGCTACCGGCGATCGAGGCGTGGGGAAAGCTTGTTCCTACTTTGTTGCAGGTGGCCCTGGACAAATCCTCCCCGATCTGAACGGTGTCTGACACCGGGGAACTATCCTCTTGCTTGTGGCCGAGCTACACGGATGGCGTTTCTGTCCCCGCTGCAGCGCGAAGCTGGTCGTCGATCCCACGAACGCTGCCTGCCCGAGTTGCGGCTCGTGTTATTACGCCAACTCGGCGCCGACAGTCGGCGCGCTCTGCGAGGACGATCTCGGCCGCCTGATGCTCGTGCGCCGCGCTATCGAGCCCAGGAAGGGGAGGTGGGACACCCCCGGCGGCTTTCTCGAGGAGGGAGAGCCGCCGCTCGACGGTCTCCGGCGCGAGCTGCGCGAGGAGACCGGGCTCGAGATCGAGCCGGGCGAGTTCTTCGGCACCGCCATCGATCTCTACGGCGACGGCCCCGAAGCGCAGTTCGTGCTCAGCCTGAACTGGTCGGCTCGCATCCTGGGCGGGACGCCGGCAGCCGCCGACGACATCTCCGAGCTTCGCTGGTTCGCCGCGGACGAGCTACCCGGCGAAGAGGAGATCGCCTTCACCAGCATCGCGGAGCTCGTGCAACGCTGGCGCGAGCGGCGCGGCTAGCCCGCTCGGACGGGTGGCTCGAGACTCTCTATCCCTCGCTGAGACCGAGCGACCGCTCCAGTGAGCCTTTTGGCTGGGCGCCGACGGCGGTGCTTTCAGCCTGACCGTCACGGAAGAGCATGACCGTTGGGATCGACGAGATACCGAACCGCTGCGCCAGCGCCATCTCTTCGTCGATGTTGACCTTCACCAGCTTGATGGCTCCCGCGCGCTCCTCGACGATCCGATCGAGTACCGGCGAAACGGCATGGCACGGACCGCACCACTCGGCCCAGAAGTCCACGATCACCGGCTTGTCGCTCTTCAGGACCTCTTGCTCGAACGTTGCCTCCGTTACGGCGTCTGCCACTCCGCTCACCCTTTCCTCGAATCCGATATTCCCTGTCGCTAATAGAACGTTGAAGCCTACGGGATTCATCCCGCCCTACCGCGTGCCCTAGAATCTCGCCGGCATGGAAAGCATTTTCGCACCCCTACCAGCCAAGCCCGAGCACAGCGCGCTCGAGCTGGAGGTTCTGGCGCGTTGGGAGAGCGAGCGCTCGTTCGAGCGCCTGCGCGAGAAAAACCAGGGCGGCGAGCGCTGGAGCTTCATCGACGGCCCGATCACGGCCAACAAGAAGATGGGCGTCCATCACATGTGGGGGCGCACGCTCAAGGACGTCTTCGTCCGCTTCCGCGCCCTGCAGGGCTTCGACCAGCGCTACCAGAACGGCTACGACTGCCAGGGGCTCTGGATCGAAGTCGGGGTGGAGCAGGAGCTGGGCCTCAACTCCAAGCGCGAGATCGAGGAGTACGGCCTGGAGGCCTTCGCCCGCCACTGCCGCGACAAGGTGATCTGGTCGACCGGCGAGATCACGCGCCAGTCGAAGCGCCTGGGCCAGTGGCTCGACTGGGGCGCCGACTACTTCACCTTCTCCGACACCAACATCGAGTACATCTGGCGCTTCCTGAAGACGCTGCACGATCGGGGCTGGCTCTATCTCGGCCACCGCTCGACCGAATGGTGCCCGCGCTGCGGAACCTCGATCTCGGCGCACGAGCTGACCACCGGCGACGCCTATCGCGACAAGATCGATCCTTCGCTCTACGTTCGCTTTCCGCTGATCGAGCGCCCGGGCGAGGCGCTGGTGGTCTGGACGACGACGCCCTGGACGCTGCCGGCCAACGTCGCGGCCGCGGTCGATCCCGCGGCTACCTACGTGAAGGTGCAGCAGGACGGTGAGGCGCTCTGGCTGGCCGGGCCGCTGGTCGAGCAGGTTCCGGTGGAAGGCAAGGTCGTAGACGAGCTGCCGGGAGAGAAACTGGTCGGCTGGCGTTACACGGGGCCCTTCGGCGAGCTGCCCGCCGCGAGCGAGGTCGAGTACCGCGTCGTCGCCTGGGACGAGGTCTCGATGGAGGAGGGCACCGGCATCGTCCACATCGCACCCGGCTGCGGCGGCGAGGACTTCGAGCTGGGCAAGCGCGAGGGGCTGCCCGTGCTGGCGCCGATCGACGAGAGCGGCACGATCCTGCCCGAGTACGGCTGGCTGGCGGGCAAGGGCGCGCACGAGGCGGCCTCGGAGATCATCCGCGACCTCGAAAAGCGCGGCGTCCTCATCCAGGCCGGCACCATCCACCACCGCTATCCGCACTGCTGGCGCTGCGAGACGCCGCTCGTCTTCCGCATCACCGACGACTGGTTCGTCGCCGTCGCGGAGATCAGGCAGAAGCTGCTCGACGCCAACGCGACGGTCAAGTGGACGCCCGACTACTTCGGCAAGCGGATGGACGACTGGCTGCGCAACATGGACGACTGGAACATCTCGCGCCGCCGCTACTACGGGCTGCCGCTGCCGTTTTTCCCCTGCGAGTGCGGGCACCTGATCGTGGTCGGCTCGAAGGCCGAGCTGGCCGAGCTGGCGACGGAGGGAATCGACGGGCTGGAGGAGCTGCACCGGCCCTGGATCGACGCCGTCTCGCTTCGCTGCCCGGCCTGCGGCAACGAGAAGGTCAAGCGCGTGAGCGAGGTCGGCGACGTCTGGCTCGACGCCGGCATCGTCCCCTTCTCCACACTCGGCTGGCAGAACCCCGAGTGGATCGAGCACGGCTACGCCACCGGCGCCTCGAAGGGACTCTCCACGGCCGACCTGCCCGACGACGACTACTGGCAGAAGTGGTTCCCGGCCGACTGGGTCTGCGAGATGCGCGAGCAGATCAGGCTCTGGTTCTACTCGCTGCTGTTCATGGCCGTCGCGCTCGACGGGAGGGCGCCCTACAAGGAGGTGCTCTCCTACGAGAAGCTGCTGGACGAGAACGGCGACGAGATGCACGGCTCGCGCGGCAACGCGATCGACGCCGACGAGGCGTTCGAGCGGATGGGCGCCGACGTGATGCGCTGGCTCTACTGCCAGCAGCCGCCGACCCAGAACATCCGCTTCGGCTTCGGCCCGGCCGAGGAGGTCAAGCGCAAGCTGCTGACCCTCTGGAACTCGGCCTCCTTCCTGGTCACCTACGCGAACATCGAGGGCTTCCGCCCCAGCCTCGAGGATCTTGCCGCCGGCCCGCAGGGCGTTGAGCTGAAGCCGCTTGACCGCTGGCTGGTCGAGCGCACGCATGCGCTCGTCACGGAGGCGACCGAGGCTCTGGAGGCGTCGCTCACGGTCGGCGTGATCCGCTCCTTCGAGAGCTTCGTCGACGACCTCTCGAACTGGTACATCCGCCGCTCGCGCCGCCGCTTCTACTCGCTCGACGAGGCCGCCTTCCGCACGCTCTGGTTTGCGCTTGCGCAGGGCATCCGCGTCATCTCGCCGGTGCTGCCCTTCCTGGCCGACCACCTCTGGAAGATCCTCGTCGCGGAGCCTTGCGCCGGGGCGCCCGACTCGGTCTTCCTGGCCGGCTGGCCGGAGACGCTCGCCGCCGACCGCGAGCTGCTGGAGGAGATCTCCGAGCTGCGCCAGGTGGTCGAGCTGGCCCGCTCCGCGCGTTCCGCGGCCAATCTGAAGCTGCGCCAACCGGTGCGCCGGATCGTCGTTCAGGGTGCGCCCAAAGCCGAGGGTCACGCGGAGGAGATCGCCGACGAGCTGCGCGCCAAGGAGGTCGTCTTCGCCCAGGTCGAGGCGGTCGAGCTGAAGGTCAAGCCGGAGCTGCGCTCGCTCGGCCCCAAGCTGGGCAAGGAGTTGCCCGTCGTACGCGCCGCGCTCGAGCGGGGCGAGTTCGAGCAGCTGGAGGGCGGCCGCTTCCGCGTGCTCGGGCACGAGCTCGAGCCCAGCGAGGTGCTGGTCGAGACAATCGCCCGCGAGGGTTGGGCGCTGGCCGAGGACGACGGTATCTCTGTCGCCGTCTCCACCGAGCTCGACGACGAGCTGCTGCTCGAAGGCCGCGTGCTCGACCTGGTGCACGAGATCAACGGCCTGCGCAAGGAGCAGGGACTCGAGCTGACCGACCGGATCAAGCTGACGCTGCCCGAGAAGGAACGCGACCTCGCTCCCTACGCCGAGCAGATCAAGTCCGAGGTGCTGGCGCTGGAGCTCGAGTTCGACGCGGCGGTCGGCGAGCCCAGGCTCGAGCGCGTCGAGCGTTGAAGGGCCTTCAGCGGTTGATATGACGACCGCGGTGGGCTAGCGGCTCTTGACTTCAAGTAGCCTCGCTCGTAACCTGCGGCGACCAGCGTCCCCCAAAGCAGCCTCTTTCTCGAATACAACCCATGGAATCCCCCCATCACCGCCTCCGCCTGCTCCTGGCTGCCGCTTACCTGATCCCAAGAAGAACGAATACAGCCTCGACCTCCGGGCGCGAGCATCAAGCCCTACGCGACCATCCACTTCTACATCTCGAAGGGGCCGAAGTGAGTAAAAAACAGCCCTCTCTGCTCGCGCGATATCTGACCTTCGCCGACCGAGTACGCACGGAATCCACGTCTGAGGTTGACGCTCGGAGATCGTGGTCGACACTGAGCAGCTCTCTGCCTGCGCTCCTCGGTGCCTTCATGATTGCAGTCGCACTCGGCGGCTGCGCGGGCGGCGAGAAACACGAGGTCGTCGCGGGCGGAGAGCTTCAGAGGATAGGAAGATCCCATCCTGTCGAGTACTCGATAGTGGCTGGAGTGGGGCCGATAGCTGAGGCGAAAGACGGGACGCTACTGCTCGAGCGGTCGGATCACAGCGGTAACTTCGAGACCTATTCGCAACCCACAGACGGCTGGTCGCACACGTACAAGCTTCTCGATGCTGGTCCGGAAGGACCCGATCGCGTTTCCGTCGCCTTCAATGGCCGGGGCGAGAGGCTCGCGGTCTGGGGCGGCGTCACCTTCGATGTTCGCCGCTCCGGCGAAAAGAAGCCGTCTCTGCGAGCGTCGCTACCCACGCCTGTTGGCGAGGAGATTGAAGCTCTCGGCTCGAGCGGATGCGACTTCCTGGTGAAGGCGGTCGGAACTACCACCCCGAACGGAACGACCGATGCCACGGCCGTGTTCCTCGTCCGCCGCAAGCCACGCTGGAGCGTGACGCGAGTTGCTGGCATACGAAATGAGGTCACCTATTACCCAACCTTCGACGCCCAGGGTCGCCC
>CAZWTK010000022.1:0-30914 GCA_964636655.1 uncultured Gaiellales bacterium
ACATCGTGCCGTACAGCCGCCCGCGGTAGACGAGCTGGCCTCCGATCTTGTTGTTCGCCGGCGGACCCAGCTTCCCGTCGGTGGCGTCAGCGAACGGCTGCAGGAACCTGCTCCTGTTGAGATCGTCCGGACTCGAGCTCTTCTTCGGCCGCGGGATGCTCACCTCGGCAGTCAGCTGATACCAGTCGTGGCCGACCACGAACAGCGAGTTCCGCTTGGCGTTGTAGGCGAGCGCCGTCCCGCCGTAGGCGAACGTCTTCTTCTCGGTGACCTGCGCCGGCAGGCGGAACGCGCCGCGGTACCTGAGGTCGGAGGCGTGTAGGCGCGGGTTTGCGGCTCTGGAAGAGCTCGCTGTTGTTGGGGGCGGTGTGGCGGCGGAGAGGCTGGCGACGATGGCGGCAATCGTCAGCAGGCAAGCCGAGCGCCGGGCGGGGTGTGAGGCGAGCATGACTTTCGGAGTTTGATCGGTTCAGTGATCCCGTGCGACCCACTTCCGCGGTACGCATGCCACCACCGTCAAGCCGGAGCTGAAGACGGGCATCTGCGGCGAGCACGGCGGCGACCCCGTCTCCGTGACCTTCTGCCACAACATCGGCCTGAACTACGTCTCCTGCTCGCCCTTCCGCGTACCGCTGGCCCGGCTGGCCGCGGCGCAGGCGGCGCTGAACGAGGCGGCCAACGCCGAAGCGGGTCTTTCGGGTCGCGCGGCTCAGGCGATGGCGCACGAGTAGTTCGCTACGCGGTCACATCGCCTGAAGTAGTTGCTTGGGGCGCCGCCGGGAGGCGGCGCCTCTTTTTGTCCGGCCGAGTCGGGCAGTCGCCAGATGCACCGAGAGGTGACTCAAGTCACCGCCGGCGTTACTGTACGAGAGTTGTGCCGACGATCCAGGAACTTAATCGCGCTCTTCCGGACGGAATTCAGGTCATACGGGAGATCTTCTGGGGCGGTCAGCGAATTGTCTACGAAGCGACTTCTTCAGGCGATCGCTGCGTCTTGAAGCTCGCGCCCGAGGATGGAAGAGCGAGAGGGGAGCGAGAGGTTGCCATCGGATGCACTTTCGATCATCCGAATCTTTCGACCGTACTAGATCAAGAACTCCGTGAGCTCGCAGTCAACAGTGAGAAATATGTCTATTTCACTGAACGCTTAATCGAGGGCGAGAGCCTCGCGGTACGCACTGACCCGATGGAACCCTGCGAAGCGCTCTTGCTCGCTCATGACCTCATCAGTGCGGTCGCGTACTTATGGGAGCGTCACACAGTCGTACACCGCGACATCAAACCGCGAAACATCATGGCTCGACCTGATGGTTCATTTGTTCTGCTCGATATTGGTGTTGCGCGACATCAAGGTCGCACGACGCTCACGCTAGTTGCGGGTGAGCATCAACCCGGAACACCGGGATATCTCGCTCCCGAGCAACTGGCTCCGCTCAAAGGCCGAGAGCTTGATTACCGTGCTGATTTATTTTCGATCGGCATAGTCCTCTTCGAGCAACTAACTCGCGAGCTACCGTTTGACCCCAGTGGCCAAAGCTATCGGACACTGTTGATGACGGGACTAGCGCCCGAGCTCCCGGAAGATTTCCCAGCACCCTTAGTCGAACTCGTTCAGCGTCTATTGGCCCCGCGACCTCACGGAAGATTTCGTCTTGACAAGGCAATCGCCGCCGTTTCTCGCGTAAAGAAGGAGTTGGGATGTTCCTGATTCAAGATGGGCACCAAGCTCATACATGTGCCGAACCTGCAATCAGACGAGGCGATGCTGCAGGCATTATCTGGAGCCTCGGGGATCAGACCCCTGGCGGCCTGGATCGCCTGTTAGTCAATTCGTACGCGGACGAAGCAGTCCAAGCAATAGATCCGCAGCTGTACGTCGCCCCGCTCGAGGACGCAAACCCGAAGAAACTACCTGAACACGGCCTGTTCAAAGTACCGATGAAACCTCGAGATTTCTCTGCACCGAATTTGGTGTCTTTGGTCGATCGAATCATCGGGTTTCAGGCTAGTCATCGAGTGACTCACCTCATAGCACCAACGATTACCGTGGGCTCGATGGCTGATCGTTCTGCAGAGGTATCAGCGAATCTGGCTTATACGTCTCTAGCCGCTTGGGGAAAACGAGGGGACGACCGTCCTCTCCTTATATCAGTCGCCATTCAGCACAGCGTCTTGGACGATCCTGACAATGTTGATGCGCTTCTCGACGAACTCACCGCATACGAGTGCGATGGCTTCTATCTATTAATGGAGCTTCCTTCGAGAAGCGATCCCGCTCACGCTTCAGTTCGACTGGAGAGCGCGCTCTACATCGTCTACATGCTGGCGAAGGTTAATGAATACACTGTCTGGGTCGGGTACTCGGGCTTGAGTGGTTTTGTATATCGAGCGGCCGGAGCTCAGGCGTCGGCGGCAGGTAAATGGCAGAAACAGAACCGGTGGTCTCCAGATCACTGGCTCGTTAGTGGCGGTGGTAGGCCTCCAACACCCAGGATTTACCTCCAGAGTCTCTTGGGCAGCCTCGTCATTGACGCAGAACTGCAAAGAATCGCTCAACAGCGAACCGATGCGACCCTATTGACGGAGTTACTGAATGGAGCCTGCGATCTCGCGTTTTTACGAGAACGCCGGTTCGGCGGCCCATACGATCGCTCAGAGCTAGCGGAGCAATTGTTTAGTGTATGCGGGAAGCTTGATTCGAGGATTACCGGTAGCGTTGAGGAGGATATGCGCCGGATACTCGATGATATTGCGACCGCCGAGGTCTACCTACGACGGATTCGGGAGGTAGGCGTTGAAGTCGATCAGGGTAGCGAGCGCAACGCCTTGACGATCTGGCAGACGGCGATTACCGGACTAGGAAACCGCCTGGGAATGGAATTTAATAGTCAAGACTAGCGGCGGCGATACCGGCCTATAGACGCTTTTCGGCCAACCAGCGTCTGTACAAGAATTGCTCTGTTAAAGCTTGATGGAATCCATTTGCCCTTCGACTGCGCGGTCGTCTTGCGATCGTTGCCCCTCCATCCCTAACGCCGATTAGGCCGAAGCGCCGTAGCGCTTGAACCCTAGGTACATTCGGGAGGTACGGGATTGGGAACGCAAGCCAGGCAGAATCGACGTAGTTTTCCCAGCTTTGTACCTGACGAACTGCTTTTCGCCAGTTGCTCAGTTTCGCTTCAATTCCGGTAATACTGCGAACGGCGGCGCCAGGGGAGAGGCGCAACTTGAACATTTCGCTTTCGCGCTCGACCCACCCGTGTTTCTCTAGGGTTGCCAGCGCTCTCCGAATCCGAGACCGCTCCGTTTGCATCGACGCCGGATCAACAAGTCGGGCGATGCTCGAACTTCCGCCAAGGCGCGCGAGGGATAGCGCGGTTGCGAGCGGAAGTGGTGCCGTGCACGGATCTACGCCTTTCATGCGCCATCTCGCCCACTGACGAGTATCAACAACCGCGACGATCACGTCGGGCCTGCCATACGGCAGAGCTAGCTCGGGAGCGACAACGAGACTCCCCTCGATCTCTCTACGAGGAAGTAAAGCCTCGGCTAGCTCTACAACGGCGTCGTGAAGCGCCGCCTCGTGAGTCGGGATACCTAACGAGCGCGCGGTCTTTTCAGCAGAAAGGACTACTGGGCGCATGCGTCGAGTCTATGTGTTCGCGGATCACCGTTTCAGCCGTCTGCCGCTCGAATCCGGCAACGGCACAAGTCCCAACCCCAGCTCCTCCGCGGTTGCCGCGACGACCGGATCGGAGGTTGCCAGTTCGTCGCCCGGTTCGGCGCTTGCGAGCAGGAAGCTGTCGCCGAGCGAGAGCGGATTTCGCTTGGAGTAGAAGCGCGCCCGGATCGAGCCGGCGCGCCAGGCGGCTTCCTCGCTCACCAGTCTGACGGTGACATGCTCCGCGAGTAGCGGTTCGACGAGCAGGGCGACCCGCTCGATCGGGGCGCCGTCGAGGCGGCAGAGGCGGTCGATCGTCTCGGCCAGGTTGACGGCTGAGATCGCGCAGTCGCCGAGGCGCAGGAGACGCGCGACCTCGGCGGCGGCCGGCTCACCCCGGGCGGCGGCGATGAGGGCGTAGGCATCTAGAACGATCACGAGCGCTCGTGCTCGCGGGCTTGCTCCTGGCGCCGCTCTTCGGCGCGAAGCTCCTCGCTCGAAGGGCCTTTCCCTTCAAAGGAGCCGACGAAGGCCGAGACGGCATCGTCTGAGAGCGGGCGCAGAACGACGTAATCGTCGTGGTCTTCGAGCGCGACCTTGCGCGCGCCCCAACGCCGGCGTACGTCGGCAGGGAGTGAGAGCTGACCGGCTCGGGTGACTGTGACGAGACGCATTGTCTTGAACACAATCACATTGTATGTGACATCTGTGTAATGAGCGAGTGTCGAAACCCGCGCACTAAGCCGACTAGCCCAAGTCCTTCTTGAAGTCGGCGATCATCTTGTCGTAGTCGAGCTCGTAAGCGGCGTGTACGTCCCAGCTCATCAGATCCATGTAGGGCTGGAGCAGGTGGGTCACGTCGCGCTCCTCGCCCTCGACGAGCATGAAGCCGGCCCCGCCACCGGCGAGGTTGTACCAGCCCTTGATCTTCTCGGGTTGGTTGGTGCCGGCGGCGTCTTGCTCGAGAACACGCTTGCGTACCTGGCTGGCGGACGTGTGCGGATACCACTTAAAGCGGCAGTACCAGAGCATCGGATACCTCCCTGTGAGATACCTCGATGCTAATACCCAAGCGATCGAGCGGCGATACGAATCTCACTCTGTCAGGGAGACTGAATCAGCCCGATCGAGTTTCCGTCCGCGTCCTTGACGTAGGCGACCAGCATGCCGCCGCCGACGTCTCTCGCCTCCTGCTGAATCTGCGCACCGGCATCCAGCAACGCCTGCACGCTCTCCTTGATGTCGGGCACCTCGAAGAAGCCGACGGGACCCGTCATGCCCAGCCTGTGGCCGTTGGGATCGAGCCCGATCTCCTGCTCGCCGATCCTGTAGCCGACGTAGTACGGCGCGTCGACATACGGCTCGACACCGAGAAACTTGCCGTAGAACGCCTTCGCTCGATCGATGTCTCCGACCGGGTAGTTGAAGTGCTTGATGCCCTGGTTCATGACCCGTTCCTCCTCGCTCGGACATGAGTTCACGTACCCGCCGTAGCGCGATCGACACATAGAGGGCCCGTACGCGCCGTTCGACCGGATCGTACGGGCGCTCTCGCCCGGGAGGTGGTTCGTGACAAGAGCGTGACGAATGTGCACCGTCTTTCACCGCGGCGTCAGACGCGGAGCAGAAGAGGTGTGCCGCGTCAACGGCGAGACGTACCGAAAGCGTGACTTCTCGACGGCCGGATCAGCTCAGCGCGATCTCGACGTCTTCCAAGATGACGCCCTGAGCATTCGGATCGGTTAGATCCTCCGACAGCTCGGCCTCGATCTTGCAGCCCTCGGCGATGGTGCCGGCGGCGGCGTCGACCCAGTGCTCTTCGAAATGCTCGGGCGTGAAATGCGAAAGTGCGCCCAGCTTGACCTTGATCCGGACGACGCGCTTGGCGTCGTTGTCCGCGGCGACGTGAAGAACGGTGCCCACAAGATCCTTGATAGTCGCTTGCTCATGCATCGAGTAGAGACTCCACTTCTTTTGCGATCTCTTCGACGATAGCGGGCAATGCCGCGGCGACGGCGGGCGAGAGGGGCTCGCCGGGCGCGTAGGCGGCGCCCTCGATACCGAAGAAGAGTGCCTTCGCGGGCAGCCGCTTGAGCGCGCGCGCCAGCTCGATCGTGTCTCCGAGCGAGAAGTGGTGCGTCGAGCCCTGCAGCACGGCGTGCGGGACGGTCTCGGCATTCAGGTCAACGCGGTGAATCGTGCCGGGCGCCGCGTCCGAGTGAACGGCGTCCACGATCACGACCGCGTCGCAGCCCTCCCACTCGTCCATCAGGCTCGACTGCTCGGCCTCGGTGGCCAGTACGCGCACGGATTCTGGAAGCCGCCCACGCAAAGCGTGCGCGACTTCCAATCCAACCGAGTCGTCGCCGCGCCAGCTGTTGCCGGTGCCGACGACGAGGATTTCGGTCACGCTCGTTCTATTTCGAGCGTGAGGAAATGGGTGGCGCAGGAGATGCAGGGGTCGTAGTTACGGATGGTCTGCTCGCAGCGGAGCGTCAGCTCTTCGTTCGGAAGATCCATGAACTGGCCCACGAAGCCGCGCAGGTCGGCCTCGATCTGTGGCTGGTTCTGCGCCGTCGGCGGCGTGATCGTCGCATCGAGGATGATCCCCTCGGCGTCGATCTCGTAACGATGGCAGAGCGTCCCGCGGGGCGCCTCGCTGGCGCCGCAGGCCGTTCCGGCCCTGGGCACGACCTCGAGCGCCGGCTCGGCCGGCTGCTCGTACTCGCGGATGATCCTGAGTGCCTCGACGCAGGCCTCGACCAGCTCGACCGAACGGACGATGATGCTTTTGAACGGATTGGTGACCACCTTCGGCAGCCCGATCCCTTCGGCAACGCCGCGCGCCTCTACCGAGAGTAGGTCATACCAGAGCGCGTAGCGCGCCATCGGCCCGGTGAGGTAGGAGCCACGTTCTTTCAGGTGCCCCTGGAGCGCGTTTGCGTGTGCAACGTGCTCTTCGACCACGTGCTCGTAGAACTCATCGAGCGGAATGTCGAGGCCCTTGTTCGAGACCAGACGGTCGCCGTACTCTATTGGATAAACGCCGTTTGCTCCCAGGGCGACAAACTCGTAGTCCTGCTCGAAGTCCGGGAAGTCGAGTGTCGCTGCCCACTTGACCGTCTCGAGCGAGGTCTCGAGCGCCCACTCCAGATCGGGCACCATCGCCTCCAGCTCGGCCTTGGAGGAAGCGCGGTAGAAGCCGCCCACCTTGACGTTGATCGGATGGATCTCGCGACCGCCGACGACGGTCATCACGTGGTTGCCGATCTTCTTCAGGCGCAGCGCGGTCTCGACCACCTCGGGCGCGTCCTTGGCGATCTCGATCGCGCTCGGATAGCCGAGGAAGTCGGGGGCGTGCAGCATGTAGATGTGGAGCGCGTGGCTCTCGATCCACTCGCCGCAGTAGAGCAGGCGGCGGAGCGCCTTGAGCTGGCCCTCGACCTTGACGCCGCAGATCGACTCCATCGAGTTGCAGGCAGCCATCTGGTAGGCAACCGGGCAGATACCGCAGATACGGGCGGTTATGTCCGGCGCCTCGGTGAAGTAGCGGCCGCGCAAGAAAGCTTCGAAGAAGCGCGGTGGCTCGAAGATGTTGAGCTTGACCTCTTCGATCTCATTGCCCTTGAGGCGGATGAGCATCCCACCCTCGCCCTCGACTCGGGCGAGATACTCGGTCTTGATCGTGCGGGTCGCTTTATCAGCCATGGCGGGCACTCTCCTCGCGGAACGCGGGCTTATAGCCGTTGAAGGTACGGAAGGCTCTGAGGATCGCGTCCTCGCTCACTCCCATCTCGCTCCAGCGCTTGGCCAGCGAGGCTGTGTTCGGCGTCTCCTTGGGGCCGTAGCAGCCGTAGCAGCCGCGCGAGAAAGAGGGACAGATCGCGCCGCAGCCGGCCTGCGTCACCGGACCCAGGCAGGGGATGCCGAGCACCTGCACGCAGGGGGTCTCGCGCCGCTTGCACTCGATGCAGACCGAGGCCTTGGGCACGTTCGGGCGCCTGCCCGAGAGCACGGCCAGGAGCGTGTCCACCAGCTGTGTCTTGGAGATCGGGCAGCCCTGCAGCTCCAGGTCGACCTTGATGTGATCGGAGTGCGGAGTCGAGGTCGCGAGCGTATCCAGGTACTCCGGATGGGCGTAAACGGTCTTCGCGTACTCCTCGGCGCTGGCCCAGTTGCGCAGAGCCTGGATGCCACCGGCGGTGGCACAGGCACCGATCGCCACGACCAGCCCCGACTGCTCGCGGATCTCCTGGATTCGCTTCGCCTCCTCGGGCGTCGAGACCGAGCCCTCGACCAGGGAGACGTCCCAGGGGCCGTCGATCTCGGTCGACGTCGCCTCGGGGAAGTAGGCGATGGTGACGCGGCTGAGGATCCCGAGCAGCTCGTCCTCGCAGTCGAGCAGCGAGAGCTGGCAGCCGTCGCACGACGAGAACTTCCAGACTGCGATTGTCGGTGAATCGGCCATTCTCAGAGCTCCTTCACGGCTAGGAAGTCGGCGACCTGGTCCCAGGTGTAACAGGCGCCGTCGCGGCAGACGAGCGTCGGGCCGATCTGGCAGTGACCGCAGAGGCCGACGCCGCAGCGCATGGTGCGCTCGAGCGAGATGTTGATCGCCTCGGGTGGCAGCTCGCGGTTGATCAGCCCCTGGGCGACGAAACGCATCATGATCTCCGGCCCAACCACGAACGCCTTGGCGTCGTCGGCGTCGAAGTTGGCAGGCGGGATCAGCTTCGTGACCAGGCCGACCTTGCCCTTCCAGTCCGTGTCGCCGACGTCGACGATCAGGTCGAGATCGACGTCATACTCGCGCTGCCAGCCTCGAACCTCGTCGAGGAAGACCATGTCGGAGGGTGTGCGCGCTCCGTAGAGCAGCACGAAGCGACCGTAGTCGCTGCGGTTCTTGATCACGTGGTAGATGGCCGGTCGCAGCGGTGGCAACCCGATTCCGCCGGCGACGAAGACCACGTCCTGCCCGACCGCCTGCTCGATCGGCCAGGTGTTCCCGAACGGACCGCGGACGCCGATCACCGAGCCGACCTCGGCGGCGCAGAGTGCCTTGGTGACGGCTCCGACCGCGCGGATCGTGTGCACGAGCCGCTCGTCGGTCTGGAAGTTGCCCGCATTCGAGATCGGCACTTCGCCGACCCCGAAGGCGTAGAGCATGTTGAACTGGCCGGGCTTCGGGACGATCGGAGCGCCGTCGACGGGCTCCAGCTCGAACGTCCAGGTGTCGTAGGTGTCTTGCCGCTTGTCCGTCACCCGGTAGGGCGCGGGGGTCATGGCTTCGAGCGAGCCGGCGGTCTCAGTGAGTGTCTGTGCCATAGATATCGAGAAGTCGTAGGCGGGTCGCCTGCAGGCGCCCGACGATTACCTGGGAGAAACGCATGAGGAGCGCGAAGCCGAGTACGGTATCCGACGCGCACTTGTCGCGGATGCAGGCACCGTCGAAAGAGACGGCGCGAACCAACTCGGTGGCGGTGACGTCGTAGTTCCACTGGTAGGGCGGAATCAGCCACGACCAGCCAAGCACCTGACCGGCCTCAACGGTGTCGATACGTACCGGCTTCTTGTTCGGCACGTCGACGTCGAGCGCGATCTCGCCTATGCGGATGAGATAGAAGGCGTCGGCCGCGTCGCCGCGCTTGGCGATATGCTCGCCCGCCTCGAAGTGAACGTTCTGAGCGCAGCCCGCGATGAACTCGAGCTGCTCTTGGGTGAGTCCGGCGAAGACCGGGCTCTCGGCGATAACAGTATCCAACGTCTTCACGACTTTGCCTCCTGTGTTGCTCTGATTGCGGCAACTTCCTCGCGAATGTCTATTCCGACCGGACACCAGGTGATGCAGCGTCCGCAACCGACGCAGCCGAGCGTGTCGAACTGGTCGTGCCAGGTGGACAGCTTGTGCGTCAGCCACTGGCGGTAGCGCGACTTCGTCTCTCTGCGCGTTCCGCCGCCGTGCATCTCGGAGTACTGAAGGGTGAAGCAGGAGTCCCACCTGCGCACGCGCCCCGCGCTCTCGCCGGAGAGGTCGTTGACGTCGTCGATGGTCGTGCAGAAGCACGTGGGACAGGCGAGCGTACAGTTGGTGCAGGCCAGGCAGCGCGCCGCGACGTCGTCGTAGCGCGGGTGCTCGAGGTTGTCGAGCAGGAGCTCGTGCACGCCCTCGCGCTCGAGCGTGATGCCCATCCTCTCGCGGGCCCCGTCGGTCACTGCCTGGGCAGCGGCCACGTCGGCGTCGGTTGCCGGCTGCTGTGCCAGTTCGGCCAGCAGCTCGGCGCCCTCGTCGGTGCCTGTCTCGGCCAGGAAACGGTGCGAACCGTCCGTGATCTCCGTCAGGACGAGGTCGTAGCCGTCCTCGGCCTTGGGGCCGGTCCCCATCGAGGCGCAGAAGCAGTTCGCCGCCGGCTCGCCGCAGTTCACGGCGATGATGAACGATCTCTTGCGGCGGGCCAGATAGTCCTCGTCGGCATAGGGGCCACCGACCAGAACGCGATCTTGAATCTTGATTGCGGCTACCTCGCAAGGGCGGACGCCGAAGAAGGCGGTTCGCTTGCGCTCGGCGTCGTCCTTGGCCGCTTCGAGACTCCCGTTCGTGCGCTTGATCTGAAGCAGGCGCACGCTCGGAGCGAGCAACTCGCGCTTCCACGACTGCGGTCCAACCGCGTAGCCGAAGCGGGCCTCGTCGTCGCGGCGCTCGAGTCTGTACGAGCCCGGGCCCTGGACGTCTTTCCATCCAACTGGAAGCTCGGCGGCCGAAGCGATCTCTTCGTAGACGATTGCCTTGTCGCGGACGGTAGGCGCGATCACGCGCCAGTCGCGACGGCGAAGTACGTCGACGATCGCTTCAAGCGCCTCGGGCGCGAGGACGGCCCGCATGGCTTGCTCCTTTCGTTCGCTCGTCAGCGTAAATCCCTTTCTGTAGGGCGGCATGCAAACTTTCTCGAGCCGCCTTCGCTCTCGCATCGGTACCCCCGCCCGATGAGCTTGCGGGAAGCCCGCACGCTCCAAACGGAGACACTGATACCCGCGCCTGCAGCGTACATCTACGCTGAAGCGGTGAAGACTTTATCTGAGAAGGGTCGAAGGATGGCGCAGCGAAGGCGCCTGGTGGTCACCGGTGTCGTGCAGGGCGTGGGTTTTCGCCCCTTCGTGTACGGATTGGCGCGCGGTCAGGAGCTGGGCGGCTTCGTTCAGAACGCCGCTCGCGGAGTCGTGATCGAGGTGGAGGGCGCGAGCGAGAAGCTCGACCTCTTCGCCGCTGCCCTGATCGAGCAGGCGCCGCCGCTCGCTCGCATCGCCGCGCTCGAGACGAGCGAGCTCGAGCCTTGTGGCGAGCACGAGTTCGCGATCCGGCGGAGCGTCGAGGACGGCGAGCGAACCGCGTTGGTACCGGCCGATATCGCCACCTGCGACGACTGCCTCCGCGAGCTGTTCGATCCATCCGACCGCCGTTACCGCTACCCCTTCGTCAACTGCACCAACTGCGGGCCGCGCTTCACGATCGTCCGCGCCGTGCCCTATGACCGGGCAAGTACGAGCATGGCCTCGTTCGAGCTGTGCGACGCGTGCCGGCGTGAGTACGAGGATCCTTCCAACCGACGCTTCCACGCCGAGCCGACCTGCTGCCCGGAGTGCGGGCCGCGGCTCTCGCTCGAGATCGATGCCGCTGTCTCGCTCTTGCGCAGGGGAAAGATCGTCGCGATAAAGGGGCTGGGCGGCTATCACCTGGCCTGCGACGCAGCCAACGAGCAGGCGGTCGTCCGCCTGCGCAAGCGCAAGCAGCGTGAGGAGAAACCGCTTGCGGTGATGACAGCGACGCCGGAGCTCCTGGTGGAGCTGGGCGCCGAGGAAGAATCGTTGCTGCGCTCGGCCGAGCGCCCGATCGTACTGGCCCGGCGCCGCTCCAACGCGCCGATCGCTGCCTCGGTCGCGCCCGGCAACGAGTGGCTGGGAGTGATGCTTCCATACACGCCGCTCCATCACCTGCTCTGCACCGACTTCGCGGGGGCGCTGGTGATGACCAGCGGAAACCTCTCCGACGAGCCAATCGCCTTCGAGAACGAGGAGGCCGAGCGCCGCCTGGGCGAGGTCGCCGATGCCTTCCTCTCGCACGACCGCCCGATTGAGCGCCGCTGCGAGGACTCGGTCGTGCGCGCGGCCTTCCCGATCCGCCGCTCACGCGGCTACGCGCCGGCCGCGCTTCCTCTGCCGATCTCCGCGCGCAAGCCACTCGTCTCCACCGGTGCCGAGCTCAAGGGAACCTTCTGCGTCGTCCGCGGCGACCAGGCCTTCCTCTCGCCGCACCTCGGCGATCTGGATACGGAGCCCGCCTACCGCGCCTTCCGCACCGATCTCGAGCTCTACCTGCAGATGCTCGCCGTCGAGCCGGAGCTTCTCGCCTGCGATCTGCATCCCGACTACCTCACCAGCAAGTGGGCGCGCGGCGAAGGGCTGGAGCTGATCGAGGTTCAGCACCACCACGCCCATGCCGCCGCCTGCCTGGCCGAGAACGGCGAGACTGGACCGGCGCTGGCTCTCGTTCTCGACGGCACGGGCTACGGCTTGGACGGAGCAATCTGGGGCGGTGAGCTGCTGCGCGTCGATCTGGCCGGATTCGAGCGGGTGAGCCATCTCGACGCCGTGCCGCTGCCCGGCGGCGAGGCGGCCGTGCGCGAACCCTGGAGGATCGCGGCGGCCTACCTCGAGCGAGCCGAGCGACCGGTTCCCTTTTCCGGCTGGCCGCGCGTGCGCGAAAGTCTGAAGGTGAACGCGCCCCTCTCTGCTGGTGCCGGCAGGCTGTTCGACGCGGTCTCGGCGGTGCTGGGTGTGCGCGAACGAATCAGCTACGAAGGACAGGCGGCAATCGAGCTCGAGCAGCTGGCCGGTCACGTCGACGCGGAGCCGTACGTCTGCCGCCACGAGGACGGGCTCATCCTCGGCGCTGATCTCATCGCCGCAGTCAGCGACGACCTCGCAGCCGGCCGCGACCGCGCCGAGATCGCAGCCGCCTTCCACGAGGGAGTCGCGCTCGTGTTTTCCGAGGCCTGCGGGCGTGCCGCCGAACCGCGCACGGTCGTCCTCTCGGGCGGCTGTTTCCAGAACCTGCGTCTGCTATCGAGCACGAGGCGGCGTCTCGAGAAGCTCGGCTTCCGCGTCCTCGTCCATCGTCTGCTTCCGCCCAACGACGCCTGCATCTCCTTCGGTCAGGCGGCCGTCGCTGCGTACGCTATGCGCTGATATGTGTCTCGGGATCCCAGCGCAACTGGTCGAGATCGTCGACGCTGAGGCCAAGACGGCCAAGGCCGAGATCGGCGGCGTGCGCCGTATCGTCTCCTGCGCCCTACTCGAGGGCGACGCGCGGGTTGGCGATTGGGTGCTCGTGCACGTCGGCTTTGCGCTCGATCGCATCAACGAGGAGCAGGCGGCCGAGACGCTACAACTCTTGAGCGACATGGGCGAGGCCTACGAGCGGGAGTTGGAAGAGATCCGGAAAACCGCAGAGGGCGCCGCATGAGATACATCGACGAGTATCGCTCGGGCGGGCTGGCACGCGCGCTCGCGAGCGAGCTCGCCGAGACGATGCCGCAGGATCGCGCGTTGGCGCTGATGGAGGTCTGCGGCGGTCATACGCACGCGATCTACAAGCACGGCATCGACGAGCTTCTACCACCCGGGCTGGAGCTGGTGCACGGGCCGGGCTGCCCCGTCTGCGTGATCCCGGTCGGGCGCGTCGACGATGCGATCTCGCTGGCGCTCGAGCCGAACGTGGTCTTCACCACCTTCGGCGACATGATGCGCGTGCCTGGAAGCAAGGGCTCGCTGCTCGACGCCCGCTCGCGCGGAGCCGACGTGCGCATGGTCTACTCGCCGCTGGACGCGCTCGAGCTGGCGAGCGCGAACCCCGAGCGCGAGGTGATCTTCTTCGCGATCGGCTTCGAGACGACGGCGCCCTCCACGGCCGTCACGCTTCTCCGGGCTCAGGCGCTCGGAATCGAGAACTTCTCTGTCTTCTGCAACCACGTCACGATCGGGCCACCGTTGAAGGCCATCCTCGACGCGCCTGAGCTGCGCCTGGACGGGCTGATCGCGCCCGGCCACGTCTCGGCCGTGATCGGCTCGCGCCCCTATGATTTCATCGCCTCGGATTACGGTCGCCCGGTCGTCGTCGCGGGCTTCGAGCCGCTCGACATCCTGCAGTCGGTGCTGATGCTGGTGCGTCAGCTCGCCGCCGGCCGGGCTGAGGTCGAGAACCAGTACACGCGCCTGGTGCGTCGAGACGGAAATCCGCGCGCGTTGGAGGCGATCGAGCAGACGATGGAGCTCAGGGACAGCTTCGAGTGGCGTGGGCTGGGGTCGATTCCCTCAAGCGGCCTGCGCCTACGCGAGGAGCTCGCCGACTGGGACGCCGAGCGTCGCTACGAGGTGCCCGGAGTGAGCGTTCCCGACCACAGGGCCTGCCAGTGCGGTCAGGTACTACGCGGCCTGGTCAAGCCCTGGGAGTGCAAGGTCTTCGGCACCGCCTGCACGCCGGAGAGCCCGATCGGCACCTGCATGGTCTCCTCCGAGGGCGCCTGCGCTGCCTATTACCACTACGGACGGAATAGGCCGAAGCGCGGTACCGTGCCGGCGTGAGCGAGAAAGCATCTCGACGCAGGCCGCGCGTTCGCGACGAACGTATTACTCTGGTGCACGGCGCCGGCGGCAAGGCCACGCGCGATCTGGTCGAGGCGCTTTTCCTGGAGGAGCTTGGCAACCCGCTGCTCGATCCGCTCGGCGATTCGGCGCTGATCGACGCGGGCGGAGTCAAGCTTGCCTTCACCACCGACGCGCACGTGGTGCAGCCGCTCTTCTATCCCGGCGGCGACATCGGCTCGCTGGCGGTGAACGGTACTGTCAACGACATCGCCGTGGCGGGCGCGCGGCCGATCGCCCTCTCCGCGGCGTTCGTGCTGGAGGAAGGGCTTTCGACTGCCGACCTGCGCCGAGTTGTCGCGTCGATGGCGGAGGCGGCGCAGGAGGCGGGCGTGGTGGTCGCGGCCGGTGACACCAAGGTGGTCGAGCACGGCCGCGGCGACGGGCTCACGATTACCACCTCGGGCGTAGGGCTCGTGGACGACCGCGTATCGCTCGGCGCTGAAAAGGTCCGCCCGGGCGACAAGGTGCTCGTCTCGGGCACCTTGGGCGATCACGGCATGGCCGTGATGATCGCGCGCGGCAATCTCGAGTTGGAGTTGGAGATCGAAAGCGACAGCGCCTCGATCTTCCCGCTGGCCGAGTCGCTGTTCGCGCTCGGAGAGGATCTGCGCTGGCTGCGTGATCCAACTCGCGGCGGCCTGGCGACGACGCTCAACGAGTTGACCGAGGCAAGCGGTCTATGCGTGGTGCTGGAGGAGAAGGCGCTACCCATACGCGAGCAGGTCGCGGCCGCCTGTGAGATCCTCGGCCTCGATCCGCTCTACGTGGCCAACGAAGGCAAGCTGATCGCTGTTGTCGCTCCCGCCCGGTTCGAGGAGGCGCTGGCGCTGCTTCGCGCCCACCCGCTCGGGGCCGATGCGCAGGTCGTCGGGGAGATCGAGCCCGAGCCGAAGGGGCTCGTCCTGTTGCAGACGGCCTTCGGCGGCAGCCGCGTGGTTGACATGCTCAGCGGCGATCCGCTGCCGCGAATCTGCTGAACGATCGATTCGCTCACCCGTAACAACCGCATTCGCGCCGATCGACGGCCGACTCGCGCCTTAGCGCTCATTCCGTAATAGAGTGCCGACATGACCGACCGCGAGCAAGGGTTGAGCAGGGCCGTCGTCGAGGCCCTGGGCGAGACCCTGCACGAAATCCGGCTCCTGAGAGGAATGACACAAGCTCAGGTCGAGAGATCGTCGGCAGGCGCCTCCACTTTCTCGGCTCTATCGCGCAACGAGAGCGGCGATCGCTTGCCGACGGTGCGCACGATGCGCGGGCTCACTTACGCCTACCGGATGAAGGCAATCATCGATCCGATCGGAGACTCACTTCATTTCGTGCTGCTTGATCTTCCGGCCCGCGACATGGAGGCCGCTCGAGCTCCGCGTCAGCCTCGACCCGGTACCCGTGAGCGTGATCGGCTTTTCGCCATTCGACTTGGAGTCGAGCTGAAGCGGATTCGTCTCGCTCGAGGGCTCAGCCTGCCCCAGACCTCCGATCTCGCCCGGCACGCGCTCACGGTCGCGGCCATCTCGCGACTGGAATGCGGGAAACGCTCCCCGAGCCTGCGCTCCGCGATAACTCTCGCTCGCGTCTATCGCATCTGGATTGTGATCGGGCCCGACTTCTCGCTACCGGCGCTCGTGCCGGTCGAGAATCTCGACGAGCAGGCGCGGGCGGAGCTTCTACAGGCGACGAACACGCTTCATAGCGTAAGCCTGAACGAGTAGCGCCACGCGCGCTCATCGGACAGCGTACGCACGCCCAGAGCTCGCATATACCACAGCCGAAAACCGGTCCCGGCTATTCGCGGGAAAGCACTTCGTCGAGGATCCCGAGCGTGTCCGCCGCTTCCGCATGACCACCGCCGCAAGACTCGCGCACGACAAGCTCGACCGGGAGCACCAATTTCGGGAGCTCGCGGCTTCTCCCCTCGATCAGCTCGATCACCGCGCCGCAAGCGACTTCGCCCAGCTGCCCCATGTCCTGTCGAACGGTCGTTAGCGTCGGCGTGGAGAGCGAGGCGAAGAGAATGTCGTCGTAGCCGACGATCGCCACATCCTTGGGAACGTTGAGGCCGAGGTCACGGATGGCCCGCATCGCGCCGAGAGCCGACATGTCGCTGGAAGCGGTGACGGCTTCCGGGGGCTCGGGCAACGCCAGAAGCCGGCGCATTGCGGCGCAGCCGCTCGCATAACGGTAATCGGCCTCGGCGACGTAGTCGTCGCGGTATGCGATGCCGAGGCGTTCGAGCGCGCTGCGATAGCCGGCCAGGCGGTTCAGCGCCGCCGAGGTGTGTAACAGGCCGGCAATGTGAGCGATCCGGCGATAGCCGAGCGAGTAGAGATGCTCGACGGCCATCTCGGCACCGGAGACATTGTCCGATTTGACCACCCCATATCGACCGGTGATCTCCTTTTGCGGCTCGAAGTCTACGGTCATGACCGGAATCTTGAACTTGGTGAACAGCTCCAGATCGTGCTCGCGGACACCCATCAGGATCGCTCCTTCAACCTGGTGCCGGCGCGCGCGCTCGACGAAGAAGGTGCTGTCGTCGCCGTACTCGATACCCTCGTGACTGAGGATCAGGAGGTCGTAACCGAACTCTGTGGCTTTCCGCTTGATTCCGTCGAGAATGACCTGGTAGAAGGGGTGCTGGAACTCGCGATGATCGCCGGTGCGGATGACGACCGCGAGCAGGCGCGAGCGCTGCAGCACGAGCGTTCTCGCGGCGGCGTTCGGCGTGTAGTCGAGATCGGTGGCCTCTTTCAACACACGCTCGCGCACCTCGGCGCTAACCCCGGAATGACCGTTCAGGACTCGTGAGACGGTCGAGACGGAAACGCCCGTGCGCATCGCTATCTCTCTTAGGGTCGTCGTCAAATGCTTGCCCTTTCTCGGCCTGGACCGGCGATTCAGATCAGTCGGGGGCAGTTAGAGCGTAACGCTTGATACAAGCCTACACGCCAACTACCAGCCTTTTCTTCGCCAATGGCAGCGTCTCTCCTCGACCGGACGCGTCGTCGGCTGCCGAAGCTACCCCTCAGCGGATTCGCTTTTTCAGCTCGTCCTCGACCTGAGCCGGATCGAGCCCGCGCGATGCGAGTAGTACGTACGAGTGGAACCAGAGATCGGCGACCTCTTCGATCAGGCGCTGATCACTTTCCGAAACGGCCGCGAGCGCCGCCTCGACGCCCTCCTCGGCCACCTTCCGTGCGGCGACGGCCGGCCCCTTCTCGAGCAGGCTGACGACGTAGGAGCCCTCCGGCCTCTCCTTGGCCCGCTCGGCTACCCGTCGCCAGAGCCAGGGCGCAAAGCATGACTCGGCGCCGGTGTGACAGGCCGGCCCCTCGGCCCTCACGCGCAACAGAATGGCATCGCCGTCGCAGTCCTCGCGCAGCTCTTCGACGTTGAGGAACGAGCCGGAGGTCGCTCCCTTGTGCCACAGCTCCGAGCGCGAGCGGCTCCAGAACCAGGCCTGCCCGCTCTCGCGCGTGCGCCGGAGCGCCTCCTCGCTCATCCAGGCGAGCATCAGCACCCTTCCCGTGTCGGCGTCCTGGACGATCGCCGCCTTCAAGCTCGTCAGATCCTCACCGGCCACCCTGCCTCCTTCAACTTGCGCTTGATCTCTGGAATCCCCTCGGGCGCCTCGTGCACGATCGAGGCGACCAACGCCGCCTCGGCGCCGACCTCGAACGCCTCGGCCAGATGCTCCACCGTGCCGGCGCCGCCCGAGGCGATCACCGGAACCGAGACCGCGTCGCAGACCAGGCCGGTGATCTCGAGGTCGTAGCCCTCGCGGGTACCGTCGGCGTCGATCGAGGTGAGCATGATCTCGCCGGCGCCACGCTCGACGACCTCGAGCGCCCAATCGACGGTGTCCAACCCGCGTGGCTGCCTGGCCCCGTGCGTAACGACCTCGCCCTTGCCGGGCCCGACTCGCTTGGAGTCTATGGCGCAGACGACGGCCTGAGCGCCGAACTCCTCGGCCAGCTCGGTCAGCAACTCCGGGCGCTCGACCGCGGCGCGATTGACGGCCACTTTGTCGGCGCCGAGGCGGAGCAACCTACGCGCGTGCTCGAGCGTCGAGACGCCGCCGCCGACGGTGAAGGGAATCTCCAGCTCGGTCGCCGCGCGCTCCACCAGCTCGACGATCGGGTCGTGCCCGAACACGGTCGCGGTGATGTCGAGGAAGACGAGCTCGTCGGCGCCGAACTCCGAGTAGCGCGTGGCCATCTCGACCGGGTCGCCGATGTCGCGCAGCTCGACGAAGCGCACGCCCTTGACGACCCGCCCGCGGGTCACGTCGAGACACGGGATCAGGCGTTTCTTGACCATGCAATCACGTTCTTCAGCAGGCGCGCGCCGGCCGCGGCGCTGCGCTCGGGATGGAACTGGACTCCGGCCAGCGCCCCGCGCTCGACCGCGGCGACGATCGGGCCGCCGTGCTCGACCTCGGCGCCTGGCAACTCCTCGACTGGGCGGGCACTGTAGCTGTGGGCGAAGTAGACGTCTTCTCCATCGAGTTCGTCGAGAATGGACGGCTTTCCGCGCACACTGAGCGTGTTCCAGCCCATGTGCGGCACCCGCCGCGCCTGAAGCCGAACAACCGGCCCGCGAAAGAAGCCGAGCCCCTGACCACCCTCTTCGCTGCGTTCGAACAGCATCTGCAGGCCGACACAGATCCCGAGCACCGGGCGGGCGGACTGGACTCGCTCGCGCAGCGCGTCGGTAAGCCCCTCGCGCTCGAGCCCCTCGGCGCAGGCGGCGAGATGTCCTACTCCGGCAATCACGGCGAGATCGGCCTCGCGCACCACCGCGGGATCGGGCGAGATGATCGTCTCCGCCCCCGCCCGAGCCAGGGCCGAGCTGACGCTGCGCAGGTTGCCCGCGCCGTAGTCGGCGAGGACGATCTTCACGCCTCACCCTTGGTTGACGTGATCGCCTGTGCGCCCGCACTCGCGCAGGCGTCGGCCAGCGCGCGCCCCAGTGCCTTGAAGGCCGCCTCGGCGACGTGGTGGTCATCTGTTCCAGAGGCTTCGACGTGAAGCGTGAAGCGTCCTTGCATGGCGAAGCGCTCGAGCGCGTGTGGAAGCAGGCTCAGCGCCAGCCCGCCGACTCGCTCACCCGTAAAGGCAAGCGCCACCTCGGCGTGGGGACGGCTACCGAGGTCGACCGCGGCTGTACCGCGGGCTTCGTCCATGGGCACGGTTGCCGAGCCGTAGCGGCTGAGGCCGGTGCGAGCGCCGAGCGCCTGCGCCAGCGCTTCGCCCAGGGTGGCCAGCACATCCTCGACCGTGTGGTGCTCGTCCACCTCTAGGTCGCCGCCGGCCAGCAGTTCGAGATCGATCTTCCCGTGGAAGGCAAAGAGCGTGAGCAGGTGATCGAGGAAGCCGACTCCGGTGTCGATCCGCGCTCTGCCCTGCCCATCGAGGGCAAGCGAGACGCGTACGGATGTCTCCGCGGTGGTGCGGATGACCAACCCCGTTCGCCTCGTGCTTGGTGTCGCGCCGATGCCCAGCGCCTCGAGCAGACGGTCGTTCTCCGCCGGCAGGCGCACGGTGAAGCGCAGCCCGTTCGGATAGCGGCGCAGTACAAGGCCCTTCGACTCCAGCTCCTCGGCCAACGCGTCGGCGTCCTCGACCCGCAGGAGCAGGTAGTTCCCGGCTGAAGGTGGGCAGTCATAACCGGCGGCGAGCAGGGCGTCGCGGATACGCGCGCGTTCGGCCACCGTCTCCTCGACGTCGAGCCTGGGATCGAGCAAGGCCGCCGCGGCGATCCTGGCCGAAGGTGCGGAGATCGGTGCCGGCTCGCTTCGCTTGCGCAGCTCCGCCGCCACCTCCGCCGTGCAGATCGCGTAGCCGACACGCAGCGCCGCAAAGCCGAACGCCTTGGAGAGCGTGCGCAGGACGACGCAGTTCGGCGCTTGTTCAAGGAACGGCACCATCGTCTCGGCGCCGTACTCGACGTAGGCCTCGTCGACCACGACGAGGGCCTCCGGCCGCCGCCCGGCCAGCGCGGCGATCTCGTCACAGGGATAGACGTTCCCGAGCGGGTTGTGCGGGTTGCAGATCCAGATCACCGACGCCTCGGGCGCATCCTCGAGCGAGCAGCCCACGACCTCGCCGCCCTCGATCTGGCTGGCGATTCCGTAGAGCGAGTAGGTCGGAAGATCGATGATCGCCGAGAGTCGTCCGGCGCCGAGGTAGGTGCGCGCAACCAGGTGGATGAGCGAGTCGGAGCCGGCGCCGAGCACGATCTGCTCCGGCCGGGCGTCGACATAGGAGGCCGCGGCCGCGTGTAGCTCGAGGTAACCGCCGGGCGGATACTCGTTCAGGCGTGCGAAGCTCTCGCCGATCGGGATCCGCGGCACACCGGGAAGCGGCGGCACGTTGGCGTCGAAGCGGAGCACCTCGGCCGGATCGAGGTCGCGCCGGCGCGCGACGTCCTCTGCCGTCGCAGTCCACTTGTAGGCGGCGAAGCCGTCGGGTAAGGGGCGGGGAGTCGGACTCATCGTTCGGGTGCCTTCAGTCGAGCCTCCACCGCGGCCGCGTGCTCAACGAGGCCCTCCACCTTGGCCAGCGTCGCAACGATCGGAGCCAGGCGCTCGATTCCCTGGCGATCGATGCGCACGATCTCGAGCGGCTTCAGGAAGGCCTCGAGACCCAGACCGCCGCACGACTTCGCTAGTCCGCCGGTTGGAAGGACGTGATTAGTGCCGACGGCGTAGTCGCCCGCGACCGCCGGCGCATTTGCGCCGAGGAAGATCGCGCCGGCATGGCGAACGCCCACGAGCGCAGCCTCCGGATCGGCGACCATCAGCTCGAGGTGCTCGGGCGCATAGTCGTTGGAGCGCTCGATCGCCTGCTCGAGCGACCCGACCAGCTCGATCTGGATCTGCTCGTCGGGCCCGACCAGCTCGCGCACCGCGGCGGCCACCTCCGCGCTGGTCGTCACGAGCAGCGACTCCGAACCCGGGCCGTGCTCGGCTTGCGCCCTCAGATCGGCGGCGCAAAAAGCCGGATCGGCGCTTTCGTCGGCCACGATCAGGACCTCGCTCGGCCCGGCGGGCAGGTCGATGCCGACCACGCTCGAAACGAGCAGCTTGGCCGCCGTGGTCCAGCTCTGCCCGGGGCCGACGATCTTATCCACGCGCCGAACCGTCTCGGTACCGTAAGCCAGCGCCGCGATCGCCTGCGCTCCTCCGACGCAATAGATCTCGCTCAGCCCGAGTTCGCGCGCGGTGGCGAGAATGGTCGGATCCGGCTTCGGCGTGGCCACGACGATCCTGCGCACGCCGGCGGCCTGTGCGGGCACGGCGCCCATCACGAGCGAGCTCGGTAGCGGCGCCAGGCCGCCCGGCACGTAGACGCCGACCGAGTCGAGCGGAACGAAGCGACGCTCGGCTTCGACGCCGGGATAGGTCGAGTAGCGGAAGCCCTCGGGCCGCTGCCGCTCGTGGAAGGTGCGCACGGCTCGGATGCTCTCGCGCAAGGCCTCGAGCGTCTGCTTCTCGGTCGTCGCCCGCTCGATCTGCTCGCTCGGAACCCGGATGAAAGCCGGGCGCTCGCCGTCGAAGCGCTCGGCCAGCTCCAGTAGTGCCTCGTCGCCGCGCACGCGCACGTCCTCGACGATCTCGAGCGCGCGCGGCAGTATCTCGGCCAGTCCGGCCGCCCTCACGGAACGACCCTCTCCAGGTGCATGACCAGGATCGAGGAGGCGCCGGCCGCCTTGAGCTTTGGAAGCAGATCCCAGATCTCCTCGACATCGACCGCCGCGTGCAGCGCGAGTTGCCCCTGCTCGGCCAGCTCGACCACCGAGGGTGCGCCCATGCTCGGCAACAGGGCCTCGAGTTCGGCCACCTTGTCGGCTGGCGCATTCAACATCAGGTAGCGGCGGCGGCGGGCTGCGATAACGCCGCGCAGCATCATCTCCAGCCGCTCGAGCATCTCGGCGCACTCGCCGAGATCGAGCTTGCTGCCGATCAGGACCGCCTGCGAATCGAGCAGAGTGCCGATACGGCGTAGGCCGTTGGCCGCGGCGGTCGAGCCCGTCGAGACCAGGTCGACCACGGCGTCGGAGAGCCCCAGCCGCGGTGCCGCCTCGACGGAGCCCGAGAGCAAGACGAGCTCTACCGTCACTCCGGCTTGCTCGAGTGCGCCCTTGGTCGTGATCGGATAGGTGGTGGCAACGCGCAGGCCGTCGAGATCCGCGATGCGCTGGAGCTTCGACTCCTCGGGCACGGCGGCCTCCAGCGTGCAGCGCCCGAAGCCGAGCTCGAGCAGGGTCTCGACCTGGGAGCCGGTCTCGGCGATCAGATTCGCGCCGGTGATTCCGGCATCGACGACGCCATCCTGAACGTATTCGGGAATGTCGTGCGGGCGTACGAGCAACAGCTCGACCGGAGCGTTGGAGCAGGGCACGTGCAGAGAGCGGTCGCCGAGCTCGAAGGCCAGGCCGGCGGCCTCGAGCAACTCGAGCGACGGCTGCGCCATCCGTCCTTTCGACGGAACGGCTACTACCAGGCGCCCGTCGGCGCCGGCCATGCGAAAGCCAGCTTTTTCCACTACCTACCCGCCTTTCCGGGATTCGACCTCTTCGCCTTCGTACGATCGAGGGCGAGGCGATAGCCCCCGGCGCCGTGATGCAGCCACTGCGAGACGCGCGTCACGGTCGTTGTCGAAGCTTCGGCGTGATCGGCGACGGCGAGGTAGGGCAACCCCTCATCGAGCAGCCTGGCGATCAGCCAGCGGTGAGCCAGGGCCTCGAGCTCGGCGCGCGTGCACAGGTCACGCATGAAGCGCGTGAGCTCGCCGCCGCTCCTCAAGCTGAGGATGGCTTCCGCCAGCTCGTCCAGGCCGCGGATATCCTCGCCTTCGTTGGAAACGGATTTTGTTGTCTCGTCCACTTCAGATGTCATGTTAACATATTAACATGTCCTTCATCGTCTATCCCGCGCTGGACGTCCTCGAGGGCCGCTGCGTTCGCCTCGCCGAAGGTCGGCGCGAGCAGGTGACGATCGAGGGCGGAAGTCCCACGGTCGCGGCTTTGCGCTTCGTGGGCGAGGGAGCTCGCTTTCTCCACATGGTCGATCTCGACGGAGCGTTTTCGGGGCAGCCGTCCGTCGAGCTCGTGCGCCTGATCGCCGAGACCGCAGGCAGCGTTCCACTTCAGGTCGGCGGCGGTTACCGCTCGCTCGAGGCGATCGAGGCGGCCGTCGAGGCCGGAGCGGCGCGGGTGATGGTCGGAACGGCGGCCGCCTCGCCCGAGTTCCTCACCCGAGCCGCGACCCGCTTTGCAGAGCACCTCGTTGTGGCCATCGACGCCCGCGACGGCAAGGTCGCCCTGCGCGGCTGGACCGAGCTCTCGGAGCTTGACGCAACCGACCTGGCCCGCGCCTGCGCCGACGCCGGCGTGCGCCGCCTGCTCGTGACGAGCACGCGCCGGGACGGCTCGCTCGCCGGGCCTGATTTCGAGCTCCTCGATGCCCTTCTCGAAGCAACGCGGCTGCCCCTTATCGCCGCCGGGGGCGTGGCCTCGCTCGACGATTTACGCGCGCTTCGCGCCGCCGGATGCGAGGGCGCGGTCGCCGGCAGCGCAATCTGGTCGGGACGATTCACGCTCGCCGAGGCGCTGAGCGCGCTGTCCGATCAGGCCGCCGACAGCGCCCCGTAGCCCCGAAGGTACGGTCTCCAGTTAGCCGGGACCGAGGTCGCGGCGAGCCGGATGAAAACCAGCGGCGCCGGAGGTCGCGGTCGCACGCGAAGTGCCATCTCTGTTTCTGTGAGCAGACGATCTCCCTTGCGACGGTTGCACGGGGCGCAGGAGGCGACAACGTTCTCCCAGACCGATTCGCCGCCGCGGCTGCGCGGAACGATGTGATCGAGTGTGAGCTTGCTCGTGCTCGAGCCGCAGTAACCGCAGCGCCAGCCGTCGCGCGCAAAGAGCACGGGACGTGAGATTTTTCTCTTCGCCAGCCTGGGCACGCGTACGTAGCTGAGCAGTCGAATGACGTGCGGGCGATGGAAGGTGTCGCTGGCCGAGCGAAGTGGCTGGGCGTGCTTTTCGATCACCTCCGCCCGGCCCTTGAAGACCAGCACATAGGCTCGGCGCACGGTGCACACGTTCAGGGGTTCGTAGCTGAAGTTGAGCACCAGAACCTGTTGCACCTTGGGCGAAATGTAGCAGCGCCACCCGCGCGCGCAGGTTCTTCGGGCGAGCGCTCAGCGCGCCATTGCGCGGCGGACGGCCTCTTCCTCTTCGGGCGAGAGCGTGATGGCGCAGTTGCCTCGATCAAGCTCTTTCAGGTAGATACGCGCATAGTCGCGGCCCTGAATCGCACTCATCACGATGCCGCTGCGAGCGCTGTCGAGCATGGCCACGGTCGCCGACTGCTGCCCACCTCTGTCCCCATAAGCGTCGTAACGGATCAGCGCCACGTTCGAAAGAGCGCCGTCGAACCTCTTGTCGACGCGCGTGAGAGCCGAGGCGATCTCGTCCACGGCCTTGTGCAGGTCGTCGATCCGGGCCTGAAGCGAGACGGAGAAGTCAACCAGATCGGCCTTTCCGTCCGCCAGCACCGTCAGCTGACCGGCTCGTAGCTTGCGCAGGGTCAGCAAGGCGAGAAGTGCGGCGATGAACGCTGCCGAGGCGAGCGCTGCCGACGCGATAGCAAGAATGGCCGTGGTGCCCATGAACGGCGCTAGTAACTGAAGCGGACCTCGTACGTGTACTTGTTGTTGTTCTTGTTCGTCTCGCCCAAGACCGGGGTGACGTCGACAGTGATCGGAACCGTGTTGGCCAGCTCGGTCACAGCGAAGTGCGTAAAGATCACTTCCGTCGAAGCGTGACTGTAGATCCGCCTGATCGTCTTGGCTTTCTTGATCGGCTGTGGCGTCTGTTTGATCAGGAGCGTGACTTTGATGTTCTCTTCGGTGTAGTCGCCTCCGTTTGTGATCCCGACGACGATCTTGAGGCCGCTGCTTACCTTGATGATCTGACTCACGCCTTGAGTGAGCGTCTTCCCACTAGGCAGAACCTTGACGTAGGCGATATTGGTGCCGTGAATCGTTCCACTCGTATTGCTACTGGTCTGCACCCCGTGGAACCGTTGCCAGACGACACCCATCGAGTTGATGGTGGCGCGCGCAGGGTCGGTCAAGAAAACCGAGTCCGGCGGCGAGACACCTGAGATCCCCTCGCGCTTGAGCACCTCTTGCGCCTTCGCGACGAACATGTCCTCCCAGATGACATCGCTTGCCACGCCTCGCTGCATCTGCTGCGAAAGCGCTACCGCAGCCTTCGTAGCCTCGGTGCTTCCATGCTTGGACGCCGTCTTCTTGAACACCGCGAGCAGACCGGTCAGGGCGTTTCGGCGAAACTGCAGCGCCTCGAGCATCTGATTGTGCTCCTGCCGCAAGGGGCCGGGCGGCGCCAACTTAGACGCGTTCTGGATGTCGATCCCCTGCTGGCGGATTAACCCCTCCAGCTCGGTCTCGACCACCTTTTCGGACAGATCCTGCCTGTCGAGCAGCTTGCTCAGGTTCTGGCCCACGCTATGCGAATCGGTCGCGATCGGGGCGACCTCGTCCATGTAGTTCTTGTAGGCGGCGCTCTCGCTCGACGACTCGCAGCTTCTCACCGCGAAGATGAGAATCAGGATCAGCGCGATCGCGAAGGCGATCAGCGATACGAGTCGCACGATCGGCGTTGTGGAGTGCGGAGGTCCCGCCGGATGTCTGGGCGGAGGCGAGCCGCCGCCTTCACGTGGGCCGCTTGGGCGCCGGACGAGGCGCTTCTTAGGCGGCTCGGGCGTCGGTTCCCCGAAAAAATCGAAGTCGATGTCGTCGTGCTCGCTCATAACCTGGCGAGGGCATCACTGTACAAGGTTTCGCCCCAGAGCGAGATCGGCTATCGCAGGAGTTTCTCCTGTAACGGCAAAGGACGAGAGCTGATGGGCGACGCAACCACAGCGAGCGCCGGCGAGCTCGTTCTTGGCCGCTATCGGCCCCTGAGCCCGATCGGCAGCGGCGGCTCCGGCTCGGTCTGGCTCGCCCGCGACGAGAGGAGTGGTCGAAAGCTGGCGCTTAAGATCGTCGCGCGTGAGGGCAAGGCCGGATCGCGGGCGAAGCGAGAGGCAGAAGCGGCGTCGCGACTCCGGCACCGCGGTTGCCTGCGCCCGCTCGACTTCGGTTTCGACGACCAGCACGTCTACATCGCATACGAGCACGTGCCCGGAAAGACTCTGCGCCAAGCGCTCCGCGACGGCACGGTCGACGACCGACGCGCGATCGAGATCTGCGCCCAGGTTCTCGAGGCACTCGAGCACGCACACTCGCATGGAATCATCCATCGCGACGTCAAGCCCGCGAACATCCTGCTCGCCGGCGAGACGAAGATCGACGTCAGGCTCGTCGACTTCGGCCTGGCGCAGTTCGCAGAGGCCGAGACGCTCACCGAGCTGGGAGATATTCCCGGAACGCTCGCCTACATCTCGCCCGAGCGCCTGGCGGGCGGAGATTCGACCGCCGCCGCGGACATCTGGTCGGTCGGCGTGGCGCTCTGGGAAGCTCTCGTGGGCTGGCACCCGTTCTGGGCGGGATCGATGCTCGAGACGGCGCGCCGGATCGAGACCGGGGCGCCGTCGTTGGAGGAGATGCGCCCCGACCTGCCGCGCCCCCTCCTGACGGCGGTCGAGAGCGCTCTCGCCCAGGACCCGAGTGACCGCCCCGCCGCCGGCGACCTCGCTCGCGTTCTTCGCCGCTCGCTTACTCGCGGTGAGGAAAGGCGGCGTAAGCCGAGACGGCCGCTGGTCGGCAGACTTCGTCGCCCAGATCCGGCTCGGCTCGCTCACGCGCTGGCAAGCGCAGTCTTCGTCGCCTGGGGCACGAGCCTGTTCCCCTTCTACCCGGCTCACAGTCAGGTTCCACTGGCGCTCCTGGCCGGTTTCGTCACTCTGGGGCGGCCGCTTGGCGGAAGCGCGTTTGCCTTTTCGCTGTTACTGCTGCCGCTCGGCAACTACTCGCTGGGGCTCGCTCTTGCCTTTGCGCTCGCCGCGACCTGCTGGCTGGCAATCAACCGGCGCGAGCCTCTGACCGTGCACCTGCCGCTTCTGGGCCCGGTCGCGGCGGCGCTGGGCGCTCTCTTTCTGCTTCCCCTTGTGCTTCTGCCCATCCGCGGCACGGCACGGCGGGCATTGGCCGCCTTCGCCAGCTTCTCGCTCGCCCTGATCAGCACCGGCATGGGTAGCGGTCGATTCCCGCTCACGGGCGCCGCGGCGCCGCTCGGGCTGGGAATCGAAGGAAGTACGAGCCTCACCGGCGTTGGCGGAGCGCTGATGCGGGCCCTCGCCGATAGACCGACTCTGCTCTGGCAGGGGCTCATTCTCGCTATCGGAGCTGCCTTGCTTCCTCTCGCGCGACGCAACCGCCGCTGGGGAGGCGTCGTGTTCGCGGCGAGCGTGATCGTCGCAGCGCTCCTGCCGTTCCCGAGCGTGGCGACGACCCCGGTGATCGCGGGCGCCTGGCTCACCGCGCTGGCGCTCGTGCTCACGCCCGCGCGGGTAAGCTCAGCGCGTCCGATCGTCGCGGCACCAGCCAAGACTCGGGTGTTCGAGACACGACGAATCGCCGTTTGACGAAAGGGCGGCGATTCCAGCTCAGCGGTTACGCTTAAGGGCGGAGAGAGACAGCCGATGGCCGTACTACGTAGCATCGAACGACGGATCGAGGCGATTTTCGAAGGAGCCTTCGGAAAAGCCTTCCGGGCGCACGTCCAGCCTGTGGAGCTGGCGCGTAAGCTCGCAAAGGAGATGGACGAGCACCGGACGGCTTCGGTAACGCGCGTCTACGTGCCGAACGAGTACACCGTCTATCTCTCGCCGCAAGATCGCGATCAGTTCTCGAGCTACGAGGAGGCGCTCTGCACCGAGTTGCAGGAGTACCTGGGCGAGCACGCCCAGCGCGAGCGCTACGCCCTACCCTCGGCGCCGCTCGTACGGATCGAGACCGACGACGATCTCGAGATCGGTGTTTTCGGAATCGCCGCGAAGATGGTCAGGACGTCTCGTAGCGTGCCCATTCAGGAGCCGCTACCGCAACCGATTCCTTCCGCCCTCGAGACGCCGCCCTTCAAGCCGGATATCCCGCTCGAGACGGGCGTTCCAACCTACGCACTCCTGTACGAGGGCCGGCGCTGTCCGCTGCGCGAAGCGACCGTCGTCCTCGGCCGCTCCCGCGATTGCGACATTCACGTCGCCGACCCGAACGTCTCGCGCCGGCACGCGGAGGTGCGCCCGGACGGGAACGGCGCTTACACGCTGGTCGATCTCGGCTCGACCAACGGCACCGAGCTGAACGGAAAGCGAGTCAGCCACGCACGCCTCTCCGAAGGAGACACGATCACAATCGGTCAGATCGAGCTGACCTTCGTTCGGGAGTGACGATGGCTGTCGCCTCAACGTCGGTCGACGCCGTTCTGCTGGCGCTCAAGATCGCCTTCCTGTTCTTGCTCTACATTTTCATCTGGCGCATCGTGCGCGCCGCCAGCCGTGAGATGCGTGTGCCTCAGGACAGCTTCGTGCTCGCTCCCATGGCCGAGCGCCACGAGAAGCGCGCACCACGGCCGGGCACGTTGGTCGTCGTCTCGAGCCCCGATCTCGAGGACGGCGAGCGAGTCGAGCTCGCGCACGAGGCACTGACGATCGGGCGCGGGCCGCTCAACGATCTTCAGCTCGATAAAGACGACTTCGCCTCGGGTAAGCATGCGCTAGTCGACCCGCGCCGCGACGGCGTCTGGGTCGAGGATCTCGGCTCGACCAACGGCACCTTCGTCAACGGCGTACGCTTGAGCTCGAGCCGGCGTTTGGCGCCGGGGGATGTCCTGCGTATCGGCGAATCGGATTTCCGTTACGAGCGATGAGCGTTATCGCTTCAAGCGCCCACACCGATACCGGCCGCAGAAGGCGGAGAAACGAGGATGCCTTCATCTGTGAGCCGCCGCTCTTCGCTGTCGCCGACGGGATGGGAGGGGCGCAGGCGGGAGAGGTCGCCTCCCGGTTGGCGGCCGAGTCGCTGCGCGAGCAGGAGCTCGGAGACCTCTCTGCGCTCGAACAAACTGTCGAGCTCATCCGCGAAGCTAACCGGCGCGTCTACGCCTACTCGAGCGAGAACGCCTCGGCCCGCGGCATGGGCACGACGATGACCGTCGCGCTGGTGGAAGGAGGCGTCGTGACGATCGGGCACGTCGGGGACTCGCGCGCCTACCTCCTCCGCGACGATGAGCTGACGCAGCTGACGCAGGATCATTCACTGGTCGCCGAGCTCGTGCGCAGCGGGCGCCTTTCGCCGAAGGAGGCCGAGAGCCACCCGCGACGCTCGGTCATCACGCGCGCGCTCGGCACAGAGTCCGACGTCGAGGTGGATGTCTTCTCGCTTCGCGCACAGGACGGCGATCTATTCCTGCTCTGCTCCGACGGCCTCACCTCGATGGTCTCCGACGAGGAGATCGCGCGCCTGCTCGCCGCCACTCGAGCCGACCTCGACGAGGCGGGAGAGAAGCTGATCGAGGCGGCCAACAAAGCCGGTGGCGAGGACAACATCACCGTCGTCCTGTTCGAGCTGGAGGGTGGCGAGTCAGAGCCCGGCGAGGAGCTCGCGCGGGAGCTGGATGACGCCAAGACGCTAACCGAAGCCGACGCGGTGCCGGCGCTCAAGATCAAGCCGAATCGGGGCTCATTCGCCCACCCGTCGCGACGCATGATGCTGCTCGGCTTGGCGCTCGCGTTCTTGCTCGCGCTCGCGGGCCTCGGTGTCTTCACCGTCTCGACCGCTCACTTCATAGGAGTCGAATCCGACGGGCGCGTCGCCGTCTACCAGGGCCTGCCCTACGACCTCCCCGGCGGCATCCATCTCTACAGGCCGGTCCGCGTCAGCTCTCGCCTCTACGCCGCGCAGCTCACCGCCGTCGAGCGACGACAAGCCTTCGATCACGGCCTGCACAGCTACGGGGACACGAAGCGCGAGCTGAGCAAGCTCGAAGGGGACGTCTACCCGTGAGTGCCCGCGCACGGGAGCTTTCGATCCTCATTCTGGTCGGACTGATCACGGGGACCGGTTTCGCCAGCGTCTACATCGCGCGCCAGAACGAGATCTCCGCTGGATCGCTTTCTTATGCGGGGTTTTTCTTCGTCCTCTACCTGGCCGCTCATCTCGTCGCCCGTCTCACGGTGCCCGACGCCGACCCGTACCTGTTGCCGATGGCGGCGTTCTTGACCGGGCTCGGGCTGACCGAGATCTACCGGCTCAATCCGACCGATGCACTCCGCCAGGGGCTCTGGGTGGTGATCGGGGTTGCCGGTTTCGCGGTCACGCTGATCTTGCTTCGTCACGACTTTCGCCGGTTGGAGTCGTACAAGTATCTGTTCGGGCTGTCGGCGCTGGCCTTGCTCTTCTTGCCGGCGCTGCCGAAGATCGGCCATTCCGTCAACGGAGCCCGCCTCTGGGTGCGTGTCGGGACGCTCCAGTTCCAGCCCGGCGAGCTGGGGAAGATCGCGATGATCGTCTTCCTGGCCGCC
>CAZWTK010000023.1:0-29908 GCA_964636655.1 uncultured Gaiellales bacterium
CACGGCTCGTTCGAGAAGGAGACTAGACGCCAGGTGATCGACTTCTATCGTGAAATCGTTCAGAACCTGAAGCCCTGGCGTGCAAAGCCACCGAAGCTTCCGGATAAATCGAAGCAAACGTCTGAAGCTCCTCGGGCGGACCCGCCCCATTTCGCAGATGTCGAAGGGCGCGATATCGGAGAAGCGACTACTTCGGGTACCTAGCTCACAGCACGAGCACGGTGCTCCTCCACTAAGCCTCCGTTTCTCGCACCGCCGCCTGTGCTACGAGCCGCTCGAGGACAGTGTTGACAGCACGAGCTCGCGAAGGATCGTGCCCAGCCGCCGCGACCGACATGGCGGGCGCGGCTCACAAAACGCCATCCCCCGGCCGTTACATCCCGAACACCGACCGCGATAACGGCCAGCCGAGTACGCTCGTAGGAGCAGACGAGTCACACGCGCCGAAGGCGCGCAGACTCGTACACCTAGCCCATACCGCGAAAAGTCATCGCCGGCCCTGCCGGCGGACTTTTCGCGGAGAAGTGGGCGGTACTGGGCTTGAACCAGTGACCCCCAGCTTGTCGAGCTGGTGCTCTCCCAACTGAGCTAACCGCCCTAGTCGTCGAGATTCTAGCGAGCAATCACCTCCGCTCGACAGCTCAGCGAGAGAGAGGTTCTCACAGGATCAGAACGCCAGTGCGAGCGCCAGCCCTGTCGAGCCCGCCTGGCCGAGAGCAAAGCTGGTGAAGTTGTTGATCGCATGAGCGATCATGCACGCCCAGAGAGAGTCGCTCTTCTTCAGAATCCATCCGAGCAGAACGCTGAAGGCGATCAAAAACAGAACCGCGCCGAGTAAGCCGAGTCCGATCGCCCTCCCGTCCCTGATCCAGCGCGGAACGTGGATCAGAACGAGCAGAAGCGCTGTGGTGAGGTTGGCCCAACGGAACGGCAGTCTCGTGGCGAGCCGTTGGAGGATGTACCCCCTGAACGCAATCTCCTCGGTGAATCCAACCAGCAGCACTCCGGAGATCCACTTTCCCCAGGCGAAGCCCGGGTCGAAGTCGAAGCCTCCCGGGAGGCTCACGGCGATCAGGTACGCGGAGAGCGCAGCGCCTAGCCCGAGACCGTAGAGCAGACCCTTGCCCCAGCCCATTCGGAGCTTCAGATAGTCGAGCGGGCTCTGCCTCTCCTCATAACGAACGAGAAGGAAGACCGGAAGCGTCCAGATCGAAAGCTTGGCGAGGTTTTCGAGAGCTAGGAAGGCCGGGCCGCCGCCGAAACGAGGGGTTAGAAAGACGAGATAGCAGCTCCAGACGGCGAAGAAGACAACCCCGTAGATCGTAAACCGACGAGAATCGACTCGGTTGTAGCCTTCCCCGATCGCGGGCGCTGCCCTCGGTTTATCCGGGTCTAGGACTTCTTCGGACACCTAGAACATCTCGGGGCACCAGGGTGCCACGGAAGTCGCAAAGAGCCGGTCGGCGCAGGCGATGCCGCCCGGACGCAGCTCCTCGACCAGGCCAGCGCGGGCCAGCTGGGTGAAGTTGAAGCCACCCATGAAGACGCTGGCCAGCTCGCGCACCTCGAGGTGCAGGTCGGCCTCGCCGTTAGCGCGCGAGACCTCGCCCTCCTCGATCCGGTAGCAGCCCTCGTTCCAGGGGCAGAACGAGTCCACGACTTCGATCACCAGCTGCTCGCCACCGGCGAAGGAGCGCGCTCTGAGCGCCGACTCGACGTCTACAAGACGTAACCAGATGCCGTCCTGGGCGCGGAGGCGCAGCCGCCTTGGCTCGGCGAGCAGGAAGAAGAGGGGATGGTCGATCGGCATGTACTCGACATGGATCTGTGCCATCAGGTCGACGTCGAACAGGTAGCGCCAGACCTCGGCGGTCGCGGCGGTGTCGACGCCGATCGCCTCCCTGACCTCGAGCGTCGAGTTCGAACGGCCCTCGACGAACTCGGTGCGAACGCTGTAGAGCGCGTAGCCGGCCGGCTTGCCTTCGCGCTCGAAGAGAACCCGCGTCAGAGGACCGGCGCCGTGACGTTCAGCGGGGTCGTCGTGTAGCTGCCTGACCTCCCACCAGTCGCGAGTGCGCGAGAGCATGCCGGGGATTTGCGGCGCCACCTGCTCGTATACGGGCGGGAAACTGTCGAGCGCCTCTTCCTTTTTCACCTGCCGCGCCGCGAGCGTCCGCTCCCAGCGTTTGTGGAAGTGGGTGTGCCCGCGGTCGATGCGGATCTCACCGTTGATCGAACACATGCCGCAGCCGAAACGACCGTAAATCGCCTCCTCGGCCACCCAGAGCGAGGCAATCGGCTCGCCGCGCTCGCGCGCATTATCGAGCAGCTGCTTCATCAACTTGCTCAGGAGTCCCTGGCGCCGGTGGGTCGGGCGCACACCGACGAGCGTGATGCCCGCAGTCGGTACCGGTCCGCCCGGAATCGTCATCTGGAAGGGGTAGGCACTGGTCGATCCGACCACCTCTTTGCCGTCGAAGGCGGCGTTGATGTGGTCGGCCGGCAGAACGCGGCGGAAGTTCGCGACCAGCTCTTCTTTCGGGTCCTCGCCGAAGTACTGCCAGATCGGCGTGATCCCGGCGGCGAACTCCTCGTCTGTGCAGGTGCGGATCTCGATGGCCATGTGGCCCTCTTGGGTGACGCGTATTCGTAGCAGTAGCGTCCGATCGCCGCAACTAGTGTCAATAATTCGAGTACGGTGAGCCGAGCATGAGCGCGCACCACGTCTTCTGGGCGCCCGGTCGGGTAAACCTGATCGGTGAGTTCACCGACCTCGTCGGCGGGCCCGTCCTGCCCGCGGCGCTCGACCTCGGAGTTCGTATCGAGGCCGTGGCCGCGGATGCGATCGACCTCTGCTCGCACGAGCTGGGCGGCCGGGCACGACTGGCGGCGGACGGAAGTCCGGAGGAGGACGGGAACGAGGGCTGGGCGCGCTACGTCGCCGCGATCGCCTCCGAGCTGGCACTGCTGGGGCGGCCCGGGGTCGGGCTGGAGGGCGAGATCTCCTCGACCCTGCCGATCGGGGCCGGCCTGTCGTCGTCGGCGGCGTTGGAGGTGGCCGTCGGGCTGGCTCTCTGTGCCGTGGCCGACTTCCCGCTCGAGCCGCTCGAGCTGGCGCAAGCCGCACGACGGGCCGAGCACCGCGCGGTCGGCGTCCCCTGCGGCATCCTCGATCAGGCCGCCTCACTGCTCGGGCGTGCCGGAAACGCGCTGCTGCTCGACACGGGCACGCTCGCCTACGAGTACGTTCCGCTACCCGAGGGGATGGCGCTCGTGATCGTCGACTCCGGCGTCGCGCGCCGGCTGGAGAGTTCCGGCTACGCCGCCCGCCAGGAGGAGGTGGGGCGCGCGCTCACCGCCTTCGCCGGGCGCGACCCGCGTGAGATCACACCCGCCGAGATCGACGCGAAGGAGGCTCGGGGCGCGATCGACCCCGTCGCCGCCCGGCGGCTGCGCCACGTGGTCGGCGAGGGCGAGCGCGTACACGAGGTGGCGCGGCTCTTCGGCGAGCCGACGGCGGCGAGCCTCGAACGGCTGGACGAGGTGTTCGCCGCGGGGCACGAGAGCGTTCGCCGCGACTGGGAGGCGTCGACGCCCGAGCTCGACCAGCTGGTCGAGCTGGCCCGAGAGAAGGGCGCGGTCGCGGCCCGGATGACCGGCGGTGGCTTCGGCGGCTCGATCGTCGCGCTGGCCTGGGCCGATCGGGCGGCAGAGCTCGCCGACTCGGTGCTGAGCGCATACGAAAGCCACGGCGACGCCCCGGCGAAGGCCTACGTCTGCCGCGCCTCCGACGGCGCAGAGCAGATCTCCTGAACTAGTCGCGGCGTCCGCGCTCGACGGCGTCGCGCAGCATCTGTGCCGCCTGCTCGGGCCGCACGTCGTTGATGAATACGCTCATCGCCGACTCCGACGCGGCCGGGTACTTGAGCTTCTCGGGGCTGCGCCGGCTCGAGAAGACCTGGAGATGGAGGTAGGCGAGCTCGCGCCCGCTTCGCACCGGTGCCTGGTGCACCGCCGCGATATAGGGCATTCGAAGGTCGAACAGCCGATCAAGACCACGCAACACGTCGCGAAAGATGCGGGAAAGCTCGTCGCGCTCGGCGCCTGTGAGCGCCGCCAGATCGGGCACCTGGCGCCTGGGATAGATGTGAACCTCGAACGGCCAGCGCGCAAAGGCCGGCACGAATGCCGCCCAGAGCGCGCTCTCGGCGACGATTCTCGTGCGGGCCTCGAGCTCAGCGACCAGCACGTCGGCGAACAGGTTGCGCCCGGTCTCGTCGCAGTGGCGGCGGGCACTCTCGAGCATCCGCCGCGTGCGCGGCGTCACGAAGGGATAGGCATAGATCTGTCCGTGCGGATGGTGGAGTGTGACGCCGATCTCCTCGCCCCTGTTCTCGAAGCAGAACACCTGCTCGACGCCGTCCAGAGAGCCCAGCTCGACGCTGCGGTCGATCCAGACCTCGATCACCGTCCGCACCCGCTCGGGTGAGAGCTCGGCGAAGGACAGATCGTGCTGTGGGGTGAAGCAGACGACCTCGCAACGTCCGTACGCCACGCTGCGAGTAGCGGCCGTGTCTCCCTCGGGCAGCGGCGAGAGCTCCAGCGAGCCGGTCGCAAACGAGGGGAAGCGATTCTCGAACACGACGACGTCGTAGTCGCTCGCGGGGATCTCGGTCGAGCGCTCCGCCGTCGACGGGCAAAGCGGACATTCGTTCTCGCGCGGCAGGTGCGTACGCTCCTGCCTGTGCGAGGCGATCACGACCTCGGCGTCAAGCAGCGGGTCGTGGCGCAGCTCGATTGCGATCTCGACCCGGGGCAGCTTGCGGCGGTCGGCTTCCTCTCGATTGCGCGCCCGCTCGTCGAAGTAGATGAGCCCGCGCCCATCGGCGAGCTTGATCCGGGTCTTGACCAGCTGCGGCCTCGTTGTAGCCGACACTAATCGCCTTTTCCGGCCGTGCTGTCGGTTCCCGTGGCTGCAGGCTCGACCACGATCAACTCCCCCACCTCGAGCTCGATCTGCTCCCTGGCCTCGGCCCCGATCGAATCGTCGGTTATCAGCACGTCGGCGCCGGAAAGCGGGCAGATGGTCGAGAGACCGATCGTGTCCCACTTCGTCTGATCGGCGAGGACGACGATCGATCGCGCGGCCTCGATCAGTGCCTGGTCGACCTCGGCCTCGAGAAAGTTCGGCGTCGTAAACCCACGCTCCGAGCTCATGCCGTGAACGCCGAGGAAGAGCTGATCGATGTTCAGCGAACGAACCGCCGCAACCGCGACCGGCCCCACGAGCGCGTCGGACGGCGTGCGCACGCCGCCGGTGAGAATCACCGTCTGGTGGAGTGCCGCACTGTTCGGGTAGAGCACCTCGGCAACGGGAATCGAGTTCGTGACGACGGTGATCCCGGGTATCGCCACGAGCTTCCTGGCCAACCTCCAAGTCGTAGTCCCCGCCGAGAGCGCAACCGCCGAGTCGGGCGACACGAAGCTTGCAGCGCAGGCTGCTATCGCCTCCTTCTCGGCCTCCCGCTGGGTCGACTTCGCCTCGAACCCCGGCTCGTGCGTCGCCAGCGCGTGCACCGTTGCGGCGCCTCCGTGAACCTTCCTCACCAGACCCTGACCGGCAAGCGCCTCGAGATCGCGCCGTATGGTCATGTCGGAAACGCCCAACTCTTGCACCAGCTCGCGCACTCTCACGCCACCGTGCGCCTGTACGCGCTCGATGATCGCCCTCTGACGCTGAGCCGCCAGCATTTGCGAGGTTTTTGGAGTGTCGTCGTCGCTCTCGGCGGCGGGCGGCGACCCCGGATCAGGCGGCGTGCTGAAGGTATGACCGCTCACGAGGAGACGAGAGTGTGCAACAGAATCGCCCGTAAGTCAACATAACCAATCATCACGTCGCAGACAATACCGGTCTAGTACCCGCTTGACAGAGCGCTTCCCATCGAGTTGACTCCCCTTCGTTGTTCGTTTCTGTGAATCTATGGGAGGGCCGGATGTCCGACGAGACAATGAAGCACCGAGAAGTGCGTACTTCGCGTGTCAAGCGCGGAGCCGTCGTTCTCGGCCTAATCGTGCTTGCGCTCGTGGTGGCTTTGTCCACCGCTGGGTGCGGGAAGAAGAAGAGCTCCACCTCAACCACCAGCGCCATGGGGAACTGCAAGCTCTCGGTGTTCTCGTGGTGGACGGGTGGCGGCGAAGCCGCCGGACTTGACGCGTTGATCAAGATCTGGAACAAAGACAACCCCGACTGCCCGTTCGTGAACGAGACCGTGGCCGGTGGCGCCGGGTCAAACGCCAAGGCCGTGCTGGCCAAGCGACTGCAAAACAACAATCCGCCGGACTCCTTCCAGGGTCATGCGGGCAAGGAGTTGCTCGACTACATCAAGGCTGATCAGATTGAGCCGATCGACTTCATCTACAACGACAACGGCTTCAGGGACGTCATGCCGAAGACGCTCCTCGACCAGATCAGCTACAAGGGGCATCTGTACTCGGTGCCGGTGAACATCCACCGCGCCAATATCCTCTGGTACAGCCCCTCGGTCCTGAAAAAGGCGGGCATCGCAACGCCGCCCAAGACCTGGGACGAGTTCATCGCCGCTCTCGACAAGGCCAAGGCAGCGGGCGTTATCCCGCTCGCTGTTGGCGAGCAGTGGACGCAGCAGCATCTGCTCGAGACGGTCATGATCGGTGCGCTTGGCGCCGACGGTTGGGCCAACCTCTGGGTGAAGGGTGCCGACTGGAGTGGTGCCGGCGTCACGAAGGCGCTCGATCGCTACAAGACGCTGCTCACCACCTACACGAACAGTGACTCTGCCACGCTGACTTGGCAGGATGCCGGTAAGCTCGTGGTTGACGGCAAGGCCGCCTTCAACATCATGGGCGATTGGCAAGACGGTTACTTCAGCGGTTCGCTGAAGGGCGACAACCTGGCCAAGAAGCCGAACGTCGACTACGGCTGGGTCGCAGTACCGGATACGGACGGAGTCTTCGACTGGCTGTCCGACAGCTTCACGCTGCCCAAGGGGGCGCCGCACCGCGACGCTGCCGTCAAGTGGCTGGGCTTCCTTGGTAGCAAGCAGGCGCAGGACACGTTCAACCCGCTCAAGGGCTCGATTCCTGCCCGTACAGACACCGATCCGTCGCTGTACGACGCATACCTGCAGTGGAACCTGGAGCAGTGGAAGAACGACCAGCTGGCGTGCTCGCTGACGCACGGCTGCGCGGCCTCCAACGCGTGGACCGCCGACATCGGCACGGCGCTCGGTTTGTTCCTGCAAGACAAGGACGTGGCCAAGTTCCAGAATGCTCTGGTCAAGGCCGCAAAGAAGTACTCAGCAACGAACTAGGGAAATGACTGCGCAATTGACGCCAGTAGTAAGCGGAGTCGAAAGGTGAAGAACATTCGTCGGTGGGGACCAGGGTTACTCCTGGTCTCCCCGTCGATTGTGCTGATCACGATCTTCGTTTACGGGCTCATCGGCTGGAACATGAAGGTGTCGACGAGCAACTGGCGTCAGGCGCGACATACCTCGGACTACGTCGGATTCAAGGCCTACACGGAGCTGAACCACGACGAGGCCTGGACGCAGTCCCTGCAACACCTTTTGATCTTCACGGTCGTCTTCGCGATCGGGACGCTGCTCATCGGCTGGACGCTTGCGCTACTGCTCGACAAAGGCGTCAAGGGTGAGGGCTTCTTCCGCTCGATCTTTCTCTTCCCGATGGCGATCTCGTTCATAGCCGTCGGAATCGTCTGGCGCTGGTTGATGAACCCGGCCCCCGGCGACCGCGCCACCGGGCTAAATGCCGTCCTCGACAAACTCGGGCTACACTCCCTCGCCAACCAGTGGTACATCGACGGTGGCACGATCTTCGGCCTCCATTCCCGGGGCATGGCGGCGATGGCCTTACCGGCGATCTGGGCCCTGTCGGGTTACATCATGGCGCTTTATCTGGCGGGCTTCCGCGGCGTCCCCGAGGAGTTGCGCGAGGCCGCCCGCATGGACGGCGCCTCGGAGTTTCGCGTCTACCGGCACGTTGTCTTTCCCCACCTGAGACCGGTAACACTGGCCGCTCTGATCATCATCGGGCACATCTCGATCAAGGTTTTCGACCTGGTCGTCGCCATTGGAGGCAAACAGACCATCACGGAGACTCCTGCCGTCTACATGTGGAGACAGATCTACGACTACCAGGACTACGCGAAGGGCGCCGCGATCGCCACGCTGCTCCTGCTCGGAATCTCTGTCCTGGTGATCCCCTATCTCATCTACACGGTGCGCGCGGAGCGACGATCATGACCGGCCCAGCCACAACTCCACTTCCCGTATCGGCACTACCGGGACGCAGATCTCCGTGGCCGAAGGTCAAATCGGCGCGTGCGCCCGCTCTCAAGTACTCGCTGCTCCTGTTCTTCGCGGTAATCGTCTTGATGCCCGTTTACATCCTCATTGTTACGGGCTTCAAGGGCTCCGCTGAGATCGATCCGAGTCATGCCTGGTCGCTGCCGAGCGTGTGGACGCTGGATGCCTGGCGCGAGGCCTGGACCCAACTCTCCCCCTCGCTCAAGAACAGCTTTATCCTCGTGATTCCGGCGACGATCATCTCGACGCTGCTCGGTTCGATGAACGGATTCGTACTGGCCAAGTGGCGCTTCCCCGGCGCCGACTTCGTCTTCGCCTTCTTCCTGTTCGGGATGTTCATCCCCTACCAGGCGGTGATGATCCCGCTGACCCAGCTGCTGACGAATCTCAATATCCCGAGCAATATCCCCCAGCTAATCTTCGCGCACTGCGTCTACGGCATTCCGATCACGACGCTGATCTTCCGCAACTACTACGCGACGATTCCCGAGGACTTGATGGAAGCTTCTCGGATGGACGGAGCAGGAATGTTGCGAACGCTCCGCTCGGTCGTGTTGCCGATCTCGATCCCGGCCTTCGTGGTCACTGCGATCTGGCAGTTCACCTCGATCTGGAACGACTTCCTGTTCGCCGTGTTCATCGTCACCGACCCGGCCAAGTACCCGGTGACCGTTGCCCTGAACAACACGACCGGCTCGCTCGTATCGCCCTACAACCTGCAGATGTCGGCATCGCTACTCGCATCCTTGCCGACCCTTGTCGTCTACATTCTCCTCGGCCGCTACTTCATGCGTGGACTGATGGCCGGGGCGCTGAAAGGCTGAACGCGTGGCAGAGATAGTCATCAACTCACTTACGAAGCGCTATCCGAACGGCTTCGTCGCGGTCAAAGACCTCTCGCTCGAGATCGGCGAGGGCGAGTTGCTGGTGCTGGTCGGGCCTTCGGGCTGTGGCAAGACGACCGCGCTCAGGATGATCGCCGGTCTCGAAGCGATCAGCTCGGGCGATCTTTTCATCGGCGGTCGCCGCATGAACGACGTGCCCGAGAAGGACCGCGACATCGCCATGGTCTTCCAGAACTACGCCCTCTATCCACACATGACCGTGGCTCAGAACATCGCCTTCAGCCTCAAGATCGCGCGGCGCCCGCGAGCCGAGATCAAGAAGCGCGTCCAGGACACCGCGCAGCTCTTGGCGCTCGAAGGGTTGCTAGATCGGCGGCCCAAACAGCTGTCGGGTGGGCAGCGCCAGCGCGTGGCGATGGGCCGCGCCATCATCCGCGAGCCCCAGGTCTTCCTGATGGACGAGCCGCTTTCGAACCTGGACGCGAAACTTCGCGTGCAGATGCGAGGCGAGATCGACGCCTTGCAGAAGAGACTCGGTATCACCATGGTCTACGTCACCCATGATCAGGTCGAGGCGATGACGATGGGCGACCGCGTGGCCGTGCTCCGCGACGGCGCGCTGCAACAGGTCGATACGCCCTTCGGGATCTACGAACGGCCGGCGAACCTGTTCGTCGCCAGCTTCATCGGCTCTCCGCCGATGAACCTCGCGCAGGCGAAGATCGAGCAGGAGAAGGACGGGCTCATGGTCATGCTCGGCGACGTGACGATTCCCATCCCGGCGAAGCTCACGGCTCGGGACGTTCTCAGCGACTGGATCGGGAAGACCGTCATCGTCGGCATCCGGCCCGAGGACATCTACGGCGCGACGCGCAAGACCTCTGCGCTGCAAGCCAAACTGCCGGTGAAGATCGATCGGTCCGAGGCGCTCGGAGCGACTGTGCTCGGCTACTTCTCGGTGAACGCAGCAGCGCCGAGAGCGGAGAGCGTCTCTGCCGTGCCGGCCGAAGAGGTCCTGACCGAGGCGCCGCTGACAGGTTTCTCGGGCACCTCCTTCTGCGCCACCTTCGAGCCGCGCGAGATGATGAAGACCGGTGACGAGACCGAGGTCATGCTCGACCTCAACAGGTTGCACTTCTTCGACCCGGATACCGACGCCTCCCTGCTGGTCACGCCAGTGCCCAAGAAAGCGAAGAAGCAACCGGGGAAGAAGTCAGAGCCCGACGCCGCCTAGTGCCCGATCTTCTCGAGCGGCGCGTACTCGAGCATCAGCCGCCGCTCGCTCCGCTCACCGGCGAAGCGCACGGTCACGACGCCGCCCGGCTCGATCCGGGTGACCACTCCCTCGCCGAGGCTGGAGTGGCGCACCGAGTCGCCCGTTGCCAGCTCGGGCAGATCGATGCGCGGCGTGGCACCGCTCTCGGCCGGCGGCTTGTAGCCCGACCATGAGGAGGCCCGCAGGCGCTCGCGCTTGATCCAGCGCTCGGGCAGCTCGTCGAGGAAGCGCGAGGGCAGGTTGTAGTCGTGGCGGCCGTAGAGCGAGCGGGAGGAGGCGTGAGTGAGCGTGAGCCGCTCCATGGCCCTGGTCATGCCGACGTAGCAGAGGCGCCGTTCCTCCTCTACCCCCTGCTCCTCGATCGAGCGGGAGTGCGGGAAGATCCCCTCCTCCATGCCGATGATGAAGACGACGCGGTACTCGAGCCCCTTGGCGTTGTGCAGAGTCATCAGGGTGACGTCGCTTCGCTCCTCGGCCAGCGCGTCTGAGTCGGAGAAGAGCGAGATCTCCTGCAGGAACTCGGCCAGAGCCGGGCGGTCGTCACGGGCCGCGAACTCGCGCGCCACGCCGACCAGCTCCTCGAGGTTCTCGATCCTGCCGGCCGACTCGACCGTGCGCTCGGCCCGGAGCGACTCCAGGTAGCCACTTCGCTCTAGCACCGCCTCGACGAGCTCCGGCAGCTCCAGCTCCTGCGCCGCCGACTGAAGCGACTGGATCAGCGTGTGGAAGCCCTTGACCGCGCGCAGCGAGGCGCCCGAGACCCCCGCCTCCTCGGCCCGTCCGAGCGCCTGCCAGAGCGAGATCTCCTGGGCGTCGGCGAAGGCTCCGAGCCTGGCCAGCGTCGTCGAGCCGACTCCCCGGCGCGGCCGGTTGGCGATGCGAAGCAGCGAGACGACGTCGAGTGGGTTGTCGATCACCTGCAGATAGGCGACCAGATCCTTGATCTCGGCCCGCTCGTAGAAGCGCGGACCGCCGATCACCCGGTAGCCGATCTCCTGGCGCACGAGCACGTCCTCGAGGACGCGCGACTGGGCATTGGTGCGGTAGAAGACGGCGATCTCGGAGCCCGAGTAGCCCTCGTCTGCCAGAGCGGCGATCGTGGCGGCCACGTAGCGCGCCTCGGCGTGCTCGTCCTCGACTTCCACCACCTGCACGGGCTCACCGTCGCCCAGCTCCGACCAGAGCCTCTTCTCCTTGCGCTCGCGGTTTTGCACGATGACGCCGTTTGCCGCCTCGAGGATCGACATGGTCGAGCGGTAGTTCTGCTCGAGCGCGATCTGGCGCGCCTCGCCGAAGTCGCGCTCGAACTCGAGGATGTTGCGGATGTCCGCTCCCCGGAACGCGTAGATCGACTGATCCGGATCGCCGACTGCGAAAACATTCTTGTGCTTGGCCGCGAGTAGCTGCAGCAGCCGATACTGGGCGTGGTTGGTGTCCTGGTACTCGTCCACCAGCACGTAGCGAAAGGCCTTCTGCCAACGTTGGAGCGCTTCCGGGAAGCGCTCCAACGCCTGCACGGTCAGGTAGAGCAGATCGTCGAAGTCGAGCGCGCTCGCCGAGAAGAGCTTGCGCTGATAGAGCTCGTAAACCTCGGCAACGGTGCGGTCGTAGAAGGAGGAAACACGGGCCAGGTACTCGTCGGGGCCGACGAGGCGGTTCTTGGCGTTCGAGATCTGGGAGTGGATGCCGCGCGGGGGAAAGCGCTTGGGGTCGCGCTCCAGCTCCTCCAGGCAGATCTTGACCAGCCTGACCTGGTCGGGCTGGTCGTAGATGGTGAAGCTGGAGCGGTAGCCGAGGCGCGGAATCTCCGAGCGCAGGATGCGGCCGCAGGCGGCGTGAAAGGTCATGATCCAGGCGCGCTCGACCGCCCGGCCGAGCAGCGCGACGAGGCGCGAGCGCATCTCCCCCGCAGCCCGGTTGGTAAAGGTGATGGCCAGGATCTCGTTCGGCCTGACGCCGCAGGCGCGGATCAGGTGGGCGACTCGATAGGTGAGCACACGCGTCTTGCCCGAGCCGGCGCCGGCGACGACGAGCAGCGGCCCCTCGGTGGACATGACCGCATCGCGCTGCGCCTCGTTCAGCTCGGCCAGATAGTCCTCGGGGAAGGAAGCGGTAACCACTTCGCCCATGCTATCCGCGCTTGCGCAGTGCGCTCGGCGGACTCTGTCTTCGGCGCCCGGCGGGCTGGCGAAAAGGCACAGTCTTGGCACGCTTCGGGCTCGGATTCGGGACTTAGTCGCAGTTACGATCGCAGCAGGGAGGAGGTTGGTGCACCTGCGGGCCGCGCGTACGCTTATCCGCCGGCCTCTTTCCCGTGCACCGGTGCGTCGTCCCAGACGATCTCGGTGTGCAGGCGGCGGCCGAAGCGCTCGAGCATGCGAACCAACTCGGGCCCAGCCGCGAGCGCAATCGCAAACGAGCCGAGCGCATGGGCGAGCGTGAAGGGAAAGCCCGCCGTGAGCGAGACCGTCAAACCGGCCCAGCTGTGCGCGTAGCGGTACCACCAGTCGCTCACGTCCATCGCGGTCGAGAAGCCGTAGGAGAGAAGCGCGCAGAGCAGCGCGAAGGCGAGCCGGCGACGAAAGAGCGAGCCCGCGAGCGCCCCGCCCGCGCCGCAAAGCGCCCAGAGGGCCATCTGCCAGGGTGTCCAGGGCCCCTGGATGAGGAAGAAGTTGGAGACGAGCGCCCCCAGAGCCCCCACCGATACGCCGATCCTCAGCCCGAAGGCGGCGCCACTCGCCACGATGATGACGGTCATCGGCTGAACACCCGGAAAGGGATGGAAGAGCAAGCGCCCGGCAACGGCGATTCCCGTCAAGGTCGCGATCAACGCCACCTCCTTGGCTGAGTCGGGGCCTGACTCGACGAAGGCACCTAGAGCGAGTGCCAAGGCGACGCCCAGCGCAATCGCGGCCATGACCCACTGCCCGCTGAGAAATCCGAGCGCCAGCGCGAAAGCGGCCACCAGCAGAGCGAGCCCGTAGCCAAGCCAGCTACGCACCTGTCAGCACCCCCTGCTCGCCTAGCGAGACGACACGGTCGGCGACGCTGCGCGCGAAGGCGAGATCGTGGCTGACGAGCAGCGTTGCCCGGCCGGCCGCGCCGGCCCGAAGCATCTCCCCCAGCTCCCGCTTCCGCTCGGGATCGACGCCGCGCGTGGGCTCGTCGAGGACGAGCAGGTCGGGCTCGGTTGCCAGCACGGCGGCCAACCCCAGGCGCTCGCGCTCGCCGCTGGAGAGATCGCGCGGGTGGCGCCGCTCACGTTCTCCCAACCCAAGCTCGGTCAGCCAGCGATGCGCCCGTGGTAGATCGCCTTCGATTCCCAGCGCAACCTCGTCCTCGGCTCGCTCGCAAACTACGTAGCGGCCCGGATCCTGCGAGAGGTAGCCGGCGCGGCCGCGGCACACTGCCCGTCCCTCCTGCGTTTCGAGCAAGCCGCAGGCCAGCTTGGCCAGAGTCGTCTTTCCGCTGCCGTTCGGTCCGGCCAGCGCGACCACCTCGCCGCGCCGCAACTCGAGCGAGACATTCTCCAACACCGGGATCCCAGGCCGGTACGCATATCCGATCCCCTCCATCTCGCAGATCGCGTCGCCCGGATCGTCGACTCGTCTCGCCGCAGGCTTGAAGGGATCGACGAACGCCGCCGCGTTCTCCCCCAGCCACGCGATCGCTCGATCTCGCCGCGCGTCGAGTAGTAGGCGCCCCCGCTCGAGGAAGAGAACACGATCGCAGATCTCCAGTGGTAGAGCCGGGCGCTGCTCGCTCAGCACAACCGCCATTCCACGCTCGCGCGCCAGTTCCTCGACGAACCCTAGAAAGGCCGCGGCGCCTTCCGGGTCGAGTTGAGAGGTCGGCTCGTCGAGTAGTAGCAGTTGCGGCTCTAGCGCCAGCGCCGAGGCGAGGCAGACGCGCTGCAGCTCGCCGCCCGAGAGATCGCGAGTCGACCGATCGAGCAGATGCTCGGCGCCGACCGCACCGAGCGAGGAAGCCGCTCTCCGCGCCACCTCGCGGGGCGCCAGACCGAGATTCTCGGGGCCGAAGGAGACCTCGCTCGACACCCGCTCGAAGACGATCTGATCCTCTGGATCCTGAAAGAGGGTCGCCACGGTTCCCGCCAGGGCGGCCGGCGCCGCCTTGCGCGTATCGAGACCGGCGACAGTGACCGAGCCCGAGAAGCGTCCACCGTGAAAGTGCGGGACGAGCCCCGCCAACGCCCTCAGCAACGTGGACTTGCCCGAGCCCGAACACCCGAGTACGAGCGCGACTTCGCCCCGCTCGAGCTCCAGCGAGATATCGCTGAGCGCTGGTGACTCGCCGCCGGGATAGGCGAAGGCGACTCTCTCGACTCGAGCGATCCGCGTACTCATCGTCCGGCTCACCGTCTCGCCCGGACTTGTCCCGGTGCCAGGCACGGGGACATGGCCGGAACGGCCGTTTATGCCGCGTTTGCAGGCGGTTAGCACTCGCCTCGTTCGAGAGGGACAGGTCCCTGTCCCGGGTCGTTTCTGGACAGTGGTTAGAGCCATAGCAGCGACGAGACGACGAGCACGATAGAAAGCACGAGCGCGGCCCGTTCGCGCCAGCTGAACCTAGCTCGCACCACGTGCGAGCGACCGGGGCGGCCGTAGCCGCGCGCTTCCATCGACTCGGCCAGTGTGAGCGCCCGTTCCAGCGAGCTGGCCACGAGCGGCGCCAGTAAGCGCGACCGTCCACGCAGCCCCTCGACCTCGACGCCGCGACCGCGCAGCGCCTCGACAAAGCCGGCGGCGTCGCGCTCGAGCGTGGGAATGAGCCTGGTCGCGAGCGCCACGGTGAGTACCGAGCGCCGGGCCAACCTGCTCTCGCGCACGAGCCGGTCTTGGTCGAGCCTGAGCGCCCAGAGTGCAAACGCAAGCGCTACGGTCGCCAACCGAAGCGTCTGTATCGCTCCGGCCGCCAGCTCTTCGCTGGTTACGTCGATCGAGCCGAGTACCGGCAATATCGGGCCGTTCCAGAGCGGATGACTGCCCGTGTGCGCAGTCAGCGGCCAGATCAGAAAGAGCCCGAATGACGACACAGCGATACCGAGCAGGAAGAGGCGTGCGCGCCGCCAGGAGGTCTCGAGCAGAAGCAAAAGCAGCGCCACGGCGAGGAGTACCAGTGAAAGCGGATGACTCGCGATGAGCTCCGCAACGACGCAGGCGCCGAGCAGAGCCAGCGCGCTCGCAGGTCACACGACGAGCTCCATCCCGCCGCCTGATAGCGCCGGCGAACCAGAGTCGGATCGCGAGCCAGCGATCGGGCGAAGGTCCGGCCGCTGACGACGAAGCGCACCGGCTCGCCCGCCCGATCGCCGCTGCGTAACTCGGCGACCGCGCCGGCCCGTCCGCTAGTGACGACGAGCAGATTCGCCGCCGGGGCAACGGGCCGACCAACCGCCGCTACCGAGCGGGCGCGAACGACCCTGGCCAGCGCGTGTGCCTCGGCGCTGAGCCCGTGGCCGAAGCGAACCGCCGCCGCCCGACGCTTCCCGTTGTAGCCGTGTAAAAACGGCTCGGGGAAGGCGCCGACTACCACCGGTACCCGTTCGGAACCGTGCCAGGAGCGGTAGTCCCACCACTCCACGTCGCCGGCGCGGAGCCGGTAGGAGGCCGCGCCGCGATCGGCCTCGTAGCCGTTGACAAAGAAGAACCAGTCACGCTGGTGCAGCCGCGAGCCCGCGACACCGTCGATCTCTTTGACGAAGGCGCCGCCGTAGCCGGTCTTGCTTTCGGCGAGCCGATCGAGCCCCTGTAACGCGGTCAGCCCGGCGGGAACTTCCCCGCTGTCGAGCACTGTCGCGCCACGGTCGCGTGTGATCCAGACCTGCGCCTTGCCCGTCTCCCCCTGGCCGCAACCGCCTAGACCGACCGCGACCAGGAGAATCAGACAAAGCGAGATGCGGAAACGGTTCACGGCAAGGCGTTGGAGCGGACGGCGCCGCGCAGCGTCGCCCACACGAGCGAGCCGGCGTGGGCTCTAATGCACGCTCGTCCCTTCTTCGTCTTGACGGCTCGCCTCGAGCCGACGCGAAGAACCGCACCGAGCGCCCGGGTGCTCACGCCCTTGTCGTCCTGGGCCGAGACGGCGTAGCAGTAGAGCTTCTTGTGGCTACGCCGTACTCGAGTGCGCTCGGAGCGGCTGAGCTTGCTGCGGGTGAGCGAAAGCGTCTTCGGGCCGGCGAAGGTCACCGGATCGAAGCCGGCCCAGTACCAGAGCACGCGGGCACCGCTCCGGAGCGTCACCTGACCGGCACCGACCGGCGGCAGCTTCCCGTTGACCTTGAACATCCAGCCACCCGCGCTGGTCGCCGGGTAGAGGCCGATCTGGTCGACGTAGGAGCCCAGCGAGCCGGTGACCAAGTGGTAGTAGAACTCCCCCTTGTTCGCCGCGGCGACGAGCGCGTCGAGCGCGGTCGAGGCGACCTGCAAGCGAGGCCTGGTGGGGCCGTAGATATTCCGCGTCTTTCCCTCAACCCGCACGGACACCGAGACGGCACCCGCCAGCGGCGCGAAGACTCCGGCCAGGACGACAGAGACGACGACTGTGACGAGAATGCGCTTTCGCACGAATCCTCCCTTCCTCGAGGGGTCCGGTTGCGACGAGCGACAGGTCTTCTGACTCGGGGCGCCCTCCCTCGCCGCCTTCCCAGCCCGAGGGCCAGTGACCGCGCGCTCTGCGCGTTGGCAAAGGAGCGTCTCCCCTTACAGCGGCGGGACCGTCCCGGACTTGCACCGGGTTCCCTAACCGCTCGCCGTTATGTGCGGGCGAGCCTATCATGGCCGCCGGTCATGTCTCGCATTCCCCGAGTTGTCTCTCTTTGGCTCCCGGTTGTCCTCTGGGCGGCGACGATCTTCGCCCTGTCCTCGATCCCCAACCTCGACTCCGGGCTCGGTGTATGGGATCTCGTTCTGCGCAAGCTGGCCCACGCGGCGGAGTACGCGCTGCTAGCGGCGCTGCTTCTGCGCGTGCTGGCGCGACCGTGGCCCGCGCTCTTCGTCGCGCTGGGCTACGCGGCAAGCGACGAGCTTCACCAGCACTTCGTGCGCGGCCGCGTCGGAGCGCCGCGAGACGTAGCGATCGACACCGCCGGCGCCCTGCTCGGGCTGGTCGCTTTCGCATATGGCCGAGGCCTCTTCGCTCGCGCGGCGGCTCTTAGACAGGCCGCGCACGACGACTAACCCGGCGCGTCGCGACAGCGCACCGTCCTTCCCGGACATGTCCCCGTGCCTGGCACCGGGACATGTCTCCCGACGACCCGTGCGCCAAGTACGAAAGCTCCGCAAGCGAAGGGAATATGTCCATTACGGGCGTGTCATTGAGGCTGGCGCCGGGATGCCGACCCGGAACCCGGACTCCCGCAACGAATGCCCTGCAAAACGCCAGAGTAGGGTCCGAATCGGCCTGCCGCCCACGGATGTAGCCGGGTGCCAGGCACGGAGAAGGGGCGGCCCGCTACTCTCTCGCCGCCAGATCTCTCTCGATCCCGAGAATGAAATCGATCTGGCGAAGCATTCCCGCAAAGCGCCCATCCGCGTCCACAACCGCGATCGCGCCCCATTCGCAGTGCAGGAAGCGCTCGGCGGCGTGCATGACGCTCGAATCGATCGAGACGGTCACCGGCTTACGCATGTGCTCGGTCACCGGCTCCGATCGCACGCGACGCGATTGCGCGCGCTCTCGCTCCTCGTCGTCGCGCGAGAAGGCCGTATGCCGAAGCTCGCGTAGATAGGACGGGAAAAGCCCCGCGACCAGATCGTCCTCGCTGAAGAATCCGACCACCTTCCCCTCCCCGGAGAGGACGGCGATCGCCGAAACCGCGGCCTCTTCGAGTGCAAGGGCGGCCTCGCCGAAGGTGCCTTCGGCCGAGACTGCAGCGTCTATCCGCGGGTAATCGCCGAGGCGGAGTGTCATAGCTGGAACAAGAGAAGGTAGGCGCTCGCAATGAGCAGGGACAGAATGGTCACGGGAATACCGATCGCAAGGAAGCGAACGAATCCGATCGGCTTGCCGCTTCGTTCGAGCACGCCCGAGGCGGCGACGTTCGCGGCCGCAGCGATGATGGTCGCGTTTCCGCCGAAGCACGCTCCCAGCGAGAGAGCCCACCAGCGGGTCGCATCGAAAACCTGGCCGGCCTCCAGCTTGTCGATCACCGGAATCATCGCCGCAGTGAAGGGTATGTTGTCGACAAGGGCGGAGCCGGCCGCCGATCCCCAGAGGATCATCATCGCCTCGCCCGTGTGCGAGCCGGAGGTGTCGGCGATCACGTCGGCGATCTTGTTGATCACGCCCTGCTTCTCGAGCCCACCGACCATCACGAAGAGGCCGATGAAAAAGAAGATGGTCGACCACTGGACGCGGCCGAGCGCATCCTCGACGTCCTCCCCCACCACGGCGAGGAGCATCGCCGTGGCGCCCAGGAGAGCCACCACCGCCGGCGCGAGATGCAACGTCGAGTGCAGGAAGAAGAGGACGATCGTGCCGACCAGGATGACAATCGTGCGCCCGACGTTGGCGCTTTCTCTGAGATCGCGAGCGGGATCGATCTCGCTCACCGCGAGAGCGCGGCCGGGCGGAGGCCGCAGGCGACCGTTGAAGACCAGCGCGAGCACGCCGGTAGTGATCACGAGCGTGACGATCGAGACCGGAGCGAGGTTGACGATGAAGTCGTCGAAGCTCAGCTGATTGACGTGCGTACCGATCATGATGTTCGGAGGATCGCCGATCAGGGTTGCCGTACCGCCGATGTTGGAGGCGACGACCTCGGCGAGAGCGAGTGGAATCGGCGAGATCTCGAGCAGATCGGCCACCAGGAGAGTGATCGGGACCACGAGCAAGATCGCTGTCAAGTTATCCAGGAACGCCGACAGCACACCGGTCACCCCTGCGAGGATGAACAGGAGCACGAAGCCGTTCCCGCGCGAGAGTCGTACCGCCGCCAGCGACAGGTAGGTGAAGATCCCCGTCCCCTCGGCCAGCCCGACGATGATCATCATGCCGACCAGCAGCCCGAGCGTCCCCCAATCCACGGCGGCGATGGCTCGTTCCTGATCGAGCACGCCGATGACGATCATCAGCCCGGCGCCTGCGAGCGCGGCCTTGGTGCGGTGAACCCATTCGAAGGCCACCACGGCGAGAACCGCAAGGAACACGACGGTAGCGACGACAGCCATCTGCACAAGCTACCGAAGTTGGGCGCACGATCCAGCCGCAGGTCTACCGGGCTTGGCGGTCGGTTCTTCCGCTACTCCGAGCTCGAGGCTCTCGCTTCGTCGCTCTCGTCAGAGCTCGCACGTGAACCGAGGCGCTGCTCGATCCAGTTCGCACCGACCGTGTCGGTCAGGCCGTGAGCCATGATCGAAGCGAGCACGGTGAAAGAAGCGACGTCGAAGACCAGCGAGGCGTGCGCGTCGCTCGAGTTGAGCACGAGCAGGGCGAAGAGCATCGATGCCACTCCCTTGGGGCCGAACCAGGCGATGAATACCCTGAACGACATGGGTATGCCGACACCGACGTAGGAGACGAGTACGGCGAGAGGCCGGGCCACGAACAGCGTCAGGACGATGAAGCCCGCCAGCGCGACCGTGTTTCCACCCCAGCCGGTTGCGACTATCAGCGCGCCGAAGACGACGAAGGTGATCACCTGGAAGATGGAGCTGAGCGCCTCGTTGAAATAGCCGAACGCGGAGGGGATCTCGTGCCGTGCGACCGCCAGAGCAATGCCGGCGACGAAGGCGGCGATGAGGCCGTTTCCGTACGTCTCCTGCGCGAGCCCGAAGGCGACGAAGCCGAGGCCAAGCGCGTAAACGCCTTCGTATCGCTTGAGCAGACCTCCGCCCGGGAGGCGATCGAGCAGCCAACCGCCAGCGAGTGCCAGACCGATTCCCAGCGCGGCTCCCACGAGCACCTTGGCCAGAAGCGTGCTCGCCTCCGTGAGTGCGCCCCCCTTCCCAATCGAGAGAGCCAGGAAGAAGAGCACGAGCGGAAGCGCCAGGCCGTCGTTCAAGCCCGACTCGAGATTGAGGGTGTGGCGAACGATCGCCGGCACTCTCCGAGCGGTGACGACGACCGAGGTCACGACCGGATCGGTTGGCGAGAGTACGGCGCCCAGAAGCAACGCCTCCTGCCAGCTGAGAGACGGAAAGAGCAGGAGCGCGGCGCCGGAGATCAGGCCGAAGGTGAGCGGCATCGCGATGAACAGGGCCCGAAGAGGCGGAGCCCAGTTGCTCGCGAACAGCTCGCGCTCGACGAGCAGGCCGTCGGAGAAGAGCGTGAGTACGAGCGCCAGCTCGACGGCGTAGACGACGGCGTTCGAGCCGGGTCGAACGCTGATCACATCTGCCAGCGAAAGCAGGATGCCCGCCAACACGGAGAGCACCGAGATCGAGAGCACGGTTCCCCTCAACCAGCCCGAGAGAGCGGAGGTGGTAGCGAGAATCAGGCCGATAACGAGCAGCGCCTGGGCGAAGCTGACGTCCATTGCAGCGACCCTAGTCGATCCCCAGCCGCGTCTAGTGCTTGAGCAGCACTTTACGCAGCTCTTCTTCGCAGCCGGGCTGGAGAATGGCGAGCACGCGATCGCCGGGCGCGAGCTTCGTCGAGCCGCTGGCGATCTCGGAGCGCCCTTCGCGGGCGACCGAGATGACCCGCGTTCCATCGGGCATCTTCAACTGCTCGATGCGCTTGCCCGAAGAGGGAGAGTCGTCTCCGATCGGCACCTCGACGATCTCCAACTCGTCCTCGCGCAGTTGGAGCAGGCGGATGATGTCGCGCTCGGGCACCTCGTGCTCGATCAGGGCCATGATGCTGGAGGTGGCGCAAACCGTGGGCGCGACGCCGAGCAGGTCGAAGTGCGTCTGGTTGCGCGGATCGTTGACGCGCGCGATCACTTTCGGAGCGAAGTAGCGCTTCTGGGCGATCTCGCAGATGACGATGTTGTCCTCGTCGTCGCCGGTGACCGCCAGTACGAGGTCGGGCGGACGGCCGATACCGGCCCGTTCCAACACGTGTAGCTCGGTCGCGTCGCCGCGCTGCACGCGGTAGTCGAACTCCTCTTCGAGCACGCGGAAGCGATCCGGGCGCTGCTCGATGATCGTCACCTCGTGGTTCTGGCGAAGGAGCGAGCGGGTCACATTCGCGCCCACCTTGCCGCCGCCTGCGATCAGCACGTACATCAGATACTCGCGCCCTCCGTCGAGACCATCTCGCTGACCAGCGCAGCCTCGGTGAGCGCGCCGATTGCGATCGAGGTCGGGCAGACCGTGTGCAAGCCGCGTTCGGCGAAGAAAGCCGCCCGTGCCGGGTCGAGAACGCGAACCACCACGCGCTCGACGTGGAATCGCCGCTGCGCGATCAGACCGATGACGATGTTCGTGTTGTCGCCGTCGGTGGAGACGACAACCGCCTCCGCGCTGCTGATGCCGCTCTCTACCAGCACGTCGATGTCGAGGCCGTGGCCGACGATGAAACGCCCCGGCCAGCGCGTCCCGAGATTGGACAGCGCCTCCTCGTCCTCGTCGACGACCACGACCTCCCAGCCGGCGTCGTTCAGGTGGCGAGCGACCGACGAGCCGGTGCGGCCGCATCCGATGATGATCGCCTTCATTACGTTTCAGCCTAACCGAAAGATCGGCGCTACGGACCCGACTCCGATCACCCGGGTGCCAACACGTCCGCGCTGTTCAACACCCCTCTTCGAGAATCTCCTGAGGGCCGGTTCCAGACGGGCCGGATCTAGTCGCTCGGGCTCGTCTCTTCCGGGCCAGACTCCGTCAGGCTCTCGAAGGCGTCCTCGGGGAAGGAGACGATCATCACCTCGCAGGGCGCCTTGCGCAGGACGTACTCCACAGTGGGCGAGAAGAAACGCGAGTGGCGGCGCCAGCGGGCGCCCGAGCCGATCACGATCAGGTCGGCCCCGACCTCGCGCGCCTGCTCGACGACCGCGGCGCCGATCGAGCGAGTGCGCACCGTATAGCCGCGCATCGGCACGTCGTTCTCCTCGGCGATCGCGCGCGCCTCGGCCAGAGTCTCGGCGGCCCGCCGTTCCTCCTGCTCGAGCGGCGCGTCGAGCGCCTGCTCGAGCGGCACGTCGATTACGTTCAGGGTGATCACCGAGGCGTTTCGCTCCTGGGCGATCCGCACCGCGGTCGCCATCATCTCCTCGCCGATGTCGCTCAATTTCATCGGCACCAGGATGGTCGTGAACCTGGCTTCGGGCAGCTCCTGCTCGCCGCCGGCCGCAACCTGCTCGAGCAGACCGGTGCCACGCCGGCGGCGGACGAGGCCGAAGATCGCTAGCCCCACGGCCAGCCAGATCGGGCCGCCGTAGCGGGCTGCCGGATGGGTGAGCATGGTCAGCACGAACACGAGGATCGTGAGCACGGCGCCGAGCACGGCGGGCAGCGGCAACTCGCCGCCGAAAACGCGGATCGAAAGGGGAACGCGGTAGCGACGGGAAAGGCCCGGTGCGCTGTAGCGGAGCCTGATCACGGCGAGCTGAACGGCGCTGAAGGCGATCAGAACGCCGAACGAGAACAGACCGGCCAGGAAGGGCGCCTGACCTTGCCGGCCGGAGCGATGGAGCGGCTCGGTCGCAAGCAGGAGCCCGCCGGCAGCGACCACGACGGTAACGAGCGCCTGCGGCGATACGAGCGTGCGGTGGTAGAGGCGACCGAACGGCGCCGGCAGCATCCTGTGCTCGCCGAGCGAGCGGGCAAGGCGGGCGAAGCCGGAGATCGCCGTGGTGGCGGCCAGAAGCAGAATCGCCGCGCCGCTCAAGCCGACGAAAACGCGCAGCGCCGAGGCGAGAATGCTCGGCATGTGAGGCGCAAAGGCGGAGACGATGCCCATCAACGGCGCGCGCCTCCACTCGCCGCCGAGCGCGGTGCGGCCATGCTCGACCGGGAACGCGGAGAGGCCGACAACAGCGATCAGCACGTAGACGGCGATCACCGTGCCTATCGCCGCAAAGAGGTTCTTCGGCAACCCGTCGGGATTGCGGCTCTCCTGCGAGAGATTGGCGATGGTCTCGATGCCCGTGAAAGCCAGCATCGCCAGCGGCAACGCGAAGGCCAGCGAGCTCCAGCTCGGCACGCTGCCGAGATGCACGCCCGACGCCAGCCCTTGCCAGGAGAAGAGCATCATCAAGCCGAGCCCGATCAGCACGACCTGGGTGGCCAGGTCGAGGACGGCCAGGACGATGCCGAAGCGATAAAGGCTCGGGCGAAAAGCCATCCGCATCAAAGCCAGGGTGATCACCAATCCCACGCCGACCAGCGAGTCGAAGGGGGCTCGCCTGAGATCCGATATATGGAACGCAGCACCGAGGTAATGCGGCACGAACAGTGTCGTCAAGGCGATGACGATCAGGTAATCGAGCATCAGTACCCAACCGACCACGAAGCCCGCCACGTCGCCGAAAGCCCGAGCGACGAAGTTCGCAGCCCCTCCCGCCTCGGGCGATGACCTGATCGCCTCGGCATAGGAGAGTGCGACGATCAGGAAGAGGGCGCCGATGACCAGGAGCACGGCCGGTGTCAGGCCGAGCGCGTGCGCCGCGACAATGCCGAGTGCGAAGTAGATCGAGGAGGCCACCTCGCCGTAGGCGATCGAGAAGAGATCTCGCCCGCCGAGAACACGTTTCAGGCGTGGACGTTTCCTAGCCATCGACGCCGAGCTTAACCGCCATGCGCCGGCCGGGGCTCCGTAACTGGCGCGGGCGCGCGGCGAGCGCGAGGACTACGGCGCCAGGCCGCGGCTCCGGAGCAACGTGATGCCCGTAGCGGCCCATCAACGGCGTCGCGCGAGGTGCAGACGCCCGAGCCCGGCAGCCGCAAAAAGCGGCCCGATCAGGAAGCCGACCAGGCCACCCCCGGCGAGCGCAGTGCGCACCACGATCGCAACGCCGAGGCAGATCAGCGCCAGCGAGGTGATCGTTATCGATAGACGGTAGAAGCTCATGCCGGCGAAGCCGAGGCCGAGACGACCATCACCCTACAGGGCGCATGCTTGAGCACGTAGTCGACCGTGCTGCCGAAGATCGCCCGCCGCATCCGCTCGGTCTTGCGGGTCGCACCGATCACGATGATCTCGGAACCGCGACGGCTCGCCTCCTCGACGATGGTCGGACCTGCCTGCCGCCCGCGGGCCAGACGCTCGACCACCCTGACGCCGTATGACTCGCCGACCGCATCGGCCTCGTCGAGCAGGTCGTCCAGTATCTCCTCCTCCTCGGGCACCTCCGCGTCGAGGCGGAGCTGGAGCGGAAGCTCGAGCACGCTCACCACCGTGACCCGAGCTTTGCGCTCGGAGGCCAGGCGGCAGGCGATGTCGAGCGCCTTGTTCGATTCCGCTCCCGGGACCAGGGGAACGAGAATGTCTCGGTAGGCGAGCTCCTGTGCCGGCCCGAGGATGACCGGCGCGCGAACGGTCTCGAAAGGTGAAACGCGCACGGAGAAGCGCCGGAAGAGGTAGTAGAAAACGAGCCCTGCGGCGATCCAGCCCAGCCCCGTCCAGCGCGTGGTCGAGTTCTGAACGACGATCACGAGCCACGAGGCGCCCGTCCCAAGCACCCCGAGCAGCGCGAACAGCGGCCAGTCGACGCCCCGTACGCGCAGGTTCGGCTTCGCCTTGTAGACGGCCTCGAGGTCGCGCCGCCGCGTCCTCAGGGCGATCAGCGACAGGTGCGCAACGGTGAACGAGAGAGTCGCGCCGAACGCGTAGAGCGTGCCGAGGAAGGTGGTTTTTCCCGGCAGGATGATGACGATCGGGGCCACGCCCGCGAAGACAACGAGCGAGAGCCAGGGTGTGCGAAAGCGCGAATGAAGCCGCCGAAAGGCCTCCGGTAGCTGCCGGTGGCTCGACATCGCATAGGTGATCCGGGACGCTCCGATGACGCCGGCGTTGGTCGCAATGAACAGGATCGTCGCCGCGAGAATGCCGACGTAGAGCGTGGCGACGTCGAGAAACATCCCGTGCAGGCCCATGTTCTTGACCAGTCCGAGAATCGGATCGTTCTGATAGCCGCCCTTGTCGGGACCGAGCGCGAGCAGGGTCTCGTACTTACCGCTGTGCTTGGAGACCGGCATCGCCGAGAGAGCGATCATCGGCAGCGTGAAGTAGATGGCGAAGACGGCGATCGCGACCATCCGCATCGAGGCGGGGATCGAGCGCACAGGGTCGCGCGCCTCCTCGGCCAAGTTCGAGATCGTCTCGATGCCGGTGTAGGCGAGCATGCCCACCGGGATAGCGATCGCAAAGCTACTCCAGGTCGGCGCCGTGCCGAAGTGGACGTTGCCGGTGAGTATGTGCGGATCGAAGACGAGTGTGAACCCGAGCACGACCAGGAACAGCTGCGTGGCAAAGTCAACCAGCGCGAGGACGATGTTCAACTTCGCGGCCTCTTGGATGCCGACGATGTTGATCGCCACAAGGACGACGATCACGACGATGCCCCCTATTACGTCCCAGGGGCCCTTCTTCAACGGCTCCCAGAAGATCGAGAGGTAGTGCGGCACGAAGAAGGCCGAGATCGAGATCGTGACCACGTAGTTGAGCATCTGCGTCCAGCCCGCGCCAAAGCTGACCAGCTCGTTGAAGGCGTGGCGAGCGAAGCTCGAGGAGCCGCCCGCCTCCGGAAAGCGCACCGTTCCCTCGGTGTAGGTGGCGGCCGTGCAGGCGAAGAAGACGCCCGCGATGACGAAGACGAGCGGTGTTAGCCCGAGCGCGAACGCCGCGGTTACGCCGAGTGCGTAGTAGATGGAAGAGCCGACGTTTCCGTAGGCGGTGGCAAATAGCGCGGGCGTGCCCAGCACGCGCTCGAGTCGCTGAGCTCTTCGCCTCGGCACGAGGGCACTCTAGTGTTCCGTTCGGCCGTCGGTAGACGGAAGGTGACTCGTCCGGGCGGCGGCCTGTACGACAAGCACCGCATCCGAGTGCGGCGAGCGATACCTTTCTCTACCGCGATGAAGATTTTCATGGTCGGAGCCGGTCAGGTCGGGACGACGATCCTCGAGGCTCTGCGCGGTGAGCACGAGTTCAGGGTGGTCGACCGCGACCACGAGCGTCTGGCCGAGCTGGTACAGAACTACGGCGTGGCCACGGTCGAGGGCGACGGCGCCAGCCGCCACGTGCTCGAGCAGGGCGGCATCAAGGAGGCCGACCTGTTCATCGCCTGTACCTCACGTGACGAGGCCAATCTGATCGCCTGCCTGCTCGCGCGCCGGTTGGCTCCGAACGCCAAGACGATTGCCCGCGTCTCCAACGAGGAGTACCTCGAGGTCTGGCGCGACCGTTTCCTCGACATCGACTTCGTCGTCTCCTCCGAGCTGGAGGCGGCGCTTGCCGTCTCGCGCATCATCGGCATTCCGGCGGCTCGACAGACGGACGTCTTCGCCGACGGCCAGGTGCAGATGGTCGAGTTCGAGGTACCGCGCGAGATCGCTTCGGGAGCCGTGGTCGGCAGACGGCTGCGAGAGAGCGGAATCCCCTACGACTCGCGCGTGGTCAGCATTATCCGCGAAGGAAAGCGCGTCGTTCCGCGCGGCAGCGAGCGAATCGAGGCCGGCGACCGGGTCGTCGTGCTCGGGTCGCCCAAGGCGATCAACCTCTGGAGCGCAATCGTCGCCGGCGGTGAGCAGCGGACGGGCGACGTGGTCGTGTTCGGCGGCGGGCGCACGGGCGTGGCGATCGCCAGAGTGCTGCTCTCGCAGGGCAGCCGCGTGCGCATCGTCGAGGCTGACAGCAGGCGGGCGCATCAGATCGCGGAGCTGCTTCCACGAGCCCGCGTGCTGGTGGCAACCGGCATGAATCCCGACTTCCTCGACCGCGAGCAGATCGGACGCACCGAGGTGGCCGTCTTCGCCATGCGCGAAGACACGAAGATCCACTACGCGGCGACGCTAGCCAAACTGCACGGCGTCCCCTTCACCATCGCCATCGTCCACGACGCCGTCTCGATCGAGGTGTTCGAGCAGTCGGGCATCGACGTCGCCTTGAACCCGCGCCTGATCACCTCGGAAGAGATCGTCCGCTTTGCTCACGATCCGCGCACACGTCAGGTCTCGATGCTCGAGCGCGACCGCTTCGAGATCCTCGACGTTACGGTGCGCGAAGACAACGAGCTGATCGGAAAGCCGCTCAGCGAGCTTCCGGCCAAGGGCACGATCATCGGTGCGATCGTCCGTAACGACCGGGCCATCTTCCCCCACGGTCACGACCGCATCCAGCGGGGCGACCGCGTAATCGTCTTCACCGAGTCCGAGCACGCTGTCGAGCTCGAGCGCGAGCTGTGACGAGTTCGAGTCGGTTTCAGCGCGCAGTCAAGCGTCGGTCGATCGGCGTCAGCGTTCGTGCCAGTCTGCACGCGCTCGGGCGCGTCCTCGAGATCGTCAGCCTGGCACTCGTCCTGCCCACGCTCGTCGCCGCGATCTACTTCGAGTCGCCTCTTCCCTTCCTGATTCCGCTTGCCGCCGGGCTCGCGCTCGGCTTCCTGCTGGAGCGGACCAATCGCGGAAAAGGGCGACTGGGTACGCGCGAGATGTTCCTCGTCATCGTGCTCGCGTGGTTGGCGGCAGCGCTGCTCGGCAGCGTCCCCTACCTGCTCGCCGCCCACGGCCCGGGTCACTGGACAGACGCCTTCATGGAGTCGATGGCCGGCCTCACCACCACCAACGTCAGCGTGATCAGCGAGCCCGGACTGTTACCTCGTTCGCTCCTCTTCTGGCGCCAGCTCAGCCAGTGGCTGGGCGGCCTGGGAGTGATAGTGCTCACACTGGCCTTGCTGCCGCGTCTACGCGTCGGCGGCCGCGAGCCCACCATCGCCGAGCCGCCCGGCCAGGAGGTAGAGCGTCTCTCGCGCGGCGTGAAGATCGTGATTCGCCGTTTCGGCCTTCTCTACCTCGGCCTGACCGTCGCGGCGGCGCTCACGCTGATCGGGCTCGCTCTCTTCGACGTCGACGATCGCCTGAACGTCTTCGACGCGGTCAGCCTCGCTCTGAGCGCCGTCTCGACGGGCGGCTTCTCGCCTCACGCCGGGTCGCTCGCCGACTTCTCGGTTGCGACACAGTGGGTCGTCTTCGCCTTCGTGGCGCTGGCCGGTGCCAACATCGTGCTTCTCTTCAGAGGGCTCGTGCGGCGCGAGGGGCGCCCTCTCGTGCGCGACAGCGAGACCCGCCTCTACGTCGTGATCGCCCTGCTCGGCGCCGCGGGCATCGCGGCGGCGCTCGCGGCCGGCGATGTGGCAAGCGATTGGCGCTCGGCCCGCGAGGGGCTGTTCCAGTCGGTCTCCTTCCTCACCACGACGGGCTTCACGATCGGCAACATCTCGGACTGGCCGCTAGCCGCCACCGCGATTCTGGTGGGGCTGGCGCTGATCGGAGGTTGCGCGTTCTCGCTCTCGGGTTCGCAGAAGATCCTGCGCGTAATGATCATCGGCAAGCTGCTGCGGCGCGAGCTGATCCAGACCATTCACCCCGAAGCCGTCCTCCACCTCCGCCTCAACCGCCGCCGGATCGACGAACGAGCGGTGCGAGGCGTTGTCGCCTTCGTCCTCGTCTTCTTCGGACTGCTCGCGTTGGGCGTGCTCGCGCTCGAGCTCGACGCGGCGCGAATGGACTTCCACCTGAGCGTCTTTCCCGCGCTCGCCGACGCGACCGCGGCGCTTTCCAACGGAGGCCCGGGCCTCGGCTTCGCCGGCCCGGCGGGCTCGTTCGCCCCCTTCAGCGACGTCTCCAAGCTCGTGCTCTCGGTATTGATGCTGCTCGGGCGGCTGGAGATAATCCCGGTCGCGGTACTCTTCAGCCGCAGCTACTGGCGCCCCTGAGTCCATCTTCGCCGACGGCACGCCACCTCAAGCCAGAGTAGGTGGGACGAGACGCTCGCCTCGCCCCACCCTTCTGCGTCACCAGCTTCTACCACCTCGGGTAGAAGGCGGCATAACTGGCGATAAGAGCTGCCATTCCGATCAGAGTGATCAGGCGCGCGCGCATAGTCGTCCTCCTCTCATCAGCGACGTTTTGAGTTGACTTTTTCACCGCGCCTACCTCAGGGCAAGTATTTCTCGTTGACTTACCCGGGGACAAGCCCCAGAATTCGTTAGCGGATGGCGGGAGACGAGAGCACAGCGAAGCGCGGAGAAGAGACGGTCGGAGAGCGCGTCCGCCGTCTCCGGATCGAGAAGGGACTGACTCAGGGCGCTCTGAGCGGCCCCGGGTTGACCGCCGCGCAGATCTCTCGAATCGAATCGGGGAAGCGCCAACCCTCTCTGCGAGCAATCCGCCGCATCGCCCGCAAGCTCGGCGTCTCTCTGGACTATCTCGAAACCGGCGCCGACCTCAGCACTCGTGAAGAGCTCGACCTCTCTCTTTCGGACGCCGAGTTGCGCCTTCGGCTCGACCCGAACGACC
>CAZWTK010000024.1:0-29116 GCA_964636655.1 uncultured Gaiellales bacterium
GAACTCGACCTCGATTCGTGATCGGGTCCCGCGTTCTCGGGGCGCCGCTGGCGGTGCGAGCCCGGAGAGGACAGTGGATCCCACCACGGCCTCGGAGAGGATCGTGCCGCCGGCGGTGTCAGGGGCACCGGGCGACCGGTCGCGCCCGGGCGGTCGGAGCCCCGGCCGAGGGCGCGGGATGGGCGATGGTGGATTCGAACCACCGACCTCCGCCTTATCAGAGCGGCGCTCTAACCGACTGAGCTAATCGCCCGCGCGGCTGAGGATCATAGCTCGCCTCGGCGATCGCCGCCGAGGCTGTGCTGGGCTTGAAGAGCCAAGCGTTTTATCCGATTACTGCGGGGCTACAATCGGGAGTAGAGCCGAACGATGATCAGAATGGAGATCTACGGGGTTAGCTTCGATCTCGTCGGTAAGACGCCGATCGTTTTGCTGAAGATGGTCGACGGAAACAAGTTCCTTCCGATCTGGATCGGTCATCCCGAGGCGGCGGCGATTCTGATGAAGATGCAGGAGGCTCCCGTCCCGCGACCGATGACTCACGACCTGGTCGCCGACATCGTCCAGCAGTTGGGCGGTGAAGTGGTCTCGATCGCTGTTACCGACCTCAAGGACAGCACCTTCTACGCTTCGATCACGATGCGGCAAAACGGGGACGAGATCGAGATCGACTCACGCCCCTCCGACGCGATCGCGATCGCCATCCGGCTCGACGCCCCGATATTCGTTGCCGACGAGGTGATGGAAGAGTCGGCCGTCGAGTTCGAGGGAGAGGAAGTGAGCGAGGAGGAGATGGTCGCCCAGTTCAGGCAGTTCCTCGAGACCGTCTCACCCGAGGAGTTCGCGCTCGGCGAAGAGGGCGAAGAGGGCGAAGAGGGCGGCGAAGACGAGCCGCCACTGTCTTAGCAAGCGCTTTTAGCGCCCGGCTTCGCTCTTGCTCAGCCTGAGCACCGTCTCGAACAGCTCGAGCAGCGCTTCGCCGGAGACCGCTCCGTCGTTTGCCAGACGCCACTCTTCCAGCAACTCCTGCTCGCGCTCCGGATCGATCAGGTCGTAGCCACGGTCGGTCTTGTGGCTCCTGATCTCCACCGCGACCTGGAGCCGGCGAATGAAGGCCTCGAGCAGATCCCGATCGGCGGCCGCGATCTTATCGCGCAGAGCCAGCAAGACCGGATCGACGTCGTTCATGCCCATCGGCCGAAGATCGTAGCCCAATCAAGCTCGAGTACCGAAGCAAGTGACCGCTCTGCTTTCCCCGCCGCCGCAGCCGACATGTGCGGCTGCGGCCCACAAAACGCCATCCCCCGGCCCATCCAACCCGAACACTGATTACGACCACGGCCAGCCGAGCACGTCATCTAGGAGCAGAAGAGTCACAAGCGCCGAAGGCGCGCTGGCTCGAGCAGGTGCTCATACCGCGAAAAGTCTTCGCCGGCCCAGCCGGCGGGCTTTTCGCGGAATTAGTAGTGAATGTAGACGCGCATGCCGAGCGAAATCTGGCTGTATAGATGCGTGGCGACCCACATCGGTACGCGTACGCAGCCGTGCGAGGCGGGGTAGGGAGGCACGCTGACGTAGCCGTGAATGGCGAATCCGCCGATGAAGTAGTTCGAGTAATACATGACCGCCCCGCCCGGAACCTTGCTGTAGACGTGGAAGATCCCGATCGGCGTGTTCCCCGTCGCTCCCGTCGAAACGGGCACGATCAGCTTTACCTTGCTGCTGCGTACGACGTAGAGAACCTGCTTGGTCTTGTCGACCTCGATGTAACTTCCACGTAGGCGCGGCCGCGGCGGCGTGGAACGCCCGAGTGCCAGCCAGGCGGCTCTGCTCATTCGACCGCTGCGTGGCAGACCGGAAAGCTTCTGCAGTGCGTAGACAGCCTCCAACGTATCGGCGCCGAAGGTCGAGTCGGCGTGCAGAAGAGCGAAGCGATGAGCGATCAAAGCGCTTTCGAGCAGACGAACGGTGCGGCCGTGCGAGCCCAGGTAGAGCGGTGGCGCCTTGATGCGCAGGCGGAACTTACGGGCGATCTCTATATAGCCGGCGTTCGGCTCGACCTTGACCCAGACTGCATGCCTTGCCGCGCGCTCCAGCGCGAACGTGAAGGGCTTGCCGGCCGCCACGAAGCGGCTCAACGGGCGGTGATGGCCGCGAACGGCGACCAGGCGCAACCTGCCGGCGGCAGCAGGCTGAAGCCGGGCGCGGATCCGTAGAGGCTGGCCGACGATTCGGTCGCCTCGTAACGAGACGGTGAGGATGGGCCGGATACGGGCGCTGACAGACGCGGATTCCACCGAGCCTGAGCGCGCCAGATAAGGCCCGGGGTTCAGGAGGCGGAGATTGAAGCGAAAGCTGCCGTCCGCGGCCGTCTCGGCCTGCGCAACCACGGCGTTGGCGCGAACCAGATCGACGCTCACGCCCGCCCGTGCAGGAGCCAGCGTTCCGCCGATCGATCCGATCGCTTTGAAGGAGGTCACACCCGGTCGCGAGAGCGTGAGCGTGTCGCCGGCGCCGGCAACGGCGGCTGTGACCGGGGCCGGAGCGCTCACCGCAACGGTGGCGACGAGGACGACGGTTAAAAAGGTAAGGGGGGAACGCATCCGAGAGCAGAATAGTCGGCGGGCCGGGGGTCGCGCGCCGGGCGCGTCAGATCGCGTAGGCGAGCGCCACTGCAAGGCCGTTGTAGAGGCCGTGGATGATCATCCCTGGGATGACGCTGTCGGAACGGTCGCGTAGGTAGCCGAGCCCGATCCCGAAGACGAAGAGCGGAAAGATCGCGGCCGGGAGGCCGTGCATGAGTGCCCAAGCTAGCGCCGGGACGGCCGTCGCGGCGACTCGCCCGAACGGCGAGAGGAGACTGAAGCCGAGGCCGCGAACGAACAGCTCCTCGGCGAGCGGGGTGAGCAAGGTGAGAACGAACATGCTGGCGATGAAGGGCGCGAGCCGTCCGGATTGCCAATGCCCACTCAAGATCTGCTGCTCGCGCCCTGGGTGGCCGCCGAGACCGTTCACGATCAGGCTTGCCACGAAGGTTCCACCGACGGCGAGAAGGCCCAGCGCGGCGATCTCGCCCCATGTGATCCGCGCCTTGCGAAAGGCGCGAAGCTCGGGACGCCCATTCGAGATAGCAAGCGAGATGGCGATCCAGATGCTGAGGAAAAGAGCGTTGTTACCGGCAAACGACCAGGTAAAGAGAGCCTCTTTCGCGGAGCTCGTCGCGCTCGACGTCGCGTAGCTCGCGAAGCCGAGAGCGATCAGCGGTAGCGCGACGAGTGTCCATGCGGCGAGGCGAGCGTTGTCCGGTCGCGCACTCACTCGGCAACCTCCTTCAGCGCCGTCTCGAGCGGGGCCCAAGCGAAACTCATTCCCGCCGACGTCGCTCCAGCGCGATCGTCTTCCGAGTCTCCGATGTGTAGCGAGCGCGCCGGTGCGGCCGAGAGTTGCTCCATGGCGTAGTGGAATATTCGTGGATCGGGCTTCGCCATGCCGACCAGAGCCGAGCAGACGACGCAGTCGAAAAACCCGAGCAAGCCGGTCTCCTCGAGGCGCTGCTCCAACGAGCAGTCCCAGTTCGAGACGACGGCCAGTGCCGGCACTCGACTTCGTAGCAGGTGAAGAGCATCGATCGCACCGGGCTCGGAGTGGAAGCGGAGCGAGACGACGAAATCGGGCAGGAGCTCCTCGGGATCGAGCTCGAGCCCGAGCGAGGTCAGGAACACGTTGCAGCAGTCAAGCCGTAGCCGGGCAAGCGACTCGATGTCACGTCCGTCGAGCGAGTGCTCGCGGTAGTACTCGATCTCTGTTCTGAAGGCTGCGGCGATCTCGTCTCGAGAACACGCGGCACCGTGCCGGCGAAGCCCGCTCTCGAGTGCGGCTGTGGGATCGTCGAGCGCCACGAGCGTCCCGTAAGCGTCGACGGTGACGCAGTCGAGGTCAGCTAAACGCATCGGGATGAAGAGCGGTGGCGAGCTGGCGCAGGCCGTCCACGGCCGCGGGGCCGGGCGCGAGCAGTTGAATGTCCACGCGGACGAGGCGTCCGTTGTGAACGGCCGGAAGCCAGCGCGTCGAGGGGTTGCGCCGCAACTCGGCGAGCGTCAGACGTGAGTTATTTCCGACTACGAGTACCTCCGGATGGAGCCGGCGCAGGCGCTTGAGCGGGAAGGGTCCCTCTTGCGGGTCAGGCCCGGCTACGTTGATTCCTCCGGCTTCGCTGATCACGCTGCCGATGAAAGAGCTGTCCGAGGCCGTGGTGAAGCGGCCCAGATCGATGAAGACGCGTACCGGCTTGATACCGGCGAGCGCCGTCCGCACCGACTCGCGTCCCTCGGCTACGCGCTTCCTCACGGTTCGCCCGCGCACCGGCACGCCGGCGAGGAGACTGGTGTCGGAGAGCGCCTGCTCGATACCGTCGAGCGTTTTATCGGGGACGACGTAGACGGCAACACCGAGAGCCCGCGCCTGTTTGACGGCGATCTCGTCTATTCCGGATCCGGCCAAGACGAGTTGGGGCTTCGCTCGGCGTATCAGGCCCAGATCGAGATCGCCACTCCCGGTTCCGATTTGAATCGCCGGGAATCCCAGAGCCGAGGCCAGTTCGATCGACGCGCGCCCGGCGACTGCGATCGACGTGGGCTTGGCCTTCAAGGTAACGAGGCGACCGTCCGCGTCGTGAACGGACAGCGGATAGAGGGGAACACGTGCGCCGGTCGGCTCGGGCTTCTCGCCGCAGGCGCTCAGGGCGAAGGGCAAGGCGAAGGCGAGCAGAAGCGCGAGGAACGAGAGCCGACGCCCGAGCCCTGCGAGCAAAGGCCTGCGACGAGCTGCACAAAGCGATCGCACTTCGCCCCGATGATATCGGCGCCACACGGCTGCGGTCTTTCGGCTCAAACCGCGCAAAGCGCTGAGGAAGTCGCCGGCTCTCGTTGAATAGAGAGCCATGCCCGATTGGGATTGGGACCGCTTGGCCGTTCTCGGCGTCGTCATCGTGCTCACGCTGATCCTTTCGGAGATCGTCGATCGTGCGCTGGCGCGGCGAAAGCTCGATCCGCGCGCGATCACCCGATACCGGATGCTCAGGCGCAGCGTGCGTACAGGCATCGTCTTCGTGGGCCTGCTCTCGGCGCTGCTGGTCATTCCTCAGGTGAGGGCGGTCGCGGGCGGGATCCTCGCTTCCTCGGCGATAGTCGGCATCGTCTTTGGCTTCGCGGCGCGGACAACGATCGCCAACGTGATCGCCGGACTGATGATCGCCACCACTCAGCCGCTGCGGATCGGCGACGTGATCGAGACCGCAGGCGAGCGTGGGGTTGTCGAGGAGATCACCCTCATCTACACCTTCATCCGCCTGGGCGACGGCTCGCGCCTTGTCGTGCCCAACGAGAAGCTCGCCTCCGATACCATTAAGAACTCCTCGATCCGAGGGCATGAAACGTTTGCTGAGGTCTGCGTGCAGGTTCCGATTGGGCTGGAGCTCGAGAAGGTCGTGGCTGATCTTAGGGGGACGCTTGCAGACGAGAGGGAGCTCGAGATCTACGTGAGCGGGCTGGCTGACAAAGCGACGATATGTATTCGCGCGATCGCCCCGGATGCCACATCCGCGGATGCGCTCGAGAAAGCGCTGAGACTGCGCGTGCATGAACGGTTACGTAGCGATGGGGCATTCGCTTGAGCCCGCCTTCACAAGGGAAGCGACCTAGCCCGGCGCATCGCGCGCGAAGCAGCGAGGAGTACGCCGATATGCGCCGGCGCCAGCGTCGCCATCGAGCGCGGCTGGCACGCCGTCGCCACACGAAGAAAGCGATCCTCGGCATCTTCGTTGGCGCACTGCTGCTGTTCGGAATCGGCGGTGTGACCGGCGGCGCGTTCGTCTTCACCAACTGCAGCCTCAAGGATCTGAAGCCGCCGGCAATGGGGCAGAACTCCTTTGTCTACGCGGCCGGCGGCTCGCTTCTAGGTTCGATTCAAACGGCGCAGAACCGCCAGGTGGTGCAGTGGGATGAGATCTCGCCCTGGATGTCGAAGGCGATGGTCGCGATCGAAGACAGACGCTTCTACCAGCACGGAGGCGTCGATTACGTTGGGATCGCTCGCGCCGCCGTCGCCGATCTCCGTGCCCGAAAGACCGTTCAGGGCGCATCGACTATCACCCAACAGCTCGCTCGCAACCTCTACATCTCCAATCACGAGCGCACAGTAAGTCGTAAGCTGAGAGAGGTCTGCCTGGCCCGCAAGCTCGACAACGCCTGGTCGAAGCAGGACATTCTGACGGCCTATCTGAACCAGGTCTTCTACGGGTCGAACGCCTACGGCGTCGAGGCGGCGGCCGAGACCTACTTCTCCAAGCACGCTAGTCAATTGACGTTGGAACAGGCGGCGCTTCTCGCCGGTCTACCCCAGGCTCCGAGCAACTACGACCCCTTCTCCAACAGGCCGGCCGCGTTGACGCGCCGAAACGAAGTGCTGAAGGCGATGCTCGACAACAAGGACATCAGTCGCGCGCAGTACAAAAAGGCCGTCGCGACGCCGATCCGCCTCAAGTCCGGGCGGATCTACAAAGACATCAGAGAGCCGTATTTCTTCGACTACGTCACCGATCAACTGGTCAAGGAGTACGGATCCGAGACCGTCCGCTCTGGAGGCCTCAGGGTCTATACGACGATCAACCCACGCATGCAGCGGCTGGCCCGCAAGGCGATTCGCGACAATCTCTACTACAGCTCCGACCCCGCCTCGGCCGTCATCTCCATCGACCCGCGAACGGGTGCCATCAAGGCGATGACCGGCGTCATCCCGGGCAAGCGGAACAACCAGTTCAACCTCACATCTCAAGCCCGGCGCCAGCCCGGCTCGACCTTCAAGACCATCGTTCTCACCTCGGCGGTCTCGCAGGGCATGAACCCCTACACGACCTACTACACGTCGGCGCCGTTCACCTATCAGCCCGATTCGAGTCTCGAGCCCTGGTCGGTGCACACCTATAGCAACTCTTATGCGGGCACGGTCTCGGTGGCAAGCGCCACCCTAATGTCCGACAACACCGTCTTCGCGCAGCTCACGCTCGATACGGGCCCGCAGAACGTCGCCGATATGGCATACAAGCTCGGTATTCGCCAATCGACGCTAGACGTCGTCCCGGCGATGGGGCTCGGTAGCGACGCCGTGTCGCCGCTCGAGATGGCCAGCGCCTACGCCACGCTTGCGGCCGGCGGCGTCTACTCCGAACCGCTGGCGATAACAAGGGTCGTTCTGCCCGACGGAACGGTCGACCGGAGTGCCGGCTGGGGCAAGCCGAAGCACGAACGGGTGATCGACGACTGGGTCGCCTACGAGGTGACCAAGGTGCTCGAGTCGAATATGACGAGCGGAACCGCGACGCGCGCCTACTTCGGTCGAATCGCAGCGGGGAAGACGGGAACCACCGACGACCACGCCGACGGCTGGCTTTGCGGCTATACGCCTCAACTCGCAACCGCGGTCTGGGTCGGTTACCCGGATGCGGAGAGACCGGTGTACGTGCACGGGGTCTCAATCGCGGGAGGCAACATCCCGGCGTCGATCTGGCACGACTTCATGTCGCCGGCGATGGCGAGTATGCCGGTGCGCGACTTTGCCACTCCCAAGACAGCGGCGCGGTTCGTCACTTGGACAAAGGGGAGCTACGGCTACCTAGGCTCGGTAGAGACGACCACTACGACCACTACGACGACCACGACCAAGGCGACGACGAAGGCGACAACGTCACGCGCGGCAACCACGAAGACCACTCAGCCCCCACCGCCGCCGACGACAACAACCACGGCGCCGCCGCCCCCACCGGCGCCAACGACAACGACCACGACGCCGCCGGTAACGACCACCTCCACGCCGACGACGAGCCCCTGACGATCTCAGTGGCTGTGCGTCTGATGGGCGGCTCGCGTTTCACTCCAGTGCTGTGCCAGGAGCGCGGCGCGGTGAGCGACCCGGCGCGGGAGCATCTCCTTCGGACGCTCGCTCGGAGCCGGGTACGGGGCGTAGCGACCGACGCTGAGCGCCGCCAGTTGTGCGCCGGCGGCGGCGAGAACGACTGCGACGACCAGGAATGAAAGCTTGAGATAGCCGACGGCCGCGAGCGCCGGTACATACCAGAACACATTAAGGCCGAGCTGCAGCCGCGCCGCCAGTTCCAGAAAGATGAGTAACGGTCCAAGGGAACCGGCCGTCAGTAGCGCGAGGGAGGCCCAGGGCCGGAACCTGCGCATCTGGGGCATCCAGATCCAGGCGTGAAGCGGAGGCAGCAGAAAGAGAAGTGCGTAGCTGTTGAGCCAAGCCACGGCCAGCGAGGCTCCTGCGACTGCCAGCAGCGCGCAGGCGTAGCCGGCCACCTCCTGCTCCGGGCTCGTCTCCTCGTGCGGCAGTAGCCGGTCGCGGGATATCAACCAGGCACCGGAGGCGAGAAGGGCGAAGCAAACGAGCGCCGTCAGTGGCAAAGAGGTGACCGCGAGACTATCGGGTGAGAGTGGGCGTCCCGAGCCTCTGGGCCAGAGCCCAACCAGGGCGAAGAACCAGAAAAGCACCAGGAGAACGGACCAGAAGCCAAATCGGCGGGCGAGACTGCGTAGTGCCGGAGCGAGCGCGATCTGGCGACGACGACAGCGCGCGAAGAGATCGACGATGGCCACCAAGGCGGGAACGAGAGTGGCGATGAGCAGGAGCTGAATCGCCCAGCCGTGAACAAAGCGCCCGCCCAGGTAGATGTACGAGGCGCTGCTTGTGTGAGGTTCCGGGGCGCCCTGATCGAGAGCGGCAATCAGCTGCTCGCTGGCGAGCCCGATCTGGGTCAGGTGCTCTTTCGCGCTGCTACCGGGGTCGGTAAGCGGATCAGCCGTGTCGTTGAGCGGGTTTGGGTATCTATCGCCGGCGGTGGTGAGTGTTACAGCCGGGATTCCGTGCGCGACGAACGGCGCCTGCTCGTAGAGACTGAATGGAAAGGCCAGGTCGAGCAGCTGGTCGAGGGGGCTGGTGTGAGTGATGACGGCGCCCGGCTGCTCGGCGAGAATTTGGTTCGCGGTGGCGACCAGAACGGGGGGAGGCAGACTGGTCGTGTCGCCGTTGAAGAGAACGCGCGGCTTACCGCTTCCGGCAATCGAGTCGAGAACGATCACCGCGGCGATGTTGTGGTTGACGATATGACGTCGAGCGAAGCGCGCAGCCCCGATTGCGCCGAACGCTCCACCGTCGGTCGATAAAAAGACGAGAGTGTGCGCCGGTTCGGGCGGAGAGATGTATTCATCGCGGTTTTGATACGCACGCGCCAGCTCGAGCATCGCCGCCGTACCGGAGGCGTTGTCGTTGGCGCCTCCTCCCGGCCTCGGGCCGCTGTTGTCGCGGTGAGCCAGGATGACGATCTCCGTAGAGGAGCGACCGCGGACAGTAGCGCTGACGTTGCTCAGGCCGACCTTGCCGAGACCGGGAACCTGGGCATCGAACTCGTCGATCTTAGTCTCGAGCCCGAGCAACTCGAACTGGCCTACGATCCAGTTGCGAAGGGTGCCGCTGCTCGCTGCGCCCGGGCTGCGATTGGGATAGCCGGACACCAACCCCTCGGTAACCGTTGATACCACCGCGTCGGGGTCGAAGTTGGAAGACAGCGACGGCACCGCGAGCGTCTGCTGTCGGGCAACGCTGAAAGCGACAATCAAGAGCGGTATCACGACTACAATCCAGGCGCCGCGGTAGATTCGAGCGCTGAGCGGACGCTCGAGCGAACAGGGTCGCGGTTTCGTCGACCTGGATCTGGGCCGCATTGAGACTCTCACCGTGTGGTTATAGTAGGCATCGGGCTGGGACTAGGTATGCAGGACACTCCCACGATCCTTCTCGTCGATGACGAGGATGCGATCCAGAAACTGCTTTCATTTCCGCTGCAAAAAGACGGGTATCGAGTCGTCGAGGCGCGGGATGGCGAAGCCGCTCTGCGTCGCTTCGACGAAGAGGCCGTCGATCTCGTGGTTCTCGATCTCGCGTTGCCGAAGCTGGACGGACTAGAAGTTTGCCGCCGCCTTCGCGCGCGCAGCGCGGTGCCGATCATAATGCTGACCGCTCGTGACGAGGAGATCGACAAGGTGATCGGTCTCGAAATCGGGGCCGACGACTACATCACCAAGCCCTTCTCGATCCGTGAGTTTCGTAGCCGCGTGCGCGCGTTGCTCAGGCGAGCTTCGCTGACGCCTGCGGCGAGCGCCGGCGAGGCGCTCGAAGTCGGACCGCTTCGCGTCGACCGCGCCCGGCGCCGCGTCGAAGTGGACGGGCAGATCCCGGAGCTGACCTATGTGGAGTTCGAGCTGGTGCGAATCCTCGCCGAGGAGCCGGGTCGTGTCTTTTCCAGGTCGGATCTACTCGAGAAGATCTGGGGCAGCTCGCAGTATCGAGACCCGCGGACGGTGGACGTTCACGTGCGCCACATACGCGAGAAGCTCGAGCGAGATCCGGGCAAGCCCGAGCTCATTCTCACCGTCCGTGGAGTCGGCTACCGCCTGCGTGAGCCATGAGAGCGTTGAGGAGCGTCGGCGGTCAATTGATCACAGCGTTGGTCGTGCTCGTTCTGGTCGCGCTGACAACGAGCTACCTGGTCGTCGTTCCTACGCTCGATCACCAGCTCGTCTCGAACCGCTTGGACGAGCTCGAGCGCTCGGCCGGCGGGATCGCCCTGGCCGTGACCAGCGGAGACAGCCTCTTCCTGCAGTCTCGGGTCGAGGGCAGTGCCTCGGCGCTCGACGTCCGCGTCGTGGTCTTTCAGGAGCTTGGGCCTCCGTTACAGCTCGCGGTGCTGGCCGATTCCCTTCGCGCCAGTTCGAACGCCATCGAGGCCGATCCGGTCGCTCTCGCGGCCGCAAGGAGCGGTCGAGTCGAACGCGGAACGCTGAATCGAGGTGGAGGCGAGCGCGCCGAGGTGGCCGTACCGGTCGCAGGGACATCCGAGTTGGTACTCCTTTCCGGCTCTCTCGGCGAGGCGAAAAAGAGCGTGGAATCCGTGCGCAGGCAACTCTTGATCGCGGCCATTCCGTCGCTTCTGATCGCGCTCGTGATCGGAGTTCTGGGCGCTCGCCGGCTCACCTCTCGGATCCGTCGTCTCGAGCGCGGCGCCGACAGGATCGCGACCGGCTCGCTCGAACAACCGATCGAAGACGAAGGCGAGGACGAGGTCGCACAGCTAGCGCGTAGTTTCGAGCGCATGCGCCAGCGCCTCGCGCAGTTGGACGAAGCGCGCCGCGAGTTCATTGCCAACGCCTCACATGAGCTGAGAACGCCGATCTTTGCCCTTTCGGGCTCTTTGGAGCTGCTGAGCGAAGAGGAGATGGACGAGGCAAACAGGCAGGAGTTTCTGGAGACGATGCGCGGTCAGGTGGAGCGTCTCGAGAAGCTGGCAACGGCGTTGCTGGATCTATCGCGCCTCGACGCCGACAAGCTAGATCTGATGCCGGAGCCGCTGGCTCTTGCGCCGCTGGTCGAGTCGCTGAAGCAAGAGTTCGAAGCCGCGGCCGAGCTCTCCGGGCATCCGCTTTCGATCTCCAACGAGGCCGAGCCGATCGCCGAGGCCGACGAGCAGCGAGCGCTCCAGATCGGCCGAATACTGCTGGAAAACGCGCTCGTTCACACTTCGCGCGGCGTCTCCGTATCGATCGGCGCGGCTCAGAAGGACGGGCGCGGATACCTGACGGTCGAGGACGACGGCCAGGGAATTGCGGCCGACTGTCAGGAGCGGGTGTTCGAGCGCTTCTTCCGCCTGGAGGGGGAGAAGTCGTCGGGTAGCGGCTTGGGTTTGGCGATCGCTCGCGAGTGGGCGCGGCGGATGAACGGTGACCTTACGCTGGAATCGAAACCGGGATCGACGCGCTTCGTGCTTTCTTTACCTCTGGCGAGAAGCGAGGAAGAGGAAGAGGCTTGAGTCGCCGCCGTTTCCACGTGGAAACGGCGCGCAAGGCGAGATTGAGCCTCGCTCGTCGTAGCGCTTCGCTTTAGTGAGAATGCCTCTCGTGGCAGGCACCCGGGCTCGTGTGCATGATTGGCAGGCGGCGAGGGAATACACTGCCCGTCGTATCCCGAGGCTAGATTCGTTCGGGATCGAACTGTAATGCGGAACTGGTAATGAGCTCGGAACGCGCAGTCATCAACCTAACGATCCCGGCCAAGGCCGAGTTCATCACGCTCGGGCGCCTGGCTCTGACCGCACTGGCGCGCGCGCGCGAGTTCCCCGAGGAGACGCTCGCAGACCTCAAACTCGCGCTGACCGAGGCCTGCTCGAACTCGGTGCGGCATGCCTATAGCTCCGACAGCGGGACAGTCGAGATTCTCTACGAGCTCCACTCCGACCGCCTGATCGTCGAGGTCTGCGATCAGGGGCGTGGTTTCGTTCCGCCGAGCGGCCTCGAAGAGATCGACTTCGGCGAGGGGGGGCTGGGGATCGCGATCATTCGAGCGATTGTCGATGACCTCGAGATCAGCGAGAAGATGGGCGGCGGATCACGGCTTCGATTCGTAAAAAGACTCGACTCCTAAGGGAAGTCCGCCCCGGCGAACAGCGGCGATTCCGGAGCGCTCGCTCGGGGACGATGTTGCAGCTCGTGAACACGGGTCACAAGTCGCTTGCCGACTACGCCTCGCTCGTCTCGCGGGGCCTGATGGAGGAGATCAGGCGCCTGGTCGAGCCGATCAAGGGCCTGCGCGTGTTACACGTGTCGGCTACGGCCTTCGGCGGAGGCGTCGCGGAAATCAACTACACGCTCATTCCGCTCATGCGCGACGCCGGGCTCGAAGTCGAATGGCGAATCATCCACGGCCAGGAGGAGTTCTTCAACGTCACGAAAGCCGTTCACAACGCGCTTCAAGGCGACCGGCGCGGCCTCTCGCAAGAAGACAAGGCGATTTTCGGCCGCTACAACCAGCTGAATGCAGCGCAGCTCGACGACTCGGATTACGACGTGATCATCGTCCACGATCCCCAGCCGGTCGGCGTGATCGAGCACTTCTCGTCGTCAAAGGCAAAGTGGGTCTGGCGCTGCCACATCGACCTCTCGGAACCGAACGACGACGTGATCGATTTCCTCGCGCCTCAAATCTCACACTACGACGCGATGATCTTTCACCTCCAGCGGTACATACCCTCGCGACCCGGTCTGCCCCCGGCCTTCATCTGGCCCCCGGCGATCGATCCGCTGGCGCCAAAGAACATGGCTCTTTCCCGAGAGGACGCCTCCTACATCCTCGACCAGTTCGGGATCGACGTCGAGCGCCCGCTCCTGACGCAGGTCTCCCGCTTCGATCCCTGGAAGGATCCGCTTGGAGTAATCGACAGCTATCGACTGGTCAAGCGGGAGTTCCCGGAGGTCCAGCTGGCGCTGGTCGGATCGATGGCGCATGACGATCCCGAAGGCTGGGACTTCTACAACCAAACCCTCGCTTACGCGGACGGTGATCCCGACATCTACATCCTCTCCAACCTGAACAACGTCGGTTCGGTTGAGGTCAACGCCTTCCAGGTCCACTCCTCGGTCGTGATTCAGAAGTCGATTCGAGAGGGCTTCGGTCTAACGGTCTCGGAGGCGCTGTGGAAGGGCCGCCCGACCGTCGCCGGGCGTGTCGGTGGCATCGTGACTCAGATCCGCGACGGCGAGACGGGTCGCCTCGTGTCGTCGGCGGAGGAGTGCGCGGAGGCCTGTTTGGAGGCCCTGCGCGATCCGGAGCAAGCCCGCAGGCGAGCGCTGCTCGGGAAGGAAGAGGTGCGACGAAGGTTCCTCACGCCGCGACTTCTTCGCGACTGGCTGGTGCTCTTCAATCACCTGCTCGGCCAGGACACGAGTGGTGCCGAGGCCGAGCTGATCGCCAACGTCTGACAGGTACTGCGCGAAATCCGAAAGGCGAGCTAGTAGGCTTGTACCTGCGTGGGCAAACGGCGAGAGATCATTATCGTCTCGAACCGGGGGCCGGTCACCTACCAGCGTGGGCCCGACGGAGTTCGCGAGGCCAAACGCGGGGGCGGCGGTCTCGCAGCGGCGCTCGGGAGCCTGGCTCTGCACCACGACGTGACCTGCATCGCCAGCGCGATGAGCGATGTAGATCGCGAGATCGCCGAGGAGAGCAAGGGGCAGGCGGTCGCCGACCACCTAGCGAATGGAGCGGATTACCGACTACGCCTACTGACACACGATCCCTCGACATACGACCAGTACTACAATGTCGTGGCCAATCCAACGCTCTGGTTCGCTCAGCACTGTCTATGGGATCTGGTTCGCGAGCCCGACAGTGAGCGGAGCGGGCTGATTCAGGCCTGGCGGGAGGGATACGCACCGATCAACGCGGTGTTCGCCGAGGCCGCTCTCGAGGAGCTTTCGCAACGGCCCGAGGCGATCGTCTTCTTCAACGACTACCACCTCTACCTGGCGCCTCGGCTGGTGCGCACGCAGGCTCCCGAAGCCTCGTTGCTCCAGTTCGTTCACATCCCCTGGCCGCAACTCAACTGCTTGCACGTCCTTCCCGACGAGATCACGTTCGCCATTCACGACGGGCTGCTGGCCAACGACGTGGTCGGCTTCCACACCACCCGCTGGCGCAGTAACTTCATTCAGTCGGCGCGGTCGATGGCCGGCGCCAAGCGCATCTCGGGCGAGGCCGCCGTTTCCTACGCCGGCACGAAGACGTGCTTGGGTGCTCGAGCCATCTCGATCGACCCCGAGGAGCTGGCGGTGTTGGCGGCAGACCCGAGGGTCGAGGAGCACGAGCGCCGTATCGTCGAGACGCGGCCCGAGTTCTTGGTCGTGCGAGTCGACCGCACCGACCCCTCGAAGAATATCGTGCGTGGCTTTCGCGCCTTCGAGCTGTTTCTCGAGCTACATCCCGAGCTACATCGGCGCGTCTCCATGCTCTCCTGTCTCGACCCCTCGCGCCTGGACATCGCCGAGTACGAGGACTATCTGGAGGCGATTCAGTGCGAGGCGCTGCGCGTCAACGAACGCTTCTGCCAGCCCGGCTGGACTCCGATCGATCTTCAGGTCGAGGACGACATTCACCAGGCGATCGCCGCCTACAAGCAGTACGACGCCTTCTTCGTGAACTCCATCTACGACGGGCTCAATCTGGTCGCCAAGGAAGCCCCATTGGTGAACGAGCGCGACGGCGTTTTGATCCTCTCGGAGAACACCGGAGCGCACGAAGAGCTCGGGCCCTTCTCGCTGACGATCGATCCCTTCGACATTCGCGCTCAGGCAGATGCGATCTACGAGGCGCTGACCATGCCGGCGGACGTGCGGCGGCGCTGGATCGAGGACATTCGCTCGTGGGCCCGCGAGCACGATCTCGCCTGGTGGATCAACGGCCTGCTGCACGATCTCGACAGTTGTCGCGCCAACCGAAGTGAGCCGGACGCCTCGGGTACAAGGTCGCGAACGGGCACATGACGGCACCTGGAGTGGGCTCGCGAACGCCAGTCGTCTGGCGCCTGGCGACGCTCGTCAAGCTAGAGCACACGCTCTTTGCGCTTCCCTTCGCCTACGTCGGCGTACTGCTCGCCTACCGGTCGACAGAGGCGTCTCCGGGCTGGCAGGAGCTTCTCTGGATCACACTGGCCATGGTCGGCGCTCGCTCGCTGGCTATGGGGATCAATCGGATAGTCGATCGCGAGATCGACGCACGAAATCCGCGCACCGCCGGGCGTGAGCTCCCGAGCGGGCGTCTAGCGCTGTGGCAGGTGGTGGCCTTCTGTCTTACGGCTCTTGCGTTGCTGGCGCTGGCGGCGTTTCAACTGGCGCCGGTCGTCCGCTACCTGTGGCCGATTCCGGTGGCAGCGTTTGTCGTCTACCCGTATCTCAAGCGGGCGACCTGGCTCTGCCACCTATGGCTGGGAGCGACCATCGGCCTGGCGCCGCTCGCTGCCTGGCTGGCGGTTGGCAGATCGCTCACTCCGGCGCCGTTCGTGCTTTGGATCGGAGTGGCCTGCTGGGTTGCGGGCTTCGATCTTCTCTACGGGCTGTTCGACCTTCAGGTCGATCGGGAGCAAGGACTCCACTCCTTCGCCGTGCACTTCGGCGTGGCGGCGACGTTCCGAGGCGCCCGCGCGCTCCATCTCGTCACCGTTGTGGCGCTCGCCGTTGCCGGTATCGTAGGTGGAGCCGGATTCGTCTGGGGGCTTGGTGTCGCCACCGTCGCGGCTCTGCTCCTCTACGAGCACCTGATCGTCTCGCCGAGCGATCTGCGCAGGCTGAACGCAGCCTTCTTCACCGTCAACGGCGTCATAGCGATCGTGTTTCTCGCCTTCGCCGTGGCCGATGCGCTTGTGTGAGTCGGCGAGATCCCTTTTTTATAGCTGAGCCAACAGGGCCTTGGTATCCGCTGCCGAAGCGGTGACAATAGGGCCGGACATGCGTTTTCGCTTCATCACCTTCCTGACCGATTTCGGTCTCCAGGACGACTTCGTCGGCACTTGCCACGGCGTTATCAAGAGCATTGCTCCCGACGCCGAGATCATCGACATCACGCACGGGATCGAGCCTCGGCGCGTTCTGCAAGGAGCCATGACGCTCGCCGACACGATTCCCTACATGCCGCTGGGAGTGCACCTCGCCGTCGTCGACCCGGGAGTCGGCACCGATCGCCGTGCCATCGCGGTCGAGGACGAGAGCGGGCGCGTCTATGTCGGCCCCGACAACGGGCTTCTGCTGCCCGCGGCCGAGCGCATGGGCGGCATCGTACGGGCGCATCAGATCAGCAATCCCGCCTACGCGATGAAGGAGGTGTCGCCGACTTTTCACGGCCGCGACGTCTTCTCGCCGGCGACGGCCCATCTCGCGCTCGGCGTGCCCATCGAGGACCTGGGCCCGCGACTCGAACTGGACGAGCTCGTGCGGCTGGACATTCCGAAGCCGGTGGCGCGCCACGGCCGGATCAAGGCGGCTGTGGTCGACACCGATCGCTTCGGGAACATGCAGCTCAATCTCCGCAACGAGCACCTCGAGGCGCTGGGTCTATCGGTAGGGATGAAGATCGAGCTCGAGCACGGCGGCGAGCGCTACTACGCGATCACAGCGCGCACGTTCTCCGACGCCAGGCGCGGGGACATCATGCTCTACGAGGACTCGTTCCAGAATCTCGCGGTCGCCATCTCGGGCGGCGACGCGGCGAACATGTTCGGAGCCTCGCCGGGCGACAAGATAACCATCCGCTTGCTCGAACACTGAGGATGGGTTGAACGAACCCCTGCACTGGGTTAAGCTCGGAGGCGAAAAGGACGTTCATGGCGCGGTAGCACCGGTCAGGACGTCCTTTCTCTTTGCGCCGACGTGACCGCTCTCGACCTCCAACTGCTTGCCGGCACGTACGCGGTGAGCCGGCTGTCGCCCAGCGAGCCCATGCCAGACTGGGCGCGCGGAGAGCTGCTGGCCATGATCCGGACGCCCGACGAGCTCTCGGTCGTCTCGATCGCCGGCTCGGTGCCGGAGTCGGTTCGAAGCGAGCGGGGCTGGCGCGTGCTCGAGATCGCCGGCCCGCTCGACTTCTCACTGGTCGGGATTCTTGCGGCGCTGACCGGAGCTCTGGCGCGGGCGGAGATCGCGCTCTTTGCGCTCTCTACCTTCGACACCGACTACCTCCTCGTTCGCGAGCGCGATCTCTCACGGGCCGTCCGCGCTCTGGAGTCGGAAGGGCACCGGATTGCCTACGCGCAGGTAACTCGACGACCCGGGCAAAGCGAGCAGTAAGGGTCGCCTCGGTACGATAGATCTGTGGCCGTGAAGCAAACCGTCAAGCTGGATGCGCGACGTATCCGCGCCGACTTCCCGATCTTCGAGCAGTTGGAGGAGGGCAAGCCGCTCGCCTTTCTCGATTCGGCTGTAAGCGCACACAAGCCCCGGCAGGTGCTTGCGGCGCTTGAAGACTTCTACGAGCACTCCTACGGCAACGTCGGTCGCGGCGTATACGCGCTAGCGGAGCGCGCCAACGAGGCCTACGAGCAGGCACGCGAGAAGGCGCGCGAGTTCGTCAACGCCCGCTCGTTGCGGGAGATCGTCTTCACGCGCAACACGACCGAGGGTCTCAACCTCGTCGCCTACGCCTGGGGCCTGGACAACCTCCGTCCGGGAGACATCGTGCTGGCTAGCGAGCTCGAGCACCACTCCAACTTCGTGCCCTGGCAGGAGGTGGCGAGGCGCACGGGTGCGGAGTTTCGGGTCGTTCCGGTGACGAGCGAGGGCGAGCTGGAGCTGAACCGGCTGGAGCAACTGGCCGACGGCGGTCGTCTGAAGCTCGTTGCCATCACGGCCGTCTCGAACTCGCTCGGAACGATCGTCCCGGTCGAGAGGCTGATCGCTTTCGCGCACGAGCGAGGGGCTATCGCCGTCGTCGACGCGGCGCAGGCCGCGCCCCATCGCGCGGTCGACGTGCAGGCGCTGGAGTGCGACTTTCTCGCCTTCTCGGGCCACAAGATGTGCGGTCCCAGCGGCGTCGGCGTGCTCTTCGGACGCAGCGAGCTGCTCGAGCGGATGAGCCCGTTCCAGACCGGTGGAGGCATGATCCGGCGCGTCTCGGTCGAGAAGACGACCTGGGCCGAGTTGCCGCACAAGTTCGAGGCCGGTACTCCTCCGATTGCCGAGGCGGTCGCGCTCGGTGCGGCGATCGACTATCTGGAAGGCATCGGTCTGGAGGCAATCGCCGCGCACGAGCGCGAGCTCACGGCCTACGCGCTGGCGCGGCTGAGTGAGCTACCCGGTCTGACTCTCTACGGGCCTCCGCTCGAGCGCCGCTCCGGCATTGTCTCCTTCAACCTGGAGGGGATCCACCCGCACGACGTTGCCCAGATTCTCGACGCCGAAGGCGTCTGCGTGCGTGCGGGCCACCACTGCAATCAACCGCTGATGCACAAGCTGGGAGTCGCGGCGACGAGCCGCGCGAGCTTCTACCTCTACTCGCTGCCGGAAGAGATCGACCGGCTCGTGGCCGGTCTCGAGCGGGCGCGGGAGGTGTTTACCTGATGAGCAGCGTCGACAATCTCTACCGCGAGCTGATTCTCGATCACTACAAGAGCCCGCGCCATCACGGCCGGCTCGACCCGGCCGACGCGGAGGCCGAAGGGCAGAATCCGCTCTGCGGCGACGAGCTTGCCGTCACGCTCAAGCTCGGCAGCGACGGCGAGACGATCGAGGACGTCGCCTTCGACGGGCACGGTTGCGCGATCAGCCAGGCCGCCGCGTCGATGTTGAGCGAGGAGGTCGTCGGTCGCAAGGCCGCCGAGGTGGCCGCGACCGGAACGGACGATACGCCGCTGGTAGCGATGATGATCGAGAGCGGCACGCCGCTGACTCCGATCCGGCTCAAGTGCGCCCTGCTCGGCCTAGGTGTGCTCAAGGTTGCCCTACACAAGTCCGTCGGCACGCCGCTTCCCGAGGAGTGGGCGGGAATCGACGAAGTCGAGTTCGAGTAGTGCGCGCGACGACGCCAGCACTCTCCGCTCGTGTTCGAAGCGTGCTCGACCGCCTCGAATGCGAGGACGCGGAGGAGCGCCGGCTCGGCGTGCCGAGAGCGGAGCGGGCGCGGCAGATAGCGCCGACGACGGCTCGCTTCCTGTTCGCTCTCGCCACTGCCCGACCGCGCTGCAAGGTGCTCGAGATCGGAGGATCGAGAGGCTACTCGGCGATCTGGCTCGCCGCCGCGGTTGCTCCCGGTGGCGGCCGCGTAGTCTCGCTGGAGATCGATCCACGGAAGGCGGCGGCGTGGCGTGCGAACATCACAGAGGCGGGCTTCGCCGAGTGCGCTGAGCTGATCGAAGGTGACGCGCTCGAGGCTCTCTCAATGCTTGAAGCGCGCTTCGATTTCTGCTTTCTCGATACCGAGAAAGAGGACTACGAGAGCATTTTCACGCTGGCGCGCGAGAAGCTCGTGCCAGGCGGTGTTGTCGTGGCTGACAACGTTCTCTCGCACGCCGAGACGCTTGCCGCTTACTCGGAGGCGCGACGAAGCGATCCCACCGTCGTCAGCGTCACAGTACCGCTCGATAGAGGTCTTGAATTGAGCGTACTTTCCTCATAACAGCCGCCGGCGCAGCCGACATTCGCGGGCGAGGCTCACCAAACGCCGTCCCCCGCCCAATCCGAACACTGCCACCAATCGCGGCAGCCCGCCTCGCGTCGAGGCAGGACATCTAGGAGCAGTCGAGGCACACGCGCCGCAGGCGCGGCGACTCGTATTCGGGCGCGACGCCATCGAAAGTCGTCAAGTCCTCCGCAGGAGGCGGACTTTCTTCGGCCCTGTCTTGACCGTGTGCCTATCATGTTCGTATCGCGGAAAGGAGGTGGTCCAGTGGAGGTTTCCTGTAGTACTGGCAGCGGAGGTACCAGCGGGTAGAGGCGTGCCCCCGGGACCACCGGGAATCGCCTAGCCAGCGTAGGGGGCTCACAGTCGCGCCGCGACCACAGGTCGTCGGAAGCGCCTCTACCAAATCCAACGCTGGTAACCGGATCGGAGGGCCGCTCAGAGCGGCCCTCCCTCATTTTATATCCTGAGCGGGGTTTTTGTATTAATGCTCAGGCCGCCGCGCGCTGGATCTGCTCTTCCAGCGCCAGCAACGGAAGGCCGAACACCTGCCGCGTAACCTCGATCTCGCCGACGTTGTCACCGGCGGCGAGCATCTTCAGCTGGTCGCGGGTGAACGGGAATCCAGGCAGGCGATCGAAGAGCGCGGCCCCGCTGCGAGCGAGCGCGAAAGGTACGTGAACGCGCCGGCGGCGCTTACCGATCACGTGCGCGATGAGGCTGTAGAGCTCGTCCCAACTCACTCGGTCGGGCCCGGCCAGATCGAACGTCCGGTCGCGAGCGTCTTCGAGCTCGATCGCCTTGATCAGATGAGAAACGACGTCTGCGATGGCGATCGGCTGAATGCGCTGAGTCCCCGGCCCGAGTACCGGCGTGAGCGGCGAGTAGCGGACGAGTCGGATGAAGGTGGGAAGAACGCCGCCGCAGCGCCCGAAGACGAAGCTCGGGCGAAAGATCACATGCTCCAGTCCCGAAGCCTTGAGCGTCCGTTCCTCGTCCCACTTCGCTCGGTAATAGGGCGTCAGCTCGAATGTTTCCTCGGTGAGCCCCAGGGCGCTGACGAGGATGAAACGGCGCACGCTCGCCGCACTCGCGGCTTCGACGAGCGCCTGCGTCCCTGCCGCCATGACCTGTTGGTAGTCGTGCGGCCCGCCACGGATGATGGCAACCAGGTGAATCACCGTGTCGACGCCCTCACAAGCCGCTCGCAGGCTGGCCGCGTCGGCCATGTCTCCACGCGCCAGCGCACAACCTTGTGCCGCGAGCTTGCGAGCTCGAGCTTCCCTGCGGACGAGGCAGCTGGTGGGCTGTTCGAGCGAGCGAAGCCCCGCGACGAGGTGGCGTCCGATGAAGCCCGTGGCTCCGGTGACGAGAATCATTCCATCACGCCCACGTTGCCGGCGCTCTCCAATCCTCGCGCGGTTGCGAGCGGAAGCTCGATCGAACGCGCGCTCCGAATCACAGGCGAATCGTATGCCCAAAACTCGCCGCTCAACGGCGAGTGTCCTGAGCCATGAGTGTTTTTCCTTGCAAACTGCGGCTTTTCTGGATTGGTAGGAGCTTGCAGATCCGAGCGGGTCCGATAGGGTGCCAGCTGCGTGGTACTCGAGCCCGTCGATCCAAACGCTCGCTTCCACGAGCGACGCGCCAATGCGCGGCGCCGGCGAAAGCTGCGCCGCACTGCCTTCCTGCTCGCGCTCGTGATCTCGGCGGCCATGGGCGGGCTCGCCGTCTGGATGACGGCGCAAGGCGCGGGCTCACCGGTCCCCGAGGCCAGCAAACGCAGCACGACGACCGTGGCGCAGCAGAAATCCTTCCTTCCGAAGGAGATCCGAGGAGTACACGTCACGATGATGCTCGCCTCGCTTCAGGGCAAGCTCGCCGACTACGCGAGTCTGACGAACGAGGGCCTGAACACGATCGAGCTCGACGTCAAGGACGAGAGCGGTGCCGTCGCCTTCTCGTCGCCTCTGGCACCTCTGGCCAACACGGTCGGCGCGGTGGGGAATTACTACGACCCGGCCAGTGTGGCCAAGCAGCTTCACGCCCAGGGCATCTATCTGATCGGGCGCGTTGCCGTTTTCGAAGATCCCGTGCTTTCGGCGCGCAGACCGGATCTGGCGATCCAGCATTCGGACGGCTCAACGTGGCTCGACTACAGAGGTCTCGGTTGGTCGAACCAGTACAGCAAGACGGTTTGGGGCTACAACGTCTCGATCGCCAAGGCCGCGGCCAAGGCTGGCTTCGACGAGATTCAGTTCGATTACGTGCGCTTCCCATCGGACGGGCCGGTGGAGAGCGCCGTCTGGCCGGGCAAGGTGAACGAGTCACAGTCCACGACGATCGCTCATTTCCTCAAGTACGCATCCAGCCAGCTCAAGCCGCTCGGCGTGCGAGTCTCGGCCGATGTGTTCGGGCTGGCGGCGACCAACGAGCTCGGTGTAGGGCAGTCGCCGAAGCAGATGGCGCGCTATGTCGATGCGCTTTCGCCGATGGTCTACCCATCGCATTTCACTGCGGGGGAGTACGGGCTGGACGACCCCCAGGCGGCTCCGGGGATGACGGTCGGCTACGCGTTGAGCGACTTCAACATCGCCATGCGTGGCAGCGGGGCCGAGCTGGTTCCCTGGATCCAGGACTTCACGATGGGCCGGAAATACACACTCAGCGACATCCAGGACGAGATCCTCGCCGTCCGCCGAAGTGAGGCGCGCGGATTCCTGATCTGGAACGCGAGCGGCGAGTACACCCCGGGCGCTCTTCGGCCGGAGAGATAGTCTCGGCAACCTCCTCCGGCGCTCCGCTATCGTCCGGACGCAGATGACCTCGTCCGCGATCCAACTTCTCACCGAAATACCGGGCCCGCGCTCACGCGAGATCATGAGGCGAAAGGTGCGCGCCGTCGCCGCGCCGATGACCGTCCAGGCGCCGCTCGTCGTCGACTCGGCGCTCGGCGCGATCGTTACGGACGTCGACGGTAATCACCTCCTCGACCTGACGGGGGGAATCGGTTGCCTCGCCGTCGGGCACGCCCACCCACGCGTGGTCGAGGCGGTCAGGGAGCAGGCGGGCCGCTTCCTGCACACCGATTTCGCCGTCGTTCCCTACGAGATCTATGCGACCGTTGCCGAGCGGCTGGTCGCAGCTGCGCCCTTCAGCGGCCCGGCACGGGCGGTCTTCTTCAACTCGGGCGCCGAGGCGGTCGAGAACGCCGTCAAAATCGCTCGCCTGGCGACCAAGCGTCCTGCCGTCATCGCCTTCGAGGGCGGATTTCACGGGCGCACGCTGCTGGCCTTGACGATGACGTCCAAGGCCAATCCCTACAAGATCGGGCTGGGCCCGCTCGCGCCGGCCGTCCACCACCTTCCCTTCGCCCAGGACTACCGGGGCCCCTCGGCCTCCGAGGCCCTGGCCGCACTCGAGCGGGCGCTGGTGACGCAGGTGGCGCCCGCGGAGGTGGCAGCGGTTGTGATCGAGCCGATTCAGGGCGAGGGCGGCTTCGTACCGGCGCCGAAGGAGTTCCTGCAAGGCTTGAGGCAGATCTGCGACGAGCACGGAATCGTGTTTGTGGCCGACGAGGTGCAGTCCGGCTTCGGTCGCACCGGCGCGATGTTCGCAATCGAGCACTACGACATCGAGCCAGACCTGGTCGTCGTGGCCAAGTCGCTGGCCTCCGGGCTGCCGCTCTCGGGAGTGCTGGGCAAGGCGGCGATCATGGATGCACCGCACGAAGGCGCCATCGGAGGCACCTACTGCGGAAACCCGCTGGGATTGGCCGCGGCGAATGCCGTTCTCGATGTGATCGAGAGCGAGAACCTGATCGCGCGGGCGAGCGCGCTCGGCGAGACCCTGCTTCCACGGATGACGGCCTGGCAGGATCGCTTCGACGCGGTCGGAGACGTGCGCGGCATCGGCTCGATGCTGGCGATCGAACTGGTCAAGAGCCGAGACACGAAGGAGCCGGCGCCCGAGCTCGCCACTCGGGTGATCGAGGAGTCGCTGCGGCGCGGCCTGCTGCTGCTCAAGGCGGGGTTGTACGGGAACTGTGTGCGCGTGCTCGCGCCGCTGGTGATCACAGACGACGAGCTCGAAGAGGCGCTCGACGTGTGGGAAGAGGCGCTTGGCGCCGCTCTCGCCGGCTAATAGGCGTAGCGCCGCTGCCGCTCGTGGCGCTCCAGCGCCAGCGCGATCAGGCGATCGAGTAGTTCAGGATACGAAATGCCCGACTCCGCGAACAGCTTGGCGTAGACGCTGGTCGAGGTGAAGCCGGGAATGGTGTTGAGCTCGTTCACCAGCACCTCCTCGCCGCGAACGAAGAAGTCCACGCGGGCCATACCCTCGCACTCGCCGGCGATAAACGCTTCGATGGCGAGGCGACGTACCTCCTCGACCGCCTCGGCGGAGATCGGCGGCGGCACGATCAGCTCCATCCCGCCTTCGTCGTACTTGGCCGAGAAGTCGTACCACTCGGCGTGAGCGACGATCTGGCCCGGCAGCGAGGCGATCGGCTCGCGGTTGCCGAGCACGCTGCACTCCACCTCGAGCCCGTCCACGAACTCCTCGATCAGCACCTTCTCGTCGTGGCGGAAGGCGAGCTCCAGCGCCGGGCCGAGCTCGCTACGCTCATGCACCTTGCTGATGCCGACCGACGAGCCGAGCCGCGCCGGCTTGACGAACACCGGGTACGAGAAGGGATGCCGGACAGGGTCGCCGTCACGGAGCGTGATGCTCTGCGTCACCGGGATGCCGCGATCGCGCAGCACCGCCTTGAACACGTCCTTGTCCATGCACAGCGCCGAGGCCAGCACACCCGGACCGACGTAGGGCACGCCCGCCAGCTCAAGCAGCCCCTGGACGGTGCCGTCCTCGCCGAAGGGTCCGTGCAACACGGGGAAGACGACGTCCACCTCGGCCAGGGTGGCCGGCACGGACGACTCGGCCGGAACGGGCAGCGTCTCCACGGGCGCGCTCGGGTGCTCGGGTGCTTCCAGAGCGGGTGGCGCGGCGGCGGGAAGCGCCCAGCGCCCCTCCCGGTCGATCTCCACCGAGACCGTGTCGTAGCGATCGCGCAAGGCCTCGATCACCGAGCCGGCGGAGGCGAGCGAGATGTCGTGCTCGCTCGAACGGCCGCCCATCAGGACTGCAACGCGAAGCTGGCTCACGGTCCCGTGTAGTTGCCGACGTAGATCGTTACAGTCGAGCCAACGGCTGCCTGTTTGTTACCCGGCGGAGTTTGCTTGAGCACTATCCCATCCTCGTCGGCGTTGGCCGTGTCCTGCGGGACAGCGTTGTAGTTGAACCCCTGGGCCGTGAGCGTCGCCTCGGCCGTCGCGGCGTCGAACGAGGTGACATCGGGAACGGTCGCGAGCTGCGAGCCCGTGGAGACCGTGAGCGTGATCGTGCTGCCGGGCGGTGCGGTCGTGTTCGCGGCCGGATCCTGGCCGGTGACGGTGCCCTTGGGCTCGGTAGAACTCGTGTCAACCTGCTTGGTTACCTTGAAGCCCTGGCCCTTGAGTTGGTAGTAGACGGTGTTGTAGAGGCCGCCGACGACATCGGGCACTGAAATCGGAGCCGGCCCTTTCGAGACCCAGATCGTCACGGTCGAGCCCTTCGGCGCCGTCTCGCTTCCGGTTCCGGGCGGTTCCTGCTTGAAGACGGTACCGGCCTTGGCGTCGTTCCAGGTCGGCTTCGCAGTCACCTGGAAACCGCTCTTTTGCAGCACATCTATCGCGACGTACTGGTCCATCCCGACAACCGACTTGACTCGAACGTCACCTGTCCCGATAGAGACCCAGATGCGGACGGTGCTGTTCGGCGCAATTCGTTCGCCCTCCGCCGGGCGCTGGTCGAACACCTTACCCTTGTTGGTCTTGTTCGATGGGGCACGGAGCGCCAGCACGGTCAGCCCGGCGCCCCTGATCTTCTTCTTGGCGGCGGCTTCGGTGAGCCCTGTGACGGACGGCACCGTTACAGGCGAGTTCTGGGCCAGCTGCCGGTAGACGATCCAGAAGGCGACACCGACCGCGGCCGCCAAGAGCAGCGCGAGCAGCCAGGGCCAGACCGGGCGTCGCACGGTCGCGTCTTGCAGGTCGTAGTACCCGGGCGCGGCGGGTGGCGGCGCGGGCACGCCCGAGCGAAGTGGCGGCGTCACCCGCGTCGGCGCCTTGGAGATCATCGTCGGCGCCGAGAGGCCGGCTCCCGCCAGCACCGTCGTGGCGGCGTCGGTTGTGGTCTCGCTGATCTCCATTCCCTTGGAGATCGCGCTCAGGTCGGCGTCCATCTCCTCGGCGCTCTGGTAGCGGTCGTCGGGGTTCTTGGCCAGGGCGCGCAACACGACCGCGTCGAGCTCGGGCGGTACCTCGGGCCTTTTTGCCGACGGCGGCTCGGGCACGGCCGAGAGGTGCTTCATGGCGATCTCAACCGGGGTATCGCCGTTGTAGGGCGCCGCGCCGGTGAGCAGCTCGTAAAGGAGAACCCCAACCGAGTAGAGGTCGGAGCGGTCGTCGACCGGGGCGCCGCGCGCCTGCTCGGGCGACAGGTACTGAGCAGTGCCGATGATCGAGCCGACCTCGGTCATCTCGCTGGCGCCCGCTCGCGCGATGCCGAAGTCGGTGACCTTCACCCGCCCCTCGTCGTCAACCAGCACGTTGTGCGGCTTGATGTCGCGATGCACGAGGCCGTTTCGGTGCGCGAAGCGAAGCGCCGCCAGAATCTGGCGGCCGTAGTTGACGGCGACGAGTATGGGCGAGGGACCGCGCTCGATGACGAGCTCCTTGAGCGAGCGGCCCTCGATCACCTCCATGGCGATGTAGTAGGTGCCCTCGGCGTTGCCGCGGTCGTAGATCTGCACGATGTTCGGGTGAGATAGGCCGGCAGCACTGGAGGCCTCGCGGCGGAAGCGCTCGACGAACTGCTTGTCGGAGGCGTGCTTGGCGTTCAGGATCTTGATCGCGATCCGCCGGCCCAGCTCCTGGTCCTCGGCCAGGTAGACGGTCGCCATGCCCCCCGAGCCGAGCCTCTTGAGGATCTTGTAACGCCCGTCGAAGAGCGCGCCGATGAGTGGGTCAGGAGGTGTCATGGCTCGTAAAGGTTAGGTCAGGAGTTGGAGTTCGGCGCGGTACTTAGGATCGCCTGCATGATTTCACGCGCAATCGGCGCCGCGGTCGTGCCGCCGACGCCCGTTTGATTCTGCAGCACCACCGCCACCGCGACGCGTGGCGCGTCTACGGGCGCGAAGGCGATGAACCAGGTCGTGTTGGGTTGTCCGGGCCCGTTTTCTGCGGTACCGGTCTTGCCGGCGACGCGAACGCCCGATATCCGGGCTGCCGTCCCGGTGCCGCCGCTTACCACCGACTCCATCATCTGCGCCAGCTCCGAAGCCGTCTGGGGTTTGATCGGCTGACCGAGCATCTGGGGCCTGATGCGCACGATGTCGCCGTTCGAGCGGCGCACGCGATCGACCAGGTGCGGCCGCATTTCCTTGCCGTTGTTGGCGATCGTGGCGGTGACCATCGCCATCTGTAGCGGCGTGACCAGCAGCTTGTCCTGGCCGAAGGCGGTGCGCCCGGGGTCCTGATTGAGCTCTTCGCGCGGGCTGAGCAGGCGCGAGTGCTGATAGAGGCCGCTGATAGCGAGAGCGTTGCTGGGCAGGTCGATCGAGGGCGTCTGATCGAAGCCGAAACGCCGGGCGTAGTTCATCAGCGTGCGCATGCCGAGCGCTTTCCCGATGTTGCAGAAGACCGAGTTGACGGAGTGCTGGAGCGCTGTCGCGAGCGTAAGACGGCCAAATACCTCCGGCCCGTTCTGATCGCTGAAGTTCCTCACCTGCTGCCCGTACTCGGTGCAGTAGCCGGGGTCGTCGAAGCTCGAAGAGGGAGTGAAACGGCCCGTATCGAGGGCGGCCGCGGCGGTGACCACCTTGAAGGACGAGCCCGGCGGGTAGAGGCCCTGCGTAGCCCGGTCGATCAGCGGCGAGGCCGGGCTGCAGGAGCTCGACTTGATGGCGCGGATGCGGTTGAAGTGACCCTCGACGTCGTTGGGGTTGTAGGTCGGATTGGTAGCGAGCACGAGAACCCGCCCGGTCGAAGGCTCGAGGACCACGGCGGCGCCGCAGTTCGAGCCGAGCGCCTGCGTGGCGACGCGCTGGGCTTTGAGGTTGAGCGAGGTGTAGACGTCGCTTCCGTGGATCGTGCTGCCGAGCAGGCGATCACCGATCTGCTTGATTGCACCGGCCAGGCTCTGGTCGGCGCCGGTCAGATAGTCGTTGGCCGAGCGCTCGAGGCCGGCGCGAGAACGGGTCTGGGTTGCGTATCCCACCGCCGCCGCGGTCAGCGAGCCGAGCGGGTAGCGGCGGAAGTAGTAGGTGCGGCCGCCCGCGTGGACGATTCGATTCTTCGCCAGCGTCGTGCCGTTGGCGGCGAAGATCCGCCCGCGGTCGATGGTGAACTCGGAGATCTGCCGGATCGAGTTGTCGCTCTTGTTGGCGAGATCCGGAGCAGCCCAGGCCTGCCAGTAGGTGGAGGCAACGATCAGCGCCACGAGCATGGTGAGCGAAGCCAGGGCGGCTAGTCGGATGCGAGCGTTCATCGCGCCTCGTTCGCTCTCTGCGACACGAGTAGCAGGCCGGCGAGCAGGATGAAGTTGGCGACCACGCTCGAGCCCCCGTAGCTGATGAAGGGAAGGGTGATGCCGGTCAGCGGAATCAGGCGCAGGATGCCGCCGATGATGATGAAGGTCTGAAGCGCGAAGCCGAACGTCAATCCGGCGGCGGCCAACTTAGAGAAACCGTCGTCGACCAGTAGGGCGATACGAAAGCCGCGCACCACGAACAGCATCAGAACCAGCAAAAGCGCTGCGATCCCCACCAGGCCCAGCTCCTGGGCCAGCGCCGAGAAGATGAAGTCGGTGTTGAGATCGGGAATCAGGTTGTTTCCGTTGGGAAGCGCAAACGTGCCTTTGCCGAGGCCGGTGCCGGAAAAGCCGCCCTGGGCGATCGAGTAGAGCGACTTGACGAGTTGGAAGCTCTCGCATTCCTGGCGCTGCATCAGCGCGCCACCGTGGG
>CAZWTK010000025.1:0-3253 GCA_964636655.1 uncultured Gaiellales bacterium
TCGATGTAGTAGGCGACCTCCGTCCCCCACTCCGGCGCGCTCGGATCCTTGTTCAGGCCGCCCCAGCCGACGATGCGTTGCTGCGCAGCGTCGCGTTGCTTCGCAACGCAGGGTTCCGGTTCCAGGAGCAGGGCCGTCCAGGGGGCGAAGCCGTCCTCGGCGAAACGGGCCGCGTAGGACTCGATGTACGCGGCGGTCGCCTCCAGGCTCGGGGCGCAGTAGGTGTGCCGCATCGCCTCCGCGTTACCCTGGATGGCGAACAGCGCCTCGGCGTCGGCGGGCTCAGGCGCCCGCAACAGGAGCTGTCGCGTGCGTCGTGTGGGCGGTCCGGGCATCGCAGGTTCAATCTAGCGCGCAATCGGCGCGAGATTTGACTGGATTCGACGGCTCCTGCTACCGTCAATGTGCTCGTCGCTGAAGACGGGCAAAAGGCAAAGCAGCCTCGGAGCGCTTCGGCGTGCCGGGGCTTTTTTGTTGGTCCCGACGATTCGGGACGATTACGAGGGCCGAGCCGCCCCGGGGGCGCGAGCGCGTGCCGGGGCGTTTGTGTGAAGGGAGTGAACGGCATGGGACGAGGAACGAAGCCAAGAAGACGAGTCCTGATCGCCGAGGACGAGTCGATCATCCGTCTCGACCTGCGCGAGATGCTCATACACGCGGGCTACGAGGTCTGCGCCGAGGCTCCGAGCGGCGAGGAAGCCGTGCGCCTGGCTCGGGAGACCGAGCCTGAGGCAGCCGTGCTCGATGTTCGCATGCCCGGGATGACGGGGATCGAGGCGGCCCGTCGCATCCTCGCCGAAAGGCCGATTCCGATCGTGATGTTGACCGCCTACGCCGACTCCGACACCGTCGCCGAAGCGGTGCGAGCCGGCGTCTTCGCCTACGTGGCCAAGCCGTTTCGCGAGCAGGACTTGTTGCCCGCGCTCGAGACCGCCCTGGCGCGGCACCACGAGTGGCTGGAAAGCCGGCGCGATCTCGGCGCCTCGCCCGAGCGAGGCTCGGCGCTGGAGGTGGTCGTCGGCGACGGCCGCTGGCCGCTTCGCATCGAGCGTCATGCGGACGGCTCACTGGAGGTCACGCCGATCGCCTCGGGCGACACGAAGTAACGAACAGCGCTTCTCTACTCGGCGGGCCACCAGCCCGGAATCGCCTCGGCATCGGCCGAGTTCGGGCCGGGGGCGCCGAAGGCGATCAGCGTCGCCCCGACGGGGCCGACCTCGAAGGCCCTGATCGTCTCCTTGGCAACTCGGATGACGTCCGAGCGGCGCAACTCGACGATCTCGTCGCCCAGCTTCATCCGGCCGCTGCCGTCGACAAGAACGTAGATCTCCTCCTGCTCGGCGTGACGGTGACCAAACGGCGAGCGGAAGTCGGGCGCCAGACGCTGATAGCTGAGGCCCGCTCTCTCGAGTTCGAGCGCAGCCGAGGGGAAGCGTGCCTCGAGGGCGGGTGCCAGACCAAACTTCAAAGCGCTGTCTTCGACCTGCATCAGATTCTTCAGGGTGTACGCGCTCATGTGGTCTTTCTAGCCACAGCTCGCCGTTGTCAACCCGGCCTCTGCGGGGCCGGTAAGGGGCTGCCGGCGGTCAATTGCCCACTTTTTTCGGCGGAAACACCTCAAGAAGTATTGATTTCCGGCGGAAATGGTGTTTGCTTCCATAAGGGGCAGGACAGCCGCGCGGGCCGCGCTTAGAACCATGACGATCGATATCGACACTTTCCTGGAGAGTGAGGAGGTACGACACCTTCTCGACGCCGCCGAGCATGCGGGCTCCATTCACGCCGGCGAGGTGCTCGATCTGGTCGAGATCCACGACCTCGACGCCTACGACATCGACGGCCTCTACCGCGAGCTCGAGCAGCGTGGGATCGAGGTCACCGAGGACGAGGTTGCACCACCGGTCAATCCTGCGGCGGCCCTCTCTTACGAGACTACGACCGACGCGCTCCAGCTGTTTCTACGCGAGGCCGGGCGCCACCCGCTGCTCACCGCCGCTCAGGAGGTCGAGCTGGCCAAACGGATCGAGCGTGGCGACGGACGGGCCAAGCAGCGGATGATCCAGTCCAACCTGCGCCTGGTTGTCTCGATAGCCAAGAACTACCGCAATCAGGGTCTGCCCTTCCTCGACCTGATTCAGGAGGGAACGCTGGGGTTGATCCGTGCCGTCGAGAAGTTCGACTGGCGCCGCGGTTTCAAGTTCTCGACCTATGCGACCTGGTGGATTCGCCAGGCCGTGGCCCGGGCGCTGGCCGACAAGGCGCGAACGATCCGTATGCCGGTGCACATCGTCGAGCGCCTGCAGAAGATGAATAGGGCCGAGCGCACGCTCTGGACGCAGCTGGGGCGCGAGCCGACGCTCGAAGAGGTCGCCGAGGAGGCCGGTCTCCCCGCCCAGCAGGCCTACGAGGTCAAGGCCGCCGCCCGCGCCTCGACCAGTCTCGACCAGCCGGTCGGCGACGAGGAAGATGCCGTCTTCGGCGATTTCGTGCCCGGTGACGGTCCTCTACCGGAGGAGCAGGTGGAGGTGTCTCTGCGCACCCAGGCTCTCTCCCAGGCCCTGCACGCGCTGCCCGAGCGCGAGCGGACGGTGCTTCTGATGCGCTACGGAATCGAGGGCAACGAGCCCAGGACGCTCGAGGAGATTGGTCGCTGCCTCAGCCTGACGCGCGAGCGCGTACGCCAGATCGAGGTCGAGGCGCTGCGGCAGCTCTCTCGCCTGCGCGAGATGCAGTTCGTCGCCCACTGAGCGTCGTCACGCGAGCGGCCTGACCAGGATCAGGCACGGGTTATCGGCGCCCCAGAACGCGTTCGTCTCTTCCAGCGGAAGGAAGCCCATCGACTCGTAGAAGGCGCGCGTTCGCGCGTAGTGCGTGCTCGGATGCGAAGGCCCGAGCGTCTTGACCTGCAGGAGCCGTACGTCGCGCGAGCGCGTGTATTCGACGGCGGCCTCGACGAGCGCTCGGCCGATGCCGTGCCGGTGTCGGTCGGGGAGCACGCCCATCGCCACTATCTCGGCGGCCTCCGGCGTGTGAGCCTCAAGCGTCAGAAAGCCGACGTCCACCGACTGCTCGACCGCGACGAAGGTCGGCAGCGTGCGAGCGGCCTCGACGTACTCGAGCAGTGGCTCCTCGAGCTCGAACCACTGCGGAAGCGCGCGCATGACCTTTTCTGCGACCTCCGCGCCAAGAGCGCCGTCCACGGCTTGCATAATCACGATTCGATCGTACGTCATCCGACGGAGGAGGTTCCTGC
>CAZWTK010000025.1:3353-28261 GCA_964636655.1 uncultured Gaiellales bacterium
TGCAGAAGATCTGCCTGACAAGCTCGTCGGCGCGGATGACCGAAGGATTGCGCGTGCCTCGGCAGGGGCCGCTGCTCGAGGAGTATTGGGTCAGACCCCACCTCCGGCGGCGTCAGACCCCTAGGAGCGAAGGTAGTGCTCGAGATCGGGCGCGACGTTGCGAAGCTCGCGCAGGGCGCGGGACTCGAGTTGGCGCACGCGCTCGCGGGTGATGCCGAGTTCGGCGCCGACTTCCTCGAGCGTGCGCGCAGCCTGTCCGTCGAGGCCGAAGCGAGCGCTCAGCACGTGGCGCATGCGCGGGTTCAGCTTGTCGAGCGCGACGCCCAACTCGACCGCGCGCAGACGATCGGAGGTGGCGCCGTCGGGCGACTCAGTCTTTGTGTCCTCGATCAGATCACCGTAGAGGCTTTCGCCGTCCCCGACCGGCGTCTCCAGGCTGACCGGATCCTCGACCAGGTCGAGTAGCTGGATCACACGCTCGACCGGGAATCCGCTCTCTTTCGCCAGCTCCTCGATGGTCGGGTCTCGGTTGACCTTCTGCGCCAAGACGCGGCGGGTGCGCATCAGGCGGCGAACCTGCTCGGCCACGTGGACGGGAAGGCGAATGGTGCGGCCCTGGTCGGCGAGTGCCCGGGTGACCGCCTGGCGGATCCACCAGGTGGCATAGGTCGACAGCTTGTATCCCATGCGGTAGTCGAACTTCTCGACGGCGCGGATCAACCCGAGGTTGCCCTCCTGAATCAGATCGAGCAGCGGTACGCCGGCCTTCGTGTAGTGGCGGGTGATCGACATCACCAGACGCAGGTTCGACTCGATCAGCTTGCGCTTGGCACCCTCGTCGCCCTCGTCCTTGCGCTTGGCCAGCTCCCGCTCCTCGGTGGCCGTGAGGAGTGGGCCGTCGCCTATTTGCCGGACGTAGAGCTTGAGCGGGTCGGACGTCTGAGCAGCGGCGTAGACGGGGCCTTCCTCTTCGGCCGTTTCGTCGGGCGAAAGCTCGGCTAGCTCCGCTTCTTCCTCGACCGTAGCTGCGAGCTTGGGATCCTCTCGTTCTGCGTCGCCGTGAACGAGCTCGAGCTTTGGCGGAGAGGGCTGCGATGCCGGGAGTGGATGCGGGCGGATCGGCTGTGTCACGCTCACTCTATCGGCCCTCAGCGAGGGCGCCTTTACGCAACTCCCCCCTTTTCCTAGCCTAAAACACCCTTAAGGGGGAGGCGTGACCGCTGAGCGCTGGTCGATCGCTCTATCTGCTTCCGTTCGGCTCTGCCGGCGCGGCGAGTACTCCTCCTGCCTCAACCTCGATTCCCTCCTCGCGAAGGCGCTCGCGGATGAGGAACTGGAAGGTCGACCAGGCGCCGCGGCGAGCCTCGAACAGACGGTAGACCTGCCACTCGCTCATGATCTTCGAGTCGCTGGCGTGGCTACCGGCCCAGTCGGCGAAGCGCGGCAGATGACCAAGCTCCTGGGCGAGCGTGGCGCCCTGCTCGATCGCGCGCTCGAGGCGCTCCTCCCCGACCGGTAAGTCGTACCCGGCTTGGCGCAGAGCTTCGCGCAACGAGCCGAAGGTGTGCCAGTAGAGAGACTTCGACGGCACCCGACCCTTGCGTTCGTCGAGGTCGCGTGCGGTCGGCGTGCGACCCAGCTCCTCCCCCAGCTCGCGCAGTACGCGCAGCAACTCGTCGCGGGTGGCGAAGCGCCTGGGCACGAGGCCCGCCTCGCGCTTGGCCGCGTTCCAGCTTCCGAAGTGCTCGATCACCGTCTGCGGGTGGATCGTCGTCTCTTCGTCGCTCGCGAACTCGCGCATGGTCGGTGAGCGCCCAAGCCGCTCGGCGCAGGCACGTAGCTCGCTCAGAATCCGGTCGTTCGAATAGCGCTTGCGGATGCTTGCCTGGAAGCTGGCCAGAGCCTGCGGGTCGATCGTGGAAAGCGCACGGAGAGGTGGTTTCGAGGCCATCGCAAAGAGTTTAGAGCATTATGCGCGAATTGCAAAGTGTTTCGATCTTGGCTCGAACAGCCCTCCATTCGTGTCCGGGAAATCACCGGATAGTCCGCCCTAGTGAACGACGATCTAGTTGGGGAGCGCCGTCGGAATCTCAGTGCGCGAGCTCGAGCGCGCTGTCGGGCGACTCGTCCTCGGGCCCGCCGGCCTCGACCGGCAAGATGCTCTCGAGCGCCGAGACGCAGCGAGGGCAGAACTGCTCGCCCGCGTTGTCGCGCAGCTCGACGAGCGCCTGCTTGACCTGGCGGGCCGAGCGATAGGTGCGCGTCGTGAGCATCGAGTCGAGCGCATCGGCTACGTGGATGATGCGAGCACCGAGCGGAATCTCTTCCCCGGCCAGGCCGTCGGGGTAGCCGGAGCCGTCGAAGTGCTCGTGGTGGTGGCGAATGGCTGGAACCGCATCGGCCAGAAAACCGAGGCGCTCGATGATCCGGGCTCCCTCGTCGGCGTGCCGCCGCATCAGCTCCCACTCGTAATCGTTCAGCTCTGCGGGCTTGAGCAACACCGAGTCGGGCACGGCCAGCTTGCCGATGTCGTGGAAGAGGGCGGCCTGGCCGAGGATGTTCAGCTCCGCCTGTGAAAACCCGATCTCGCGACCGATTGCCAGCGCGAGTTGCTGGACTCGGCGGGAGTGACCGGCGGTGTAGGAGTCACGCGCGTCGACGGTCGCCGACAGGCTCTCCATGGCGGCGGTCGAGCGCTCGCGCAGTAACCTGTTCGCCTGCTCGAGCGAGAGGTTCTGCTTCTGGATCGTCTCGGCGGCCTGGCGCAGCTTGTGCGCGCTCCTCTGAGCGTGCCCGAGATAGTCCTCCTGCGTCTTGCGCATGATCAGGAGCGGCAGCGCGAAGACGAGCAGCGCCTCGACCCCGATGGCGTGATAGGCGACCGCGATCAGCGCCCCCACCAGGCCGTAGACGAGGTAGTACGGCACCAGCCAGGTGAAGCGCTCGCGCCAAGCGGCGAGCCAGTCCTCGTTGCCTTCGAAGGCCAGGGCGACCGCCAGCAGACCGGTATTGATGAGGAAGAAGACACCGCCGGCGGCGATTCCGGCCAGGTCGAAGGCAAACTGGCGCGGACTGAGCTCGCGGCTCAGCGCGAAGACGCCGCCGGCCGCCAGCCCGGCGAGGCTCAGGCCGCCGATGTTGAACAGCACCTGGTGCAACGCCGAGCGGCGCGCACTCCACTCCACCACGCTTGTCGTCAGTGCCAGGAGAAGCGCGACGCGCACGTCGAAGAGGGCGACACCGGCGATCGTACCGACTGCGCTGACAGAGATCGAGCCGTCGTCGACCTGGATGGCGAGCGCCTGCCCCACTCCGACCAAGGCGGTCACTGCAACGATCCCGCGCCAGTCGACCGGCCCATGCGAGAACACCGTGGCCGCGACGCCGAGCGCGATGCCGGTTGTGCTGATGACAGCAACGAGCGCGGCCAGGCGGAAGGAGAGCGAGAGGAAGTACGGGTTCTGGGCGGCATGAGGTCGCGGATTGCGGTCGGTCGCGGGAGCGGTACGTTCCTCGTGCTCTGCGATCTGGGCGGCGACTTCGAGGTGACCGGTAAGGGAAGGCGCGAGCACCGCCGCCTCGGCGCTCGCGGCCTGTACCCGGTTGCGTCCTTGCAGCTTGGCCCGGTATACGGCTAGATCGGCCTGGTGTACGAGCGCGTTCTCGTCGGCGCCGTCGCTGGGGAAGGAAGCGACTCCGATCGAGACCGTCGCGTGAATCGGCTCGCTCGAGGTGGAGACATCGACAGAGCGCTCGGCGACGGCGCGGCGGATTCTCTCGGCAATCTCTATCGCCTTCTCGACTGGCGTCTCCGGCAGGAGGATGCTGAACTCCTCGCCTCCGAAGCGTGCCGCGACATCGTAATGGCGCAACTGCGAGCGGAAGACGTCGGCGACGGCGCAGAGAACGGCGTCGCCGGCGAGGTGACCGTAGGTGTTGTTGATCTCGCGCAGGAGATCGAGGTCGACCATCAACACCGAAAGGGGGTGCCCGTAGCGAATCGAGCGCGCCAGCTCGTCGCCGAAGGCGCGGCCGAAGTGGCGCGCGTTGAACAGGCCGGTCTTGGAGTCGATGCGCGCCTCCTCCTGCAGGCGCGGAACCGTGAGTGAGCGCTGCGCAAGCGCCAGCGGAGCGATTGCGAACAGCGCCAGCCAGGAGTCATAGGCCCAGATGACGGCGATCACGACGCCCAGCGCCGCCAGCGCGAGGTTGTAGCCGAGCGAGGACAACCGAGCCGCCGATCGCCAGGCGCCCAGGGCGCCACCCAGTTGATGCTTGACGATCGCGACGAGGCCGTAATCGACGAGGACGAAGGTCGCCGCCGCCAGCAGGCCGGCGAGCGCGATCTTGTCGGTTCCACTAGCGGCCAGCCCGTGACCCTTAAGGACGAAATCGGCGGCGCCCCAGGCGGCGAACGCGGCCAGCGTGGCGCAGGAGATCGAGGCTGCCTGAACCGTCCAGGTGTAGCGTTGCTTGAGCCATTCCGGTAGATGCTGTGCGATGGGAACCAAAACGACCAGCTCGGGCGGCATTACGAGAGCGGCCGCCACGATGAAGACGGCAAGCGATTCGTGCGCGTGGCGGGGGGACGAGCTGCCCGTTACGAGCAACTGCGTGGTTGCGGCCGCGGCGGCGAAACAGGCGAAGGCACCCCAACCGCTCGTGCCGGAGCGAAGGTGAATGAGTAGCGCGATATCCAGGCCAATGCCGGCAACGATGAGCGCCGCCGTGAAGACTCGCGTACCCAGATTGCGACGGCGTAGCGCCGGTCTGGGCTTGCGGCCTTCGCTGCGATCGGTCTCGTTTGCAGTGATGCTCACGCCGTCAACGCCTTCAAGCGGGAGTGCTCGCCCGGTCGGCGAAGCGCATGAGAGATGTCAGGGCACACGAACAAGGCACGACTGTTACTAACACATCACGCTATCGGTGAGAGGCGAGAGATGGCATCACCCATCCAGGTAGACGGATAGCTTAAACCCCGGACGGAAGGACGTACTGTAGGCTCGTGGCCACGGTGCGAACTCCGCTCGTAATCAGCACTCTAGTCGCTCGTGCCGTCGGAGCCGGCTCGCGCCTGAGCGGAAAAGGCGGGGGCACGACCTTGCCCGGTCGCGTGCTGAATGCTTTCGACCCGAGCGCCGCTACGCGACTGGCGCGCAGGCTCGAGCGGGGCTCGGTGATCGTCTCGGCGACGAACGGCAAGACTACGAGCGCTGCCCTAGCTGCAGCGATTCTCGCTTCGCGTTACCGCCTGGCCGGAAATCCCGCCGGTGCCAACCTCTCCTCGGGCATCACGACGGCGCTTCTGCACATACGTGGTGCCGAGCTGGGCCTGTTCGAGGTGGACGAGGCGGCGCTGCCGCGGGTGGCCGAGGCGCTTCGGCCGCGGGCGCTCTGTCTCGGCAACCTCTTCCGCGACCAACTCGATCGGTACGGAGAGCTGGAGATGTTGGCCGAGCGCTGGCGGGGCGTGGTTGCCGGGCTCGCGCCAGACAGCACGCTGATCGTGAACGAGGACGACCCGCAGCTGGCGCAGCTGGCGCGCGGGCGCGAGGGCGTTATCCGCTTCGGGCTCGAGGACGCTTGCCACGGCGGCCCTGTCCCCCACGCCGCGGATGCGCGTTATTGCAGCAACTGCGGCGTTGCCTACGACTACGAGCTGGCCTACGTCGGCCACCTCGGCGAGTACTCTTGCCCCGGCTGCGGATTCAGCCGCTCGAAACCGGATATCTGGGCCGAGACGATCACGCTAGACGGCCTTGCCGGCTCGAGCTTCCGGCTCCGTCTTCCCGAGGAGACCGTAAAAGTCAAGCTCGGGCTACCCGGCCTCTACAACGTCTACAACGCGCTCGCGGCGGCGGCACTCGCCCGTGCGCTCGGCGCCCGGCCGGACGAAATCGCAAGTGGCCTGGAAAGCACCGAGGCCGCCTTCGGCCGCTCGGAGCGGATCGAGATCGCCGAGAAGAAGCTGCTTCTGCTGTTGATCAAGAATCCGACCGGTGCCAACGAGGTAGTGCGCACGATCGTCGCCAGCGGCACGCCGAAGACGCTGGTGATCGCGCTCAACGATCGGATAGCCGACGGGCAGGACGTGTCGTGGATCTGGGACGTCGACTTCGAGCCGCTGTTGGGCGGACTCGAGCGCCTGATAGCGAGCGGCGGTCGCGCCGCCGAGCTGGCGCTTCGCTTTAAGTACGCCGGCTTCCCTCAGAGCCGGATCGAAGTCATTCCCTCGCCGACCGAGGCGCTCGATCGCGGACTGGGCTTGACAGAGGAAAGCGGCGAGCTCGTCGTCTGCCCGACCTACACCGCGATGATCGAGTTGCAGGAAGCACTGGCCGAGCGTGGGCACGCCGACCCCTACTGGCAGCGGGCCGCCCGCGCCCGCGCGGAGTCCAGAGCGAGGAAGCCGAAATGACAACCAGAATCCGGCTCTGCCACCTCTACCCCGACCAGTTGAACATCTACGCCGATCGCGGCAACATCGCCGTTTTTCGCAGCAGGGCGAAGCGCCGCGGCTACGAGCTGGAGGTGATCGGCGTCGGCGTAGGCGAGACGCTCGCGCCCGAGTGCGATCTGATCTACCTGGGCGGCGGGCAGGATCGTGAGCAGGCGCTGATCGCGCCCGACCTGGCCGGGCGCCACAACGAGATCTCGAAGGCGCTCGAGGACGGCGCGGCACTGCTTGCGGTCTGCGGCGGCTACCAGCTGCTCGGGCGCGGCTACCGCGACCGGTTCGGCTTCGACATGCCCGGCGCCGGCGTGCTGCCGCTCGAGACGGTGGCCGGCGAAGGGCGCATGATCGGCGACGTCTCGATCGAGTGCGAGCTCGATCCCGACGAGATGCTCACCGTGGTCGGCTTCGAAAACCACGGCGGGCGCACGCTGCTCGACCCCGGTGCCGTCCCGCTCGGCCGCGTTGTGCACGGCTTCGGAAACGACGGAGGTAGCGGCTTCGAGGGCTGCCGCCTGGGCAAGGCGATCGGCACCTACCTGCACGGCCCGCTGCTGCCTCGCAATCCCTGGCTGGCCGACTGGTTGTTGGGCCAGGCGCTAGCGCGGACGCTGGGAGAGCCGCCCGAGTTGGAGGTGCTCGACGACGAGCTCGAGTACGAGGCCCATGCCGTCGCGCTGGGACGGGCTCGGGAGCGCGGCGGGAAGACCCGTTAGACGCGGGGCGCGCGATAAACGAATCCCGTGGTAGCTCGAACAAAGAAGTCAGTGAAGAAGAAAGGCGCCAAGTTCGAGCAGGTCGAGCGGCTCTACCGAGACCGCTACGCCCACTTTCTGCCGAGAACGAGCGCGGAAAGCTCGTGGAATCGCCCGGTTACCCGTATCGTGAAAGCTACTATTCGAGCGTCCTATGAACATCGGCATGCGTCGATGCACGAGCGCCGGTTTTCTGCTTGGCGGCGCGCTTATCCTTTTGCTCGCCGGCGGCAACCGCCGATTAGTCGAGCCCGCTTCCGGCTCTAGCTTCGCAACTGGTCACGCCGCGGTCTCGGCTCATCTGGCCAGGAAGAGCTTCAGCGGCGCCGAGGCCGGCGCGGTCAAGCTCGTCTACAGGTTCTCAAAGGTCAGCAAGAGATTCTCCTACCGGCTCGCTCTAAAGCAGCGTCACAAGTGGCGAACCATTCGCAGCGTCAAGAAGAGAGGTCGTTTCGCGGGCTCGCACACGATGAGCGTCAAGCAGCTGTTTGGCTCGAGGCCGGTGAGAGTTGGCTCTTACCGGTTGGTGATCTCCAACGACTACGGCAGCATGCGCCTCCGCTTCAGGGTGGTGAACGGCCTGGCTGTGGTCGGCGGAATCGCCGGTGCCAGGCAGGTTGGTGCTGGCGGCGGTCACACCTGCGCTCTCCTCGCGAAGGGTAAGGTCAAATGTTGGGGCTGGAATCTGTGGGGCCAGCTTGGAAACGGCCGAACGACGACGAGCCTGACCCCGGTGCGGGTCTGGGGCCTCGTCGGCGCCAAGCAGATCAGTGCCGGATTCGCACGCAACTGCGCCGTCCTTACGGATGGAACCGTCGAGTGCTGGGGAGGGATTCTCAACGACGATGCGAGCGGCCTGTTCATCGCGTACACGATCCCGACCAAGATCGGCGGCATCAGTGGCGCCATTCAGGTCAGTGCCGGCATCGGCTACCACAACTGCGCCGTACTCTCCCAGGGCACGATCGAGTGCTGGGGCATGAACTATCACGGCGATCTCGGGAACGGAACCACGACTCCGCATTTGACGCCGGTCGCAGTCAGCGGCATCGGCAACGCCACTCAGGTCAGTGCCGGATACGAGCACACCTGCGCCGTACTCTCCGGCGGCACGGTCGAGTGCTGGGGAATGAACGCCGATGGTGAGCTCGGAAACGGCAGTACGGTCACGAGCCCGACCGCGGTCCGGGTGCGTGGCATCAACGCTGCCACCGAGGTCAGCGCCGGCAATCAATTCAGCTGTGCTGTCCTCTCCAGCGGTGCGGTCAAGTGCTGGGGCAGCAACCAGCGTGGCCAGCTAGGGAGCGGCACATCCCGCGGCAGCTCGGTTCCGGTCAGGGTCAGGGGCATCAAACACGCCACCCGAGTCAGCGCCGGCGACGATCATGCCTGCGCGCTCCTCTCTGGTGGAACGGTTGAGTGCTGGGGCGACAACTTCTACAACCAACTCGGCGGCGCCAATACGAGCCAGAGCTCGCTTCCGGTCAGGGTCAGAGGCGTAGCGAAGGCCAAGGAGGTCAGTGCCGGCAGCCCCGGCTACGCGGGCGGCTCGCACAGCTGCGCCCTACTCTCGAGCGGTAGGGTCGTCTGCTGGGGCGATAACCAATACGGTCAGATCGGCGTGCGCGCGCGCTAGCGCACATACGAACGCCGCCGGAGCCCCGATTCAGGGAACCCAGAGCGAGCCGAGGTAAACCGTTGGGTCGCCCGGCTCCCAGTTGCGCAGGAAGTGCTGAATCGGCGGATGGATGACGACGTCGGCCAACTCGTCGGGAGAGAAGAGGCGGTGGCCGCGCACCGCGTCGTCGATCGATGAGACCTCCTCCAGCGAGCGCTCGCTCAGGTCGCCGGCGAAGATGATGTGAACGACGTGCTTGGCCACGGGGCGGCGCCCGGGCGCGATCGAGTCGGCGAGCGCGATCGGGCCCTCGAGGGGGATCTCGTAGTCGATCCCGAGCTCCTCGGCCAGCTCGCGCTGCAGCGCCTCCACCAGCGTCTCGCCGCTATCGACACCGCCGCCCGGCAAGAGCCAGTACTCCTTGCCCGGCTTCTCTTGTCGGCAGAGCAGGATGCGTCCGCGCCAGCTGAGCATTGCCGAGACGCGAATGCGGGGCTCTCCCATCTCTCTACACCCGCGAGGACCCGAATCCGCGTACGCCGCGGTCGCTCTCCGGCAACTCGTCGACCTCGACCAGGTCGACCTCCGGTAGCTGCATGATCACAAGCTGGGCGATTCGCATTCCCGGCTCGATCCTGAAGGCAGTATCTCGATCGGTGTTCAGGACGACGACACGCAGCTCGCCGCGGTAACCCGAGTCGATCAGCCCCGGCGAGTTGACGAGCGCGATGCCGTGACGCGCGGCCAGGCCTGAGCGAGGTTGGACGAAACCGGCGTACCCCGCAGGGATTGCTACCGCCAGCCCGGTCCCGATCGTGGCACGCTCGCCTGGCGCCAGCTCGACTAGTTCGCAGGCGGCTAGATCGAGCCCGGCGTCGCCTCGATAGGCTCGCTCTGGAACCACGGCCTCGGGCCGCAGCCGGCGGATCTTGAGCTCCATCAGCGGGCCTGCCTCGAATGCGCGTCATCAGCGGGAAGCACGAAGCGTGAAAGTCGACCGAGCGTGCTGGGCGCGAGGCGCGCGAGCAGATAGACGCCTTCGGCCTCGTCACGGCGCTCTTCGATCGGCGCCCCCAGTTCGTACAACTCCGAGAGCGCGCCGGCCTGATCGTGGGGTATGAGCAGGCGCACGGGCTCGAAGCGGTCGGCGAAGCGTGACGCCAGGCGGGCGCGCAACGCGTCCAGCCCGTCGCCGCCGAGCGCCGAGATCTGGAGCGCGTCGGGATAGCGATTGGCCAGGCGCTTGCGCGAGACCGCGTCGACGTTGTCGATCTTGTTCAGGACGAGCTCTGCGGGCAGCTCGTCGGCGCCGATCTCATTCAGCACCGACGCCACGGCGTCGATCTGATCGGCCATCTCCTGCGCAGGCAGCGAGGCGTCGGCGACGTGCAGGACGAGGTCGGAGACGAGCGTTTCCTCGAGCGTGGCGGCGAAGCCCTCGACGAGTTGGTGCGGCAGGCGGCGAATAAAACCGACCGTGTCGGTCAGCAGGTACTGCCGCCCCTCCTGCTCGAAGGAGCGCGTGGTCGGGTCGAGCGTCTCGAAGAGCCGATCTTCGACCGAGACGCCGGCGCCGGCGAGCGCGTTCAGGAGCGTGGACTTGCCCGCGTTCGTGTACCCGGCCAGGGCGATCGTGGGCTTGGCGCTGCGCCGGCGTTCCTTGCGCCCGGTTTCGCGCCGTTTCGAGAGCTCTTTCAGGCGCCGCTTCAGCATCGAGACGCGACGGCGCGCCTCGCGGCGGTCACTCTCGAGCTGGGTCTCGCCGGGGCCACGTGTGCCGACGCCGCCGCCGAGCCTTTCCAAGTGCTTCCACATCCCGCGCATGCGCGGCAGGTTGTACTCGAGCTGGGCGAGCTCGACCTGGAGCTTGCCCTCGGCGCTGATCGCGTGCTGAGCGAAGATATCGAGGATCAGCTGGGTGCGATCGACGACGCGCACGTCGAGTGCGTTCTCGAGTGTGCGCTGCTGAACGGGCGAAATCTCGTCGTCGACGATCAGCACCTCGGCAGCGGAGGCGGAGAAGGCGCTCTTGAGCTGCTCGAGCTTGCCCTTGCCGACGAAGGAACGGGGCTCGGGGTGGGCACGGTGCTGCACGAGCTCGGCGGAGATCGTGACGCCGGCGGTGCGTGCCAACTCGCTTAGTTCGGCCAGTTCAGCCGCCGCGTCGACGCCGTGCGCGAAGACCGCTAGAGCGAAGCCACGCTCTGGCTCCGCGCCCGGGGTGGGATCGGGCTGATGCGCGGTCACGGCACGTAGTATGCCCTCTCGCTCCACCAGCAACCGGGCCGGCCGCTAGGCTGCGTTCCGAGATGGCAGCCGACAGCTCGAATACGGCCCAGTGCCTGGCTGAACGCACGCTCGAGCTGGTCAACGTACCGTCGCCCAGCGGAGCGGAGCAAGCTCTGGCCGAGCACGTGGGCTCGCTCCTGTCCGGCGGCCTGGAGCTCGTGCACGATGACGGCGAGTCGGTCTATGCGTGTCCGCCGCGAAGCGGACGTCCGCTCGTGGTCTTTGCCGGGCACCTCGACACGGTTCCGGCGCAGGCAAACCTTCCCGGCCACATCGAGGGGGGCGCGGTGATCGGTTGCGGCTCGAGTGATATGAAATCGGGTCTGGCAGTGATGATCGAGCTCGCCCGCTGGATCGCCGAGGAGACGCCGGCGCTCGAAGTCGATCCGGGCTTTCTCTTCTTCCCGCGCGAGGAGCTTCCACTGGAACAGAGCTCCCTACCGGGGTTGTTCGCGGCGCTGCCCGAGCTGAACGAGGCGGAGCTGGTGATCGTGATGGAGCCGACCGACAACGAGATTCAGGCCGGCTGCCTCGGAAACCTGTACGCAAACGCCGTCTTTCGGGGTGAGAGCGCTCACTCTGCTCGGCCCTGGTCGGGAACGAACGCGATCGGCGTGGCGATCGAAGGGTTGAGACCGCTCCTCGAGACCGAGCCGCTCGAGCTCGAGCAGGCGGGCCTGGCCTTTACCGAGGTGTTCAGCGTGACCGGCATCGAGGCGGGGATCGCGGCCAACGTGATTCCCGATCGCTGCGTCGCCCGCGTCAACTACCGCTACTCGCCGCTGCGCACGCCCGCCGAGGCCGAAGCCCGCTTGCGCGAACTGCTCGCCGGCGCGGGCGAGCTCGAGCTGACGAGCAACTCGCCCCCGGCTCATGTTCCAGCCTCCTCGGCGCTGCTCGAGCGGCTGCGCAGAGCCGGTGATCTGGCGCTCGAGCCCAAGCAGGCCTGGACACCGGTGGCGGAGTTTGCGGCACGCGGGCTTGACGCCGTCAACTTCGGTCCGGGCGCACCGGGCTTCGCTCACCGAGCCGACGAGCGTGTCGAGGTGCGGCAGCTCGAGCGCTCGTTTGCAGTCCTTCGTAAGTTTCTCTCCAAGGAGACGTGATGCGTTTCACTCCAATACTCGACGAATTCGGTACCTACCCCTTCGTTCGCCTCGACGAGGCCAGACGCGAGACTGCGGCCCGCGGCATCCAGGTGATCGACTTCGGCATGGGCGATCCGAACGAAGCAACCGAGGTCTTCATCCGCAAAGCGGTCGCCGCCAGCCTGCCAGAGCGCTGCAAGTATCCGCGGGCAATCGGGCTGCTCGAGCTCAGGCGCGCGATCGCCGAGTGGTGCGACAAGCGCTATGGCGTGCGGGTCGACTTCGAGCGCGAGCTGATCCCGACCCTAGGCAGCAAGGAGGCGATCTTCACCTTCGCCCAGGTCCTCGACCTGAGCCCGCCGAAGAACCTCGTGCTGGTGGCCGATCCCGCCTATCCGGTTCCTGAGCGCGGTGCTCGCTTTGCCGGTGCCGAGGTGATGCGGCTGCCGATCGTCGAAGCGAACGGCTTTCTGCCCGATATCGACGCGGTTAAGGAGGAAACCTGGCAACGCGTCGCCCTTCTCTGGGTCAACTACCCGAACAATCCGACCGGGGCGGTCGCGCCGCTTTCCTTCTACGAGCGGCTGGCCGAGCTGGCTCTCGAGCACGACTTCCTGCTCTGCTCGGACGAGGCCTATAGCGAGATCTACTTCGACGAGCGCCCACCCTCGGCGCTACAGGTGCCCGACAGGCGCAATGTCGTCGTGTTCAACACACTCAGCAAGCGCTCATCGATGCCCGGCTACCGCTCCGGTTTCGTTACGGCCAACCGCGAGGTGGTCGATGCCCTTCGCCTGCTCCGCCCCACACTCGGCACGACTCCTCAGGAATTCATCCAGCTGGCCTCGATCAAGGCATGGCGCGATGAGACCCATGTCGAGAGAACGCGCGAGCGCTACCGCGCCAAACGGGAAATCATGGCAGCCGCACTCGAGCGGGCGGGGCTGCGCGTGGCCGGAAGCGAGGCGACCTTCTTCCTCTGGATCGCCGTGCCGGAAGGCGAGACGTCGGAAGGGTTCGCCAAACGGCTGCTGAGTAGCGGAATCGTGGTTGCGCCCGGCTCGTATCTGGGCGAGCACGGCGAAGGGTATGTTCGTATGGCGCTGGTGCCCACGCTGCAGGAGTGCGAGCAGGCAGCAGCGCTGCTCGATCGCCTCTTGTGACACCATTGAAGGGCGATGAGCGAGGAAAAATCAGCCGCGGAGATTCGAGCCGAGCTCATGGAAGAGCTCGAAAGTCAACCCGGGTATGAGCGCCCGGCCGCCTTCGGCGTCGGTATAGAGACGGCGAGTCGCGAGGGCCGCGTCCTCGCCACTTACTTCCCCCGGCCGAATCTCGCTGAGCATCCGCTGGTCGCGGCCGTTTTGTCGAGTGTCGTCGGGCGAGCGGGCGAGGCAGGCTCCTACGAGTTGACGACTGAGCAGATCGAAGAAGCGCTGAGCTTGCTCATGCCGACCACCGGCGATGGCGGCAACCATCCCAGCGTCGCCGTTCTCCAGCCTCTCATGAAGGCCGAAGCACTTGGGGATGACCCCGCGCTTCAGCCCTATCGCTCGCGCCGAGTAGTTGCGACGTTCATCCGCGATCTCGATCAGCCGCCGCTCGACGCTCACGACGTCTATCTGCGTCTCCACCTGATTTCATGGCGCAAGATCCAGCCGCACGGCTGCAGCCTCGAGAACATCTTTGGAATCCTGCCGAATGTCGTATGGAGCAACCGAGGTCCCTTCGACAGCGAAGAGTTCGAGCGCATCCGCGCGGAGTTGATCGGGCAGGGAATCGAGCTCGAGGTGCGCTCGGTCGACAAGTTCCCGCGCATGACCGACTATGTGGTGCCCTCCGGCGTTCGCATCGCCAACGCCGACAACGTTCGCCTGGGCGCGCACCTCGCCACCGGCACGACGGTCATGAATGCGGGTTTTGTCAACTTCAACGCCGGTACGCTGGGACCGTCGATGGTGGAAGGACGGATTTCGGCCGGTGTGGTGGTCGAGCCCGAGTCGGACGTCGGCGGCGGCGCCTCGATCATGGGTACGCTCTCGGGCGGCGGCGGCGAGGTCATCCGTATCGGATCACATTGCCTACTCGGCGCCAACTCGGGTTGCGGTATCTCGCTCGGCAACGGCTGCACGATCGAAGCCGGCCTCTACGTCACCGCCGGTGCCCGGGTCACCATGCCCGACGGCAACGTGGTGAAGGCGCGCGAGCTGAGCGGGCGCTCGGGGCTGCTCTTCTGGCGCAACAGTCAGACAGGGGCGATCGAGGTGAAGGAGCGAGGCAACACCGTCGCGCTGAACGCGGCTCTGCATCAGAACAAGAACTGATCTCGCAAGCGCCCGCCGAAACTCCGGTCGGCCACCTCCCCCGAGACAGACTGCAATCCAGCCTGACTATCAGGCATGTCAATAACAAACGGCTATATCAGTAGCTCGGGAGAGAGCTCGACGGTGCAGATCTCCTGCGCTTCGCCGACGAGGGTCGCCTTTCGCTCGGACGAGAGCGAGACGATCAGATCACCGCCGGCCAGGTGCACGGTGACCGGGCTCTCGCACCAGCCCTGCGCGATCGCAGCCGAAGCGCTCGCGACCGAGCTCGTTCCCGAGGCGAGCGTCTCCCCCGCGCCGCGCTCCCAGACGGCGATGGTGATCTCGTGACGGTTGTCGACGTAGATGAGCTGGACGTTGGTGCGCTCGGGAAAGCGCGGGTGACGCTCAACGAGAGGGCCGAGTCGCAGCAGCTCCGTGCGCTCGGGCTCGCGCCGGATGACCGCGTGCGGATTGCCGACCGAGACCGCGATGAATTCGAGCTGCTCCCCATCCAGATCGAGCGTCTCGGCCGCGCCGACGTTGACCTCGCCCATCTCCATCTCGACCTCGAGCCCGCCGAGCATGTGCGCCTTGACCGTGCGCTTGCCGACGCGAATTTGCACATCGGCGCGGGTGTTACGACGAGCGAGCCAGCGCGCGGCAATGCGAACGCCGTTGCCGGACAGCTCCGCCAGCGAGCCGTCGGGGTTCCAGATTCGTGCCTCGGCGGCGTCGGCGCTGGTCGAGAGGATCTCGACGATGCCGTCCGAGCCTACGCCGAAGTGGTAATCGCAAAGCCTTATTACTCGCGCGGGCGTTAGCTCGAAAGACGGCTCAGACTGCTCCAGGAGCAGATAGTCGTTTCCCAGTCCGTGCCACTTCGACAATCTCATCGGCGACCTCTTCCACTGAGCGGTTGGCATTGACTCTAATCAGCGCCGGCACGCGGCGCATCCACTTCCGCTGGTAGGCGGCGTAGCGGCGGGTACTGAGCGCGATCGCCTCGATCGCCTGCTCCGTGTCGAGCTCGGCCACTTCCCGCAAGCCCATCACCCTGAGTGCGGTCAGGGAACGCGGTTGCTCGTGCGCCTTTCGCACCTCTTCTTTGACGCCGCGCTCGAACATCTCACGCGTCCTGCGCTCGATCCTGGCGTCGAGAATCCCGCGCTCGAGCTCCAGCCCGAAGACGAGCGTTGGATGGCGCAGCTCGCCCGACCAGAGCCGGCTATCGGTCCGCACCAGAGAGTGCCCGGCATCGTTCAGCTCGAGCGCTCGCACAACGCGGCGCCTATCGTTGGCGTGAACTCTCTCAGCTGCGCGCGGATCGCGACTCATGAGCAGTGCATGCGCCCGCTCGGGCCCCAGTTCGTCGTAGGTTGCTTGCCAGCGCTCGCGGGCGCCGGGAGCCGGCGCGGGCGGTAGCTCGATCTCGGCCAGAGCCGCTCTGAGATAGAGGCCCGTTCCGCCGACGACGATCGGTGTGCGCCCGGATGCCAGTATCTCGTCGATCGCCTCGTGTGCGAGGCGCGCGTACTCGCCCACCGAGGCCTCGTGATCGAGCGGCCAGATACCTACCAACCGCGCCGGCGATTGGTTGGTCAGAACGGGCAGGTCGCGGTATACCTGCATCGCGTCGGCCGATACTAGATCGCCCTGGATTCGCGCGGCGACGGCCTCTGCCACGGCGCTCTTACCGCTCGCTGTCGGGCCGAAGATCGCGATCACTGGCGCATCCTCTCGTTCCGACGGGGTTTGTGCCATCGATCGGACCGTATCGGGTCGCTCGTTCACAGATCTCCCGCGAAGGGCATCCCCGAGAACCAGCTCCACTCGTTCTCGAGGATGAAGCTGATTCTCTCCTGATCCGGATAGTCGTACTGGCCGAAGTAGTCGGACACGCTCTCGTAGTAGTCGACAACGGCCTGGAGGGTTGAGCCTTCGAGCAGCATTCGTGATGAGTTGATGAACTCGGGCGGAAGGTCGTCGCAGCGCGCAAGCGCCGCGAACAGCGACTTGTGGCAGGGAAATAGAACGCGGTTGTGGGCCAGAGCGAGCCGGGAGGCGAAGAAGACCAACTCGATCACGCAGCGGCGGGCGAAGTAGTCGTTTGCGAGCTCGAAAGCCTGCTCGCAGACGTAGCGGTAGTGCTTCGTATAGGCGTAGAAGGCCTTGATCTTCTGCTCGCGCTCCGACTCGGGATAGGCCGAGATTCGCTCGAGCAGGGCGTCGATCTCAGAGTCGTGCGAGAACTCCGTGTAGGCGTTCTCGAATGACGCGCGAGTCGGTTCGCTGCCGCGAACCGCGGCCTCCTGCAGAAAGCCCTTGCCGACGATCTTCCCGTCGATCTCGACGCCCGAGAACTTGGCCGGATCCCAGCTTCCGTAGTAACAGCCCCGGTTCGCCCGAATACGCTCGAACTCCGTGTCTGTCACGACGAGGTAGAGATCAACGTCCGACGCCTCATGCGCCTCGCCGGTGGCAAGCGAACCGCAGATGACCAGCGCGAGCTTGTTCGGATCGCTTTCATGCAGACGAACGAGCTCGTCGATCGCGTTTCTGTGACGCCTGCTCGTTTCGGGTTTTCTGTTGTTTCGCGCGTGTGTCGGGATAGTCCCTCCCCTAGCCGGTTTCAGCCTATCGAGGAAATCCATTCGAGAGGAAGTCGAGTCTGGATCAGAACTCGCAGAGGTGTGGCGTGAACGTCACGCCCGTGAGGGCACGACCTGCGTGCCGCGCAACGTAGTCGACGTCGCGGCCTCCACCCGCACCTGCACGAGTTCGCCTGCCTGGGCCGGGCCGGCGAAGTTGACGGTCGTGTTTCGGCGCGAGCGCCCGCGCGAGAGCGTCTGGTCGGTGCGGCTCGGCCCCTCTACGAGTACCTGCTCGATCGAGCCGATTCGTGCTCTGTTTCTCTCTTCCGCGACGCGTTGCACCAGCTCGATCAACCGCTCGATCCGCTCACGCTTGACCTCCTCGGGCACCTGGTCGGGCAGCGAGGCCGCCTCAGTCTCGTAGCGAGGCGAGAAGACGAAGGTGAACGCGCCGTCGAACGCCGCCTCTTCGACCAGGCTGAGCGTCTGCTCGAAATCCCCTTCTGTCTCGCCGGGGAAACCAACGATCAGGTCGGTCGTGATCGCCAGGTCGCGCACCTGAGCACGCATCTCGGCGACGAGGGCGAGAAGATGCTCGCGCTTGTAGGTGCGACGCATCGCCTTGAGAATCCGGCTGGAGCCGGATTGAGCGGGCAGGTGCGCGTGTTCGCAGACCGACTCGCACTCGGCCATGGCGGCGACCACGTCGCTGCGGAAGTCCTTCGGATGCGGGCTCGTGAAGCGAACGCGCTCGATTCCGCCAACGCGGTCGCAGGCACGCAGCAACTCGGCGAAGTCGAGGCGTCCTTGCGGCGGGAGGTCACGGCCGTAGGAGTTGACGTTTTGACCGAGCAGCGTGATCTCTCGCACGCCAACGCGCGCCAGGTTTTCGATCTCGCCGAGTATCTCGTTCGGCGCCCGGCTGATCTGCTTACCGCGCACCGTGGGCACGATGCAGTAGGAGCAGACAGAGTTGCAGCCCATCGAGATCTGCACCCAGGCTTGGAATGGGCGCTCGCGTCTACCCGGCAGCTCGGCAGCGAAGCGTCGCTCGGCACCGGTACCGAAGCTCCCTTTCGCTCCGCCGTTTCGCTTAGCCGCAAGCCACTCGCCCAGCGCCGCGATCGAGCCGGGCCCAAAGGCGAAGTCGACTTGCGGAAACTGCTCGAACAGGCGATCTCGTTGCACCTCGGCGAAGCAACCGCCGACCGCGAGCAGGCGCCTGGGATCGGCGTTCTTGAGCGCCTTTGCAAGTCCCAGATGGGCTGCCAGCCGTGACTCGGCCTTCTCGCGAATGGTGCAGGTGTTGATGACCATCACGTCCGCGTCCTCGAGAGCGGGAGCTTCGCCGAGCCCCAGCTCCTCGAGCATTCCCTTGATCCGCTCGGAGTCGTGAGCGTTCATCTGGCAACCGAAGGTGGTGACGTAGTAGCGGCGCATCGGTGGAAGGGTAGCGAGCACGGCGCCAGAACCTCCGTCGATGCGAGCGAGCGACTACCGGCACCTCGCCCAGATCTCAAGAACGGTTCCGCGGCGTACGACCTTCTCCCAGGACAATTACGACGGAGTTCGTGGGCGAGTCCGTACCGATAGTAGAGCTTTCCAGCACCGCCCTACGCGTCGTCCTCTCGGAGGCACCCTGTGCCTCGACTGCGCCTTTCGAGTGTGTAGTCGACATGAGTCGCCTTGGATCCCTGATCGGCGTCGAAATCCTGGACTTCCGTCGCCAGCTTGGCGGAGCTACGCTCGCCCCGAGACGCGTAACGGATGACTTCAGATGGTCGTACGACCCGGAGTCCGATGCGCTCTACCTCCACCTGAAAACCGGCCCGGCTCAGATCCAGCAGACATCAACAGAAATCGCCGACATCGACGCGTTAAGCCTAGTTGCAGCGCTCGAAGTGGTCGTGCGCGTGGTACCCGAGCAAGCGCTGTAATACCGCCGGAAGATCGAGTATGACCGCGGCCTACTCGGTAACACGCACAAGCGGCGGCGAAGGAATCGTTCCACAAGCGAACATATGGCACTACTCATCCACGTAGTGATGTAGTAGCGGCGCACCCGGCAAACGTAGCTAGAAGCGATCACGTCGCTAACTGAAGACTTCGCTCCCTCCCACGTCTTCGAGCGTCTCCGCAGAAAAGCCGCGGGTTGCGAGGCGGCGCAACACTCGCCGTGTGTCCGCGGCGCCCGCAAGAAGCGCCTGCGCCCGCTTCAACTCCGGCTCGAGCGCCGCGAGTGCCTCCGCGACGAGCTCGGATTCGACTCGCTCCTGCTCGAGGATGTAGCGAATAGCGGCGTTCCCGTAACCGCGCTCTGCGAGCGACTCGGCGCGGTCGAGCGAGTACGCGTGGTCGTTCAAGTAGTGCGCCTGCTCGAGCACGCTGACCGCCTCTTCGAGAGCGACCGGCGCCACGCCCTTCTTCTCCAGTCGCTCTTCGAGCAGCGCTCGCGGAAGCGGGCGCCGGGCGAGCATGCGTGTCGCCTTGGTTAGAGCCTCCGCGCGTCGCAGCTCGCGCCCGAGCAGGCGAAGGTCCTCGCGCTCGATCCGCTTGCCGATACTGAGGCCGGCGCGAGCAGCGGCGGACAGCGGTATTTTGCGCCACGGCGCGCCGTCTAACTCGACGAGCACGTCGCTAGTTGAGATCTCGCGCAGCCCGGTGATTTCGGGCACCTATCCGGCTCCGACCTACGCCGCCGTTGCGGCTTCCTTCGCCTCCTCATCGGAGACGGCGCCGTTCGGAGCTTCCCGTGGCTTTTCTCCGAGCCGGGCGGAGACGATCTGCTCGGGCCCGACTAATTCCTGGATCGCGGCCAGGATCTGCTGGCAGACGTCCTGGTGCTCGCTGAGGAAGGCGGCTGCGTTGATACGGCCCTGGCCGAGGCGCTCGTCGCCGAAGGAGAAGTACGAGCCCGACTTCTGCACGATCTTCCGCTCCACGGCGGCGTCGAGCACCGTCGCGTCCCAGGGGACACCGAGGCCGTACATGATGTCGAACTCGGCCTGCTTAAACGGCGGCGCGACCTTGTTCTTGACGACCTTGACGCGGACGCGGTTGCCGATCGCCTCGGCGCCGTCCTTGAGCGTCTCGATGCGACGGATATCGAGCCTGACCGAGGCGTAGAACTTGAGCGCACGGCCTCCCGGTGTGACCTCGGGCGATCCGAACATAACCCCGATCTTCTCCCTGAGCTGGTTGGTGAACAGGCAGATGGTGTCGGTGCGGTTGAGCGAGCCGGCCAGCTTCCTGAGCGCCTGGCTCATCAGCCTGGCCTGCAGGCCGACGTGGGAGTCTCCGATCTCCCCTTCGATCTCGGCCTTGGGCGTCAGCGCCGCAACCGAGTCGACGGCGACGACGTCGAGCGCGCCCGATCGGATCAGTAGCTCGGTGATCTCGAGCGCCTGCTCGCCGGTATCGGGCTGGGAGACGAGAAGCTCGTCGATGTTGACGCCGATTCGCTTGGCATAGGCGGGGTCCATCGAGTGCTCGGCGTCGACGAAGGCGCAGATGCCGCCGCGGCGCTGGGCCTCGGCGATCACGTGGTAGACGAGCGTCGTCTTACCCGAAGCCTCGGGCCCGAAGATCTCGACCACGCGCCCACGCGGCAGGCCACCAACCCCTAGTGCGAGGTCGAGCGGAAGCGATCCGGTGGAGACCGCGCCTATCGACACGGCCGGCCGATCGCTCATACGCATGACCGAGCCCTTTCCAAACTGCCGCTCGATCTGACCGAGAGCGGTCTCGAGAGCATGCTCGCGATCCAAGTTCATCGACCTCCTAGCGCGACGGATCGGAGAACGTCGTACTGCGCCCCGTCGCGGCGCAGCACTGAATGGTAGGCAGCAGCCTCGGACGGCATGATCTGCCCCAGGTCGGGCAACTCGGGATGCAGGCGAGGCGGTCGGCGAAAACGAAGAACGGTGACGTGCGGAAGCCAGGGACGAGCCTCGCGCTGGTAGACGCCGAGCTCCTCCAGCCCGCGCTGAATCGCCTCCGCCACCCGCGTCGCTTCTCCGCTCGCGTCGTCGAAGACGAGCATGCCGACGCTTCTCGTCTCGCGGTAGCGGCTGAGCGAGAGCGGCATCGGCGCGGCGCCTTGGGCGGCGCTGCGGACGACCTCGGCGATCGGCTCGACTTCCTCGCGTGGGCGCCGGCCGAGGAAGGCGACGGTGAAATGCAGGTGCTCCGGCGGAACGAGGTGCGCACGGCTGCCGTCGAGCTCTGCCCGCTGCCAGGCGAAGAGTCGCTCACGGATATCGGGCGCAAGCGTGTAGGCGACGAAGAGGCGTATTCGCTCATCGCCGCTTACGCTAGCGCTCGAGTCCATGCCTAACTGTGCCCGATTTGCGCCAGAAGGCGCCTCGTCAGGTGCAGCGCAGCCACCGTTGCATAGCGGCGAATCTGATCTCGATCGCCCGAGAATCGAATCTCTTGCTCAACGGTCTCCTCCTCGCCCGCCACGCAGAAGAAGACGAGCCCAACCGGCTTCTCGGCGCTGCCGCCACCGGGTCCGGCCACCCCCGTGACGCTCAGCGCCACGTCCGCTCGCAGCGCGCATCTTGCCCCCGTTGCCATCTCCAGCGCACACTCCGCCGAGACGGCTCCGTGCTTCTTCAGCGTCGCGGGCGAGACTCCGAGCAGAGCCTCTTTTATCTCGTTCGCGTAGGCGACGACGGCGCCCAACAGAACGTCGCTTGCGCCGGGCACCCCGGTCAACCGGGCGCCGACGAGGCCACCTGTGCAGGATTCGGCTGTCGCCAGCGTCAGGCCGCGTTCTCGCGCCAGCTCGAGCACGATCTGCTCGATCGGGCGCTCGTCGCGGGCAAAGAGCGTATCGGGCCCGGCCGCGGCGAGCGCATTCACCAGCTCGTCGGCGCGGGCTTCGGCGCCGGGGTCGACGAAGAGCTCGGCCTGGAGCTCGCGGTCGCGGGCGCAGATGGTCACAGTGACGCCTTTCCCGTCGCCGCCGGCGTTTTGGAGCGCTGCGGCCAGCGTCGATTCGGCCAGCCCGTAGAAGCGCAACGTACGGCGCTCGAAGGGAGGCACTCGCTCGAGTAGTCGGCGCAGCGGATCCGATTCGAGCGCCGCGGGCCAGAGCCGCTGCAGCTCGTACGGCGGACCCGGCAAGGCAACCGCGACGCAGCCGTCCAGTTCCAGCGCCACTCCGGGCGCGGTTCCAGCCAGGCCGAGCACGTGCGCGCCCTCGGGGATCGTGGCCTGCTTCCGAACACCCTCCTCGTAGCCGTGGTAGCTCGTACCGACATTGCGCGCGTAGCGCCGTCCGACCAGGTCGATCTCGCGCTCGAGCCTTGGGTCGACGACCAGTTGCTTGCCACCGGCCTTCGCCATGAGCTCGATAGTGCGGTCGTCGTGCGTCGGCCCCAGGCCACCCGAGATCAGGCATAGATCGGCTTCTAGCCCGTCCTTTAGCGCCGCTTCGAGCAGATCGGGGTCGTCGCCGACGATAGTGATGCGCCTCAAGAGCACACCAAGCCGGGCCAGCTCGCGCGCCAGGAAGGGGCCGTTCTCATCTGCTATCTCAGCGCGCAGAAGCTCACTGCCGGTCACCACTACGACCGCCTCGGGCCGATTCGCGAAAGCCGCCTTCGACTGTTGCACGGGCGCGATGCTACCGGGAAGCGAACCAGTGCCCGCTGGGCGTAGCGACGAGGATCGCTGGCCCGAATCGATCGCGGGTATCGGCGGAATTCCCACCCGGCAGCGTCCAGAGTATGTTCTGCGCTGCGCTGACCTTGATCCAGAGCCGGGCTCCACTGAACGTCTGGCTATGTCCCCTGACCAGCGTTCCACCGTAGAGCAGGTCTCCGCCTCGCCCGCCGTTACGGGCCTCGACCGAGACGTCTCCGCGCACAGCGGTGATCTTCAGCGTCGTCGTGCGAGCGGGCTTCGCGCTCGAGCTCGTCTTGGTCGCTTGTGCGGGTGTCCCGTTGTCGGGCGTATTCCTGATGAAGGCAAAGACGAAGAGGGCGAGAACGGCGGCTATCGTCCCGACCGTGAGGACCACGGCCAGAGACGCGATCCGTCGCGACTGGCGCGTCGGTGCCCCGCTTTCGCGCCTCCGAAAGGGGGCGCTCCCTTCCTCCGACACTGCGAAGCGAGAGTTGAACTCGTCGACATAGAGCTGGCCGTCTAGACCGAGTTCGTCGGCGTATACGCGCAGGAATCCCCTGGTGTAGGCAAGCGCGGGCATGACGCTGAAGTCCTCTTGTTCGAGCGCCTTCAGATAGCGCGAACGAATCTGCGTCTTTCGCTCCAGATCGGGGAATGAGCGTGCTTGACGCTCGCGCGCTTCGCGCAGGCTGCTGCCAATCTCAAACATGAATTCGCATTCTAGAGGGAGAAAGTGATTCGCCGCACATTATGGCGAGCGAAACGGCCGGATCTCTCCGGGCACAGGGTGAGATCAGAGTTTGATCAGCAGCGCGTAAACACCGAGGGAGATGCAGGCGCCGAGCCCGATTCCCAGCACCAGAGTCCCGAGTAGGCGCCCGAGAGCGGCCGGTACTGCGCCGCCCATTCGCTCGAGCGAGACGATCCGGCGTAGGCGCGCCCGCTTCGCAAGGATGAGCGCGGTGACGCCCAGGATGGTGCATCCAACGGCAATGCCCCCTACCGCCATCGGCAGTGTAATCTGAGCAAGGCGGAGATGGGCGACGATCGCGGCCGGTCCGAAAAGGGCCCCGAGTAGGCCGACCAGCAGAGCGAATCGGGCGCGCACGTTTCGCTGCTTTGTGTAGTCGTCGTAGGGCAGCACGTCCGTATTGTCGCTACTTCATGCCGCGCGCGCCGGTGGAACGATCGGCGCCGTGGAGAGTACGACTCGGAAAGCGCTAACGGGGGGATTGAAGCGCCGTAACGTGATCGAGCTCGTTCTCGTCTACGAGCACGCGGCGTGGCTTCGAGCCTTCGTAGCCGGAGACGATGCCTCGCCGCTCGAGCATGTCGATCAGCCTTCCCGCCCGCGTGTAACCCACGCGTAGACGGCGCTGGAGCAGCGAGACCGATGCCGACTGCGACTGAACGACGACCTCGATCGCCTTCTCGAGCAGGGGATCCTCGTCGGGATCGAACTCGCCGTCGCTCTCGAGCGCGTCTTCGGCGAAGGCCTCGGGTAGCTCGAGCAGCGACTCGTCCAGCTCCTGGGCGCGCTGGCAGCGGCACTGCTCGACAATCAGCGTGACCTCTTCTTCACTCACGTAAGCGCCCTGCAGGCGCTGTAGGCGCGACGTCCCGAGCGGCTTGAAGAGCATGTCACCCTGCCCGAGCAGGCTCTCGGCGCCCGAGGCGTCGAGGATCACGCGCGAGTCGGTCTGGCTGGAGACGGCAAAGGCGATGCGCGACGGGATGTTGGTCTTGATCATCCCCGTGATGACGTCGACCGATGGGCGCTGCGTGGCCACCACGAGGTGGATGCCGCAGCTGCGGCCGAGCTGGCCGAGGCGGATGATGGAGTCCTCCACCTCCGACGGGGCCACCATCATCAGGTCGGCCAGCTCGTCGATGATCACCATCGTGTAGGGCATGGCGTCCTCGCCGGCCCTGGCGAGCTTGCGATTGAGCTGGCGGATGTCCTGGCAGCCGTTGCGCGAGAGCACGTCGTACCGCCGGTCCATCTCGCGGCAGATGTTGTCGAGCACGTAGGTGGCCTGCTTCATGTTGGTCACCACCGGCGCCAGCAGGTGCGGCACGCCGTTGAAGTTGCTGAGCTCCACCTTCTTCGGGTCGATCATGATCATGCGCACCTCGTCGGGCGTGGCGCGCAGCAGGATCGAGGTGATGAGCG
>CAZWTK010000026.1:0-27332 GCA_964636655.1 uncultured Gaiellales bacterium
CCCGACGAGGTCGTCAAGGACTTCGTCGGCGAGTACAAGGTTCCGCTGCCGCTGCTCGATGTCGAAGAGGTCACGACCAAGGGCGTCTTCGCCCTGCAGGACTACTACACCGAGCTGCGCTACCAGATGAACGCGGCGATGGAAGCCGCAGAGACGGTGATCGCGAATGTCTTCGCCGAGTACTCGCCGCTGGTCGATCGGCCCTTCAGCCTTCTCGAGGAGTACGAGCTCGAAGGCGCCGAGAAGGTCGTCTTCCTGATGGGATCGACGGCCGGCACGATCAAGGACGTCGTCGACGAGCTGCGTGCCGAAGGCGAGAAGGTCGGCCTACTCCGCCTGATCTCCTACCGTCCCTTCCCGGCCGAGCAGATACGCAAGGCGCTTGCTTCCGCCAAGGAAGTGATCGTGCTCGACCGCTCGGACGCGCCCGGTGCGGTACCTTCGCTGCACGCCGAGATGGCGGCGGCGTTGTACGGCTCGGACGCCAAGTTGCATGCTCATGTCTTCGGCCTCGGCGGCCGCGAAATGGTTCCCGATGAAGCTCGGGCCGTCTTCGCCGGCGAGGCGCCCACCCACATCGGACTACGGAGCTGATGACCACCATGTCGAGACTCAAGCGGATTGCCCAAAACCAACACGGCGTCCAGCCGCTCGGCGGTGGACACGCTCTCTGCCAGGGCTGCGGCGCTCCGAGCATCGTTCGCACGGTCCTCAGCTCGATTGACACACCGGTGATCGTCGTCAACGCCACCGGCTGTCTCGAGGTCGCCACCTCGCGCTACCCGATCACGGCCTGGAACGTGCCCTGGATGCATACCGCCTTCGAGAACACGGCGGCGGTGGCCAGCGGCGTCGAGGCTGCCTACAAGGCGCTGAAGCGCCGCGGAACTCTGCCCGGCGGCGACAAGGAAGTCACCATTGTCGCCTTCGGCGGCGACGGCGGCACCTACGACATCGGCCTGCAGGCCCTGTCGGGGGCGCTGGAGCGCGGTCACCGCTTTCTCTACGTCTGTTACGACAACGGCGCCTACATGAACACGGGCATCCAGCGCTCCGGCGCGACGCCTTACGGCGCCGACACCACGACCAGCCCGGTCGGCTCCCATTCGCTAGGCAAGCTACAGCAGCGAAAAGACCTGACAGCGATCGCGGCCGCGCATCACGTCCCGTTCGTGGGCCAGTCCTCCGGCGGCCGCTGGCAGGACTTGAGCTCCAAGGTCGAGCGCGCCGTGGCGATGGACGGACCCGCCTTCCTGAACGTGATGAGCGATTGCCCGCTCGGCTGGGGTCACGAGTCGAGGGTCGGGCCCGAGGTCATGAGGGCCGCCCAGGACAGCCTCTTCTGGCCGCTGTTCGAGATCGTCAACGGCGAGTACAAGCTCAACTACCGGCCACGCAAGGTGATACCGGTCGCCGATTTCTTGAGGATGCAGAAGCGTTTCGCACACCTTTTCAAGCCCGGCAACGAGGCGGTGCTCGAGGCGATTCAGCAACAGGTCGAGAATGAGTGGAGCCGACTACTCGCGCTCTGTGGCGAGCCGGTGAAGGAGCTTCCGGTGCTCAAGCCCGCCGAAGAGAGCGAAGCGGCGCAGGCGGAGGCCGTAGCGGTCGCCTAGCTCTTCGGCATCAGAACGGCAACGAAACGGCTCGCTCGAAAGGCGGGCCGTTTCTTTTCCGCGGCGCCGGCCGAGGATCGCGAGCGCCGGAGAATGACTATCTTCTCTCGAGTCGTCCTCAGCTAATGGCTCTGATCGAGACACGCCAACTCACGAAGGTTTTCCGGGCGCCCGTCAAGGACCCGGGGCTGTCGGGGTCGATCAAGCACCTGTTCACGCGCCGCTTCAGCGACCGCGTGGCCGTTGACAAGGTCGATCTGACGATCGAGCCCGGCGAGGCCGTCGCCTACGTGGGCCCGAACGGGGCCGGTAAGTCGACGACGATCAAGATGCTCACCGGCATCCTCGTGCCCACGGCGGGCGAGGTGCTGGTGGACGGCATCGTGCCGCACAGAAAGCGGATCCAGAACGCACGCAACATCGGCGTCGTCTTCGGGCAGCGGACGCAGCTTTGGTGGGACATCCCCGTGCGTGAGTCGCTGGCGCTCCTCAAGGAGATCCACCGCATCCCGCAGGAGCGCTACGAGGCCACCCTGCGCAGCTACGACGACCTGCTCGAGATCGAGGAGCTGCTGCCGGTGATCGGCCGGAGGCTGTCGCTCGGGCAGCGGATGCGCGCCGACCTCGCAGCCGCGCTATTGCACGATCCCAAGATTCTCTATCTCGACGAGCCGACGATCGGGCTCGACATCTCGGTCAAGGACCGGGTGCGCGCCTTCGTCAACAAGCTCATCGCCGAGCGCGGCACGACGGTCATGCTGACGACGCACGACCTGGGCGACATCGAGGACATCTGCCACCGGATCGTGATCATCGACAAGGGACGGGTCATCTACGACGGCCAGCTGCAGGCGGTCAAGGACGCCTTCGCGCGCGAGCGCTCGATCCACTTCCAGCTTCAGCACGCCACCGTCGATCGGCAGGCGATCGTCCGGCGACTCCCGGGGGTCGAGCTGCTCCCCAGTGAGAAGCCCGAACTCCTCGGGCTGCGTTTCGACCGCTTCGCTATCTCGGCGGCGGAGGTCGTCGCCGCGGTCATGCGCGAGGCCGACATCCTTGATTTCACGATCGACGAGCCGGCGATCGAGGACGTAATCCGCAAGGTCTACGCCGGACAGCTCGACCTGCGATCGCCCGCGGCAGGCAGCTGATGCGCCGCGCCTACGTCATGCACGCCAAGCTGGCGCTGCAGCAAATGCTCGCCTACCGGGCGAGCTTCTTTCTCGGCCTGCTCGGCAACCTCTTCTTCCTGCTCTCGATGTTCTACCTCTGGCGCGTGCTGCTCAGGAATCCGAGGTTCGGCAGTGCGCTCGGCTGGGACTGGAGCCAGATGAAGGCCTACCTCCTGATCGGCTTCGTCACCGGGATCCTTGTCTCGAACGTCACGGACTGGACGATGGCGTATCGGATCCGTTCAGGCGACGTCGCCCTCGATCTCACGCGCCCGATCGACTACCAGAAGGCCCGCCTCTCGGAGGCGCTCGGCGTCTCGGTCTTCGAGTTTCTCACGGCAGTGTTCGTGGGCGGTCTGGTCGTCCTCGCCTTCGGCGGGATGACGCCCCCCACCCTCAGCGCCGGGCTGCTCTTCGCGGTCAGCCTGCTTCTCGTGATCCCGCTCAAGTTCGGGATCATCTACATGAGCGGCCTGATCTGCTTCTGGACGACGAACTACCTCGGCGTCTCCTGGTCGCGGCTGGCGATCATGAACATCATGTCGGGCGCCCTGGTGCCGATCGTCCTCTTCCCCGGCTGGCTACAGACGCTAGCCGGTGTGCTTCCTTTCCAGGCCATCGTCTGGACGCCGGGCCAGATCTATCTCGGCAGGCTGACCGGCGTCGACGCGCTAAGAGGTCTCGCCGTCCAGGCGGCCTGGGCGATCGGCCTCTGGCTGCTGGCCCGGATGATGTGGCGGGTCGCCGTTCGCAAGCTCGTGATCCAGGGCGGCTAGCGTGCTCGCCGCTCTCATGCGCATCGTCCGGCCGGTTACGCTCTACGCGCGCTGTCTCGGCGTGCAGATCAAGGCGGTACTCGAGTACCAAGCCGACTTCTGGATCCTGGTCGTGGCCTCGGTGCTGATGAACCTGGTCGGGTTCGTCTTCCTCTGGACGATCTTCACCAAGATCCCCGACGTGAACGGCTGGACGTTCTGGCAGGTCGTCGTCGTCTACGCGCTCGTCTTCGTGGCCGAAGGGGTCGGTTCTCTCTTCTTCGAGGGCGCCTGGAGTCTCGCCTTCCTGGTCAATCGCGGCGAGCTCGACTTCATGCTTCTGCGCCCGGTCTCGCCGATCTCGCAGGTGATGAGCTGCGCCGTGGGCATGAACGGACTCGGGAACCTGCTCCTCGGCGGAGTCCTGATCGGGCTCGGACTCGGTCACCTACAGCTGCACTGGACGCCGGGCAGGGTGGCGCTTGCCCTGTTGCTTCTGATCTCGGCGATCGCGATCAAGGTCGGCCTCAACCTGGCGACGAACGCATCGGCCTTCTGGATCCAGAGCCCCTTCGGCAACTTCGCCTTCTCGATGCACCAGCTCGGCGATCTCGCCCGCTATCCGATCACGATCTACGCGCTCGCCGTCCAGGCCATGATCAGCGTCGCGATTCCGTTCGCCTTCATCAGCTTCTTCCCGGCCGCGACAATCTTCTCGAAGGGCGACTGGCACGAGGGCCCGGTCACCCTGCCCGTGCGCTGGATCGGCCTGGCGACGCCGCTGGTGGCCCTTTACTGCCTGGGGATGGGCATCTATCTGTTCCGGCGCGGCCTGCGCCGCTACGAGAGTGCAGGGAATTAGCGGGCGTGAGGCGAGCGAGCTAAGGTTCGACTCCAATGGAGATTTTCGACATCAGCGTCCCGATCCGGGATGGGATGGTTCACTACGCAGGCAATCCGCCGGTGCACGTGACTCGCGTGAGCTCGCTCGAGAACGGCGACCCGGCCAACGTGAGCGAGCTCGACCTGGGCGCCCACTCGGGCACGCACGTAGACGCTCCCGATCACTTCCTAGCGGACGGCGCGGGCGCCGAGGCGCTGCCGCTGGACGCCTTGATCGGCCCGGCCGAGGTGGTGGACGCCGCCGCCGCCACCGTCGCGCTCGATCTGGTGACCGTGCGCGACCTCGAGCTACCGCCACAGGGCAGCGAGCGAATCCTCTTCAAGACTCGCAACTCGCAGCTCTGGGGCCGTGACGAGTTCACGCGCGACTTCGTGCGCCTGGACGGCGAAGCGGCCGCCTACCTGGTCGAGCGCGGCGTGCGGTTGCTGGGCATCGACTACCTCTCGATCGGAGACGCCGAAGCGCACCGCACCCTGCTCTCGGCCGGCGTCGTATGCGTCGAGGGCCTCGACCTGCGCGGAATCGAGCCCGGCTCTTACGAGTTCGTCTGCCTACCACTCAAGCTGGTCGGCTCGGACGGAGCGCCGGCGCGGGCCGTTCTCATCAGATAGCGGCGAACGATCCGGCGACCGGGCGGAGGCGAGGCCACGAGTTGCGCGCTGGTCGGATCTGATTCGACACATCGAGGAGCGTCTTTCGCCTCGACGGTACGGAAAGTTCAGAGGACCCCGCGGGCGGGTGGCTTGGTGGCGGGCGAGGAACTTGATGCCTCGGAGCCGGGCGAAAGCGCCTAACCGTGCCGGCGCCAGCGCTTCCCGATACGTAGCCCTCCCGGCTCGGCCGGGTGATACGTAAGCGGCTCGTTCTCCTTGAACATCGTCACGACGCCGTTCGTCTCGAGGATGGCGGTGTGCACGTCGCCGAGATGGGCGAACCCCTGGCGGCGCGCGGTGGCACGCAGCTCGCTGAGCGAGATCCCGGTCGAGCGAAGCGCCTTGCGAATCGGCCTTCCGTTCTCTATCAACATGGCGGGCTCACCCTCGAGCAGGCGCGACGCGAAGGGCCAGACCGCCGTCGTGCGGGCGAAGATCTCATTGATCAGAAAGAGGGTCGCCGCACCGAGCACTGCGCCGGTAACCGACAGGTCGTTGCCGATGATCCCGTTCTGAACGGCGTTGGCCACGAGCAGCAAGACGATCAGGTCGAGCGTGTTCGCCTGACCGAGCTCGCGCTTGCCGACGACGCGGAGCGCGGCGATCAGAAAGACGTAGATGAGTAGCGAGCGCAGGACCTTCTCGCCGCCGCTGATCGTCATGTGGAAGATCGCGTGCCACACACGGCTTTTTGCGACGCCGCAGCGTCTATTCCTCCGCGAGTCGGACGGCGAGCCCGCCGGCCCTTACCGGGCCGGGCGCTACGTGCAAGACCCGACTTCGTTACGGTGACGCGATGTCGCGGCGGCGGAAGAGAAGCGGCGCCAGTGCAGCGAAGACGATGGCGATAGTCAGCAGGATGAGCGTGTCGGTGGCATCGATGCCGTTCCGAAGCGGATCGCCGTGCGAGTAGTAGTAGAAGGGCGAGGCAAGCTTGGTGCCGTCGAGCCAGCTCGCCAGAGGCGCCAGGGCGTTGAGCACGTCGGCGGCGACGGCGAGCGTCGCCGAGATCCCGATCGCCAGCGTCCGGCGCCCCGTGGCGGCGCCGATGGCGAGCGCGAGCAGACCGAAGTCGAGCGCGAACAGAAGGGCACCAAGCGTGGCTGCGCCGAGGTTGCCCGGGCTCACGTGCATCCCGGCCGCGTAGGAGACGATCACGAGCAGGATCCAGAGCACGAACGCCAGCGCGAGCACCTCGCAGACGAGTGCCGCCAGCTTCTCGAGCAGGCAGCGCGTGCGCGACACAGGTAGCGACAGGAGCAGGTCGAGCGTGCCTTGCTCCTCTTCTCCGGCCAGCGTGGCGGAGCCGGCGGCGACCGCCACCGCCAAGAGCACGAGCGGCGCCCAGAAGGAGAAGATCTCGGCGCCGAGATAGCCGGGCCCCGAGACGATGTCGAGATTGCCGCCGAAGCCGATAAAGCCCTTGAGCGCCTGCGGATAGTCCTTGATCAGCTTGTTCAGCGACTCCTTGCCGCTGATACTCGGATAGACCGATCCGTAGAGAGCGACGAAGCCGAGCGTGACCAGGCACCACCAGCGAAAGGCGCGCAGCCGATCGCGCATGGTCTTGGCGAAGACGCTAGCGAGCACCGCCGGCCCCCTCCCGGTAAAGGGTCAGGAAGAAATCTTCGAGATCGGCCTCGTGACTGTCGAGCGCGAATACCTCGAAGCGCGCGAGCGCCTTGATCAGCGGATCGGCCGGTCCCTCCAGCGCGAAAATCACGACTTGTCCCCGGCGCTCCAGCTCGCGCACGCCGGGTAGCCCGGAGAAGGCCCGCTTTGCCGGCGGCCTGGCGGCGAAGGTCACCTCTACCCGTACGTACGCCCGCGCCCGCAGCGTCTCGACCGCCTCGACAAGCTCGAGCGAGCCCTCGCGGATGATCGCCACCCGGTCGGCGAGGCGCTGAACCTCCGAGAGGATGTGCGAGGAGAGGAATACCGTCCGCCCCTCGCCGGTGACCTCGCGCAACAGCTCGTTGAAGGTGATCTGGACGAGCGGGTCGAGCCCGGCGGTAGGCTCGTCGAGCAGCAGCAGATCGGGTCGGTGCAGGAACGCCTGCACGATCCCCACCTTCTGGCGGTTGCCCTTGGAGAGCGCCCTGATCGGCCGGTCGAGCTCGAGCTCGAAGCGCTCGGCCAGGCTCTCTCCCTCCCCCAGTCCGTTCAGACCGCGCAGCGAGGCGAAGTAGCGCAGCAGCTCGCGCGCGCTCAGGCGATCGTAGAGGCGCAGGTCGCCCGGCAGGTAGCCGATGCGGCGGCGGATCTCGACGCTGCCCTTCCCGGCGTCCAGCCCGAACAGCTCGACGCGCCCGCAGGTGGGACGGATCAGATCGAGCATCAAGCGAATGGTCGTCGTCTTGCCGGCACCGTTGGGACCGAGGAAGCCGAACACCTCGCCCGCTCTGACCTCCAGCTCGAGCCGTGAGACGCCGCGGCTCGCACCGTAGAACTTGGTCAGGCCCTCTGCGCGGATCACCGCCGTCATGCTCGCAGGCTACAACCTCTAACGCCAGGTGAGCTTGAGAGTTCCCCTAGTATCGGGAAGTAACTTCCCACTCGCTCTCTTCGGGCAAGTCGGCGATCACGCGAGCAGTCTCCCGAGCAGTTGGATGAGCTCGACGAGTCCGAGCAACAAGACACCGATAAAAAGAGCGGCCACGAGACATCCCGCAAAATCACCGGTTTCTGTTCTTACCCTCTTTCTGCCTCGATACCGGCGCCTCGCCTTGAGCAACCTCTGCCCGCGTTTTCCCGCTTGCTCGACAAGCTCGTCGATGCGTGAGCGGACGAGCGCGGGATAGCGCTCAAGCTCGCCGCCCAAAGGGATCGATTCCAAGATGAGTGCGGGATCGTTTCCGTAGCGCTCCTCTAGCGCTTCGCGGGCACGATCGACATCAGGTCCGGAGCGCTCAGTTAAGAACCAGTGTCGGCCGGCCGCCGGAAGATCTCCCATGGCGAAATGCACCTCGCCCAGAAGATCGAGAGCAATCTGGTCGTAGCGATCAAAACGAATCACTCCAGCTAGTCGATCGCGCGCCTTCCACAACCGTCCGGCCTCGATATCCGCGCGCGCCTTAATTCGAACTGGTTTCTCGTTCTCCGACACCGGCGCGAGCCTACCCGAAGGGTGAAGTTCGCACAAAGCCACGGAGGGAAAAAGCGCGATAGGCTCTCAGAACGACAAAGCGATTAGGGGAGGTACGGCGGTGTCTCAAAGCAAGACGATCCCAAGTAAGGAAGCCAATGCGAAGGGACCGCTCTCGGCCGAAGAGGTGAAGCTGATCGACGCCTACTGGCGCGCGGCCAACTACCTCTCGGTCGGGCAGATCTACTTGCTTGCAAACCCGCTTATGAAAGAGCCCCTCGTCGCCGAGCACGTCAAGCCGCGCCTGCTCGGGCACTTCGGCACCACGCCCGGGCTCAACTTCATCTACGTGCACATGAACCGCGCCATCCGTCAGCGCGATTTGGACGCGATCTACATCACCGGCCCCGGCCACGGCGGGCCGGGCCTGGTCGCCAACACCTACCTCGAAGGCACCTACTCGGAGCTCTACCCCCACGTTTCGCGCGACGAGGAGGGCATGCGCGCGCTCTTCCGCCAGTTCTCCTTCCCGGGCGGCATCCCCAGCCACGTCGCGCCTGAAGTTCCCGGCTCGATCCACGAGGGTGGCGAGCTCGGCTACTCGGTCGCGCACGCCTACGGCGCCGCGCTGGACAATCCCGACTTGCTGGTGACCTGCGTCGTCGGCGACGGCGAGGCCGAGACGGGACCGCTGGCAACCAGCTGGCACTCGAACAAGTTCCTGGACGCTAAGACCGACGGCGCCGTGCTCCCGATCCTGCATCTGAACGGCTACAAGATCGCCAACCCCACTGTGCTGGCCCGCATCCCCGACGAGGAGCTGTTCAAGCTGTTCGAGGGTTACGGCTACCGGCCGCTGATCATGACCGGCGGCTTCGACGGAGAGGACCACGCAGCCGTGCATCAACGCTTCGCCAAGGTGCTCGACGAGGCGCTGGACGAGATCGCAAAGATCCAGAAGGCCGCGCGCGAGGATGGCGTTACCGAGCGACCGCGCTGGCCGATGATCATCCTGCGCACGCCCAAGGGCTGGACGGGCCCGCGCACGATCGACGGCAAGCCGATGGAGAACAGCTGGCGCTCGCATCAGGTGCCGCTCTCGGAGGTGCGAACGAACCCCGAGCACCTGAAGCTACTCGACAAGTGGTTGCACAGCTACAAGCCCAAAGAGCTGTTCGACGCGAGCGGAGCCCTCATTCCCGAGCTCGCGGAGCTACCGCCCAAGGGCGAGCGGCGGATGAGCGCGAACCCGCACGCGAACGGCGGCGTGTTGCTGCGCGATCTCATCCTTCCGGACTTCCGCGATTACGGTGTCCCGGTCAAGAAACCCGGTACTACCACAAGCGAAGCGACCAAGGTCGCCGGCGTCTTCCTGCGCGACATCATCGAGAAGAACCCGACCGACTTCCGCATTGTCGGGCCCGACGAGACCGCCTCGAACCGCCTCACACCGGTCTTCGAGGCCGCCGACAAGGTCTGGGAAGCCGAGATCCTTCCCACCGACGAAAACCTCGCGCCTGAAGGTCGGATCATGGAAGTCCTTTCCGAGCATCTCTGCGAGGGTTGGATGGAGGGCTACCTGCTGACCGGGCGGCACGGCCTGTTCAACTGCTACGAGGCCTTCATCCACATCGTCGACTCGATGTTCAACCAGCACGCCAAGTGGCTCAAGGTGACGCGCAGCATCCCCTGGCGCCGGCCGATCGCCTCGCTCAACTACCTGCTCTCCTCGCACGTCTGGCGCCAGGATCACAACGGGCTGTCGCACCAGGATCCCGGCTTCATCGACCACGTGATGAACAAGAAGGCCGAGGTCATCCGCGTCTACCTACCACCGGACGCGAACACGCTGCTGTCGACCGTCGACCACTGCCTGCGCAGCCGCCACTACGTGAACGTGATCGTGGCCGGCAAGCAGCCCGCGCTCGACTACCTCTCGATGGAGGAGGCGGTCATCCACTGCACGCGCGGCATCGGCATCTGGGAGTGGGCCTCGAACGATGCCGGCGGCGAGCCCGACGTGGTGCTCGGCTGCGCCGGCGACGTCCCCACGCTGGAGACGCTGGCCGCCGCTGCGATCCTGCGCGAGCACCTACCCGAGCTGAAGGTTCGAGTCGTCAACGTCGTCGACCTGATGCGCCTGCAGCCCGCCGGCGAGCATCCGCACGGCCTCTCCGACAAGGAGTACGACTCGCTCTTCACCGCCGACAGGCCGGTCGTCTTCGCCTACCACGGCTATCCCTGGCTAATCCATCGCCTCACCTACCGGCGCAACGGCCACGACCACATGCACGTGCGCGGCTACAAGGAGGAGGGCACCACCACGACGCCGTTCGACATGGTGATGCTGAACGATCTCGATCGCTTCCACCTGGTTATCGACGTGATCGACCGCGTTCCGGGGCTGGCAAGCCGAGCCGCCCACCTGCGTCAGCAGATGGTGGACATGCGGATTCGCGCCCGCGTCTGGACGCGCGAGCACGGCGAGGATCATCCGGACGTCAACGGTTGGACCTGGCCGTTCTAGGGTCGCGAACCTCGGATAGGCCCATGCAGCCGAAAGATGAGGAGGGAAGCGCCTGGCCCTGTAGGTTGGGCGCTTCGCCAGCCCGATGAGCGCTCGCCTGGGCCGAGCCGTCTCGCTTTGGTCGGTGCTCGGCGCCGTGGCGGTGGCGTTTGCCGACTCGTCGATCGTCGTGCTCGCACTGCCCGACCTACTGCGGGAGTACGACAGCTCGATCGGCGGCGTCTCCTGGGTTGTGACGGCCTACAATCTCGTGCTCGCACTGGCATCGCTGGCACTGGTAGTAGGAGCCCGCCGTATTGGAGAGCGCCGGCTCGTTCAGGTCGGACTCGCGCTCTTCCTCGCGGCCTCCCTTGCCTGCGGTCTCGCTTGGAACCTCGTCCCACTCGTCGCGTTTCGCTCTCTCCAGGGTCTCGGCGGCGCACTCCTCCTCGTCGGGTCACTCCCGCTCGTGCGACGGCTCGCTGCCACACCCGCACGCGGCGCCACGCTCTGGATTGCCGCCGGCGTGGTCGGGATAGCCCTCGGCCCCGCTTCGGGCGGGCTCTTGACCGAGCTGCTTAGCTGGCGGGCGGTCTTCTTCGCCCAGGCTCCACTCGCTGCTCTGGCGCTCGTCATAGCGTTTCGCGCTCGCCCAAGCGAGCTTGCCGCGCCGGGCGAGGCGATCGCCGCGAAGAAGACTGACCGGTCCCGGCGCTTGAGCGCGAATATCGCGCTCGCACTGGTCTCTGCGGCGCTGGTGGGATTGCTCTTCCTCGCCGTCGTGCTGCTCGTCAACGTCTGGCGCCTCTCGCCGCTCGCGGCGGCCGCGGTTGTGAGCGCGATCCCGCTTGCGACCTTCCTCGTTCAACCGCTCGCCGCTCGGGTGAAGAGCCGCGCGGCCGCAACGGCCGGCGTCGTCGCGCTTGCGGGCGGCCTGGCGGGAATGGCGCTGCTGCCCGCTCGCAACATCCTCTGGGTGCTCGCGTCGCTTGCGCTCGCCGGGCTCGGGCTGGGGATCGTCATCCCGACGCTCAGCCGAATCGCCCTCTCCGGCGCCGCTACCGGCACGGGCGCGGGCGCCTGGAACATCAGCGCGCGCCATCTCGGCCTCGTCGCCGGGCTGCTGATCGTCACCCCGATCTTGACTGCCGACCTCTCACACGAAGGCGAGCGCGCCAAGTTGCAGGGCACCGCCGCCGTGCTCGACACACCACTCGCGGTCCCGACCAAGCTCGAGCTCGCCTTCTCACTCGTTCCCGTCCTCGGCCGCCCCGCCCGCAAGGGGCTTCCGAATTTCAGCGCCGAGGTGAAGCGACGCCATATCCCCGAGGCGACCGACCTGGGCGCGCGGCTCGATTCGATCGTCCAGGCGGCGCTCACGCGCGGTTTCAGGCGCTCGTACCTGGCGACAGGGCTACTCGGACTGCTGGCGCTCGTTCCCTTCGCTTTCGCGCTTCCGGCCGATCCGAGTCGCGCGCGCCGGCGTACGCTTGCCGCGCCTGCTCTCGCGCTCGTCGCCGCCGCCTCGCTGATCGGCGCGGAGACGGCAAGCGGCACGTTCTCCTACGGCTCGAAGCCCCGTCTCTATGCAGCCTGTGCCGAGCGCGCGCCCTACCCCGGGCACGGCATCGGCGCGGCCGGCCAGCGCGTCGCTTTGGCGACGCTCGACCGGATCGCCTGTCACTACGACAAGAGCCGCGAGCAACTCGTGGTAGACCTCGCCGCCAGAGGCGCCAACTCGAAGATTCTCATCGCCGTACTCAGGTTCGGCTCGAAGGAGCTGTCGGCGCTGAGCAACTGGTTGAGCAAGCTCTAGCTCGAGGCGCCGCGAACGAAGTGCTTCACGTCCCGCTCAGGAAGCGAGGTGCTTGAGGACGAGCGGTACGACTCGACTCGGGCGCTCCCAGAGCGGAAAGCCGCCGGCGCCCGGGATCACGTGGCGCTCGACGTCGAGCAGCTCCGCTTCCAGAACCGCCGCGACCTGTTCGAACTCATCCAGGTCGTCGACTCCATTGTAGAGAAGCGCGTGCTGGTCGATCTCGTCCAGGCGTGAGCGAACGCCGGTGACCGGGCGCGGAACCAGATCGCTGAGCCAGGGCGCCCCGCCGAACTCGTTCACCAGCACGCGCTGCCCGGCCGCGCTCGTCTCGGCCGGATGCGCGTTCATGTTCGCGAACCAGTCGGCGTTCTCGAGCCAGTCGGCGAGCGCGGCGGGCACGCCCTCCGCGCTGGCAATCTCCGAGGCGCGCTCCTGTAACTCGGCGGTGCGCGGCATCGAGGAGCCCGGCAGGACGGCGCCCTCCAGTACGAGCTTCTCCAGGAGCGCCGGCCTCCGCAACGCGAGCACCAGCCCGACCGCAGTTCCGGTATGGGTGCCCCAGAAGTGCGTCCGCTCGATTTCCTCGGCCGCAAAGACCTGCTCGAGATCGTCTGCGTACTCCTCGATCCCGAACGGTCCGGGCAGCCCGGCCGAGCCACCGTGCCCGCGCAGGTCGACGAGTAAAAGCCGATACTTCCCGCGGAGATTGGGCAGCGCCGCCGCGAAGTAGTGCCGGTTCTGCGAGAAGCCGTGCACCAGCGTCAGCCAGGGGCGACGCTCGGCGGCTGCGGATACCACCTCGTAATCGATCATTTCCTGGACCGTACCTCGTTTTCCGGGTGATCGATCACCGCGCCCAGGCGCAGCTCCATCCCGTGGCGCTCGATCAGCTCGGCGACGATCTCTTCCAGGCGGGCGCGGTGCTCTCGGGTGCGCGCCTCGGAATAGGCGGCGCGCACCTGCTCGGGCTGGCGGGCAATCACGGCGTCCAGGCGCTTGCGGATGTAGGCCTTGGCGTTCAGGTGCTCGACGTAGACGCGGCGAACACCGGCGTCGGCCAGGCGTGCGAACAGATCCTCGAGCAGCTCGACGCGCTCGACGAAGTGCGGCACGAGCGGGCCGACGAAGGCATAGGTGCGGATTCCGGCTTCGTCCAGGGCTCGCAGCGCCTCGATTCGCTTGCGCGGCGGCGGCGCGTGTGCCTCGAGCCAGCGCGAGATCTCGTCCTCGCCGCTGGTGACGGTGAGCCCGGCCTCGAAGTCGGGCAGCTCGCGGAAGAGATCGATATCGCGCAGCAGCAGCGGTGATTTCGTCAGCACGGCGACCGGGCCAGGGTAGCGCTCGCGCGCCAGCGCCTCCATCACACCGCGGCCGAGCTTGTACTTGGCCTCAGCGCCCTGGTAGGGGTCGGTCACCGAGCTGAAGAAGATCGAGCAGGTTCGGCGCTCGGGCTTCATCCGCGCCAGCTCGCGCTCGAACAGCTCTACTAGATTGCGCTTCACGTAGACGTAGTTGCCCCACTCCTCGACCGGCTCGGAGACGTGGCGGCTCATGAAGGTCGCGTAGCAGTAGGAGCAGCCGAAGCGGCAGCCCGTGTAGGGATTGACGACGTAGTCGACGCCGCCGAGCCCGGATTTGACGAGCGCCGAGCGGACCTCCATCTCGATCACGCGCACCGGCACGGAACCGATGCTAGCGACGCCGACTCGGTCGGCGTTCGGTTGGAGCAGAGCGTCTCTCCATCGCCTATCGCTCGTATTCCAACGATTCTCTTCTCGCCCGCCACCAAGCCACCCGCCCGCGGGGTGATGAAAAGTACCGCTCGGAGACGACAAAAAGCACACACCTCCGTACCGGTGCTGTTCCGTTTCTCACACAAGCGCTCGCGGCCAGCGGATCGATCCTAACGGGCCCGATTTCGGCAGAGACCGGCCGCAAACGGTTACGCTCCTCGATGATGGAGATCGAGATCCGTCACGCCCGCCCATCCGACTACGGCCGCGTCTATCCGCTCGTCAACGAGTGGTGGGGTGGGCGCGAGATGACGCGGAACCTGCCCGGCGTCTTCTTCGTCCATTTCGAGGGCTCGAGCTTTATCGCCAACACCCCCGACTGCGCTCTGGCGGGGTTTCTCTGCGGCTTCCTCTCCGAGACCAACCCCGACGAGGCCTACATTCACATGGCCGGCGTCGCGCCCGAGCTGCGCCGCCGGGGAATCGGGCGCAGGCTGTATGAGACCTTCTTCGAGGCCGCGCGGATACATGGGCGCTCGCGGGTCAGCTTGATCACCGCGCCGATCAACACCGGCTCGATCGCCTTCCACGAGGAGCTCGGCTTCGAGCTGGAGCGTGTGCTCGAGAACTTCGCCGGCCCCGGCGAGGACCGGCTCGTCTTCGTCAAGCGCCTGACGTGACCGACTACGCGCTGTCACCTTCCACGAAGGCGATCTCCTCGGCGTCCAGCTCCAGCTCGCCTGCGACGGGCAGGATGCCATCTACCTGATCGGCGCGACGGAAGCCGACGATGGCGCCACTCACGACCGGCTCGCGCAGCACCCAAGACACCGCCGCCGCGCCCGGCGAAGCGCCGTGGCGCGCGCCGACTTGGCGCAGCCGCTCGGCTGTAGCGAGATTGCCCGAGAGCTCCGGCTCCTGGAAGTGCGCCACATGCGAGCGGAAGTCGTCCTTGGGCAGCGCAGCCACCCGCTCGGCGCTGAACGAGCCGGTCAGCAAGCCTGAAGCCATCGGCGAGTAGGTCAGGACGCTGATTCCCTCGGCGACGCAGTAGGGCAGGATCTCGTCCTCGATCTCACGGTTGATCAGCGAGTAGGGCGGCTGCAGGGTCTCGACGGTCGCAAGAGCGTTGATGCGCTCGAGCTGCCCGACGTCGAAGTTCGAGACGCCGATGTGCCGGACCTTGCCCGCTGTGAGCAGCGCCACGCAGGCCGCCCAGCCCTCCTCGATGTCCTCGTCGGGAATGGGCCAGTGGATCTGGTAGAGATCGATCGCCTCGACGCCGAGCCGGCTCAGGCTCTCCTCGCACTGACGCTCGATGGTCGCCACCTTGAGCTCGTTGACACCGCTGCCGTTACGCCCTTCGAGGCCGCACTTGCTGAAGATGTACGGCTTCTCGGACATCTTCCCGATCGTCCGGCCGACCACCTCCTCGGAGCGCCCGAAGCCGTAGATGGGCGCGGTGTCGACCCAGTTGACGCCCAGCTCGATCGCCCTCTCGATCGCCGCGGTCGAGTCGGCGTCGTCCTGCGGGCCCCAGCCCCACTCCCAACCGCCGCCACCGATTGCCCAGGCGCCGAAACCGACGACGCTGATCTCCAATCCCGTCCCGCCAAGCAATCGCCTGTTCATCTACTCCTCCTCGCGCCGGGGTGTTTTCTCAGCGTAGCTCGCCCGTGTGATGAGCGCGACTTTCGGTAAAGACGTCGAACCGCTAGATTTCGCACTCCCATGAGCCAAGAGAGCCTGAACGGAAACGCAATCGAGATCGAGAGCCTGGTCAAGGTCTACAAGGGCGAAGTCAGGGCCCTCGACGGCATCGACCTGGTTGTCCCGGCCGGTTCGGTCTTCGGTCTTCTGGGGCCGAACGGCGCCGGTAAGACGACGGCCGTCAAGATCGCGACCACGCTCTCCTTCCCCAGCTCGGGAACGATTCGCGTGGCCGGCTTCGACGTCGTCTCGCAACCGAAACAGGTGCGCGAGGAGATCGGCGTCGTCGGGCAGAGCTCGGGCGTCGACGTCAATCTGAACGGGCGCGAAAACCTGCGCCTGCAGGGATTGATCCGCTCGATCCACGGCCGCGAGCTCAAGCAGCGCGTCGACGAGCTGCTCGAGCAGTTCGGGCTAGCGGACTCGGCCAAGCGGGTCGCCCGCAACTACTCGGGCGGCATGCAGCGCCGGCTCGACATCGCCACCGCCCTGGTTCACCGGCCGCAGATCCTCTTCCTCGACGAGCCGACGACCGGCCTCGACCCCGAGGTCAGAACCGAGATGTGGCAGGAGATCGAACGTCTCACCCACGAGGAGGGGCTGACCATCCTGCTCACCACCCACTATCTCGAGGAGGCCGACCAACTCGCCGCCAGGCTGGCGATTCTCGATCGCGGCAAGGTCGTGGCCACCGGCTCGCCGGAAGAGCTGAAGGAGGAACTCGAGGGCGACACCGTTCATGTCGAGCTGCGCGAGGACGCCCCGGACGGCACTATCAGGGCCGCGCTCGAAAGTGTCGGGGGAATCCGTCAGCTCGACCACGACGTGCGCTGTCTGCGCGCCCGGGTCGAGCACGGGGCGACGGCCATTCCACAGGTGTTGCAGGCGCTCGAGGCGAAGGGCCTGGCGGTTGACTCGGTCTCGGTCTCGCGTCCCTCGCTCGACGACGTCTACATGCGCTACACCGGGCGCGAGTTCGCACGAGCGGACGAAGAAGGCACCCGAGGCCAGAGCCCCGCGAGAGAAGAGAAGAGATGAAGGAGCTCGTCAACCACAGCCTCACGATGACCGACCGCGACCTGCGCCGGCTCGCTCGCCAGCCCTGGTGGATCGTCGTCACGCTGGTCCAGCCGGTGATCTGGCTGCTGCTCTTCGGCCCGCTGTTCAAGGGTATCTCCAACATCCCGGGCTTCCACGCTCACTCCTACATCCAGTTCCTGACACCTGGCGTGGTCATCATGACCGCGTTTTTCTCCGGCGGCTGGAACGGAATGGCCACGATCGACGACCTCAACCGCGGCGTCGTAGACCGCCTGCTCGTGTCGCCGCTGCGCCGCAGCGCCTTCTTCATCGGCCACGTGCTGCAAACATCGGTGTCGATCATCATCCAGGCGGCGATCATCGTCGTACTCGCCTACGCGATGGGCGCCCACTTCGCAAACGGCGCCCTCGGCCTGCTGACGCTGTTCACGGCGGCCATCCTGCTCGGCGGTTCACTCAACGCCGTCTCGAACGGACTGGCGCTGATCTTCCGCCGCGAGGAGACGCTGATCGCGACGCTCAACGTCTTCATGCTGCCGCTGACCTTCCTCTCCTCGGCCTTCATGCAACAGAACCTGATCCCGCACTGGATGCAGGTAGTCGCGCGCTTCAACCCGCTCAACTGGGCCGTGGAGGCATCGAGAGCGGCGATCAGCTCGGGCACCGACTGGGGCTCGGTGGGCACGCACCTGGGGCTGCTCGCAGGCCTCCTCGTCGTTTGTATGGCGTTCGCCAGGCGAACGATTCATACCTATCAGAGCTCGGTCTAAGGGCTCGGCTCTAGGCCGGCGCGTCCGTCCCGGATCCTGTTCCGAGCGAGCCCGACTCGAATGTCCTCTGAGGCCGACCGAGCCAAGAGCGAACCGACGCAGCGACCAGCACGAGCGCCAGACCGCCGATCGCCCAGAGCGCGATCACGACCAGCGCTCCTCCCGTGTTGTTCCCACTGAAGTAGACCGTGTTGCGAACGAAGTTGACGGCGGCGCCGTTCGGGAGCACCCGGGCGAGCTGACGAAAGACGTCCGGCAGGAACTCCGGGCTGGAGGCGCCGCCCGCGGTCGAGTTTCCGACGAGTATCAGCACGAAGGCGGCAATCCCCGTGCCGGCGAGACCGAACAGACCCTCGAGGCCGTAGGTGGTCAGCGCCACGGCCGTGGAGAAGAGAGCGCCTATCGCCACGAGCGCCCAGAAGTGTCCGGCCAGCGCCCCGATCAGCGGCCCGACGGCCAAGGCGGCGACGAGCGACGAGGCAAGCGCGAAGAGCCCGGTCGCGAGCAATCGGTGGGCGAGTGCGGCGCCGCGATCGAAGACGAAGAGCAGGATGGCGAAGACGAAGCTCATGACGAGAAGGCCAAACAGAAAGGCCGAGCTCGAGAGCCCGCGCGAGTCGTGAGCGGGAAGCGGTTTCAGATCCTTGCTCACCAGCTCGACCCGCATGCTCGGCGGCGCCATGGTCGTCATCATCGCGAAGGCGTGCTCGATCGCCTGCTGTGCACCCGTTCCGGCGGCGCTCGCGGTGAAGAGCAGAGCCGTTTTCTCCCGCTCGACGAAGGCGCCGTAGGCCGAGCGCTCGAGCACGGCCCGCCGCGCGCTCGCCGCGTTTGGATAGCGCCTCAGCGAAAAAGCGCCCGGAGCGGCATCGTCGAGGCTCTTCTGGATGAACACCTGCGCCACCGGCGAGCCGGCGTAGGCAACTCGCAGGCCGTGCGCCTTCGGCGCGTGCTGGGTGAAGACGTTGATCGAGACGAAGACGAAGCTGGCAACGACGAACACCGCGGCCAAGCGGATCAGCGCTGGCAATGAAGCTTGATCGGACGGCACGTTCTCTCCTCCCGGTTTCGATGATTCTCACGCGCGAGCGCTGGCGGCGCAAGCAACCGGCACGGGGAGAGTGCGCCCGAGTGAGGCGCGCCGTCTTCCGGCGCGGCGTCTCGTTCTGATTCTGGAGGCTAGGCAGACGAAGCGCGCGGCGAGAGCGAAGCGGGCTCGGATCCTCCCTGGAGCCGTTGAATGGATGGTGCTCGCGCACCAATGCGAGAATTGCGCACGCCCTCCGATGCACGGCCAGGACACGAAAAACACCGGCCGGTGGTGGCCGGCCGGTGTTTCGTCCCCCTCCCACGAGGAAACCTCGCTACTTCACACGGCTGTACTCACGTTCGCGTTCTTGCTGCTCGGCCGGCGCAAGCGTATGAACGACGTGCTCGGTACGGATCTCGTGCAGTGCCAGGCCAAGGTAGGCCAGCGCGACGAACGCCGCACCTCCACCGAACACGAGCCAGGTCAGGGTAGTGCCCGAGAAGACCAGGCTCGCAACGATCATCCAGGCTGCGAGTATTCCGACCAGGCCGTCCAATATCCGCTGAGCGACACCACGGCCCCTCACCGGCTGAACCGCTGCGATCAACGAGACGATGCCGATCGACAGTCCGAAGGCGATCCAACCCGCCGCGCTTGCGCCGAGGGCCATGCTGAAAACGACTAACGAAGCGCCTAGCGAAGCAAGCGTCAAGTTAGTTCCGAACCGCAGGCTCATTTTCACTTCCCCCTTCAAGCCTATGTCGCGGAGCTGACCGCGACTTATTTCTACCTATTTTGAAGTTCCCGTCCCTCGAGATATCAACCGGATCTGCGAGCGCTTAACAGACGTTTAATAGTGAGGCGCGGAACCGTTGCGCAGGCCGCTCGCTCGGCCCGCCGGGCGTGGTCTCTTACCGTTCTCGTTACTCGTCTCAGGCGCCGCTACAGATCGGCGCCGACGCGGTACCTATCCGGCGCCTCGCTCGACGCGCCGGTAGTAGTCGCGCCAGATCAGGCGATAGACGCCGAGGCGCCTCGGCGCGCTCCTGATCAGCGGTAGGAACGGCACGCAGACGAGGGCCAGCGAGAGAACGGCCATGATCGCCCAGACCTGCGCGTCAGCGTTGTCCGAGGTCGCAAAGGGCGGAACCTGATACCAGAACGTGTAGAGCCACAGCCAGGCCTGGCCCGGGTAATTGCCGGTCTCGTTCATCATCCCCCACTGGTCGCCGAGCAGGTTCTGCTGCTGCGCGAGACCCTCCAGGTAGCCGCCGTCGGAGAGAAAAAGGAGCGGCTTGGTGTAGTCGGTCTGGTAGAAGCGGCCGCCGGCGAGCAGGGCGCCGTCGAGCCCGCCGCTTTGGGCCTGGCTGAGTAGGTTGCTCATCATCAGCTCCACCGGGCCGTAGTCGCCGGGCGCGACGACCGGAGCGCCCGCCACGAAGGAGACACCGTCCAGCGCCTTGGTGTAGTTGTCCGTCCAGATTCGGCGCTGCGGCGCGGAGGTCGCTCGGTAGGTGCCGAGCGCCGCCGCCAGCGCCTGGTTGCTCTTGCCGGAAATATCAAGCGGGCGCAGCACAAAATCCCGAGCGCTACTGACGGGGATACGCACTCCCGCCAGGCGCGCCGGCGAGAAGGAGTCGAAGACGTTCTGTCCGGTATCCGGCGTGTGAGTGTAAGGTGGGCCGTAAGTGGCTGTCCCGCTACTTCCATCGAGCTCCGAGACCGCCGTGGCGAGGAAGTCCGCCGGGTCGGCGTTGGCCCAGCGGGCGATAGTCACCGGCTTTTCGTCGGGCGATGAGAAGACCGCCCCGAAGACGACCGCCACGAGCATGATCACACCGACGGCGGCCACTAGTTCCTTGATCAGGTCGTAGCGCCGCTTCGCGCCCTTCCACTCGACCGCCGGGTCGGGGGCGCTCGGATAACCGGGATCGTCCTTCGCTGGAGATATCCGCTCCCTGGCCGGAAGCGGCGGGCAGACGCCTCGCAGGCGCACCAGCAGGATGTGAACGACAACGAGCAGGATCAGAACGAGCGGTAGCAGTAGAACGTGCCAGAGGAGCATCTGGCCGAAGTCGAGGACGTTGAAGACGGCCCCGACCCCCGAGGCGTTGAGGCCGTCCTTGGCCTGCGTGGCGATCCACTGGGAATCGAAGTTCTGTTGCGAGAGGTAGCCGGTGAAGGCGGTGGCGATCGCGGCGAGGAAGCAGATCACGCCGGTCATCCAGGTGAGGGCGCGGCGCCCGCGCCAGGCGGCCATGAAGAACTTGGCCCAGAGGTGAATGGCCATGAAGAAGAAGAAGGCTTCCGCCGACCAGAGATGGAGGCTGTTGACGAAGCGCCCGATGCCGGAGACGTGCCACCAACTCGGGCCGAAGATCACCAGCACGATGCCCGAGCCGACCACCACGATCAGCGAGGCGATCGTGAGCACGCCGAACACGTAGACCCACGAGGAGACGTAGGCGGGCTGGTGCTCGGGAAGCAGCCGGTCGGGCGGGAACGCGCGCAGGGCGCTGCGGCGAAGGCGCCCGGTCCAGGTGCTCGGCTCCTCGTAGCTGCTCATTGCTTCTCGCGCTCCCGTGGAAACGGCAGGACGAGCGCGAGTACGAAGACCACGATCATCAGCACGATCACGACGAGATTGGCGACCGAGATCAGGAACCAGCCGAAGTGGATGTAGTGCGGCCTTCCGTCAAGCACCGAGGGAATCACGCCGACTCCGAGAAGCCCGGTCGCAGACGTGCGCAGAAGCGAGAATCGGGCGGAAATCGCCCGGCTCGAGCGGCGATCCAAAGGTTTGCGCCTGAGTCTCATCTCGAGTGCCGGTTTAGCACGTCGATTGCTGCGAAAGTTATAGCTCAGCCGCTCGCATATTGGAACCTCCTCGGCTCTAGCGGCCGAATTCAATCCGCTGCGACCTCCTCCTCCTCCGGGCCGGCTGTCGGAAGCTCGCCCTCGAGTGTTGCCGGGCGCGGTGCCGGGGAAAGGCGAGCTCAGGCGAAGCTGCGAACGGAAGCGACGGCTCGGACGATGCCCGCGGCGGCAAGCGCGAGCCCAAACCCGTTCTCGTCGGCCGAGTAGAGCGACTCGACTTCGTCCTCGAGGTCGATCGGCCGGCGAAACTCGAGCACGGCCTCGAACGGCGTGCTCAGATCGAAGCCCTCGCGCGCGGCCGCCTCCTCGATCGCCACCCAGTAGGCGGCGTTGTTCAGGTGGCCGTGCAGGTCTAGATCGGAGCGCCTGATCAGCCACGGCACGCGCTCCGCGGTCGCGGGCAGATCGGGAAGCTCGAGCCGAGTCGAAGTGCGACGTCCGTTCGCGGAAGGACCGTAGACCTCGAAGAAGTTGCCTCCGAAACGCTTCGGCCGAAACTCGCTACTCAGGTGAACCCAGACGCTCTCGGCTTCGATCACTCCGCCGCGCTCGCCTGTGGCGGTCGTTCGGCGCGAAGCCGACGAGGATGCCGTGCCGCTCGACCAGGTCGTGAGCTCGACCAGTTCCTCGATCGAGATCGGCCGCAGTTGCTGGATCACCGTTCGGCGTACGAGCCAGAAGTGGTCGGGGGAGCCCCATCCGGTCTCGATCACGTCGTCGACGGCGACGTCCTGTAGGTAGCGTGCCACGGCATCCAGGCGCAGTCGCCCGGACGGATCGGCGTCGGAGAGACGCACCCGGCGCCTGCCGACGAACACGCGCCCGCTTTCAGGCGCGGGCACCAGCGGCCGAAAGCCGGGCGCTACGCTTAGGTTCGAGTTCCCTTCGACCACCATGCTCGCTGCCAAGGCTAGTCGCGCCGCTCGGGCTCCGCTTCGGCTCGGGCTGCAGAAGTCCGGGCTCAGCCCGAAGAGGCAAGCCGCCGGATCCGTAACCGGGCAGCGCGGGCAACGGCGTCTCGGCGCGTTCTAGCCCCGAGAGAGGATGTCGACGGCGCGATTCTGATACTTCACGCCAAGCGTGAAGTGGGCCCTGTAGAGCTTGTACCAGCGAACGAACTTGGTCCGCCTCTTCGCCTTGACGGCGGCGTCGACGTTGATCGCATCGAGCCCCGCCCGCGCCCAGTAGCGGAGCGAGGTCTTCGCCGCGGTGAGACCCTTGGCGACGATCTTCGCCTCGGCCTTGAGCGGCCGCAACGCCCCAAGCCAGCGCCGAGCGGTCTTGCGCAGCGTCTTACCCGCCTTGGTACAGCTGCCCCATTTGCACACGTAGAGCTTCTTGTTGGCCGCGTTGATGGCGAGGAATCCTTTCCTGACGGTCGTGCGAATCTTGTTTCCGCTCGTAGCCGCCCGACGATTCGATTGAATCGACTGCGCGAGACCGGTGCCCGCGCGAAGGCCGCTCGATCCGGCGCCCGCGTTCTGATCGGGCACCGGATGCGCCTGCGCTGTCCCGGCGAACACCAGAGCCAGCCCAAAAACTAGCCAGCCAGATCTAGCGTGCGCCTTGAACCGTGTCGTACCGACTCCCGGTACCTGCCGGAAAGGGATAGTCCCCACTGTCATTATGGTCAGAGTCGCCCGGAGCAATGGCCCTGGCAGGGCCAGGCGGTCGTTATACCCCTTCGAGCAGCCTTACTAGGAGTGTGGTACGAAAAACCAGAATCTCGTTTTCGCGGTCCGCACTCCGCCTGTTTCGTGATTGCCTCGAGCTGCTTGACAGCCACGGCGGCGTGGTTGCAGCACGAGAATGGGATTGCACGATGCGAGGGGTATGGCCGCAGCACCGGACACTAGTAGCGCTGAGCCTACTATCGGTGATCGCCGCCGTCGCGCTAGCCACACCAATGACGTCCAGCCCGGCCGGCGTAGGCGACGAATCAGACCGCGTGCTTTCGCACGAGGTATGAGACGGCGTCTCGCCGGCGCGTCGGGCTCACCATTTTCCCCGCTCAAGGTCCCTTAGCAGCGAGATGTCCAGCGCCTGCTCGGCGGCGATCTTCTTGAGCCGGGCGTTTTCGGCCTCCAGAGCCTTCAATCGTTGGGCTTCGTCCTCCTTCAAGGCGCCGTACTTGAGCCTCCAGTGGTAGAAGGTCTGGTCGGAGATCTGAAGGCGCTTGCAGGCCTGTGGAATCGTCAGTCCCTGGCCCTGGAGCTTCTCTGCCTCCCCAACTTGGCGATGGTCTACTCAACGCTGTAGCGCTTTCGTGCTGCCAGCTGTCCCTCCATTCGATCTCTCAGAGTTGCAAGCTACGACACTCGAGCTGGACCAGATGATGGGGGCCGGACACTCCGATTTACGCCCACGAGTCACCTGACGGAGTGATAGATCGGCCGAGCGCGCAGTGGATCTCTCGCCAGCGTTTTGAACCCCCGACCAAAAAGACCCGCAAAACGGGGCTTTTTGAGTAGCGGGGGCCCGTTATGAACGACTTCCTGCGACCCTTCTTCTTCGTATTGAGGCTGTCCGCGACATCGGGGGCTCAGCAGCGAATCGGCCTCCCAAACTTATGAGTAGAGGATCATGAGCGCGAACTCAGGTTTTTGTTGAGCGCTGAATCGATTCGACCCATCCATCGCCCGATCCGGTAGGCGAGGGGATGGCGATGGCCGGTCACAGCGAAGTACCCTGACCCCAAACTGATGTAGACGAAAAACAGAATCGGAAAAACGAAGATCAGGGTGCAGAGTCGGATCGAAAGAGGTCCGTGCGCGAAAGCGAGGCTCCAGATCAGGAGAGCTAGCAGAGAGCAGCTGATCAACGCAAAGAGCGCTGTCAACCCCCATGCGCTCGGCGCTGCGCCGCGGTTTCCCACGAGGCGCAGGATCACTACGATCCCAGCGCCTGCGAATCCGATTATCGCCAACCAGGCGTCGTGGATAAAGAGCCCTACGAGAGCGATAGCGAGCAGGATCGCCAGCGATCGTACTGCGCGAAAAAGCCGGGCACTCTTTCTCACCACGTCAATCCCGGCTGAGGTTGAAGCGGATCTGGGCCTTCATATTCCGCGACTGCCTGTACTACACCGACACCAAGTCCGGCGGCGCAACCCGCGGCAGGAAGCCACACAGTTGCCTCGGGACCCAGTGTCGTCGCGATTCCATATCCAAGAGGACTATCGATCGCCTCCGTCCCGGAAACGATACCGACTGCGCAGTTTCCAGCGAGATGCGCGAGATTGGTTCCCAACTCACGCCATGTCTCAGGTTGACTGAGCCAGCAACCGATTATCTGCATCTCTGAGTATGTCGCTCTCGCGGCACGAGAGATCAAGTGGCCAGCTTTCGAAGCACCGCTCTTGACGAGGTCGACCGGGTTGTAGCCAGGACAGGCCGAAGGGATCGACGAGATTGATCGGATCGTTCAGTGAGTAGGCATAGAGGTTCGTGTCTCCGCCCGCGAAACCGAGCGGGTCGCGCGAGATGAACCTGCCGGCCTCTGCGTCGTATTCCCTGGCGCCCATGTGGTGAGGTCGGTGTCTTGGTCGTAGAGGCCGCTTGCGAAGCCGAAGGGCTGGAAACCGGGATTCGTGTCCTTCGTGATCCGTCCGAACGGGTCGTACTCGAGCTCCTGGGCGATCGTTCCGGTTGCGGAGTTGACGGCCAGCCTCGGGCTCCCCCGTTCGTCGGAGACGATTCGGTATGTCTGGCCTCCCTGGAGGACGCGAGGCCACAGAACACTGCTGATTAGTCTTTGGCAATCGCGCGCTTTATGAGATGTGAACCAATCGAAAAAGCGAAAAAGGGTATCGCTGTGATCGCCAGAATCGGTCTTGAAACAAAGAAAGCTCCAACGATCAGTAATACTCCGAACACCAGCAACAGAACCTGAAATACGGTCACCTTCGTGGCGCGCGTTGGAAATTCTCGACCAAAAAGCGCCCCAAAGCAAAGAATGAGGATCAACAATCCAATGCCCGTCCCAATCTTCACGGAAGCTAATATGTCCCGCTGATGCGAACCATAGTAGTCAGTCGCAGCCATCACGATGCCACCGACGATGGCAAATAGCAGGATTTGTATATATGAAGTGAACTTCCTAGTGGACATGATCAGTCGGGATGGGGCCTTTCTCCAGTTTCGTTCTCGATGATATCTTCAGTGCGATGCCATAGCTGCTCGCCAGCGATGTCGAAGCTCGCTGCGCCGCCGAGGCGCGCAACACCTATCGCGAGAGGATTCCCCGATTCTGAAGCACCCTGAGTTTTCTGGAGGCTCCGAAACCAGGATTCGTCCTGGAGTAAGGAGAAGCTCCAGCAATGCCAGCTCCGAAGAAATACTCAGACGAACTCCGGGAGAGAGCGGTCAGGCTCGTCTTCGAGTCGGGTCTTCCCGTCTCCCACGTCGCATCAGACCTCGGCATCCACAAAGAAGCCCTGCGCAAGTGGGTCAGACAGGCCGATGCAGATAGAGCGCCGAGAGCGCAGCGGCTGCTCCCGACCGATGTGCAAGAAGAGCTCAAGCGCCTTCGCAAGGAGGTCGCAGAGCTCAGGCGCGCCAACGCCATCCTGAAGGATGCGTCGGTCTTTTCCGCAACGGAGCTCGATCCGATCCGGCGACGGTGACCCGCTACATCGAAGACAGGCGGGAGGCCTTCGGGGTCGAGCCGATCTGCAGGGCGATCGGCGTGCCGGTGAGCACGCACTACGCGCGCAGGTCCCGGAAGCCCTCCCGCCGCGCTGTCCGCGACCGCGAGCTCGTCTCGGAGATCCACTCCGCTCGCGAGGGATACCGCTCGGTCTACGGCGTCCGGAAGACCTGGCGGGAGCTCCGCAGGCGCGGCGTCGAGGTCGGCAGAGACCGGGTGGCCCGCCTGATGAAGGCAGAGGGCCTCGAGGGCGTGCACCGCGGCAAGAAGAAGCGCACAACGACGCCGGGTGAGAGGGCCGCCGAGAGAGCTCGAGACCTTGTCAAGCGTGACTTCACGGCGAAGCGCCCGAATGAGAAGTGGGTCTCCGACATCACCTACGTCAGGACCTGGCAGGGCTTCTCGTACGTCGCCTTCGTCCTCGACTGCTTCAGCCGGGTGATATGCGGCTGGCAGATCGCTACCCATCTGAGGGCGGAGCTCGTCTGCGATGCGCTCGAGATGGCAAACGGCCTCAGGCGGCCCGCTCCGGGGCTGATCGCACACTCAGACCGCGGCTCGCAATACACGAGCCTTACCTACACCGATCGCCTGGACGAGCTCGGGATCGCCCCTTCGGTCGGCTCCAAGGGCGACGCCTATGACAACGCCATGGCAGAAAGCTGGTTTGCCACCTACAAGTCAGAGCTCGTCGACCAGATCGGGCTTACGAGCTTCGAGCGCATCGAGCACGAGACGCTCCGCTGGATCGGCTTCTACAACGCAGAGAGGCTGCACGAGGAGCTCGGCTTCATCCCGCCGGCCGAGTACGAGCTCAACTACTACGAGAAGGAGAGAAAGAAGCGTCGCTCCGCGCCGCTCGAGCCCGTCCAGCCAGCGCTAGAGTTGAGCGCGCTGGCCGGGCTCGAAGGAAAGGTGTCAACCACATAACCGAGCCTCTAGGAAAGCCAGGGCGCTTCAGTGACCGGTCCGAAGTGAAACGATCTCCTGACCTGCCGGAACGCTCGAGCGAGA
>CAZWTK010000027.1:0-26409 GCA_964636655.1 uncultured Gaiellales bacterium
CGGCCCGCGTGCAGTTCCGCCACGACTCCGTGTCACGCCCTTGCGCCCTCTCTCGATACTCCGCACCTCCCCGTTGGCGGGTGGGGGTGGCTAATGACGCCCGGGATAACAACCTCCGCTGCTGCAAGCGATTCTTCATCCAGGCCGGGTTCCTGCTTCAATCGTGCCCGTGGCCCAGGTCGAGATCGCACGTGAGCCCTACGGCAGTCCGTTGTCGCGGCCGCTGACCGACGCTCAGGCCGAGGAGCTGCGCGAGCGCTACGGCGGCTGGGACGGCGCCGGGGCCGAGCCGGAGCCCGAGCTTTTCGACGATCCTGACGGTTACTTCCTCGTAGCTCGGCTCGACGGAAAGCCGGTCGGCTGCGCCGGAATCTGCCGCTGCGAGGGTGAGAAGACGGCCGAGCTGAGGCGCATGTACGTCGCCCCGGAGGCGCGCCGGCACGGTATCGCCCGTGCTCTGATGAACGAGCTCGAAGAGAGAGCACGCCGGCTCGGCTACGGAACGCTGCGCCTGGAGACCGGTCCCGAACAACCCGAGGCGATTCGCCTCTACGAAGCGAACGGGTTCGCGGTCATTCCCAACTTCGGGCCCTATGCGGCACAGCGGCGAAGCATCTGTATGGAGAAGATCCTCCTACAGCAGAGCTTCCAGTAAGCGCCGGGTCGCGCCGGAGAGCACGAAGAGACCGTCGTCTACGCGCCAGTTGGCGCGGCTCGGCTCCTCGACCTCGTTGGAGATCACGCGTAGTTCGAGCGCCGGGATGGCCGCCAGCTGCGCCGCGCGTAAAACAGAGAAGCCCTCCATCGCCTCGACCTCGACCTCGCGCGATCCGCCGACGCTGGCGCTCGTCCCGACCGGGAGGAAGCGCGCGTCGGGGAGAGCGCTGCGCGCAGCTTCCAGTAAGGAGGGGTCGGCCGCGAGCCGGGTGTTCGAGAAGCGCGGAAAGAGGTCGCAGTAGATCGCCTCGGTGCCGACGACGACGTCCAGCACGTCGATGCCCGAGCCACGCCTGGCGCCCGCCAGCCCGACGTTGATAACCGCCCGCGGCCTCTCCTTGATGATCTCCTTGGCGGTGGCGATCGCTGCTTCGACCGGCCCGACTCCGCAGGCGAGTAGGCGAGCTTGCTCGCGCGCGCCTGCGAGCTCCTGACCGATTGCGCCGACAACCAGAATCATGTAGGGAAAGCTACCCATAGCGGCAGCGCTTGGAACACAAGGCAGGATTCGCGGATCGATCCCCGGACAGCGGCCGCCTTCCCACCCGGGGGCAACGTCGAATGAACTGTCACTCCCCGGGTTACGGGCGCCTTTGCCCACCTCTCGACGCCCCACCCACCTACGGGACGGGACACGGTCTCGAGAAAACACGCTCGATTACGTGCCGAACTCACGCCGAGTCAGAGTTCGCGCACGACGAGGCGTCGGCCCTGAGGGACTGCGCGCTAGGCCACGCGCAGGTGCATGCCGAGATCGCCGGCAGCGCCTTTCGGCTCGCGGCTCTCTTTCGACTCGTCAGCCGACTGCGACGGCTTGAGGATCTCCTTCAACCCGGGGCCGGTATCGGTGGTAGCGATCGAGTTTTCCGCCTCCCGTGGGGTCTCCCCGGCTTCCCCTGTCGCTTGCTCGCTCGGCTCGGTGTCGGCTTCCATATCGATCAAGACGAGAGACCGAGCGGAATCGCCGCGTCGAGCAACTGAGCCCGTCCACATAGGCCGCTCGGCCTTCTCTGTCTCTTCTGGATCCACCCAACCGGGATCGTCGCCGCGCGTGCCCTCGCGCCGGGCAACCGAACCCAGCCATTTCGGCCGTGCACCCTCCCCATCAACCTCGTTCTCTGTCCATCCCGCACCGTGCTCCTGGGCGAGACCACGCCGGGCCATCGAGCCGAGCCAGCGCGGAGACTCAGGATTCGGGTCGAGCGGAAAATCTGTGTCTGGTGCCGTAGCCATGCCCCGTTGATCGGCTTGGACTTCGTGACTTTTCGCGAACTATCCAGAAACACCACAAAACGGTGATGCCGGCGTCCCGGTTACGCGTACTGCGGCGAGCTTGGGCAAACGGTCTTGACGACCTTCGCGAGTCCCCGACCGCGCCACTAGACTCCGACTCGTGGGCTACACGATCTTCCGCTACGACGAGCTCGAGTTCCGCCCGCCCTCGCGCGGCAATCAGAGTCGCGGCCTCGCTCCTCTTTCCGAGGCGCTCCAGAACATGCGCGCCAACATCTGGCGCCTGCCCCCGGGGTTACGCGGCGCCCGCCACCTCGAGCACGTCCAGGACGAGCTGTTCGTCGTCTTGGACGGCACCGCGACGCTGATGCTCGGCGATCCGGCCGAGCGAGTCGAGCTGCCACAAGGTTCCGTCGCTGCGGTCGAGAGCGAGACCGCCCTCCAGCTCCGCAACGAGAGCGACGAGGAGATCACCGTGCTGATCGTCGGCGCCCCGCCCGTCCAGGGCAAGGCCGAGTACCTGCCCGACGTGGAGTAGTCGTCTCTTGACTGACAGCCTGCCGGCGGGCTAACCCTTCGCGGATTTCTTCGCCTTCGCTTTGGTAAACGCGATCTCGCCGTTCTCGGCGTCCACCAGCACCGTGTCGCCTTCGCCGAAATCGCCTTCGAGCAGGTGCTGGGCGAGCGGGTTCTCGATCAGGCGCTGGATGGCGCGTTTGAGCGGGCGGGCGCCGAAAGACGGGTCCCAACCCGCCTCGACGATCTCCTCTTTAGCGGCTGCGGTCAGCTCGAGCGAGAGCTCGCGATCACTCAGGCGCTCGCGTAAGCGGGCGAGCTGGAGCTCGACGATGTCGGCGATCTCCTCGCGCGTCAGCTCCTTGAACTCGATGATCTCGTCGATCCGGTTCAGCAGCTCGGGCCGGAAGAACTCGTGCAGCTGCCCGGCCGAGCGCAGGTTCGAGGTCATGATCACGACCGTGTTGCGGAAGTCGACCGTGCGGCCCTGACCGTCGGTCAGTCGGCCGTCGTCCAGGATCTGCAGCAGCACGTCGAACACCTCCTGGTGTGCCTTCTCGATCTCGTCGAGCAGGATCACGCAGTAGGGTCGGCGACGGACGGCCTCGGTCAGCTGGCCGCCCTCCTCGTAGCCGACGTAGCCGGGCGGCGCGCCGATCAGACGGGCGACGGTGTGGCGCTCCTGGTACTCGGTCATGTCGAGCCTGACCATGGCGTGCTCGTCGTCGAACATGAACTCGGCCAGCGCGCGGGCCAGCTCGGTCTTGCCCACGCCGGTCGGGCCGAGGAAGACGAAGGAGCCGATCGGCCGGTTGGGATCCTGCAGGCCCGAGCGGGCGCGGCGGAGCGCATTCGCCACCGCCTCGACGGCCTCGTGCTGACCGACGACGCGCTCGTGCAGGCGCTCCTCCATGTGAATCAGCTTCTCGGTCTCGCCCTCGAGCAGGCGATCGACCGGAATGCCCGTCCAGCGCGCTACGACCGAGGCGATGTCGTCCTCGTCCACCTCTTCCTTGACCATCGGCTCGTGCCCGGCTTCGGCCTCGGCGCGCTCATCGCGCTCCTTCTCGAGCGCCGGCAGCTCGCCGTAGCGAATCTCGGCCACGCGCTCCAGCTCGCCGGCTCTCTCGGCTCGCTCCGCTTCGCCGGATAGCTCGTCGATCTTCTGCGTGATCTCCTTGACGCGGTCGAGCGCCTCCTTCTCCTTGGCCCAGCGCGCGGCCAGCTCGTCCCGATCGGCTCTGGCTTCGGCCAGCTCGCGCTCGACCGGCTGCTTCACTTCCTTCTTCTCCTTGACCATCGCCGCCAGCTCGATCTCGAGCTGACGCACTCTTCGCTCGGCCTCGTCCAGCTCGAGCGGCGAGGAATCGATCTCCATGCGCAACCGCGAGGCCGCCTCGTCGACGAGGTCGATCGCCTTGTCGGGCAGAAAACGGTCGGAGATGTACCGATCGGAGAGAACGGCGGCGGCGACCAGCGCCGCGTCGCGGATGCGCACGCCGTGGTGAGCCTCGTAGCGCTCCTTGAGCCCGCGCAGGATGGCGACGGTATCGGTCACCGTGGGCTCGCCGACAGTGATCGGCTGGAAGCGGCGCTCGAGCGCGGCGTCTTTCTCTATGTACTTGCGGTACTCGTCCAGCGTGGTCGCGCCGATCGCGCGCAGCTCGCCGCGCGCCAGCATCGGTTTCAGCATGTTGGCGGCGTCCACGGCTCCCTCGGCCGCGCCGGCGCCGACGATCGTGTGCAACTCATCGATGAAGACGATCAGCTCGCCCTCGGCCTCTTTGATCTCGTTCAGCACGGCCTTCAGCCGCTCCTCGAACTCGCCCCGGTACTTGGCGCCCGCCAGCAGCGAGCCGATGTCGAGCGCCCAGACACGCTTGCCCTTCAGCCCCTCGGGAACGTCGCCGGCGACGATCCGCTGTGCCAGTCCCTCCGCGATCGCCGTCTTGCCCACGCCCGGCTCGCCGATCAAGACCGGGTTGTTCTTGGTACGGCGCGAGAGCACCTGCATGACGCGTCGGATCTCGTCGTCGCGACCGATCACCGGGTCGAGCTTGCCCGCTTCCGCCAGCGCGGTCAGGTCGCGGCCGAACTTCTCCAGCGCCTGGTAGGTGCTCTCGGGATCCTGGCTCGTGACACGCTGCGAGCCGCGCACCTTCTCTAGCCGCTGCATCAACTCGGTGCGCGGAACGACGTCGAGGGCGAGCAACAGGTGCTCGACCGAGACGAAGTCGTCGCCGAGCTTGCGCGACTCGTCGAGGGCACGATCGAGCAGCGAGGCGAGCGCCGCCGATGCCTGCGGCTGAACCGCCGTGCCGGAAACGGTCGGGCGCGCGCGCAGGTCGGCCTCGGCCTTCGCGCGTAGCTCCTGCCCGTCGCCGACGAGCGTACGCGGCAGCTCCTGGTCGAGCAGCGCCAGGAGCAGGTGCTCGGGATAAACCTCGGGGTTGCCGCCGCGGCGCGCCAGCTCCTGCGCCCCGGCGACCGCCTCCTGTGACTTCAGCGTCAGTTTGTTGAAGTCCATGCGCTCACCTCGAACCTGAGACTTGTACGCCGATTCGGAATTCGGGCGCCTTACCCACCCACCACCCCCCACCCTCCCACAGGGCGGGGAACGGTAGAGAAGAAAGATCCCGCGAAAGGTTCCGGCTTCGCGACGAATTGCGCGCTTCCCAGAATCGAGTGCACCGAGACGGTGAGGCGTTTCTCTTTGCGAAGAGCGCCATCCGCTTCTCCTACCCGCTCTGCCGCTTTCGGCGCGGACGCGGCAGCGGCGGCTCGGGCTCCCGGTAGATGACGAGCTCGCGCCGGTAGGTGCGGTGCACCTGCTCGATCGCCTCGCGCATCTCGCGCTCCATCCGATCGAGCCGAGCGTGCATCCGGCGCATCTCGTCTTCCAGCGCCATCACCCGCTCGACCCCGGCCAGGTTCAGGCCCATCTCGGTCGTCAGGCGCTGAATCTCGCGCAGTCGCTCGAGATCGGCCTCGGAGTACAGGCGCGTGTTTCCGCCCGTGCGCCGCGGTCGCACCAACCCCTTGGCCTCGTAGATGCGCAGCGTCTGAGGATGCATGCCGACCAGCTCGGCGGCGATCGAGATCATGTAGCGGGGACGCTCGTCAGTCATCAGCAACACCTCTCTTCCCGCTAGTCACACGCCCGCGCGTATTTAGCCAGCGACCCAGAACCGCGCTCGAGATCACGAACATGACCAACCCGGTCGTGAAACTGACGGTCAACAAGACAAGCGCCGCGACCAGATCGAGCCCAGTCACGACCGCGAGCATCAGGGGCGAGATGGACCGGCTAACACGAGGCGTCGGCACAACCTCCGTGCTCTTGGTCTCGCCCGGTTCGCCGAGCAGACTCTCGCGCGTCGCCTTCCTGAACAGCCGCTCGTTGGTCGATCGATCGCTCATCGCACCAGCCTTTCGCGCGGATTCTCTCTCGAAACCGACTTCAGCTGCTCGAGCGCTTCCTTCTCGGCCTTGGAGAGCTTCTTGGGCACGGTCACGCGCACACGCGCGAGCAGGTCGCCGCGACCCGAGCCCTTCAGCTTGGGGGCACCGTGGCCGCGCACGCGCAACAGCTTGCCCGACTCCGAGCCGGACGGGATCTTGAGCGAGATCGTGCCGTCGGGAGTCGGCACCTCGACCGTCGCGCCGAGCGCGGCCTCCGGGTAGGTGACCGGCACCTCTACGACCAGGTCGGCTCCGCGGCGCTCGTATAGCGGCGAGGCTGCGACGCGTGTGGCCACGAAGAGGTCGCCGGGCGGTCCGCCGTTCAACCCCGGCTCGCCCTTGCCCTTGAGTCGGATGCGGGTGCCGTCCTTGACCCCGGCCGGAATCTTGACCTTGTATTGCTTGGTCCTCCGCACCTGGCCCGTGCCGCGACAGGTCGGGCAGGGCTTCTCGATGATCATTCCGGCGCCGCGGCAGCGCCGGCAGGGCTGCGAGATGGCGAACGGGCCCTGGCTCTCGGCGACGACGCCGCGACCGCCGCACTCGGGGCAGGTCTTGGGCGAGGTGCCCGGCTTCGCCCCCGAGCCGCCACAGGTCGAGCAGGCCGCGTCCACCTCCACCGGGACGCGCGTCTCGGCCCCGCGCAGGGAGTCCTCGAAGGAGAGGTTGAGAGTTGCCTCGATGTCACCGCCTCTCATCGAGCGCGCGCGTCCTCCGCCCCCCCCGAACAGGCTCGAGAACACGTCGCCAAAGCCGCCGAGGTCGCCGAGATCGAACTGCTCGAAGCGAACACCGCCCGGTCCGGCTCCGCCCATCTGCGGCCCGCCCGCGCCGAACGTGTCGTACTGCTTGCGCTTCTCGCTGTCGGAGAGAACGTCGTAGGCGTTCTGGACATCCTTGAAACGCTCCTCGGCGGCTTTGTCGCCGGGGTTGGCATCGGGGTGGTGGAGCCGCGCCAGCTTGCGGTAGGCCTTCTTGATCTCCTCGGCGCTCGCGCCACGCGAAACCCCGAGCGTCTCGTAGAGGTCCCTGGCCATCGTCTATCAGCCCTCGGGAGCGCTCGCTGCCGCGACGACCACGCGCGCCGGCCGTAGCACCCGGTCGCCGAGCAGATAACCGCGCTGCACGACCTCCAGGATCGTCCCCTCCTCGGCCTCGGACGGAATCGCCGCCAGCGCCTCGTGCACGTGCGGGTCGAAGGCGACGTCGGTGGGTATCTCCTGCAGTCCCTCCCTGCTCAAGACGTCACTCAGCTGGCGATGAACGAGACGAACGCCGTCCTCGAGCTTGGCCTCCTCGTGCAGACCTGCCGCTTCCAGCGCCCGCCCGAGATCGTCCAGCACGGGCAGTATCGCCTCGACGAGCCCTGCGTGGGCGCGCATTACCAGCGCCTCCCTTTCGCGCGCGACGCGTTTGCGGTAGTTGTCGAAGTCGGCCGCCACCCGCCTGAGGTCGGCCAGGTACTGGTCGCGCAAAGCCTCGGCTTCGACCAGCGCCCGCTCCGACTCCTCGCGCTCGGGAGCAGGCGCGACAGCCTCGTCTGACGCCTTCGCAGTCGCGGCCGCCTTGTGCCCGGGCCGGGAGGGCTCGCCCGACTCGTGCGAATGTGCTCTGCCTGGCATCGCCGGCTAGCCCTTCTTCTCGTCGTCGTCGATGACCTCGTAGTCGGCCTCCTCGACGACCTCCTCGTCCGATCCAGCCTGGCCGTCATCGCTCGAGCCCGCACTGGCCTGCGCCTGCGCCGCTGCCTGGGCGTAGACGGCTTCGGCCAGCTTGTGCGAGGCCTCCTGAAGCGCTTCGGTCTTCGCGCGGATCTCGCTCACGTCGCTGCCTTCGACCGACTTGCGCAGCTCTTCCAGGCGGCTCTCGATGTTCGAGACCTCGTCGGAGGAGAGCTTGTCGCGATGCTCCTTGAGCGTGCGCTCGCTGGCGTAGAGCAGTTGCTCGGCCGCGTTCTTGGCCTCGGCCAGCTCGTGCAGCTTGTGCGCCTCGTCGGCGTGAGCCTCGGCCTCGTGCACCATCCGCTCGACCTCGTTCGGGTTCAGCCCCGAGCCGCCTTCGATCTTGATCTGCTGTTGGTTGCCGGTGCCGAGATCCTTGGCCGAGACGGCGATGATGCCGTTGGCGTCGATGTCGAAGGCGACCTCAACCTGCGGGATGCCGCGCGGTGCAGGCGGGATGCCCATCAGGTGGAACTTGCCCAGCGTCTTGTTGTAGGTCGCCATCTCGGACTCGCCCTGCAGCACGTGCACCTCAACCGAGTCCTGGTTGTCGGAGGCCGTGGTGAAGATCTCCGACTTGCGCGTAGGAATGGTGGTGTTGCGCTCGATCAGACGCGTGAAGACACCACCCTTGGTCTCGATTCCGAGCGAGAGCGGGGTCACGTCGAGCAGCAGGATGTCCTTGACCTCGCCCTTGAGCACACCGGCCTGGATCGCAGCGCCGACCGCAACCACCTCATCGGGGTTGACGCCCTTGTGCGGATCCTTGCCGACTATCTCCTTGACCCGCTCCTGCACCGCCGGCATGCGGGTCATACCGCCTACCAGGATGACGTGATCGATCTTGTCGGGCGTGAGCCCGGCGTCGGAGAGCGCTCGCTTGGTTGGCTCGACCACGCGCTCGAGCAGCGCGGCGGTCAGTTCGTTCAGCTTGGCGCGGGTGAGCTGCAGATCGAGGTGCTTGGGGCCCTCGGCGGTGGCGGTGATGAAGGGCAGGTTGATCTGCGTCGACATCGTTGTGGAGAGCTCGATCTTGGCCTTCTCGCCGGCCTCGTACAGGCGCTGCAGCGCCATCGGATCCTGGCTCAGATCGATGCCGTTATCGCGTTTGAACTCGGCCACCATCCAGTCCACCACGGCCTTGTCGAAGTTGTCGCCGCCGAGGTGATTGTCGCCCGAGGTGGACTTGACCTCGAAGACGCCCTCGCCCAGCTCGAGCACCGAGACGTCGAAGGTGCCGCCGCCCAGGTCGAAGACGAGGATCGTCTGGTCGTGCTCCTTGTCGAGACCGTAGGCGAGCGAAGCCGCGGTCGGCTCGTTGATGATGCGAAGCACATTCAGGCCGGCGATCTTGCCGGCGTCGCGCGTGGCCTCGCGCTGGGCGTTGTTGAAGTAAGCAGGGACGGTGATCACCGCGTCCGAGACCGGTTCGCCCAGGTAGGCCTCGGCGTCGGTCTTCAGCTTCTGCAGAGTCATCGCCGAGATCTCCGGCGGCGCGTACTGCTTGCCTTCCGCCATGACGCGCACATCCGCGTTCGGGCCTTTCACGACCTCGTAGGGGACGATCTTCATCTCCTCGTTCACCTCCTCGAATTTGCGCCCCATGAAGCGCTTGATCGAGAAGATGGTGTTCTGCGGATTGGTGACCTGCTGGCGCTTGGCGGGAGCGCCGACGAGCCGCTGGCCATCCTTGGCGAAGGCGACCACCGACGGCGTCGTCCGTCCGCCCTCGGCGTTCGGAATGACCGTCGGCTCGCCGCCTTCGAGCACGGCCATACAGCTGTTGGTCGTGCCCAGGTCGATACCGATCGTCTTTGCCATTTTAAGAATCTCCTTCGTACGTTGTTAGCTGCTAAGAAAATCTAAGTCTCAGTGTATCAACCTTCCCTTCATCGGCAAGGGTCTAACTCCTCGACGACCGCGCCCGACGGCCGCATGGCCCGACACGAAGGGTGCTGATAGAGATCTCTCGATCTTTCGTCGAGGGAATACGCAAGATCCCTCGTTCGAGTGATCGCCGTCTCACCCGGATGAGCCACCTGATTCGCGCGGAAAGCACCCTTTTGGGTGAAAAACGCCGATGTCAACAGCGAGAACGAGGGATTAACGCGGCCCCGGGCCACGCCGATTATCCCGGGCAGTGGCAGGCGATGGCGGCATCGGTAGCGAGGTGCGGAAACCCCGCATCCTTTTGGGCAGCTCGGACGAGACGTACCTGAAAGACGTTCGCCGAGCGTTGCAGGACGCCGGCTACCGCGTCGAGGCGGCGCTGGACAGTGAGACCGTGATGGCCTCGCTCGAGCCGCGTCGCTACGACCTCGCCGTTCTCGACACGAGCCTCGGCGAGATCGACGGGCTGTCCATCTTCGATCGCCTGCGCACCGAGCCGGACGGTCGCGATCTCTACCTGATCGCGCTGGGCGACAGCGACGACAAGCGGCCGCTCGGAGCCCCCGTCGGACCCGACGACTGCGTGAACAAGCCGTTCGAGATCGCCGATCTGCTGGCGAGCGTTTATATCGGCGTGCGCATCGTCACGCTCCAGCACGAGCTCGACTTTGCCAATCACCGCATCTCTACGCTCGCCATGACCGACACGCTGACCGGGCTACCGAACCGCCAGTCGATCTACGACATGCTCGGCACCGAGATAGCGCGGCAGGATCGGGAGAGCCCTCCCTCGTGCCTGGCGCTGGTCGACATCGACCACATGCGCGAGATCAACGACGCCTACGGCCGTGCCGGCGGCGATCTGGCCGTCCTACGCGTCGCTCGTACGCTGCGCTCGACCGCGCGCGAGGCCGACACGGTCGGCCGGCTCGGCGACGACAAGTTCACCATCGTTCTTTACGACTGCGCCCCAGAGGATTCTGTGGTCGCCTGTGACAGACTCTGCGAGTCGATCGAGCACGAGCCGCTGGTCATGCCCGATGGCGAGGTTCGCCTTTCGGTGTCCTGTGGCGTAGTAGCACTCGACCCGGATTTCTCCGCAGTCGAGACGCTTGACGCCGCGCGCGCCGCCCTACACACCGCCAAGGCGCGCGGCGTCAATCATGTCGCTCTCGAAGCGAAGTTCCGCGAAGCTTGGTTCTGAGCCGGCTTCGGCCTCCTGTTGAAAGAACTTGCGGACGGGCCCGCACGGCCGCGCACGAGCGTGCCGCACGGCCCTAGCACCTAAACGCGAGACGCGAAGTATTTACGTCGTCATTACCTTCGCTATTTGCAGTGACAGCGGTAACTGACGACAATTCAACACGGTGAGAACCATGAGGCGGAAGCAATCTGCACAACTACTGCTGCTGGCCGCGCTGGTCGTGACGATCGGCGGCGTAGCGCTCTCGTCGTCCGCTTCCGGCGCACGGACGGCGCCCGGTCAAAAAGCGAACAAGGCCGTGAAAGCCCTCGTCCGGCCCGCTCTCATCCGCGCCGAGATCGTGACCTTCAGAGGCGGGGAGGTCGGCGACTACAGGATCTATCGAGGCGTCATACGAAAGCTGCGTAAACGCCAACTGACGCTGATCGAACGCGACGGAGCTGTCGTTCGGGTCAGGCTCTCGGCGGCCACGCAGATCAGAATCGGCAGCCGGAAGCGCGCAGCGAAACGTATCCGGCGAGGCATGCATGCCACGTTGATGAGGAGGGGAAATGCCGCGGCGTCCTGGCTTTACGTGGCTAGAGGATTGATCGATAAATCCGGGCCCAGGATCAAATCGCTTCTTTCGGCCGGCTTCGTTCGAGCGGAGGTGGTCTCATGGGCCGGCGGCACCGTGCTCGATAGCCGCGCTGACACCGGCGTCATTGAGAGCGCAGACGACGCCTCGCTGACGCTGCTAGAACGCGACGGTACGACGGTGCAGATGCAAGTCGACAGCTCTACGCAGGTGCGGATCAACAACAAGACGTCCATCACGACAGACCTCAGATCGGGTATGAAGACGACAACGATCGGTGACGGCGAAGGAACGGCTAGTCAGATCTGGGCCTACGGCAAGAAATCGGGCGTCGGAAGGAGGTAGAGCGTGTCGGCAGCTGCCCCGCTCTCTGAATCCGGCGCGCTTACCCACCGAGCTCCGCGCACGGTTCTTCTCATCGAGGACGAGGAGAGCATCGGGAACCTTGTCCGAACCTACTTCGAACGCGACGAGTTCGCCGTCGTCTGGCTGCGATCCGGCGAGGAAGCCCTGCTCGAGCTGGCGGGCCGGAAGATCGACCTCGTGGTGCTCGACATAGGCCTACCGGGAATCGACGGCTTCGAGGTCTGCCGCCGCGTCCGGTCTCGCTCGCAGGTACCCATCCTGATGCTGACCGCGCGAGACGAAGAGCCCGATCGAATCGCCGGGTTCGAGCTCGGAGCGGACGATTACGTGTTAAAGCCGTTCTCTCCCCGCGAGCTGGTCGCCCGTGCGAACGCGATACTGCGCCGAGGTAGACAGGCCGCCTACCAGGACGTGCTCCATCTCGGCAATGTCGAGCTCCGCCGCAGTGAGCGAGTCGCGCTCGCGGACGAGCAGGAGGTCAAGCTCACGAACAAGGAGTTCGACCTCTTGGCGGTGATGATCGAAAACGCCGGCCTCGTGCTCTCGCGCGAGAAGCTCCTGGATGAGGTCTGGGGCATGACCTATCCCGGCGACACGCGAACCGTCGACGTGCACATTGCCCAGTTGAGGCGCAAGCTCAGCCTGCAGGATCTCATTCTCACCGTACGGGGTGCCGGATACAAAGCCGTCCGCGAATGAGACCGCGACTCAACTCGCTTCGAACCCAACTCTTCGCCGCGATAGGCGTGATTCTGTTGCTCTCGGCCGCTCTCACACTTGGCGTCGGAGGGTTGCTCACCCGCCAGGCCGTCGACCGGGCGACGTTGCGCGATCTCTCCCACCAGGCCGATCTGCTTGCGCGCCGCGAGCAGACAGACATCTTGCCGCTCGCGCGTCTGCCCAAGCTCGAACCGTACCTCGCCCGTCAGAACGAGCAAGTCGTCGTGCTGTCTTCGCTCCCGCCAGAGTCGCCGTTCGCCTCGGAAGAGACACTGCGCGAGTTGCGTGCCGGCAACGCCGTTGACGGCTCGATAACGATCGATGGAACGAGTAACTACTTCGCCGCCCGCCCGCTCGGTAGTAAGGACTTCCGCAAGGCGTTCGTGCTTCTACGCCCGCATCGCAGCGCTTCTTCCGATTGGCTCCCGTTCCTCAACGCGCTCGCGATTGCCGCAGCCGCAGGCATGCTGCTGGCCGCGCTGATCTCGCTCCTACTTGGTCGCCTGATCACGCGCCCGCTCGACCGTGTGGCGCTTGCCAGCCGGGCGCTTGCCGAGCGGGGCGCCTCGGAACCGGTTCCGCTGGAAGGCGCGAGAGAGCTGCGCTCGCTCGCTACCTCGTTCAACGAGATGGCGACGCAGCTCGTCGCCGCGAGAGAGGCCGAAAAGGCATTCCTACTCTCGGTGAGTCACGAGCTGAGAACCCCCCTCGCCGCTGTGCGCGGCTATTCGGAAGCGCTGGCCGATGACGCGATCGCGCCCCGAGAAGCGGCCGGCACGATTGGTCGCGAGGCGCTTCGGCTGGAGCGATTGGTCGGCGACCTACTCGACCTTGCTCGCATGAGCCGGAGCGAGTTCAGCATCCGTAGCGCGCCACTCGATCTCGACGAGGTCGCGCGCGAGGCGCTTCGGCGCTTCCAGTCACAGGCGAAGTCGTTTGGCATACGGCTGGAGATCGACTCGGATGGAGCGTCGCCGGCTCTCGGCGACCACGATCGAACGCTACAGGTTGCGTCGAACCTGATCGAGAACGCCCTCCGGGTCACGCCGGTGGGAGGATCGGTTCGCGTCGCCGTCGCGAAGGGAATGCTCGCAGTCGAAGACACCGGTCCCGGCCTGGCGTCCGACGAGCTTCCACGCGCCTTCGAGCGCTTCTTCCTCTATTCACGCTACAGAAGCGAACGCTCGGTCGGCACCGGGCTCGGTCTTGCCATCGTCAAGGAGCTTGTCGACGGCATGAAAGGGACGGTCACGGTGAAGAGCGAGCTCGGAAGCGGCACTAGGTTCACCGTCCGGCTTCCGCTCGACGAACAGGCCACTGCACCTCGAGCGATTCCCGACGCGGCCGAGACCGCTCAGTAGCTCTTCGCGCCTCGTCGGCGAGTCGTTGAGTCAATTCGCATACCGGGATAGACGGCTGAAAGTGGCCTCGAACTAATCCACTTTACATAGATTTTACGTTACGAAAAGAATACGGTGCGATTTACGCGCATTTTACGTCAATTCAATTGACACGTGAGTTCATAAAGCCTAAATACTTATCGCAAGCTTCATTCGGTTCAATGTGGACTCCTTTGAACGGCGGGGTCCCGAGCTATAGAGGAGACAGAGATGAAGTTCAGGATCGCGTTAGTCGTCGCGCTTGCCGTTGGTTTGACGGCCTCGCTCGCTGTCGCGGCACAAACTCAGGGCCCGAAGGGAAAAACGGGAACTACTGCCACAACGACGCACAAGACCAAGAGAGTCTGCCGCGTCAGAGCCGCTCTTATTCTCAGGGGCACGCTCGTCTCAGTTGCCGACGATCAGCTCTCGTTCACGATGAACGTTACGCAGACCAACAGGCGTGCCAAGCTGTACAAGGGCCAGACAGTCACCGTCCAGGTCAACGCGAAGACGAGGATCTGGCGCCTCGGTCACAAGGTGGCGCTCAACGAGCTCACCATTGGCGACCGCCTCAACGTGCAGTCACGCGCCTGCAAGACGAGCGCCGATGCCGTTGCACTACTTGCAGCTCGCGTGGTCGCGAGGCCCGCGGCTGCGATGACCTGCCGCGTCAGAGCCGCTCTTATTCTCAGGGGCACGCTCGTCTCAGTTGCCGACGATCAGCTCTCGTTCACGATGAACGTTACGCAGACCAACAGGCGTGCCAAGCTGTACAAGGGCCAGACAGTCACCGTCCAGGTCAACGCGAAGACGAGGATCTGGCGCCTCGGTCACAAGGTGGCGCTCAACGAGCTCACCATTGGCGACCGCCTCAACGTGCAGTCACGCGCCTGCAAGACGAGCGCCGATGCCGTTGCACTACTTGCAGCTCGCGTGGTCGCGAGGCCCGCCAAGCCCGCTCCGACGACCACAACTGCCACCTAGGTACGCACGACTCGGCGCAGTGTCAGCGTCGAAGCCGGCAACAGCCCGCCACTTGAGCAAGTGGGGAAGGATCGCCAAGCGTCATCCTTCCCCACGTTGCCGCGCTCGCAGGCTTCCGGCTCGACTAGCTGCTGCGTTCTTCTGCGGTCGCGACGCGCGGAAGAAGTCCACGCAAGGCCCGAGCAGCCGCCGGCTCGGCAAGTAGGATCCCGGCCATGATCACGGCGCAACCGCCCCAACCGAACCATCCCAGCCGATCACCGGCGAGCAGCAGCCCGAAAACGGCGGCGAAAACGGGTTCGAGCGCGAATACGACGGCGGTGCGAACGGCGCTCATCTGCTGCTGGGCCCAGCTCTGAACGAGGAACGCGAACGCGCTCGCGAGCAGGCCCGTCACGAGCAGCGCGCCCCAGACGACCCAGCCGTGTGGAACGCTCAGCTCTCCCTTGAGCAGCGCGATCGCCGAGAAGCAGACGAGACAGGTGACCATCTCGCCGAGAGCGAGAATCAGTGGATCGAACCGCGGCGCATAGCGCTCCATCAGTACGATCTGTACCGCCCAGAGCAGCGCCGACACGAGCACCAGCGCATTGCCCGTGCGCGATCCCTGCGGAATGCCCGAGAGCATGGCGAAACCGAGCCCCGCGAGCGCGACCGCGAGCCAGGTCGCTGGCTCGATCCGCCGGCGCAGGAGAACCAAAGCGAGTAGCGGGGTCATTACAACGTAGAGGCCGGTGAGGACGCCGCTACCCGAGACGGTCGTGTGGACGAGACCCACGGTCTGAAACGCGTAGGCCCCGGCGACCGGAATGCCGAGTATGACCCCGACCAAGGCGCCCTTCCTCCAAGAACCTCGCCGCGCGCGCGCGACAGCGAACGGAAACAAGGCCAGACTGCCGATGGCGAAACGAAGCGCGAGGAAGGCGAAGAGCGGATAGATAGCCACCGCGTCTTTGACCTGAACGAAGGTGATGCCCCAGACAACGGTGACGAGAACGAGCGCGACCAGCGGCACCGCTCGAGCATAGTCACTGCCCGATCACAGCCGGGGCGCCGGTGAGGGCGCCCCGCTCGATCCGCTGTTCCTTCTCGAAAGAAGGTGACACACGAGACTTTTCGTGCGCAAACCTCTATCTTTCAAGTAGGTTTCTCATACTTGGGATCGGTTTAAACCAGCGAACCTTGAGAGTGAATCGAAAAAGGTTTTCAACGCTGCGTAACGGCTATCAAGCGAGGGCATACTGACTTGCCGCGACGATAACCAAGCCACCGGTTCAAACACCCGCGCCCGCGTCTACAATCCTGACCCATGACTGATAGCACTACATCTGCTGATACCCGGCGGTCGACACGCCTGTTGCCGCGCGGTCTCGGCGATCTGATCCTCCAGATCTCGCTCTGGCTGGGTTTCGTCCTCGTGTACCGGCTGGCCTGGGGCATCGCCGATCATGGTGGATCCGTCACTCCGGTGGCGAAGGAAAACGCGCGTCGTGTCATCGCCTTTGAGAGCCACGTGAACGCGCTCTTCGAGCAGAGCCTGCAGAAAGTCCTCCTCTCCTCGCGCCTGCTCGTCGACCTTGCGGCCGCGACCTACTGGCTGTCGCAGTTCGTCGTGCTCGGATTCGCGCTGCTCTGGGTCTACTTCCGGCAAACGGAGTCGTTCACGCGATTCCGCAACTGGCTGATGCTCGCCAACGTCATCGGCCTGGTCGGTTACGTGCTCATCCCGACCGCTCCTCCGCGGATGTTCCCGAACCTCGGTTTCCTCGATATCGAGGCTCTCTTTTCTGGGCTCACCACCTCGAGCAAGGGTGTCGGCGCCTTCGCCAATCCCTACGCGGCGATGCCCAGCCTCCACGCTGCGGACGCGCTAATCGTTGGAGTCTCGATGGCCTTTGTCTGCCGGCGGCTGTGGGCCAAAGTGCTCTGGCTCCTCTGGCCGCCGTGGGTCTGGTTCACGGTCATGGCCACCGGCAACCACTTCTGGCTCGATTGCCTGGCCGGCGTGCTGGTGACGCTCGCCGCGGCGCCGATCGTAGATGCACGCTTCCGCTTCTGGCGGCGCAACAAATCGGCACGACCAGAGGCAGTCGCTACTCGCGATTGAGCGGCCGTGCGCCTTCATCCGACTCGGCCCGGCGCGCCCGCTTTCGGCCCGGGCGGAACCCGAGAGTAAGACCGGCACACTGATCGCAAATCCGCTATCCTCATAGCAGCTATGCGATTGGCAAGCTCGAAGACAGAGACGGTCAGACAGGGCTTCTTGAACGACGTTCGCCGGCTCGCCACCAGGGCGATGGGTGGGCTGGTGCGCACCCCTATCACCCCAAATGCCCTTACCGCCACAGGGGTTTCGCTCTCTATCGCGGGCTCCGTCTTCGTCTACTTCAGCTACCGCCACGAGCTTGCGTTCTTCTGGGTCGCCGCGGCTCTCTTCGTGGCCGGCTCGCTACTCGACATCCTGGACGGCGCGCTCGCCCGGGCAAGCGGAAACGTAACGCCGTTCGGCGCCTTCATCGACTCGACGACCGATCGCGTCAGTGAGGTGTTCATGCTCGGTGCGATCGTGCTCGTCTTCGCGCGCGGTAATGCGCTCTTCTCGGTGGGGCTGGCGATCGCGGCGATCCTCGGCTCGTTCCTCGTCAGCTACACGCGTGCACGCGCCGAGATGCTCGGGTTGCGCGGCGATGTTGGCCTGGGCGACCGCGCCACACGCGTAGTAGTGATTACGGCCGGCCTCGTGCTCGCGCCCTGGGGTGTACTCCCCTGGGCGATCGGAGTGCTGACGGCACTGGCCTGGTACACAGTCATCTTGCGGGCGCTTTTCATCCGCTCGCAACTGCTCCAGGGAGGAAAGTAATGGCTTCAACTCCACGCTCCGCGAACGGCAAGGTTCGCGTCGCGATCATCGGCGTCGGTAACTGCGCGAACTCGTTGTTGCAGGGCGTCGAGTACTACAAGAACACGGGCGCGGGCGAATTCATCCCCGGTCTGATGCACGTCGACCTGGGCGGCTACCACATCTCGGACATCGAGTTCGTGGCCGCCTTCGACGTCGTCAAGGGCAAGGTCGGCAAGGACATGTCCGAGGCGATGTGGGCTCACCCCAACAACACGATCAAGTTCTGCGACGTTCCCAAGACGGGCGTCAAGGTCTCACGCGGCATGACCCACGACGGCCTCGGCAAGTACCTGTCGCAGATCGTCGAGAAGGCGCCCGGCCCGACCGACGACGTGGTCGGCATCCTCAAGGAGAGAGGCGTCGACGTGGTCGTCAACTACCTACCGGTCGGCTCGGAAGAGGCGGTCAAGTGGTACACCGAGCAGATACTCAACGCGGGTGTCGCGATGGTGAACTGCATGCCGGTCTTCATCGCCCGCGAGGCCTACTGGCAAAAGCGCTTCGTCGAGGCGGGCGTGCCGATCATCGGTGACGACATCAAGTCGCAGGTGGGTGCCACGATCACCCACCGCGTGCTGACCAGCCTGTATCGCGAGCGCGGCGTCAAGCTCGAGCGAACGATGCAGCTCAACGTCGGCGGCAACTCGGACTTCCTGAACATGCTCGAGCGCGAGCGACTGGAGTCGAAGAAGATCTCCAAGACCAACGCCGTCACCTCGATGCTCGACTACGACATGGGCAAGGACAACGTCCACGTCGGGCCGTCGGACTACGTGCCCTGGCTGACCGACCGCAAGTGGGCCTACATCCGCATGGAGGGCCGCTCGTTCGGCGACGTGCCGCTCAACATCGAGCTGAAGCTGGAGGTCTGGGACTCGCCCAACTCCGCCGGTATCGTCATCGACGCAGTGCGCCTGGCCAAGCTGGCACTCGATAACGGCATCTCGGGCGCGCTCGAGGGGCCGAGCTCGTACCTGATGAAGTCGCCGCCGAAGCAGATCGTCGACGACGACGCCCACGAGCTGACCGAGGAGTTCATCAAGAAGAATCCGCGCAAGGCCTAGAGGTTTCTCTCGACGGATTCGGTCCCGCGCCCGCTTCGGCGGGCGCGGGCGTTTCGGGGAATCGCCGTGAGAGAGGAAGTGCCCGTACGCGCCGCTCGAGCGGCCGCGCTTCTGCCGGCGGCGACACGGATTCGGACCATAATCGAGACACACGACTTCGTCGTTTCTCGTTACCGTTCTACGCCCCGTGGGTGGGTAGGGGCGGAGAAGTGGGCACCTCCGCTACTCCGGACACGCATCGCTCGATGCAACTCCGCGACTACACTCGTTTCGTGGCTCTGCGCATCTGTCTCGTAACACCGTTCGCCTGGTCACAACCTCATCCCGTGAACGAGAACGTGGCCGGAATCGCGGCGGCGCTCAGACAGCGTGGGCACCACGTCACGGTGCTGGCGCCATCCAATCGCGCCGCCGAGCTCAAGGCCGGCCGGCGCACACTCGAGCGCGACGAGGACGCCGACTTCATCGCCGTCGGACCAGCGATTCCCGTGACGCGGAGAAGCAAGCTCGGGATACCGGTCGGCGTCCGCGCCAATCTGACGCTCGCGCTTGCACGAGGACGCTTCAACATCGTTCATGGCTTCGAGCCCGGGCTTCCTAGCCTCTCCTACCTGGCCCTGCGCGACACGAGGTCGTTGACTGTCGCCGGCTTTCTCTCGACCGAGCGCATCGCCTATCCGTCGGCGCGAAGCCGCCGCGAGCGCCTACTGGCCCGAACCGACGCCTTGCTGGCGACAAACGAGGAGATCGCCGCGGCCGCGAAGGAGCGCTTCCCTGGCGATTACCGGCTACTCCCCGAAGGCGTCGATACCGACCTCTTCCGGCCGGGGAAGAAGCGCCAGCTGATCGCAGCCGAGTGGCGCTCGACCGAGCGCGCCGTCGCCCGCAGCCTGATTCGCGTTATGCGCGAGCTCGAAGGCTGGGAACTGCTGCTACTGCGCACCAAGCCGCTCGCCGGCAGGCCCAGCGTGCCGCGCGACCTGCGTGGGCGCGTTCATGTGCGCACGGTTCGCGATCCGGAGGCGCGGGCGAAACTGCTGGCGGAAGCGGCGGTCTTCGTTCCGGCGCCGGGCGGGTTGGGGCGGTTACGGTTCGAGGCCGAGGCCTGCGGCGCAGCCACCGCCGATCCTCCCGCACTCGCCGAGCAGCCTCAGCTGGCCGCCGCGGCCGTGGCCCGGCTGGTCGAGAACGAGAGCGTGCGAGAAGAGTTGCAGGCTCGTGCGCGGAAGCGCGCCGAGAAGCAGTCCTTCGCGGCTGTCGCCGCCGCGCTCAACAGAATCTACCGGGAGCTGTGCAAGCGCCGGCGCCCGCCGCGCAGGCAAAGCGCCGACCCCCTTGCGGGGCGCCGATGGATCCTCTGCGACCTGCACATGCACACGAACCGGTCGCCCGACTGCTCGGTCGCGGTCGACGACCTGCTCGATCACGCCAAGGAAATCGGCCTGGGAGCGATCGCCGTCACCGACCACAACGTCTTCACCGGCGCCGAGCAGGCGGTGAGGAAGGCTCGCTCGTGCAAGCTGATCGTGATTCCCGGCGAGGAGATCAAGACAGACGAGCAGGGCGAGGTGATCGGCCTCTTCCTGGAAAAGGAGATCCCGCGCGGACTCTCCTTTGCCGAGACGATCGAGGCCATCCACGAGCAGGGTGCGCTCGTCTACATACCGCACCCCTTCGATCGCCTACACTCCGTTCCCGACTCGCTGACGCTACGCAAGCACCTGGCCGAGATCGACGCCTTCGAGGCCTACAACGCTCGGCTCGTGTTCGAGACCTTCAACGACGAGGCTCTCCGCTTCGCGCGCAAGTACAACCTGACCATGGGTGCAGGCTCGGACGCACACGTGCTGCAAGGGGTCGGTACCGGATGCGTGCGCATGCGCAGTTTCGAAGGCCCCGAGGAGTTCCTGATCAGCCTGCGCGGCGCCGAGATCGTGCGCCGGCCGAGGTCGCTCGTCTACCTGCAGTCGCTCAAATGGGCGGCACAGGTCAAGGAAAGGGCACGCTAGGCGAGAAAGTAGAACCCGCCTATTGTGCCCGCCGTGCCCAAAGACGAACTATTCGAGAAGTACCTGAAGAAGGCGATCACCGAGATCAACGATCTCGGCCACGAGATCGCCGCCGCAGGTGATGGCCCGCGCGCGGTCGTACTCGGATCCGGGCACCCGCTGGCCGATATCGTGCTGCTGAAATACGATCCGAAACCGGCCGAGATCCAGGAGGGCGTCGCCTTCTTCGGCCGCTCCGGCCAGGCGATCCTGAAGTCGTTGCAGCGTCTGCATGTAGATCCCATGGCCATCTACGGCACTAACTGCCTCAAGTTGGCCGCCGAGGACGAGGCCGAAGCGCTTCCCTATCTACTGCGTGAGCTGCACATCGTTCAGCCACGGTTGCTCGTAGTACTGGGTGAGCAGGCGCTTAGCTTCGTGAACGAGCTCAACTTCCCGCTCGCCGAGAAGCTCACACCCGTGCTCGGCACTCTGCAACGCTTTACCCCGACGATCGAGGTGCTCTACTGCCCCGATATCGACGCCTCGCTCGACGAGCAGGCGGCCAAGACGGCGTTCTGGAAGTCTTTCAAGCTGATCGGGCCGTGGTGGGCAGAGCAACCGCCCTACTGAGAAGAGCACGTTTCAATTGATGACCTCTCGACTGGGTGGGACAGGTAGACACAAGCGAGCTACAGGGCTCCGCGCGGCGCTCGCCCTCGGCTGCCTGCTGCTGCTCGGCGTCTACTACGCGAGTAGCGAATCTCTGCCCGACTTGCCGCAATGGGCCGCCGTACTCTGGGTCGGCTTCTTGCTCGGCGCACTCGCCTTCGCCCCGGTTGCGCTGGCTCTGCCCCTGCGCCGCGAGCGCCTGCTCGCGCTCTATGCGCTCGCCTTCGTGGCGATCGCCATCGTCCTCTACCTCGTCGATGCCAACCTCTACGCCTCGCTGCCCAAGCTCGCCGCCGCCGCGCTAGTCGGATTCCTCTTCCTACGCTTCTTCGAGCGACTTAGCTGGGTCTTGCTACTCGCTCTGCTCATTCCGGCGACCGACACGCTCTCGGTCTGGCGCGGCCCAACCCACTACGTGGTGACCGAGAAGCCGCAGGTCTTCGACGTCAGCTCGATCGCCTTCCCCATCCCGGGTGAGCGGACCATCACGCTGCGCTGGACTGCGCCTGCGAAGGCGGGCATCGGCGGTTGGCGCATCTATCGGCGCACGGGCGGTGGCCGCGAGCTTCTTCTGGCGCCGAGCCCTTTCTGCCGCCCCAGTGATCGCTGCGGCGAAGAGGTCGCCTTCAGCGACGGAGCGGAGCCGGCCGGCAAGCGACTCAGTTATCGCGTCGTGGCGCTGACCGGCGGCGGCGAGAGCGCGGAGGCGACCGCCGTCTTCCCGGCCGTGGGCGAGGGAGCTTCGCGAGTGAAGGGGAAAACAGGCGAGCTCGCACCGAGCTTGCGCACGAGCAGCGCGCCCACCTCGGCCGGGCTCGGGCTGCCCGACGTGCTCTTCTTCTCGCTCTTTCTCGGCGCGGCCGCCCGCTTCGGCCTGCGGCGCAGAGCAACCTGGCTGGCGCTGGTCGGCTCGCTCGGCCTGACTACCGTGCTGGCCGTCTATGCCGACCCCTTCAAGACAAGCGGGCTGCCCGCGCTCCCGGGCATCTCGCTTGCCTTCCTGCTCGTCAACGCGGATCTGATCTGGCGCCGATTGCGTGGCGGCGACGAGATCGACGTGGATTTCCGGGCCCGCCCCGAACGCTAATCGGCCTGGAAGAACGCGGACGGCTCGAAGCCGAGTACGTCTGCGTAGAAGCTGACCGGGAACGTCTGGATGCGCGTGTTGTAGATACGCACGTTGCCGTTGTAGATGATGCGTGCCGCGGCGATCTCGTTTTCCGTCTCGTCGATCTCTTTTTGCAGCGAGAGGTAGTTGCTCGCCGCGCGCAGGCTCGGGTAGCTCTCGGCCAGGGCGATCGTCCGACCGAGAGCGACCTTCAGCTCATTCTCCGGCGCGCTCTTCGCGGCCGCGCCTATCGCCCCTTCGGCCTCGCTTCGCAGCCGCGCCAACTCGGCGAAGAGCTCGTTCTCGTGCGCCGCGTAGCCCTTCACGACCTCGACCAGCCTCGGGATCAGGTCGTGGCGGCGCTGAAGCTGTACATCGACGTCCTGCCAGGCCTCGGTGACCTTGTTGCGCAGGCGAACGAGCCGGTTGAAGGAGAGCGCCAGCAGTAGGCCCACGAAAGCAAACAGAGCCAGTACGACGTAGAGCGGCGTCACGAAGGCAGCTCCTCGGAAGCGCCCGCGGGCGGCCGTGCCCCTTCGTCCGCTTCTTCGGTCAGCCAACTCGCGATCGGCCGCCACAGCTCGAGTAGCTCCTCGATCAGCTGCGGCCGCTCCGGCGACAGCGTCTCTTCGACGAGGAAGGCGACGTTTGACCCGAGGATTTCGAAGCGCGCGTTTCCATCCGGAAGCGCGCGCTGGAAATCGAGCAGCCTGACGATCGCGCTCGGCGTCAGCAACCTCCTGACCTCGTCCTCGCCTCCGCGCAGGCCGCTGATCCGGAAGTGCTGGTCGAGCTCGGTCGACTCGAGCTCGACCCTTTCGCCGATCTCGTGGTGGCCGAAAAGCTTCTCGCCCAGCTCGGTCGCGCGGTTGCGAGGCGAGATCTGCAACAGGTAGATCGGCGGCCGGCCGAGCGAGAGGTGCAGCACAACATAGGTCGTCACCTGCTCGTCGCGGCCGCTTCCTTCGATCCGCTTGTGTTGATAGAGCACGGCTCCGGACTCGGGCCAGAAGCCCGAGAAGAAGTCGCTCGCCCTGCGCTTGTTCCCGCTCTGCAGAAAGAGCGTGTCTTCGAAGGGCTCACCGGCGGCTTTGTAGCGCCAGCCCCGTTCAGCCGCCCAACGTGAAAAGAACCGCTCGCGAGCACGGCCTCGTGCCCTCGTCCAGCCGGCGACGAGGGTGCAGACCGCGCCGACCGCCATGCCGGCGAAAACGTACAACGCTTGCTGGCGCGGCTCCCACGCGAGCCCGTAGAGGAAACCGAGCCCGGCCCCCGCGACGGCGCCGAGGGCAACGAGGTCCCAGTAGCCGAAGGAATGGAGAAGGCGCCGCCTCTCCTCGAACTCCACCTCACGGTAGTCGGGCCCGCTCATGGGGGAAGACTAGACCAGGTTTCGAGAGGCGCCCGGGATCGAACAGGCGAGCGCCCCCGCACGGCGCCGAGAGGAGTTGCTCGGTATCCGCGAGCCCCGCCCCGGCCGTGCGCCGGGGCAAGACTCCACGTTCATCTTTCTTCGCGCGCTTGCTACGGGCTACTCGTCGTCGTGCAGTTCGTTTGCGCCCACTGCATGATGTGCATCGCCGAAGCTTGGACCTCGGTGATGTTCAACTGACTGCTGAGCGCGGCGAGCTTCTGCAGCTGCGCGGGCGTTGGCGTTTCGCCGGGCTTGATGCCCAACGAAGAGTACTTCTGAGCCGCGTCGGCGAGCACTGCGAAGTCGCCCTTGATCTCATCAGGAGCGATCTTGCTGAGCGCCTCGAGCTTGGCGACTTCCTGATCGATACCCGACGACATCGAGCCCGAGAACGCCTTGCTTATGGTCTGCGAGGCGGCCTCAAGCTTCTGGCATTCGCTACTCGTCAGGCCCATCCCGGAGGTTGTCCCCGTTGTCGTTTCGGTCATCGACTCCGTGGTCATAGCCTCCGTTGTCGCCTGATTGGTCGTCGACTCCGCCGACTTCTTGCTCGAGCCACAGCCGACGGCGATCAACAGCAGACCGACGAGAATGACGCTAATCAGCTTGAATCTCATGTACGGGGCCCCTTTCCAGCGCTTATGCGCATGGTTATCCTTGCCGCGCGATCGTAAAACACCGAGCCGTCAACTACAAGCGGCGTCTGCGGGCCGAACGACGCGTCTGTTACCTCCGCCTCACCTTCCAGACCCACCTGGCGGGCGATCTGTCTGCATTACCGGCCCTGTCGATCGCGCGAACGCGGAAAGTGTGCTTTCCGAGCTTTACCTCGTAGGTTCTGGAGGCGCCGCACTTTCGCCACTCACCCTTGTCGAGCTTGCAACTGAAGCGCGAGCCCTTCTGGGTGGCGCGGAAGCGGAACTTGACCTTTGCCCTTTTTGCCTTCGTCCTGACGAGCTTCTTCGGGTGCTTGACGATCTTCGTGTTCGGCTTCCTGGTATCGACGGTGAAACTGCGCGAGGACGGAGTAGCGTCGATGTTCCCGACCTGGTCGATCGCACGGACGCCGAAGCTGTGCTTGCGATCCTTCAGTCGCGAGTAGGTCTTTGGTGAGGAGCAGGCACTCCAGGCCGAGCCGTCGAGCGTGCACTCGAAGCTGGCGCCGGCCTCGCTCGCGAAGAAGCGAAAGGTCGCCTTCTTCTTGCGGATCCACTTCGCAGGGCCGGATGCGATCGAGGTCCGGGGAGCCGTCGCGTCTACGCTGAAGGCCCGCGAGGCCGGGCTGGCGTCGACGTTTCCGGAGCTGTCGATCGCTCGCACGTGGAAGCTGTGCGAGCCGTCGGCGAGCGCAGAGAGCGTCCGCGTCGAGGAGCAGGCGCGACCCCCTCTCGAACTCGCATCGTTACGGCTTGTCGAAATGCGATCCAACTCCGATCGTAAAACACCGTCTCGCTCGGATCAAACGGTGAAGGTGCTAGCGGTCGGGCAGCTCGCGCTCGAGCAGCGCCACCGTCTCGACGTGAGGCGTGTGCGGAAACATGTCGAGCGGGTGGGCTCGGACGAGCCGGTAACCAGCCTGCTCCCGCAGCTGCTTGAAGTCGCCGGCGAGCGTGGTCGGGTTGCAGGAGACGTAGACGATGCGCGGCGCGCCGATCTCGGCCAGGCGGCGCAGCGCCTTCCCCGCCAACCCGGCGCGGGGCGGGTCGACGACGACGACATCGGGCGGCCCGGAGCGTTCCTTCAGCTCGCGTATCACCTGACCGACATTGCCGGCGAAGAAGGCGATGTTTCCGACCGAGTTACGCTCGGCGTTCTCGAGCGCGCAGGCGACCGACTCCTCGGAGATCTCGATTCCCCAGACCGAGCGCGCCTGCCGCGCCAGCGTCAACCCGATCGTGCCGGTGCCGCAGTACAGATCCCAGACAGTTTCTTTTCCGGTTAGCCCGGCGTACTCGCCGGCCAGCGAGTAGAGCTTCTCAGCCATCAGCGTGTTCGTCTGAAGGAAGGCGTTGGGGCGTAGCCGGAAGCGCAGACCGCAGAGCTCCTCCTCGATCGCATCGGCGCCCCAGATCAGCTCGGCCGGCACGTTGGTGGTCTCGCCCGTGCCCTCGTTGACTGCCCAGTAGATAGAGCGCACTTCCGGGAACTTCGTCAGCGAGCGAACGAGGAAGTCGCGGTCAAATGGCTCGTCGGAGGCCGTAACGAGCACCACGAGCGCCTGGCCGGTGTTTCGTCCCTCGCGCACTACGAGGTGGCGTAGGTAACCGCGCTTCTCTCGCTGGTCGTAGGGCTCGAGCATCTCCTCGCGCGCCCATTCCACGACCGCGGCGCGGATCGAGTTGCCCAGCTCGGTCGTTAGCAGGCAGCGCTCGATCGGCAGCAGCTCGTCCCAGCGGCCGGCGACGTGAAATCCGAGCGCCGGGCCCTCGGGCGTGCGCGAGACCGAGTACTCGAGCTTGTTGCGGTAGCCATAGATCTCCTCGGCTGGG
>CAZWTK010000028.1:0-19122 GCA_964636655.1 uncultured Gaiellales bacterium
CTGACCCCGATTCCCTCCAGCTCGCCCATCTGGATGTGATTCACGTAGCCCGCTATGTCGCCTCTCTCGTTGATCGCCATCGGCGAGCAGCCGAAAACGGGAATCGCCCGCTCTCCCTTCTCCTCCAATAACGCGGCGATCCGTACCGAAAGCCCGTCCAGGCGCCGGTAGCAGAGGCTCTGGGCGCGGCAGATCATCTCCGCCGCGTTCGAGGGCGTTTGATAGATGGCGCGAGGCACCGGGATTGCGAAGGAGACGAGGCCTTTCGTACCGGGCAGGAGATCTTCGGGCCGGTGCCCTGCCGGCTCGTCCGCCATCTTCGCGGCGGGGCAGAAGCCGAGCAGTGGAACGCGTTCGCTCTCGGCGAGCAGACGGATCTCGTCTACGACAGTCTCGATTGCCGTCGTCACGGTATGCCCAGTATTCCTCACCTTCGAGAACGTCGCGGTAGTGCTAGCACTACGCGTGAAATACCGCCTCGATGTTGTGACCATCGGGATCGAGCACGAAGGCGGCGTGGTAACCGGGGTGGTAGCGGCGGCGCTCGCCTGGCGGGCCGTTATCGGCGCCGCCCGCTTCGATCGCGGCGCGATAGAACTCCTGCACCTGTTGCTTGCTCGCCGCTCTAAAGGCCACGTGCATTCGCGGCGTTTGCGGCTCGCCGGGGCCAATCCAGAAGTCGCCGCCCGGATCGTCTCCCCCTTCCTGTGGCGCACCGAAGCCAGCGCAGTCATCCGCTTCGTAACAGATGCGGTAGTCGAGCGGTGCGAGCGCTTTTGCGTAAAACTCCCTGCTCAGCGCGAGATTAGTGACGTTGAAGCCGGTGTGGTCGATCACGGGCTGGCTCCTTTCGAATCGCCGATCTTCAGAATCATGTACTGGGACGGGCCATCGTCAGGATCGACGAACTCCCGGATACAGTGGAAGCCCGCCTTCTCATAGGCTCGTATAGCTCTCGCGTTGGAGACAGAGGGACCGAGACCCACCAGGGAGATCGAGGAATCTCGCCGAAAACGATCGAGTAACAGGCTCAGCGCTCGGGGCCCGATGCCGCGCCCGATCGATTCAGGGTCTCCAATCAAGATATCGACGTCGATCAGCTCTTCCGGAAGGTCGGCAAGCCTCGCGGTCTTCAGATCGTCGCGAGGAGGCTTCTCCCAGCACAGATAGCCCACTGCAACTCCGTCGGCGACGATCAGCGCATGTGCGTCGGCCGGCCGATTCGGGAGGTCGAGCTCTTCCAGGTTTTTAACCGGATCTCCCCACCACTTGATTACGTGAGGCTGATGCAGCCAGCCGAGCAGCAGTTCTCGGTGCGAAACCAGGTCGAAGGGCTCAAGACGAACCTCGATCTCCTCTCGGGTGTCTTTCGAGCGTGCCACCTAATCTCGTGACTCCGAGCGGTCGCCGGCCGGCAGCTCGACGGATGGCGCCTGCCACGTATCGCCCTCGTTCGTCAGGCCGCGCCCGTAGTTCAGGACATCGATCCGCTCGGGAACGACCCTGATCAGGAGCAGGTACTTCCAGTCGGGGAACGAGTCCTTCCAGTAGGGCCGCTCTCGTTTTTTCTTCTCGCTCATCTCATCGACGAGCTCGGCTCGACCGGCGATCGTCACCGACCCGGTCGCCTCCTTGTGATCGGCGTAGTAGAGGCAAACCCGTGGGTTCGCCTGGATCTCCAGCACCTTGCGGCTGCGGCTGTTAGTCGCCATCCACACGGTCAGGTCGTCCTCGGGCGGGAAGGGGTTCATCGTCCGCGCCCGCGGCCGCCCGGATTCGTCGACGGTGACGATCGCGCAGTAGGTTTGCGAGCTCATGATCTCGCGCGCAGCCGCAATCATGGCCTCCGCCGTGGGGATCGGCTGCTCGGCTTCAACTGGTGTGTTGATGGTCAACTCCTTTCGAGAATCTGTGGAGCTTACGCGCCGCGGCGAAGCTTTCGCTTTCGTCACCTCGGCAGGATTCAGTGGATGCAGCCGCAACCGTCAGAAAAACCGAAGGGCTCTGCTGACTCAGCCACGACTCACCCCGGATTCGGTCCATGTCGCCTGCAGAATGCGTCCGCGCCCCTCGGCCTTCCCCCGATACATCAAAGCGTCCGCCTGACGCACCGCGAAGTCGACGTTATCCGGTGGGGTGCTGAAGGTCACGGCGCCGAAGGTCGCCCCGACTTCCCATTGGCCCTCAACGCCGTGGGCGATGGCGGCGGCTATGCGCTCGAGTGACATCTTGGCCTGATCCACCCCTGTATCCGGCATGAGGATCCCGAACTCGTCTCCGCCAAGGCGTGCCACGATGTCGGTCGTGCGCAGACTGTCTCCGATCAACACGGCAACCGTTCGGAGAAGTCGATCGCCCTCTGCGTGTCCAAGCTCATCGTTTACCCGCTTGAACCGGTCCAAGTCGACGTAGGTGATCGTGAACGAACGTCCATCGCGGCGTGCCTGGGCGATCACCCGATCAGCGTGTTCCTCGAATACGTGCGTGTTTGCCAGACCCGTGAGCGTGTCTGTCCGGGACAATTCCCGTAGGTGCGCGTGCGCGCCTCGCAGTATGTGGATCATCTCGTTGACGATCAGGAAGAAGCCGAGGCGAATCCCACTGTTCCAATACGGTATCCAAGCGGCTAAGTAGCTTTGTCCGGTCGTGACGTCGAGGTATCCCCACACCGCAGCGCTCGCGCCGGCTACCGCCCAGCCCGCGCGAAAGGACACGAATCCCCCGGCAAACGCCACAGGGATGAGGTAGAAGACCGAGAAGCTGATCTCGGGCCCGGTCATAGTGTCGAGAGCCGCTACGAACGCCAAGAGACCGATCGAGAGCGCGAATCGCAGGGCCGACGGCGTCGAGAGAACACCGTTGACTAAAACAGATACGACTTTGCGGGCGCCCAAGCGAGACGTGGAGTCTGCTTTAGCGTGCGAGACGCCGCGTCGTCCGTCCGTCACCCGGTCACCGCCATCTCGACTCGAGGCGACATATCAGTCCGACCTTCTCGAGTCCCACTTCCCGTGATAGGCGATCTGTCCAAGATCCTTTCTACTGCGATCACGCAGCCTCTCCTTCGCCGCCTCCTCGTAGCTCGACTCAACCGGATACGCAAGCGGCGTGGCCAGAACAACCCGGTAATCGTCCGGAATCGCAAGAATCCCTCTGACCTCGCTCTCATCGAAACTGAGAATCGGGTGGGTGACGAGACCCAGGTCGGTAGCCGCCAACAGCAGGTTTTCGACCGCTAGGCCGAGGTCGAACAGGTAGTAGGGCTTGCCGTCGCGGGTCACGTCGTCCTCTTCTCGTGCACAGACGAAGATGATGATCGGCGCTCCACGAACGACCCTGTTCGGTTCGGTGAAACCCGAGCACGCCAGTTTTTCGATCGTCTCCTCTTCTTGGACGACTACGAAGCGCCAGGGCTGGAGGTTACGCGCCGAGGGCGCCAACAGGGCCGCTTCGAGAACGAGTTCGATCTTCTCGCCCTCGACCGGTTTCTTCGATAGGTGCAGCTTGAGGCTGCACCGCTTGCGTATGGCTTCCAGGGTGTCCATCTTCCGGCGTCTCCTTTCGCTCGCCGTTCCGGCTTGGGAGGCCGCCACTCCTCCCTCCCCGGTGTTGATCCTATTCCGGAAAGGCGCACGAGTGCGGAACAAGACCGCGACGAAACCGCGCTAAAGCGCGTCGCGCCAGCGAGCTACTGAGACTGCCGAATCAGCGCCATGAACTCCGCCCTCGTCACCTCGGACGAGCGGAACGAGCCGAGCACCGAGGAGGTGACCATCAGCGCGTTGGTCTCCTCGACGCCGCGCATGGTCATGCAGAGGTGACGGGCCTCGATTGTGACGCCCACACCCCTGGGCTCGATCGCGTCCTCGATGGCGTGTGCAACCTGCTCGGTCAAGCGCTCTTGTATCTGCAGCCGGCGAGAGTACATATCCACCAGGCGGGCGATCTTGGAGACGCCGATCACCTTGCCACTCGGGATATAGCCGACATGACAACGACCAAAGAAGGGCAGCATGTGGTGCTCGCAGAGGCTGAAGACGCCGATGTCTCGAGCGATGATCATCTGGTCGGCTTCGTGGGCGAAGACCGCCTCGTTGATCAGCAGCTTAGGATCTGCGTCGTAACCGGAGGTCAGGAACTCGTACGACTCCGCGATGCGGAGCGGCGTTCTGAGCAGGCCTTCACGCTCGGGATCTTCGCCGATCTCGACCAGGAGTTCGCGGATCAGCTCTTGCACTCTCTTCTTGTTCATCGGCCCTCCCTCTTCGAGCTCTCTACCCGGCGCAGGCGTGCGTTGAACGACTCCGCCGGCACCATCTCGCTGGACGATAGCCCGGCGGCGAGCTCGCGCAGCGGACGACCCGTGCCCGGGAGCACGAGCTCCGGCTCGAGCTCGAGTAGGGGTAGGACGACGAAGGCCCGCTCGAGGATCTCGGGAGCCGGTAGCAAGAGCCCCTCCTCGCTGCATACGAGGTCGCCGTGGAGGGCGAGGTCGAGGTCGATCGTGCGTGGGGCGTTCTTGTCGGCAGCCCGCTCGCGACCGAGCTCGTTCTCCACCTCGATTAGTACGAGCCGCTTCAGCTCGCGCGGCGTCAGTTCGGTCTCGATCTCGACGACGCCGTTCAGAAAATCCGGGCTGCCCGGCGCTCCCAGCGCAGGCGTTCGGTAGAAGCGAGAGACGGCGACGATTCGCACTCGCCGACCGAGCAGCTCAAGCGCGGCCGCCACATTGCGCTCGGCGTCGATATTGGAGCCGACGGCGATGAAGGCGCGCACGCTCACTTGCGCCGGCTGATCTCGACCGCGACCGTGCGCGCGAAGCGGAGCGCGCCCGGCTTTTCGACTCGCACCTGTACCTCTTCCACCCGCTCGTCCTCGAGGCAGATCTCTGCCACGCGCTCGGCCAGCGCCTCGATCAGGTGGAAGTGCGAAGCCTCGGCTTCGATCAGCACTCTCTTCTTGAGCGCGCGGTAGTCGAGGGCGTCCTCGATTCGGTCGCTCTTACCGGCCGGTGTCAAGTCGGCCGCCAGGGCAAGCGAGACGAGCACGTCCTGCGGCTCGCGCCGCTCCCACTCCTCGACGCCGATCACGCAGCGGCAGACGAGGTCGCTAACGACTATCCGGTCCATCGCCTGAATACTCCCTGAGATGGCGCCCGCCGTCCACATAGATCGTCTCGCCGGTGACGAACTCGCTGGTGACGAGGAAGACGACCGCGGCGGCAATGTCCTCGGAAGAACCGCGGCGCTTGAGTGGAATCGTCTGCGCCAGGCGATCGACATACTCCTCGTCTTTCCCGGCCGGCGGCAGGATCAGCCCGGGTGCGACGGCGTTGACCGCGATCCCCGGCGCCAGCTCGATGGCGGCCGTCCGAGTAATGGCGCTCAGTACGTGCTTGCTCAGGATGTAGGCGGCGTGCGTGCGGTCAGAGCCCGACACGCGCGAGTCGAGCAGATTGACGACGTGGCCGCGCTCGCTCTGGGCGGCGAGCGCGCGCGTGAGCACGAGCGGCGCCCAGGCGTTGATCTGGAGATTCCGCTCCAGGCTCGCTAGATCGACCGTATCGAGCGTGTCGGATGGGAAGATCGAGGCGTTGTTGACGAGGATCTCTATCGTCCCTAGCGCTGACGCAGCACGCTCGACGAGGCTTGCCAGCTCCTCGGGATCGGAGAGGTCGGCGCGGAGCGCAGTCGCCCGCACGCCAAGAGCTTCGATCTCGGCTGTCAGTTCGACGGCTTCCGGCTCCGATCTCGAGTAGTGGACGGCGGCGTTTGCACCCTCGCGCGCCAACGCCAGCGAGATCGCCCGGCCAATACGTCTGGCCGCACCCGTGACAAGCGCGTTTTTCCCTCTGAGCCGTCTCTCTCCCGCGGCCATGCTGGAGAGATCAGATCAGACCATCCACTGCTTCTGCAAGGGCAAAGTCCTTCTCGGTCAGTCCACCGACCTTGTGCGTGGAGAGATCGAGGCGAACGTGGTTGTACGAGATGCGGATGTCGGGATGGTGATAGTGCTCCTCGGCCAGCGCGGCGACTCGGTTCACGAACGCCATCGATTGCGTGAAATCCGCGAACTCGAACTCGCGCGAGAGCACACCCTCGCCCAGGATCCATTCGGGCACCGAAGCGGTCAGCTCGGCCACCTTCAGATCCGGAAGCAGCTCTACCTGTGCCTGATCGGTCATCTCCCCCCTCCGTTTTCTTTATCTAGGCGTGAACGGCGCCGTGCAGGTCGCGTGCGCTCACCTGCGCGCCCGCCTGGATCAGCGCCCGCGCCTCGTCCAGCTTCCCCCAGACGTTGCAGAGCATCACGCCTCGTACGCGCCCGTCTTCCAGGTAGTAGACAACGCCGGTCTCGTTCTCGCTCTCCCAGTCGGCGTAGGTCTCGAGCGCCGAGGAGACGTCTCCGACGGCCTCGTAGCCGAAATCGAACAGATCGGAGTAGAAGTAGGGCATATAGTCGAACGGCTTACCGGCCCCGGCCATGTTGCGCCCGGCCGCCTTACCCTGTGCAACGGCGTTGTCCCAATGCTCGATGCGCATCCTCTTGCCCAGTGCCGCGTAGGGGAAGTTGGCGTTGTCGCCGGCCGCGTAGATGTCCGGGACAGAGCTCTCCAGAGACTCGCTCACCTCGATGCCGTTCTCTACGACCAACCCGGTCGCCGAAGCGAGTGCGACCTCCGGAGCGATGCCCGCCCCGACCACGATCGAATCACAGGCCAGATGCTTGCCCTCGCGCGTGTCAACGGCCAGTCGGTCGCCCCTGCGTGCGAAGGAGATCGGGGCGTCCTCACTCAGGATGCGAACCCCACGCCGCTCGTACTGCTCGTGAATCGAGCGGGCGAGCGCCTCCGGAAAGATCCGCTCGAGCATCAGCCGGCCCGGGAATATCATCGTCACCCGCGCGTCGTGCATACTGAGCGCCGCCGCGATCTCCGCCCCAATAAAGCCTCCCCCGACGACGAGGATCGACATACCTTGCGGAGCACGGCTCAGCTCGACGTAGTCGTCCAGCGTGCGATAGTAAAAGACGTTTTCGAGTTCGGCGCCCGGAATCTTCAGGCGTCGCGGCGTTCCGCCGGTGGCGAGCAGCAGCTTTCCGTAACGCTCGCTTCGGCCCTGGTCGGTGAGGATCGTCTTCTCACCGGGATGAATCTCTGTGACCCGCTCGCCGCTCGCCAGCTCGACGTGCTCGCGTTCGAAGTACTCGCGCTCGTGAAGGAAGATCTCGTCAACCGTCTTCTTGCCAAACCAGAGCTGTTTGGTCAGCGGCGGACGGTCATAGGGGAGGTGGGCCTCGGCGCCTACGACGAGGATCGAGCCCGACCGATCGAGCTCGCGGATCCCGTCCAGCGCAGAGACGCCCGCGTTCCCGGCGCCGACGATCAGGTAATCGAACACGGCTCTCTTCTGCCCGCCTGCGACGGCGGTTACACACGATTTCGGAAGCCCTGATAGCGACGACTGCAGACGCCCTCGATTGCCCGCGTCTGCCTGTCCATCCGCCTGAGAGAGGACAAGGGCAGTCCTTTTCTTTAGTGCTTCATGTCCTTGGCCATCTCGTAATACTCGAGATGCTGGCCGGGAGCGACCTCGTAGTCCTCCTCGGAGACGATCTCGTAGCCGAGGCGCAGGTAGAACTCCTTCGCCGGCAGCGAGGCGCTCAGGTCGAGACGCTCGATATTTGCCTCGAGCGCGGCGGCTTCGAGCTCGGCCATCATCATCTTCCCGATCCCGTGGCGTTGCCAGGCGGCGCGAACGAATACTCGCCTGATCGTCGTGTCGACGCGAGTCCCGGTCGCGACCAGCTTCCCGCCCGATTGCACGACGATCGTGTGCCCGGAGGACGCGTCGGAGATCACAACCGAGCGCTCGTGGTACTGGTGGAAAAACTCGACCACGCGCGCCGGGTAGACGGCGGCGTAGCTCGTGTCGATCGTCTCGCTCACCAGCTCGCAAACCTTGGCGAGGTCGCGCTCACAAAAGCGCCTAAGCGCCAGTCTCTCGGCCCGTTCGCTCACGAAACCGCGACTCGCTCGACCACAAGCACCAACCCGTCGATCTCCGCGATCCGCACACGCTCGCCGATATCCGCGCCGTCCGCGCAGACTGCATCCCGGCGCTCGCCCTTATAGCTGACGAGACCGCGCGGACGGCAGGGTTCGACCACTCTGACGGTGCGGCCGATCATCTGCTCGGCGCCGGTGGTGGAGCCGCGCCGGCGCGAATACCAGATTCCGAACACCACTTCGCCCGTCTCTCCAAGAACGCCGGCAACCAGCACGAGCCCGTTCCAGGGCGCCGGCAGAACGAAAACCGCAAGCACGATCGCACTCAGTAGCAGCACGCGAACAGCCTAGTACGCACCGGTTCCAACGCGACCAGCGTCTCGATTCCGGCGATAAGTCAGCGACGCGAAGTTCAGTCGATAGCGCCGGGCACGTAGTCGACCAGCTCGAGATAGACCATGTCGGCCGCGTCGCCCGAGCGGGGCCCGATTTTGACGATGCGGGAGTAGCCGCCCGGACGGTCGACGAAGCGCGGTGCGACCTCGCTGAAGAGTATGTGCACCGCGTCGACCGAGCGTAGCTTGGAGATGGCCAGCCTGCGAGCGGCCAGGTCGCCGCGCCGGCCAAGCGTGATCATCTGCTCGGCGAACGGCTTGACAGCCTTGGCCTTCGCTTCGGTTGTCTTGATGCGCCCGTGCTCGATCAGCGAGCAGACCAGATTCGCGTACATCGCGCGCCTATGCGCGGGGTCGCGTCCAAGCTTCTTGCCTTTGTGCTGATGGCGCATCGGTCTCGACTATTCCTCGCCGCGCAGGTTCAGGCCGTGAGCGGCGAGCGTCTCCTTGACCTCTTCGATCGACTTCTTGCCGAAGTTCGGGATCGCGCCCAGCTCGACCTCGGTCTTGGAGACGAGATCGCCGATCGTCTCGATGCCGACGCGCTTGAGGCAGTTGTAGGAACGAACGCCCAGCTCCAGCTCCTCGATCGGGAAGTTCTCCATGCCATGCGCAACCGTCGCCTCGGGCGCAGCCTCGGCGGCGGTGACCTGCGTCAGCCCTTCGATCTTCTCCACGTCGGTGAAGATGGCGAGCTGGCGGATGAGGATCTCGGCTGCCTGCGCTACCGACTCGCGCGGATCCATCGATCCGTCGGTGGTGATGTCGAGGCGCAGCTTGTCGTAGTCGGTGCGCTGACCGACGCGTGCGGCTTCGACGTCGTAGGAGACACGACGAACCGGCGAGAAGATCGAGTCGACCGGAATGACTCCGATCGTGTGCTCGGGTCCGCGATTGAGCTCGGCCGGAACGTATCCGCGACCACGCCCGATCGTCAGGGTCAGCTCGAGCTTGCCGCGATCAGACAGATGGGCAATCTCCAGCTCGGGGTTCAGCAGCTCGAGATCGGCGGGCGCCTCGAGATCTCCCGCCGACACCGGGCCGGGCCCCTTCTTCGAGAGCCGTACTTCGATCTCGGGCGATTCGCCGTAGAGGCGACAGATCAGGTTCTTCAGGTTGAGGACGATGTCGGTCACGTCCTCGCGTACCCCCGGGATGGTGGTGAACTCGTGTGCGACTCCCTCGATCTTCACCGAGGTGACGGCGGCGCCCTCTAGCGAGGAGAGCAGCACGCGCCGAAGTGAGTTCCCGAAGGTGTAGCCGAAGCCGCGATCGAGTGGCTCGATCACGAAGATGCCGCGGCGCTCGTCCACTTCCTCGTGGACGATCTTGGGAACCTGGAATTCCATGAGGCTCGTGCGAGTAGCCAAGTTGCCGTTCCTTTCCCTCTCCCTAAAACGTGTCCCGGTCGGTTACTTCGAATAGAGCTCGACGATTAATGATTCCTGCACCTGTGTGTCGATCTCCTCGCGCTCAGGCAAGCGCAAAATCGTTCCCGTCAGTCCTTCGTGATCGGCCTGCATCCAGCCCGGCACCGAGGCGGTGAGATCGGTGGCATCCCGGATCAGCGGCTCCGCGTCGGAGCCCGGTTTCACCATGATCACGTCCTCGGGCTTGAGCTGGTAGCTGGGAATGTTGACGCGACGTCCGTTCACCTGGAAGTGCCCGTGGCGAACGAGCTGGCGGGCCTGCGAGCGCGAGGAGGCGAAACCGAGGCGTGTAACCACGTTATCGAGCCTGATCTCGAGCAGACGCAACAGGGTCTCGCCAGTGATGCCCGAACCGCGCGCCGCCTTCTGGTAATAGCCTCGGAACTGCTTCTCCAGCAGGCCGTAGTAGCGGCGTGCCTTCTGCTTTTCGCGCAGCTGCAGTAGATACTCGCTCTGCTTGATGCGACCGCGGCCGTGCTCGCCCGGCGGATAGCTGCGCCGCTCGACGGCGCACTTCTCGGTCAGGCAGCGCTCGCCCTTGAGGAAGAGCTTGACGCCCTCACGACGGCACTGCTTGCATTTCGGTCCCAGATTCCGTGCCATCGCCGCTTACACCCTGCGCCGTTTCTTCTGCCTGACGCCATTGTGGGCCTGTGGCGTCACGTCTTTTACCGAGAGGATCTCCAGCCCGGCGGCTTGAAGCGAGCGAATGGCCGTCTCGCGACCCGATCCGGGGCCCTTGACGAAGACCTCCACCTTCTGCAAACCGTGCTCCATGCCCTTGCGCGCCGCAGAGTCGGCCGTAACCTGCGCCGCGAACGGCGTCGACTTGCGCGAACCCTTGAAGCCCGCCGAGCCGGCCGATTCCCACACGATCACCGCGCCCTCGCGGTCGGTCAGCGCCACAATGGTGTTGTTGAACGACGTCTTGATGTGCGCCTGACCGATGGCGATGTTCTTCTTGACGCGGCGGCGAGTACGACCGCGCGTCGGTTTTCTCGGAGGTGCCAACTATTTCCCCTTCTTGCCCTTGCCGATCAGCTTCTTCGGGCCCTTGCGAGTGCGTGCGTTCGTTTTCGTCCTCTGGCCGTTCACCGGTAGGCCGCGGCGGTGGCGGATACCGCGATAGCAGGCGATCTCGATCAGGCGCTTGATCGACTGCTGACGCTCGCGGCGCAGATCGCCCTCGACCTCGAGGTTCTGGTCGATGTAGTTACGAAGCTTGGTCACTTCCTCGTCGGTGAGATCTCGCACCTTGGTGTCGGGCGAAAGGCCGAGCTCGGTGCAGATCTTTAGCGAGGTCGAGCGCCCGACACCGTAGATGTAGGTCAGCCCGACTTCGAGTCGTTTCTGATTCGGCAGGTTGACGCCGGCGATACGTGCCATCGACTTATCCCCTTACCCTTGCCGCTGCTTGTGGCGCGGATTGGAGCAGATCACCATCACGACACCGTGACGCTTGATGACGCGGCAACGCTCGCAGATCGGTTTTACGGAGGGACGAACTTTCATTTTCCTTTACCTGTGCCTATAGGTGATCCGGCCGCGCGTCAGGTCGTAGGGCGAGAGCTCGACCTTTACCTTGTCGCCGGGGAGGATTCGTATGTAATGCTTGCGCATCTTTCCTGAGATGGTCGCAAGCACGCTGTGTCCGCCATCTATTTGCACCCGAAACATCGTGCTCGGGAGCGCTTCGACGACCTCGCCTTCGACCTCGATTTTCTCTTCGCTCTTCGCCATCCTTCTCACGGAAACCGCGCTCAGCTGAGCGCGGTGATACCTGCGGTACGCGCGCGCACTCAGACGCGCTGCGCCGCGGCAGGCAATCGTAGCAGCTGCGGCCGCTTCGTCGCATTCTTCGACCGTCGTCAACTCGCCGAAAGCCCAGCCACTGCGGCTAGATCGACCCCCTGCGCCACGGTGAGGACGCGCGGCCCGCTTTGGGTGATCGCGATCGAGTGCTCGAAATGAGCCGCCAGAGAGTCGTCGGCGCTCGAGATCGACCATTCGTCCTTGTGCACGAAAACATCCGGCGAGCCGGCCGTGATCATCGGCTCGATCGCCAGCGTCATGCCCGCTCTCAGCTCCGGGCCGCGCCCGGGCTCCCCGTAGTTGGGGATTTGCGGGTCTTCGTGCATGGCCCGGCCGACCCCGTGACCGACGAGCGTGCGTATGACCGAGAAACCCGCGCTCTCTGTCGTCTGCTGCACCGCGTGCGAGATGTCGCTGAGCCTGTTTCCGACCCGAGCCCGCTCGACCCCCGCGGCGAGCGCTGCTCGGCACGTCTCGAGAAGCTCGACTGCCGCCGGATCGATCTCTCCAACCGGGAACGTGAAGGCGCCGTCGCCGACGAAACCGTTCAGCGTTACGCCCACGTCGACCGAGAGAATGTCCCCTTCCGCAAGTGTGTAACGACCGGGAATGCCGTGTACGACCATGGAGTTCGGCGAGGCGCAAATCGAGGCCGGATAGCCGCGATAGCCCTTGAACGTAGGCTCGGCACCGTGTGAGCGAATGAACTCCTCGGCCAGAGCGTCGAGTTCGGCGGTGGTGACGCCCGGCGCAATCGCGGCCCCGACAACGGCCAGCGTCCGGGCGACGAGCTCGCCTGACTTCGCCATCCGCTCGATCTCGGACGGCGACTTGCGAATGATCATCGAAGAACTCCTTTCGAAACGAAGCACTCCACCGCCCGGCTGTGTTCGCCGCTGCGCCGCGTCGTCCTCGCTATCAGCTTTGGCATCCGGCGACGAACGAGGCGTTCCGTCCTAGCATCGCATCCACCGATCGCACCCAGTCGCCGGGTCGTCATTCCGAAACGAGTTTAGGTACCGGCGAGCACGCGCTCGATCTCGGCAAACACCTCATCCATACCCGGCGAGGAATCGATGGCGACGAGAATCCCCGTGCTGCGGTAGTAGTTGGAGAGCGGCTCGGTTTGACGGCGATAGACCTCGAACCGGTTCTTGATCACCTCGGGGGTGTCGTCGGCTCGGCCCTGCTCGGCCGCACGCCCGAGCATGCGCTCCACAGCGGTATCCTCCGCGAGCTCGAGCTCGAGCACGGTCTCGAGCGGGCGACCCAGCTCGGCCAAGAGCGCGTCGAGCGCCTCGGCCTGACCGATCGTGCGGGGAAATCCGTCGAGGACGAAACCGCCTTGGGCGTCGGGCTGAGATAGCCGCTCACGGATGACCTCCACGACGAGCTCGTCGGGGACGAGCGCTCCGCTCTCGACGATCTCCTTCACCTTCTGGCCCAGCTCCGAGCCGGCCGCAATCGCCGCGCGAAGCATCTCGCCGGTCGAGATGTGCGGGATCCCGTGCGTCTCGGCGATGCGTACCGCCTGCGTACCCTTGCCGGCGCCCGGAGCGCCCAGCATCACGATGCTCAGCTCACTCATTTCAAGAACCCTTCGTAGGAGCGCGCCATCATCTGCGACTCCATCTGACGCATGGTGTCCAGGGCGACGCCAACGACGATCAGGATCGAGGTTCCGCCGAGAGCTCGACTGCTCGCTTGCGCAAAGCCCGCGTATTTGATCACGAACACCGGGAAGATCGCAATGAGCGCCAGAAACAGCGAGCCGGGAAGCGTCAGCCGCGTCAGCACACGGTCGAAGTACTGCGCGGTCGGCGGCCCGGGCCGGATGCCGGGGACGTATCCGCCGTTCTTGCGCAGGTTGTCGGCCTGGTCGAGCGGGTTGAACTGCACGGCCGTGTAGAAGAACGTGAAGCCGATGATCAGCAATGCCTCGAGCGAGATATAGAGGTTGCCCGTAGCCTGGAAGTGCGTGTTGATGAAGTGCTGTGTGTTTGGGAAGAAGAGCGCAATCGTGGGCGGGAACGACATGATCGCCGCCGCGAAGATGACCGGGATGACGCCGGCCATGATCACGCGTAGCGGCATATAAGTCGAGCCGCCGGTCGTCATGCGTCGACCAACCACACGCTTGGCGTACTGGATCGGGATCTTGCGTTGCCCCTCCTGAACGAAGACGACGGCCACGATGACGATGATCACCAGAATCGGGAAGAAGAGGCGTTCGGTGGAGTTGCCGTTGATCCAGACGTTAAGGCCGCCGTAAAGGCCGGCGATGATCGACGCGAACACGAGTAGCGAGATGCCGTTGCCCACGCCCCGCTTGGTGATCAGCTCGCCCATCCACATCAGCAGCACCGAGCCGGCCGTGAGCGTGAGGATGATCAGCATGAAGCGGCCTGCGTTCCCGGGCAGGTAACCCTGGCGATGGAAGAGGAACGTCCAGCCCACCGCCTGGATCGCAGACAGCACAACGGTGAAATAGCGCGTGTACTGGGTGATCTTCGCCTGCCCGGACTCGCCCTCTTTCTGGATCCGCTCGAGCTGGGGCACGGCCGCGGTCATGAGCTGCATGATGATCGAGGCCGTGATGTAGGGCATGATCCCGAGCGCGAAGAGCGAGAACTTGGAGAGCGCGCCGCCCGAGAACAGGTTGAGCAGGTTGATTACCGTGCCACCCTGGTTCTGGAAGGCGTCCTTGATCTTGTTGGAGTCGACACCGGGAGCCGGCATCCAGCAGCCGAGCCGGTAGAGCGCAAGGATGACCGCGGTAAAGAGGACGCGCTTGCGAAGCTCACGGACCTTCCAGGCATTGGCGAGCCAGGAGAGCATGCGTCCTCGCTACTCCTCGGGCTCGGCGGCCGACGTTTCGGCCGGAGCTTCCTCTTCGCTCGGCGCGGGCTTCGCCTTGGCACGTTTCTTAGGCGCCTTGACAACCGTCTCGCGCAGGCACACGACCTTGCCGCCCGCCTGCTCGATCTTCTCCCTGGCGCCGGCCGAAAAGCGGTGCGCCGTGACGGTCAAGCTCTTGCTCAGCTCGCCGTCGCCCAGCACCTTGATGTCGACGCCGGTGTTCGAGACGAGGCCTTCCGCGAGCAGCAGCTCGGGCGTCACCTCTGTCCCCGCGTCGAAGCGCTCGAGATCGCGGACGTTGACCGGCTGAGTCTCGGTGCGGAAGGGCCCGACGGGCATGGCGTCCTTCGATGTCGAGCCGCGCAGCTTGGGCAGGCGCATGGCCAGAGGCATCTGCCCGCCCTCGAAGCCCGCGCGCATCTTGTGTGAGCCGGCGCGCGACTTCTGACCCTTGAGCCCTCGGCCCGAATAGCGCCCCTTGCCGGAGCCCTGGCCGCGACCGACGCGCTTGCGCGACTTGCGTGGTTGAGCCGGAGAGAGATTCGAGAGGTTGAGCTTGTCTTTCATCGTGCTTCCTCGATCTTGACGAGATGGCTGACCTTCTGGAGCATGCCGGCCAGTTCCGGGCTCTCCTCGCGCTCGATCGAGCGGCCGATGCGTCCCAGCCCGAGCGCGCGCAGCGTTCCCCTATGCCGAGGGCTCTGGGTGATGACGCTTCTGGTCTGAGTGATGCGCAGACGAGCCATCAGGCGGGCTCCTCCGTCGTCTTGGCGGGCGATCGCGGCGGCAGCACGTCGGCAATCGACTTGCCGCGGATGCGCGCCACGTCTTCAGGCCGACGCAGGCTCTTGAGAGCGTTCACCGTCGCCTTGGCCATGTTGATCGGATTGGTCGTGCCGAGGCTCTTGGCGAGAATGTCGTGAATGCCGGCCAGCTCGAGCACCGCCCGCACGCCGCCGCCGGCGATGACGCCGGTACCTTCGCTGGCGGGCCTGAGCATCACGCGCGCTGCGTCGAACTTCCCAATCGTCCCGTGCGTGATCGTGGTGTGGTGCTTGGGCACGGTGAAGATGTTCTTCTTGGCGTCCTCGACCGCCTTGGTGATCGCCAACGGAACCTCGCGTGCCTTCCCGTAGCCGACCCCGACTCGGTCGATCTCGTCGCCGATCGCTACCAGCGCGGTGAAGGAGAACCGCCGCCCGCCCTTTACGACCTTGGCGACGCGGTTGATCTCGATCACGCGCTCTTTCAGCTCACGCGGCTCGGATGATTCTGCGTTTCTCAAAACTTGAGTCCTCCTTCGCGCGCCGCTTCCGCGAGCGCCTTGACACGACCGTGGTAGAGGTAACCGGCGCGATCGAAAACGCAGGTCTCGACTCCGGCCTTGCTCGCGCTCATCGCCAGGCGCTTGCCAACCTCTGCTGCCTGGGCGGTCTTGTTGCCTTTGAAGCTCTTGGGCAGGCTCGTCCAGGTCGCCGAGGCGAGCGTGCGTCCGCGCTCGTCGTCCACGAGCTGGGCTGAGATGCCCCGATTGGAGCGGAAGACGGCCAGGCGCGGCCGCTCGACCGTGCCGGCGACTTTGTTGCGCACGCGCCGATGGCGACGAATGCGGGCCTCGCGCGTAGTGAGCGTGCTCATGCCCGCTTGCCAACCTTCCGGCGTACGTGCTCGCCGACGTAGCGGATGCCCTTGCCCTTGTAGGGCTCGGGCGGGCGTACGGCGCGAATCTCGGCGGCGGTCTGCCCGACCATCTGCTTGTCGGTGCCCTTGACGATGACCTGGGTCGGGGTAGGGACTTCGAAGTCGATTCCGTCGCGCGGCTTGACGACAACCGAGTGCGAGAAGCCGACCAGAAGCTCGAGGTCTTTCCCCTTGAGCGCCGCTCGGTAGCCGACTCCCTGAATCTCGAGCTGCTTGGAGAAGCCCTTGGCGACTCCCTCCACCATGTTCGCGACGAGCGTACGCGTGAGACCGTGCAGGGCTCGATCGTCGCCGCGATCGGTCGGCCTGGTCACCACGACCTGGCCTTCCTCCTGCTCGATCTTCATCCGTTGCGGAACGACCTGCGAAAGGGTGCCCAGCGGTCCGCTCACCTCAACGTGCCCAGGCGCGATGGTCACGCTGACTCCGCTCGGTACCTCGATCGGTTTTTTCCCAATACGACTCACGTCAGTAAACGTCCTTCACTCGCCGGCAAACAGTGCCGGGCTCTCGTCGGTACTCACCAAACAAAGCAGATGACCTCGCCCCCGATGCCTTCCTCCTCGGCGTGGCGGCTCGTGATGAGGCCCTTGGAGGTGGAAAGAATAGCTGTGCCCATGCCACCGAGCACACGCGGTAGGCGATCGCCCTTCGCGTACACACGGCGGCCAGGACGCGACACACGGCGCAGGCCACTGATGACCCGCTCGCGGTTGCGCCCGAACTTGAGCTGGATGACCAGCGAGTCGAAGCTCTCGCCCTTCTCGATGCGGAGATCGCGAACGTAGCCCTCCTCGACGAGGATGCGCGCAATCGACTCCTTTATGCGCGAGGTCGGCATGCGCACCTCTTCCTGCAGCGCCTTGTTGGCGTTGCGGATCCGGGTCAGCATGTCGGCTATTGGATCGGTCTGCACGGTCGCACCCTCCTACCAGGAACTCTTGGTCATCCCAGGAATGACGCCCTCGTGAGCAAGCTCGCGCAGGCAGATGCGGCAGAGCTTGAACTTGCGGAAAACCGCGCGCGGGCGGCCACAGCGCTGGCAGCGCGAATACCGACGCGTGCTGAAGCGATGCGACCTCGATTGCTTGACTACTAGTGACTTCTTAGCCACGTTCCCTTCTTTCTGTGGCGAATGGCAGGCCGAGCCCACGCAGGAGCGCCAGCGACGCCTCGTCGCTTTCGGCCGTGGTAGTGATCGTGACGTCGAGCCCCCGGATCTGGACGACGTCGTCGTAGTTGATCTCGGGGAAGATGATCTGTTCGCGGACGCCGAGCGAGTAGTTGCCGCGCCCGTCGAACGAGCCCGGATCGAGCCCGCGAAAGTCGCGAATACGCGGCAGCGCCACCGAGACGAGCCGGTCGAGGAACTCGTACATGCGTGCTCCTCGCAGGGTCACTCTGGCGCCGACGGGCATGCCTTCGCGCAGCTTGAAGGCCGCGATGGATTTGCGCGCGCGCCGCATCTGCGGGCGCTGCCCGGCGATGATCGTCAGCTCTTCCATCGCCGCGTCGAGCACCTTGAGATCGGTCTTGGCTTCGCCGACACCCATGTTGAGCGTGATCTTCGCCAGCCTGGGCACCTGCATGATCGAGCTCAGACCCAGCTCTTCCTTGAGCCGCGGACGAAGCTCTCTCTCGTAGCGCTCCTTGAGCCGAGGCACGACGGTAGTAGCAGCGGCGGTCTTTTTCGGGCTCACTTGTCGATCTCCTGACCGCATTCCGGATGGCGGCAGACGCGTACCTTGTGCGTCTCGCCGTGGCGTTCTACGACCTTCACACCGACCCGCGTCGTCTTGTTGCAGACGGGACAGACGATCATCACGTTCGAGGCGTCGATCGGAGCCGGCTTCTCGATGATCCCGCCGGGCACGACTTGCGGGCTGCCCATGCGGCTGGCGTTCTTCATCGCACGCGGTCGCGTGTGGCGCTTGATCTGGTTCAGGTTCTCGACGATGACACGGCGCTCGCGCGGGCGTGCTTCGATGACGCGGCCCTGCTTGCCCTTGTCCTTGCCGCTCAAGATCTCGACCAGATCGCCCTTCTTGATTTTCAGCTTGACGGCCATCACAACACCTCTGGTGCCAGGGAGACGATCTTCATGAAGTTCCTCTCGCGCAGCTCGCGGGCAACCGGGCCGAAGATGCGCGTTCCGCGCGGATTGCGCTGGTTGTCGATGATCACGGCCGCGTTCTCGTCGAAGGCGATCTGGGTGCCGTCCTCGCGGGCGTAGGCCTTCTTGGTGCGCACTATCACGGCCCTTACGACTTCGCCCTTCTTGATCTGGCCCTGCGGCGTCGCCGACTTGACCGTGGCGACGATGATGTCGCCCACGCGGGCATAGCGACGGTGTGAGCCGCCCATGACGCGAATGCAGAGAATCTCGCGCGCGCCGGTGTTGTCGGCCACGCGAAGTCGCGACTCCTGCTGAATCATCTGGTCGCCCCCGTCCTCACTTGGCAACCTCCACGATCTCCACGACGCGCCAGGACTTGGTGGCCGAAAGAGGGCGAGTCTCGACGATGCGAACGACGTCGCCGACCTTGGCTGCGTTCTCTTCGTCGTGGGCGTGATACTTCTTCGAGCGGCGCACCACCTTGCGGTACTTGGTGTGCGCCTTGATCGTGTCGACCTTGACGACGATGGTCTTGTCCATCGCCGAGGAGACGACCACGCCACGGCGCTCCTGGCGGCTTCCTCGCTCTGCTTCCGGCTTGGGTAGGCGGACGAGAGGCTTGCGAGCGCCCTTCTTCGCGGGCTTCGCGGCTCGCACCTTCGTCGGGCGCTTGCGGCGCTCGCTGCGAGGTATATGCCGGCGAGGACGCGTTCGCTTGGCCGGCTGTTGGGGTGCAGCCTCCGGTGCGGGGGCGGCCTCGGCTTCTGGCGCGTCCGGCGCAGCCTCGGCCTCCGCCGGTTC
>CAZWTK010000028.1:19222-26264 GCA_964636655.1 uncultured Gaiellales bacterium
TCGGCCTCCGCCGGTTCGGGCGCTGCTTCGACCTCGGGCGTCGCTTCGGCCTCCGGCTCTTCGGGCGCGGCGTCGCTCTCGGGCTGCCCGGATGCAGCCTCGGGCTCTTCGGGCGCGGCGTCGCTCTCGGGCTGCCCGGATGCAGCCTCCGGCTCGGGCGCGCCCTCGGGCGCGGCCTCGGCGGCCTGCTCGTTCACCTCGGCGGCCGTATCGGCCGCCTCGGCCGGAGCCTCGATCTCGACCTTGTCTTCGCTCGAGTTTTCCTTGTTCTCTGCCATCAACTTATTGCCTCTCCGGCGCCGCCTGGCGCTCAGCGCGAACCGTGATGATGCGCGCGATATCACGCTTCACGAGCGTTATCCGCGCCGGGTTCTCCAGCGCGCCCGTCACAGACTGGAAACGAAGGTTGAAGAGCTCCTGACGCGTGTCGGTCAACTTCCGCTCCAACTCCTCATCGCTCAACTCGCGTATCTCCTTAGCTTTCATATGGACCACTCTCCCGCGCGACGATCTTCGTCTTGACGGCAAGCTTCTGACCTGCCAGCCGCAGCGCCTCTTTCGCAAGTGGCTCCGCGACCCCGGACAGCTCGAACATGACGCGCCCGGGCTTGATCACGGCGACCCATCCTTCGGGCGACCCCTTGCCCTTGCCCATGCGCGTCTCGGCCGGCTTCTTGGTGTAGGTCTTGTCGGGGAAGACGTTGATCCAGACCTTGCCGCCGCGCTTGATCTTACGCGTCATGGCGATACGAGCTGCCTCGATCTGCCGGTTTGTGATCCAGCCAGCATTGAGCGCCTTGAGCCCGTAATCACCGAACTGCACGGTCGTCTGGCCCTTGGAGTAGCCACGCCGCCGGCCTCGGTGCATCTTGCGATATTTGGTTTTACGCGGAAGTAGCACTATTTCTCAGCCTTGGTCTCGGTCTCGGGCTTCTTGCGCGGCGCACGCTTTGCGGCCGGCTTGCTCGTTGCCCCGGCCTCGGAGGCCTTTGCCTTGCTTTTTGCGGGAGCCTTCTTCGCGGCCGGTTTTGCCTTTTCGGAGGCAGGCTTGGCCTTGGCGGCGGTCGCCTTCTTCTCCTCGGCCGCCGGCTTGGCCTTGGCGGCCGCTGTCTTCGTCTCCTCGGCGTGCCCCGACTTCTTCGCGGCCGGTTTTGCCTTTTCGGTGGCAGGCTTCGCCCTGGCCGTCGTTGCCTTCGTCTCCTCGGCCGCCGGTTCCGATTTCTTCGCAGCCGGTTTTACCTTCTCGCCGGCAGGCTTGGCCTTGGCCGCCGTTGCCTTCGTCTTCTCGGTGGAGACCTTCGGCTTCTCCGCCTTGGGTTCGGGTTTGGCGGTGACGACCTCCCGCTTCTCGGTCGAAGCGACCGGCTCTTCGACGGCAGCCGACGCCTGTGGCGCCGTCTCGGCCGGCTTGACCGAAGCATCGGGGCGCGGCCTACCCGGGCGTCCCTGCCCGCGCGAGCCAGAGCGACGGCGCTGGCGCACTGGTCCGAGCCCTTCTCGATCGACACCACGCCCGCGACCACCGTCGCGGCCGCCCGCGAGCCCCTCGCCGCCACCGGAGCCCCGACGTCGAGCCTGATCCTGCTCACCCAAGCGCGACTCGCGACCGCCCTGAAGGCCCTCGTAGCCTTCGGGCATGATCTCGCCCTTGTTGATCCAAACCTTGACGCCGATGCGACCGAAAGTCGTGCGAGCCTCGGTGAAGCCGTAGTCGATGTCCGCGCGGATCGTGTGCAGCGGCACGCGCCCCTCGGAGTAACCCTCCGACCGGCTCATCTCGGTGCCACCGAGCCTTCCTGAGCAGGCGATCTTGATGCCCTGCGCCCCCGAGCGAATCGCCGAGGCCAGCGCGCGCTTCATAGCGCGGCGGAAGCTAACCCGGTTCTGGAGCTGCTCTGCGACCGACTGGGCGACCAGCTTCGCATCGAGCTCGGGGCGCTTGATCTCGTTGATGTTGATGTGAACGTTCTTGCGCGTGATCGCGTGCAGCTCGCGGCGCAGAGCGTCTACCTCGACGCCCGATTTGCCGATCACGATGCCCGGACGCGCCGTGTAGATATCCACAGTCACGCGCTGCTTGTCCTTGCGGATGAGGATGTCCGAGAGTCCGGCGTGCGCGAGCTTGCCGTAGATGTGATCACGGATCTGCACGTCCTCGATCAACCAGCTCGAGAACTCCTTCGGACCGGCGAACCAGTTCGACTTCCAGTTCTGGATGACGCCGACGCGTAAACCGCCCGGGTGAACCTTCTGACCCATCCCTACTCCTCTGCCTTCTTGCTCGCGGGCTTGCGCTTGGTCGCCGCTTTCGGCTTGTCCGAGGACGCGGCCTCGCCCTTGCCGGTTTTCTTGGCGCGCGGTTTGGCGGCTGCCTTCCTCGGCGCCTTAGGCTTCGCCTCGGTCGCGGCTGCCTCGGTCTTCGTAGACGTTTCCGTCGCAACCGGCTCGGGCGCCTTGCCCGCCTCGTCCGCGCCCGCCGCCGGCTTCGCCGGCTTGGCGATCTCGCGCGGCGGCGTTAGCGATGCCAACCTGATCGTGATGTGACAGGTTCCCTTGATGAAACGATCGGCGCGACCACGAGCGCGCGGCTTCCAGCGCTTGAGGACCGGGCCCTCGTCCGCGTAACAGGCCGAGATGATCATGTCGTCGCCGAAGAAGCCGTGGTTGGCCTCGGCGTTGGCGACAGCCGAGCGCAGCACCTTGTCGATGTCGCGCGCGACGTCGCGAGTGGAAAAGGCGAGGACGGTGCGCGCCTCGGGCACGCTTCGGCCGCGGATCGCGTCGAGCACGAGCCGCGCCTTGCGCGCCGAGCAGTGAACCCACTTCGCTTGAGCTCTCACTTCGGGGATTGCTTGTGTCTGCGTCTCTGCCATCTCGCTTGTCTCAGTGCCTCTTGATCTTCGCCTGCCGGTCGCCCGCGTGGCCGCGGAAGGTGCGGGTGACGGCGAACTCGCCCAGCTTGTGCCCGACCATGGCCTCGTCGATGAACACCGGTACGTGCTTGCGCCCGTCGTAAACGGCGATCGTGTGCCCAACCATCTCGGGGAAGATGGTCGAGGTACGCGACCAGGTCTTGATGACCTGCTTGCTGCCGGAGTCGTTCATGCTCTTGACCCGCGCCAGCAGGCGCTCCTCCACGAACGGCCCTTTTTTCGACGATCTACTCACGCGTTGAATCCCTCTCTGTCTCGGTCTCGACGGTACGCACGCCCGGTGGACTAGCGGCTTCTTTCCTTGCCGCGCCTGCGCGGACGGACGATCAACTTGTTCGATTCTTTGTGCTTGTGGCGAGTGCGCTTACCGAGCGTGGGCACGCCCCACGGCGTCACCGGATGGCGCCCACCCTTCGATTTGCCCTCGCCGCCGCCGTGCGGATGATCAACCGGGTTCATGGCCGATCCGCGCACAGTGGGGCGCTTTCCACGCCAGCGGCTGCGTCCTGCCTTGCCACCGGAGATGTTCGAGTGGTCGACGTTGCCAACCTGGCCGATCGTGGCCCGGCAGGTGAGCGGTACGCGGCGCATCTCACCCGAGGGGAGACGTAGCACGCCATAGGGATCGTCCTTGGCGACGAGCTGGACGCTCGCGCCGGCGCTGCGAGCGATCTGGCCGCCCCTGCCCGGCTTCAGCTCGACGTTGTGGAGCATCGTGCCGGTGGGGATGTTGGCGATCGGCAAGGCATTACCGGGCTTGATGTCGGCGCTCGGGCCCGACTCGACGGTCGCTCCCACGATCAGACCGGCCGGAGCCAGGATGTAGGCCTTGGCGCCGTCGACGTAGTGCAGAAGAGCTATCCGCGCCGAGCGGTTGGGATCGTACTCGATCGCGGCCACGCGAGCCGGAACGCCGTCCTTGAGCCGCTTGAAATCGATGCGCCGGTAGCGGCGCTTGTGACCGCCGCCCTGATGGCGAGTGGTGATGCGGCCGTAGACGTTGCGGCCACCCTGCTTCTTTACGGGCTCGAGCAGACTCTTCTCGGGCGTCGTCTTGGTGACCTCGTCGAAGGTCGCAACCGACATGAAGCGGCGTCCCGGTGTGGTCGGCTTGTATCTGCGCACTGCCATCTCGCTCGATCCTCTCTGCTAGACCTGGGCGCCCTGGAAGATCTCGATGCTGTGGCCTTCTCGTAGCTTCACGATGGCCTTCTTCCAACCGGGCCGGCGGCCGCGGCTCAGGCCGCGCCGCTTCGGCTTGGAAGGTACCGAGACGATGTTGACCGACTCGACTTCGACGTCGAACTGCGCCTCCACGGCCTGGCGCACCTGTGTCTTGTGAGCGTCCTGATGTACGCGGAAGCAGTACTGGCGCGCGTTGATCATGTGGTAGCTCTTCTCGGAGACCACGGGCGCGATCAAGACTTGGGTTGGGTCAAGCTTCACTTCGACTCTCCCTTGCGCGGAGCCGCCTCGGCCTTGGTTTGCACGAGCGGTAGCGCGGCTTCGCTGACCAGCAACGAGCGCGCCCAGACCAGAGCAGCTACCTCCAGCTCGCTGGCCGGAACCACCAGAGTGCGGGGAAGGTTGCGGACGCTCTTCACCAGCGCCTCTTCTTCGGGCTGGACGACGATCAGGAGTGGCAGCTCATGCTGCCAGCCGGCGAGTAGCTCGAGCGCCTTCTTCGTGGAGGGCTCACTCAACGTGGCGCCGTCGATGACGGCGATCGAGCCGCGACTAGCGTGCTCCGAGAGCGCACCTGCGAACGCCGCTCGGCGCTCCTTGCGGTTGACCTTGAAGCCGAAGTCGCGGGCAACGATCCGGAAGGCGACACCCCCGCCCGTCCAGTGCGGCGCCCGCGTGGTTCCCGCACGCGCCCGGCCGGTGCCCTTCTGCCGCCAGGGCTTGGAGCGCCCACCGGCTACCAGTCCGCGACTCTTGGATCCGCGCGTGCCCTGGCGCGCTGCCGCCATCTCGGCTCGCGCTGTCTGGTGCAGCAGGTGTGGCTTGACCTCGGCGGCGAACGCGGCCTGACTCAACGAGACCTCGCCCGCGGCCTTTCCGAGCGCGAGGAGCGGAGCCTTGAGCATTTGCTCGAACTCTTGCTTGGGGCTCATCTCGTCTCCTCGCGAATCTCGACGATGCCGTTCTTGGGGCCGGGCACGGCGCCCTTGACCATGATCACGTTCCGCTCCGCGTCGACCTCGTGCACCGTCAGACCGACCTGCGTGGCCCGCTTGCCACCCATGCGCCCGGCCATTTTCATGCCCTTGAAGACGCGCGCGGGCCAGGCCGAGGCGCCGATCGAGCCCGGTTTGCGGACGTTGTGCGAGCCATGCGACTTGGGGCCGCTGGCGAAGTTGTGGCGCTTGATGGTGCCCTGGTAACCCTTTCCGATCGAGATGCCCGAGACCTTGACCCTGTCGCCGGGCTGAAAGATCTCGACCGTGACAGTGTCTCCGCTGGCAAGCTCGCTCGAGCCGCGGAACTCGACCAGGTGCCGGTAGGCGCCGGCGCCGGTCTTGCGCAGGTGACCGAGCTCACCCTTGGTGATCTTGCGCTCGGCGACCGGCTCGAACGCGAGCTGAATCGCCTCGTAGCCGTCTGTCTCGGGCTTCCTGACCTGGACGACCGGGCAGGGGCCGGCCTCGATCACGGTCACGGACGTTACGACCCCGCTCTCAGGATCGAAGAGCTGGGTCATTCCGAGCTTCTTGCCGACTATCCCTTTCACTTTCTCTTCCAGTCCGCCTAGAGCTTGATCTCGATGTCGACGCCCGCCGGCAGGTCGAGTCGCATCAGCGAATCGACCGTCTTCGGGGTGGGCGAGTGAATATCGATCAGGCGCTTGTGCGTCCGCACCTCGAAATGCTCGCGCGAATCCTTGTCCTTGAAAGGACTGCGGATCACGCAATAGACGTTGCGCTCGGTGGGCAGGGGAACAGGCCCGGTGATCGTCGCACCGGTGCGCTGGGCCGTCTCGACGATCTGCGAGGCAGATTTATCGAGCTGCTGGTAGTCGTAGCCCTTGAGGCGAATTCGGATTTTGTGCTGTGGCAAGCCGACGGCTCCTGGTTAATGGGAGAGATCTCCGAGCACCGGGGTGCCGTTTCGATCTCTCCCTAGTCCAACGCTTCCTTTGTCTCCCTACTTGATGATCTCGGTGACCGCGCCGGCGCCCACGGTGCGCCCGCCCTCGCGAATCGCGAAGCGGAGGCCTTGAACCATGGCGATCGGCTGAATCAGCTCGATCTCCATGTCCGTGTTGTCGCCCGGCATGACCATTTCCTGGCCGTCCGGCAGCTTGATCGACCCCGTCACGTCGGTCGTGCGGAAGTAGAACTGTGGCCGGTAGCCGTTGAAGAACGGCGTGTGGCGTCCGCCCTCGTCCTTCGAGAGAACGTAAACGCGGGCCTTGAAGTGGGTGTGCGGCGTGATCGAGCCCGGCTTGGCAAGCACCTGTCCGCGCTCGACCTCCTCGCGCTTGACACCGCGCAGCAGGGCGCCCGCGTTGTCGCCGGCCTGGGCGTAGTCGAGCGTCTTGTTGAACATCTCGAGGCCGGTGACGACCGTCTTGGTGACTTCGGGATGAATGCCGACGATCTCAACCTCTTCGCCGCTCTTGATCTTCCCCTGTTCGATACGGCCGGTCACGACGGTGCCGCGTCCGGTGATCGTGAAGACGTCCTCGATCGGCATCAGGAAAGGCTTGTCGACGTCACGCTTGGGCTCGGGGATGTAGCTGTCGACGGCCTCCATCAACTCGTCGATCTTGGGCGTCCACTCCGGATCGCCTTCGAGCGCCTTCAGCGCCGAGAGCGTAATGACCGGAATGTCGTCGCCGGGGAACTCGAACTTGGTGAGGAGATCACGTACCTCGATCTCGACCAGCTCGAGCAGTTCCGGGTCGTCGACCATGTCGGCCTTGTTCAGGGCCACCACGATGTAGGGCACCTCGACCTGGCGGGCGAGCAGGATGTGCTCGCGCGTCTGCGGCATCGGGCCGTCGGCCGCCGAGACGACGAGGATCGCGCCGTCCATCTGGGCGGCGCCCGTGATCATGTTCTTGATGTAGTCGGCGTGACCCGGGCAGTCGACGTGCGCGTAGT
>CAZWTK010000029.1:0-16913 GCA_964636655.1 uncultured Gaiellales bacterium
TGATCATGTTCTTGATGTAGTCGGCGTGACCCGGGCAGTCGACGTGCGCGTAGTGACGATTCGCCGTCTCGTACTCGACGTGCGCCGTGTTGATGGTGATACCACGTTGGCGCTCTTCAGGCGCGTTGTCGATCGAGTCGAAGGAGCGGAAGGTCGTGTTGAAACCTTCCTCCTGTAGAACCTTTGTAATCGCCGCCGTCAGCGTCGTTTTCCCGTGGTCGATGTGACCGATGGTGCCGATGTTGAGATGCGGCTTGGAGCGCTCGAATTTCTGCTTTGCCATGTTTTTTCCTCCGGAAAAACGTCCTTGTCTGACTGGTGGAGAATCCTTAGCTGGTTCGGTCTCGCAACATACTATGCAGAAGGTCTTGAGGAACTTCCGCGTAGTGGTCGAACTGCATGGTGAAGGTCGCCCGACCCTGTGTCATCGAGCGAAGATCGGTAGCGTAGCCGAACATCTCGCCCAGCGGCACGCTGGCCTTGATTAGCTGGGCGGTTTTCGTCGGCTGGAGCTCCTCGACGCGGCCGCGACGAGCATTGAGATTGCCCATTACGTCACCGAGGTAGTCCTCAGGGGTCTCGACCTCGACGGCCATCATCGGCTCGAGAAGTTTCGGGTTGCCGCGTTTCATCGCCTCCTTGAAGGCGATCGAGCCGGCGATCTTGAACGCGCGCTCGCTGGAGTCGACTTCGTGGTAGGAGCCGTCAACGAGTTCGACCTTGGTGTCCACTACCGGATAGCCCGCCAGTATGCCCGCCGCCATCGCTTCTTCAATCCCGGCGTTGACCGACGAGATGTACTCCTTGGGAATCTTCCCGCCAACGATCTTGTCGGTGAAGGTGTAACCCTCACCCGGAGCGGCCGGCTCCAGGTTGATGACGACGTCGCCGTACTGACCCGAGCCGCCGGTCTGGCGAACGAACTTGCCACGAATCTTTTCGGCCTTCTTCGAGACGGTCTCGCGATAGGCGACCTGCGGCCGACCGATGTTGGCCTCGACGTTGAACTCTCGCATGAGCCGATCGACGATGATCTCCAGGTGCAGCTCGCCCATCCCGGCGATGATCGTCTGACCGGTTTCCTCGTCCTGGCGGACGCGGAAGGTCGGGTCCTCCTCAGCTAGGCGCGCGAGGGCGTTGGTGAGCTTGTCCTGGTCGGCCTTGGTCTTGGGCTCGATGGCGATGAAGATGACCGGATCGGGGAAGGTCATCGTCTCGAGCAGCATCGGCGTCTTTTCGCCCGTCAGCGTGTCGCCCGTTGTCGTGAACTTGAGCCCGACCGCGGCTGCGATCTCACCGGGGCCGATCTCGGCCCGCTCTTCGCGGTGGTTGGCGTGCATCTGCAGGATGCGCCCGATGCGCTCGGTCTTGCCGTTCGAGGCGTTGAGTACGCGCTGGCCGGTCTTGGTCTTGCCGGAGTAGACGCGGAAGTAGGTGAGCTTGCCGACGTAGGGATCGGACATGACCTTGAAAGCAAGCGCCGTAAAGGGTTCGTCCTCTGAGGCCGTCCGCTCCATCTCCTCACCGCTCTTGGGGTCTATTCCGACCACCGGTGGAACGTCCAGCGGGCTCGGTAGGTAGTCGACGACCGCGTCGAGCAGTGGCTGCACGCCCTTGTTCTTGAAGGCGGAGCCGAGCAGGACCGGCGTGACGGCGTTGGCCAGCGTGCCGCGCCTGAGCGCGCGACGAAGCATGTCGGGGGTCACCGACTCCTCGTCTTCGACGTAGGTCTCCATCAGCTCGTCGTCGAACTCGGCCACCCTGTCGATCAGCAGGTGGTGATAGGTGTGCGCCTGCTCGGCGAGCTCGGCCGGAATCTCGACGATCTCGAGTGTCTCGCCCAGCGGGTCGTTCCAGACAACCCCCCGCAGCTCGACGAGGTCGACGACGCCGATGTGGCGATCCTCCAGCCCGATCGGGATCTGCACCGGAACGGGAACCGCACCCAGGCGATCGACCATCGACTTGACCGAGGCGAAGAAATCGGCGCCGACGCGATCCATCTTGTTGATGAAGGCGATGCGCGGTACGCCGTATCGGTCGGCCTGGCGCCAGACTGTCTCGGACTGAGGCTGAACGCCCGCTACAGCATCGAAGACGGCCACCGCGCCGTCGAGGACGCGGAGGCTGCGTTCGACCTCCATCGTAAAGTCCACGTGCCCGGGCGTATCGATAATGTTGACACGAAAACCGCGCCACTCCGCTGTCGTCGCCGCCGAGGTGATCGTGATGCCGCGCTCCTGCTCCTGGGCCATCCAGTCCATCGTCGCGGCGCCCTCGTGCACCTCACCCATCTTGTGAGTGCGACCCGTGTAGTAGAGGATGCGCTCGGTCGTAGTCGTCTTGCCGGCGTCGATGTGGGCCATGATGCCGATGTTGCGCACACTCTCGAGGCCCGCGGCCGCGCCGGTCTTCGTCATCGTGGCCATCACCAGCGGTAGTGCGCGAAGGCTCGGTTGGCCTGCGCCATTCGGTAGATATCGTCCTTGCGCTTGAAGGCGCCGCCCTGCTGCTCGAGCGCGTCGAGAAGCTCGCCGGCGAGCTTGTCCGGCATCCGCTTCTCACGGCGCTGGCGGGCGAAGGTGACAAGCCAGCGAACAGCAAGCGTGCGTGCACGCCGAGGCGGAACCTCGACAGGGACCTGGTAGTTGGCGCCGCCGACTCGGCGTCCGCGAACCTCGAGCACCGGCGTCAGCGTCTTGATCGCCTGCTCGAGCACCTCCACCGGCGGCTTGCCGGTGCGCTCGGAGACGATCGCCAGCGCATCGTAAACGACCTTCTCGGCCAGGGAGCGCTTGCCCTCGCGCATCACCCGGTTGATTACCTGGGCAACCAGGCGGGAGCTGAAGACCGGATCGGGCTCGACCGGGCGGGGCTTTATCTCGGCACGACGCGGCATCGTTACCTAAGGCCTCTTGGCGCCGTACTTAGAACGAGCCTGTCGACGGTCGCCGACACCGGAGGTGTCGAGAGCAGCCCGAACCACTTTGTAGCGAATGCCCGGAAGGTCCTTGACGCGGCCACCGCGGATCAGCACGACCGAGTGCTCCTGCAGGTTGTGGCCCTCACCGGGGATGTAGGTGGTGACCTCCATGCCGTTGGTCAGGCGCACGCGCGCTACCTTGCGCAGAGCCGAGTTCGGTTTCTTCGGCGTGGTCGTGTAGACACGCGTGCACACGCCGCGCTTCTGCGGAGCATTGCGGAGCGCGGGCGTCTTGGTCTTCGCCTTTTTCGAGACGCGACCTTTGCGAATGAGCTGATTTACGGTGGGCATAGATTCAGTCTAATTGCCTTCTTACACAGCAAAGGCCGGCGGGCGACGACCCGCCAACCGGACTGCGGATGCTAGCGGAGGCCGGCTCTAGCGTCAAACGACCAACCCCCACAGACCGCCCCCGACCGGATGGTCGAGCCCGGCATGCAGACAGGTTAGCGTAGAGCCGGAGCCCTTAGACGGGCGCCGCGGTGATTCTAGCTGCTCTCACAGCTCTTGCCGTTGAGAAAATGCCTGCATTCTCCGGTATCGAAGGAGCAATCGCGAGGTCTTTTCGACCTCGCGATTGCCCTAAACAACGCTTCTTATTCCTTTTCGGGCGAGCTCTCCACGTCGTGATCGCCGTCGGCGGAGGCGCCCGCCTCGAGCTCGGCGTTCCCGTTCGGCTCATCCTCCAGCCCTAGCGTCGCGAGCCCGCCCCCGGTATCCGAGCCGATCTCCTCTAGCTCGGCAAGCAGCTGCTCGCCCGTCTCAGGGCGGACGAAGGCGGCCACCGGCACCTTCTCGGCCGGCTTGATCTCGATCGTGCGATAACGCTTGAGGCCCGTTGCCGCCGGTATCAACTTACCGATGATCACGTTCTCCTTGAGACCGACCAGGCGATCGATCTTGCCTTCTATCGCAGCGTCAGTGAGTACCTTGGTCGTCTCCTGGAAGGATGCGGCCGAGAGGAACGACTCGGTCGCCAGTGACGCCTTTGTGATACCGAGGATGAGCGGACCGTAGGTCGCCTCTTCCTTCGACTCGGCGCGCGCCCTGGCGTTTTCTCTCTCCACGATCGAGCGATCGGCCAGCTGCCCCGGCAGGAGATCAGTCTCGCCCGAGTTGTCGACGCGCACCTTCTTCAGCATCTGGCGCACGATCAATTCGACGTGCTTGTCGTGGATGTCAACGCCCTGCGACTTGTAGACCTTCTGCACCTCGCCGACGAGATAGAGCTCGGTCGCGGTCGGACCCTTCAGATCGAGCAGCTCGGTCGGCGACAGCGAGCCCTCGTTGAGCGCGTCGCCTGGCTCGACCATCTGCCCGTCCGTGACGAGTAGTCGGCTCCGCCGCGGGAACGAGTACTCCTTCGGTTGCAGAGGCTCGCCTTTATCGTCGACTCCGTCGGAATGCACGAGCACGCGGTAGCCGCGATCGTTGGCCTCGACTTCGATTCTGCCCGCGACCTCGGCCAGCCGAGCGGCCCCTTTGGGGTTGCGCGCCTCGAAGATCTCGACCACCCGCGGCAGGCCGTGCGTGATGTCGGCGCCGGCGACACCGCCGGTGTGGAAGGTGCGCATGGTCAGCTGGGTACCCGGCTCGCCGATCGACTGCGCGGCGATGATACCCACCGAGTCGCCGATCTCGCACATCGTGCCCGTGGCCAGGAAGATGCCGTAGCAAGCCTGGCAGACACCGAACTCGCTGCGGCACTTGAGCACCGAGCGCACCGGTAGAACCGCTGTCTGAACGTGCTCGCCGAACTCCTCGATGATCGTACGCATAACCAGGTTGCTCAGTACGGTGCCCTTCTCGGCGATGACCGTCTTACCGGGCCTACCGTCCTTGAGCGGGCGGTAGACGTCGCTGGCCAGCACGCGGCCGCCGAGGCTCTTGTTCTGCCCCTCGGGGAGGAAGATCGGCAGCTCGACGAAGTCGCTCGCGCCGCAGTCGTCCTCGCGCACGATAACGTCCTGCGAGACGTCCACGAGACGCCTGGTCAGGTAACCGGAGTCGGCCGTGCGAAGTGCCGTGTCGGCGAGACCCTTGCGGGCGCCGTGGGTGGAGATGAAGTATTCGAGCACCGACAGGCCTTCCATGAAGTTGGCCTTGATCGGGCGCTCGATGATCTCGCCCTTCGGGTTGGCCATGAGACCGCGCATACCGGCCAGCTGGCGGATCTGCTTGAAGGAGCCGCGGGCCCCGGAGTTGGCCATCATGAAGACGGGGTTCAACTCCCAGAGTGTGTCCTCCATCGCACTCGCCACGCTGTCGGTTGCCTCGGTCCAGATGTTCACGATCGACTCGTGCCGCTCTTCCTCGGTGATCAGGCCGCGTTCGTACTGCGCCTCGACCTGTGCGACCCGCTCCTCGTAGCCGGCCAGGATCTTCTCCTTGGAAGTCGGGATCACGATGTCGTTCTTGGAGATCGTGATACCGGCCAGCGTTGCGTAGTGGAAGCCGAGCTGCTTGATCTTGTCGAGCGTCGCCGCCACCGCATGCGCGCCGTAGCGATCGACCAGCTCGCCGATGAAGTCGCCCAGCTCCTTCTTGGAGAGCGCGATATTCAGGAATTCGTGCAGAGGCCCGTCGACCTCGACGTGCACGGCGTCCTCGAGCGCCCGGTCGACCTCGGCGTTGAAGACAACGCGACCGGCCGTGGTCAGGATGACGTTGTCCTTCCAGCGATATTCGATCGGCTGTTGCAGCGTCACCTGCTTGGAGTCGAGCGCGAACTCGACCTCTTCCTCGTTCTGGAAGCGCTTCGGCCGCGGATCGAGGTCTTCGGCCTTGCTGCCCTGAACGTCGGTCTCGCAGTAGGTGAGGTAGTAGATGCCAAGCACCATGTCCTGGGTCGGCGTCGCCAGTACGCGTCCGCTCGCGGGCGAGAGGATGTTGTTGGCCGAGAGCATGAGGATGCGCGCTTCGGCCTGCGCCTCTGCCGAAAGAGGAACGTGCACGGCCATCTGGTCACCGTCGAAGTCGGCGTTGAAGGCGTGGCAGACCAGTGGGTGAACCTGGATCGCCTTGCCCTCGACCAGCACCGGCTCGAAGGCCTGAATGCCCAGGCGGTGCAGGGTCGGTGCGCGGTTCAGCAGCACCGGATGCTCGGCGATGACCTCCTCGAGCACGTCCCAGACCTCGGGAACCATCGACTCGACGTGCTTCTTGGCCGCCTTGATGTTCTGCACGCTCTTGCGCTCGACCAGCCGGCTCATGATGAAGGGCTTGAACAGCTCGAGCGCCATCAGCTTCGGGAGCCCGCACTGGTACAGCTTCAGCGCCGGGCCGGCCACGATCACCGAGCGACCCGAGTAGTCGACGCGCTTACCGAGCAGGTTCTGACGGAAGCGGCCCTGCTTGCCCTTGAGCATGTCGGAGAGCGACTTGAGCGGGCGGTTGCCCGGGCCGGTGACGGCACGGCCGCGGCGCCCGTTGTCGAACAGGGCGTCTACGGCCTCCTGCAGCATTCGCTTCTCGTTGTTGACGATGATCTCGGGCGCGCCCAGATCGAGCAACCTCTTCAAGCGGTTGTTGCGGTTGATCACGCGCCGATAGAGGTCGTTCAGATCGCTGGTGGCGAAGCGACCGCCGTCGAGCTGCACCATCGGCCGAAGCTCGGGCGGGATGACCGGGACCGCCTCGAGCACCATCCACTCCGGCCGGTTGCCGGAGGTGATGAAGGCGTTCACGACCTTGAGCCGCTTGATCCCCCGCTGCTGCTTCTGACCCTTGGAGGTACGGATCGTATCCCTGAGCGAGGCCGCCTCGGCATCGAGATCGAGGTCCTTGAGCAGGTCGCGCACCGCCTCGGCGCCCATGCCGCCGCGGAAGTAGATTCCGAAGCCGTAGGGCGAGCCGAAACGATCCTTGAGCTCGCGGAAGAGCTGCTCGTCGTTGACGATCATCTTCGGCTCCAGATCGCGGAACAGGACCCAGGTCTGCTCGAGTCGATTGACCGCGTCGACCGCGGCCTCGCGCGTGTCCTGCCGGCGGGCCTCGATGTCGAGGTACATCTCGCGCACCTTCAGCGCCCACTGCACGACCGCGTCCAGATCTTCCTTCTGGATGCGTCCGTCGGTCTTGAGGCAGAGATCGTTTGCCAGTTCGCGCAGAGCGGACTGGTCGGCGTCAGGCTCGGCCTGCGCGAGCACGTCCGCGAGCAGTCCGTTCCCGAGCTCACGCGAGCGCTCGAGCGTCTTGGGCTCGATGTTCGCTACCAGCTCTGCGTCCTCTCCGCTTAGCTCGGTGCCCGAGAGAAGCGCGTCCCTGATCTTGTTCAAGTGCTTGGTGAGCGCACCCTTCTTCGAGCCCGAAGCCTTGGTCAACGCGCCCCGGAGCGGCTCCAGTGCCAGCCGAATCTGCGCCGCGGCCGTCGCAACGGCGTCCAGCTCGCGCGGACTCAGGCGCCGGTCGTCGCGGATGGCGGCGTTGCGAACCAGCTCGCGAATGCGCTTCGAGTCCTCGGTCGTGATCACGCCGACGAGCTCGACGAAAATGCCCGAGACAAGCTCACGCACGTCAGGAAGAGCGGGGAGCCCCGCCTCCTCGGCCCAGTTGCCGAGTCCGCGCGTCCAGAAGTCGTCGTCCTCGTCGAAGTCGCGCTCCTTGCTTGTCTTGAAGTACTCGCGCCTGCGGGTCAGACGGCCCTCGAGCGCGGCCAGCGCCTCGTCGCGATCGACGATGACGCGCTCCGACTCGGCGCGAACCTTGTCCTCGAGATCGGCCAGGTCGGTTTCCCGCTTCTCGGTATCGACCGAGGTGACGATCGAGGCCGCGAAGTAGAGCACCTTCTCGAGCTCGCGCGGAGCGATGTCGAGCAGGTAGCCGATGCGGCTCGGGACGCCCTTGAAGAACCAGATGTGCGATACGGGCGCGGCCAGGTCGATGTGACCCATGCGCTCGCGACGTACCTTCTGGCGCGTTACCTCGACACCGCAGCGCTCGCAGATGATGCCCTTGTAGCGAACGCGCTTGTACTTGCCGCAGTAGCACTCCCAGTCTTTGGTGGGACCGAAGATGCGCTCACAGAAGAGTCCGTCGCGCTCGGGCTTGAGCGTGCGGTAGTTGATCGTCTCGGGCTTGGTCACCTCGCCGTGCGACCAGTCGCGGATCTGCTTCGGCGACGCGAGCCCGATGCGGATGGCGTCGAATTCGTTGATATCGATCATTTCCGCCTACCTCCGACCGCACGGGCGGTCTCTTTAAGGGTGCGCAACTTCGTTCCCCCACTCTCTCTGTCTCTTGCTGGCAGTTTCGTCTGACCGACCATCAGGCACCCTCTTCTTCGACGGTCACTTCGGAAGCCGCGGGCTCGACCTCGACCTCTTCGAGGTCGCCGAGTGACTCATCGCTGGGAAGCGACATCTCTCCTGCCTCGTCGACGCGTTCCTGACCCTCTTCGACCTCTTCGGCCGTGGGTGGTCTGGCCGCTGCCCGAAGCGAGCCGGGCGAGAGATCGATACCGAGCTCCTCCGCCGCGCGGAGTAGCTCGTCGTCTTCTTCCCTGACCTCGACCGCCTGGCCTTCCTCGGAGAGCACGTTCACGTCGAGCGAGAGCGACTGCATCTCCTTGAGCAGCACCTTGAACGACTCGGGGATCGAAGGCTCGGCGATGTTCTCGCCCTTGACGATCGCCTCGTAGGCCTTGACGCGCCCGACGGTGTCGTCGGACTTGATCGTGAGCATCTCCTGCAGCGTGTACGCCGCTCCATAGGCCTCGAGCGCCCAGACCTCCATCTCGCCGAAGCGTTGCCCGCCGAACTGCGCCTTGCCGCCCAGAGGCTGCTGGGTGACGAGCGAGTAGGGGCCGGTCGAGCGAGCGTGGATCTTGTCGTCCACGAGATGCAACAGCTTGAGGATGTACATGAAGCCGACCGTCACCTTCTGCTCGAAGGGCTCACCGGTCTTACCGTCGAACAGGCGCACCTTGCCCGAGCAATGGCGGCCCAGCGGGCGCTTCGGATCGACCACCATCGAGATCGCCGAGTCGCCCTGCTTCGTCCACTCCACCAACGCCTCGTCGACATCCTCTTCGGTCGCGCCGTCGAAGACGGCCGTGGCCACCGGGCTCGGATTGGGCGCGGCGATCACCTGCATGCGACCCGACACGTTCTGGCGACCGCCGATCGTCGGCGATCCCTCGGCGCCCGTCTCGTCGGAGAAGACACCATGCGCGGCCGCCCAGCCGAGATGCGTCTCTAGCACCTGCCCGATGTTCATTCGGCTCGGAACGCCGAGCGGGTTCAGCACGACGTCCACCGGCCGTCCGTCCTCGAGGAAGGGCATGTCCTCCTCGGGAACGATCCTGGCGATGACGCCCTTGTTGCCGTGGCGACCGGCCAGCTTGTCTCCCTCGGAGATCTTGCGCTTCGTGGCCACGTATGCGCGCACGAGCTCGTTCACGCCCGGCGAGAGATCGTCGCCGGCGTCGCGCGAGAAGGTCTTGACGTCGATGACGACGCCTCCCTCGCCGTGCGGCACCTTGAGCGAGGTGTCCCTGACCTCACGTGCCTTCTCCTTGAAGATGGCGCGGATCAGCTTCTCCTCGGCGGTCAGCTCCGTTTCGCCCTTGGGCGTCACCTTGCCCACGAGCAGATCGCCCGAGCCGACCTCGGCGCCGATGCGGACGATGCCACGCTCGTCGAGGTTGCGCAGTGAGTCCTCCGACCGGTTGGGGATGTCGCGCGTGATCTCCTCGTCGCCGAGCTTGGTCGAGCGCGCGTCCACCTCGTACTCATGGATGTGAATCGAGGAGAGCACGTCCTCCTTGACCAGCCGCTCCGAAAGAACGATCGCGTCTTCGAAGTTGAATCCCTCCCAGCACATGAAGGCCACGAGGAGGTTGGCACCGAGCGCCAACTCGCCATGATCGGTCGAGGAACCGTCGGCGAGCACCTCGCCCGCCTTCACCTTCTGCCCGAGCTTGACCACCGGCTTCTGGTGAATGAGCGTGCCCTGGTTCGAGCGCATGTACTTCGTCATCACGTGCTCATCCTGCTCGCCGCCTCGCGCCTCAATGACGATCTTCTCGGCGTCGACGTCCACGACACTGCCACCACGAGCAGCCAGAACGACGTCGCCGGTATCGACGGCGGCGCGGTGCTCGAGCCCGGTGCCGACAAGCGGCGCCTGCGTGATCATCAGCGGTACGGCCTGCCGCTGCATGTTCGCGCCCATCAGCGCCCGGTTGGCGTCGTTGTGCTCGAGGAAGGGGATCAGCGCCGTCGCCACGCTCACCAGCTGGGCCGGCGAGACGTCCATGAACTGAATGTCCTTGGGCGCCGCGGTGACCGCCTCGCCTTCGCGCGAGCGGCAAAGCACCATCTCGTTGATGAACTTCCCGCTCTTGGGGTCGACCGGCTCGTTGGCCTGGGCGATCGTGTACTGCATCTCCTCGGCCGCATCGAGATAGACGATCTCGTCCGAGACCTTGCCTCTCGTGACGCGCCGGTAAGGAGTCTGGATGAAGCCGAACTCCGAGATCGTCGCGAAGGAGGCGAGCGACCCGATTAGACCGATGTTCGGGCCTTCGGGCGTCTCGATCGGGCACATGCGCCCGTAGTGGGTCGTGTGCACGTCGCGCACCTCGATCGGCGCCCGCTCGCGGGTGAGACCGCCGGCGCCGAGCGCCGACAGCCTCCGGCGATGCGTGAGCCCGGCCAGCGAGTTGGTCTGGTCCATGAACTGCGAGAGCTGTGAGGAGCCGAAGAACTCCTTCAGAGCCGCGACGACCGGACGGATGTTGATGATCGTCTGCGGCGTGATCGTGTCCACGTCCTCGGTGGTCATGCGCTCGCGTACGACGCGCTCCATTCGGTACAGGCCGACTCTGAACGCCTCCTGGATCAGCTCGCCGACCGTGCGAAGACGGCGGTTGCCGAAGTGCTCGTACTCGTCGAGCTCACCGCGAATCGGGTCGCGGCTCATCGAAGCGGCTTCGGCGGCAAGGTCTTTCGCCTCGTTGTCGAGGCCGAGCTTGATCGGAAGCTCGAGCAGCCTGCGCACCAGGGCCACGATGTCCTCGGTGGTGAGGACGCGCACGTCGTCGGGCACCCCAACGCCGAGGCGCTGATTGAGCTTGTAGCGACCGACCTTGGTCAGGTCGTAGCGCTTCGGATCGAAGAAGAGCGCCCTGAGCAGGTTGCGCGAGTTCTCGAGCGTGGGAGGCTCGCCGGGTCGCTGCTTCTTGAAGACCTCGATCAGAGCCTCCTCCTCGCGCGTAGAGGGGTCCTTCTCAAGCGTGTACTGGATGTAAGGCGAGTCGTTGAAGAAGGCGAGAATCGCCTCGTTGGAGCTCGTGTCGAGCTTGTAGCCGGTGGTCGGATCTTCGGCCGGAAGCGCCCGCAGGAGCGTAGTGATCGGCAATTTGCGCTTGCGATCGATACGGGCGTAACAGATGCCCTTCTTGTCGATCTCGAGTTCCAGCCACGAACCGCGGCTGGGCATCAGATTGGCGATGAAGACCTGCTTGGCCGCGTCCTTGGGCTCCATCAGATACGCACCCGGGCTGCGCACGAGCTGCGTGACGATCACGCGCTCGGTGCCGTTGATGATGAAGGTGCCCCAGTCGGTCATCATCGGGAAGTCGCCCATGAACACGGTTTGCTCGCGAATCTCGCCCGTCTCCTTGTTGACGAAGCGGACGGTCATCGAGAGCGCGGCTTGATAGGTCAGGTCCTTCTCGCGACACTCCTTGATGGAGAACTGTGGATCGGCGAAGTGGTAGTCGGCAAACTCGACTGCTAGCGTGCCCGTGTAGTCCTCGATCGGCGAGATGTCGTTGATCGTCTCCCTGAGGCCCTCGCTCAAGAACCAGTCGAACGAGGCCTTCTGAATGTCGATGAGATTGGGGAGGTCGAGAACGTGCTTGAGGCGTGAGAAACTCTTACGCACGCGAGGCGCGGCAACGGTGCTAATCAAATGAGACAGCCTCCCTTAACGGCGTCTAACAGAAATGCGGACAGGCGGAACGTGGCGCAACTCTGAACGGTAGCGAAAAAGGCAACCCATCCGCAAGGGAGATCCGGCGGTGACGTGCACCGCCTTCCGGGTCCACTATAACTCGGCCTCCGAAGGAGTCAAGCCATGGGCGCTAGAACTCTAGGGCGAGAGAGAGCGCGGAATCCCGCCCTCAACTCATTTCGAGCGCCTGCCGATTCAGTCACGAGTACGAATGTTCGCCAACCGTTGTCGCACCACCAAACCGCCCCATCTCGTTGAGCGCAACGCCTGAGAGCCCAATCGCCCCACGCGTGCAGACGATGCCGAGCAGAAACACCGACACTCGACTCAAGCGTCGTCCGTGGCCGAAGTCTCGCAGTGGCTACGCGCTACTCGCGCTCGTCACCTTGAGCGCTCTGGGGCACGTGATCGTTTCTCTCGCGCGCTCGAACATCGTGTTCCTCCCCGACGAGTATCTCTACGCTGAACTTGCTCGTTCGCTTTCCTCCAGCGGTCTGCCGCTCGTACGCGGAGAACAGATCTTCTTCCCCTCGCTCCTGGAGCCGATCGTCACCGCCCCGTGCTGGCTCTTGGGTAGCGTCGGTGCCGGATTTCACGCCTCCATGGCGCTCAACTCGGTTGTTATGTCGCTCGCGGCGTTGCCCGTCTACTGGTTGGGACGGCGACTCGGTCTTTCTACCTGGCTCGCGTTCGCAGCCTCGGCGCTAGCGCTGGCCACGCCTTCGATGCTCTATTCCTCCTGGCTGCTAGGCGAGGCGCTCGCCTATCCGCTCTTTCTCGCCGGCTTCTCCATGGGCGTTCTCACCCTCTCGGGCGACAAGCGTTGGCTCATCCCGGCGCTCATCGTCTTCGCGCTCGCCTCGCTGGCGAGAATCCAGCTGCTCGTCCTTCCTCTCGCTTTCGCGCTTACAGCCGTGCTCATGGCCGCACGCGAACGCAGATTTCGCCGCTTTCTCGGTGAGCGCCGCTACCTGATCGGAGTCGGTTTTCTGCTCGCGATCGCGGCGCTGGCCGTACCCGCGAGCGTCTTCGGCTTCTACAGCGGAATCCGGCATGTCGATCTCTCGCCTGGCAGGTTCGCTCTTCATCTGGGCACTCAGGCGATCGGGCTCCTCTTCGCCAGTTCGTGGATCATCGTGCCCGGAGCGCTGATAGGACTTGGGTTGGCGGTCGTTCAGCCCCGTTCCCGCATCGAGCTCGGCTTCGCCTGCAACTCACTGATCGTTCTAGTCGGGATCCTTTTGCAGGCGTCGTTTTTCGGTGTCGTCACAATCCCACAGGAACGCTACGTCTTCTACTGCGCTCCGATTCTCGCGCTTTCCCTCGCGCTGCTCGCAAGCCGTGGTTGGCCTTTGCGCCGGGTGCACACGCTCCTGGTGCTACCGATCATCATTCTCGTCGCCGTACTTCCGCTTTCGACCTACGCCGTCGGCTCCCGCCTCGATCAATCCAGCTTCCTCTACGCGAACTACCGGTTCGAGCAAAGTATCGGCGTCGGTAGCGCCGCGTTTATTGTTGCCCTCGTCGTATCGGCGCTTGCCCTAGCAACGATTGCCCTGACCTTCTCGGGCCGTCTGGGTGGACTGGGGATCCTCGCGCTGGCGATCGCGTTCTCGGCGACGGCGATGGCGATCTCAATCGAAGCGGATTTGAGCAACAGCGCGAGGACCGTCCATCGGCAAGCGGGTTGGGTCGACGCGCGGATCGGTGGGAGCCAGAGAGACGCCGGTCAAGCGGTACTGCTTCAAGGATACGGAAATCGCGGCTCGACCCTCGATCTGTTGTTCTGGAATCGCTCGGTCGACCGAGTGGCGTTGTTTCCGGACTCTTCGCGCCCAGACATCCTGCCCTGGCCACATTTGAGGATAAACGCCGACGGCACGCTCTCGGTTGACGGGAAGCCGCTCAGCGGTCCACTCGTGGTCGACAACTCGATGCACACGATCAACCTGCAGGGAGCGATCAAGGCCGGCCACTCGGGAAACTTCACGCTCTGGCTTCCTCGAGGCCGTCCGCGTCTTACGTTTTACGCCGCCGGCTTCGGCTCGGGCTGGATCGCTCCGCGTGCCGCTCTGGCGTTGTGGCCGACGAGAACGGATGGTCGTCTCGCTGGGTTCCTCTCCTTCCGCGCCTGGACCGGCAAAGGGACCGGCCGAGCAGAGCTCTTGCTCCGGCTTCCGGGTGCCGTCAAACGACTCGTTCGCCTAGCGCCCGGGAAACCTAGATCGATTCGTATCGCCGTCTGCAGTAAAGGCCCATGGCGAGCGAGAATAGCTACAACCGCAACTCGCGTCAGGGTGGTCGAATCAAGCCTGATCGAGTCCGCGCGAACGAGCCCTCCGGTCTGGCGAAAAGACACCGCGGCCTGCACCGGGGCGCATTCGGGAGCTGGTGGTTAGGAACCGAAGTCCTTCGGTCCGTAACCACCAGCTTGATCGAGTTGTACGCCCTTGCCAGACTTAAGTCTGGTAAGGGGTTTATTTGATTTCGATCGTGGCGCCGGTCTCCTCGAGCTTGACCTTGATCTGCTCGGCCTCGTCCTTGGTGACGCCTTCCTTGATCGCGGCAGGCGCGCTCTCGACCAGATCCTTGGCCTCTTTGAGACCGAGACCCGGAACGACCTCGCGCACTACGCGAATGACCTGGATCTTCTTGTCGCCGATCACCGTGAGTATGACGTCGAAAGCCGTCTTCTCCTCGGCTGCTTCCTCGGCCCCGGCAGGCCCGGCGCCCGGCATGGCCGCCATGGCGACCGGCGCCGCGGCGGTGACACCCCACGCTTCCTCGAGCGCGTTCTTCAGCTCGACCAGCTCGAGCACAGTCATCTTGCCGAGCTGATCAACAAGCTTTGCGGTATCGGTTGGCACTTGTACTACTCCTTCCTGATTACAGATCTTCAGATTCCAGTTGCTTGACACGCGCGTCTAGTACTCCGACGAGATCGCGCAAGGGAGCCGTGAATAGGCCGACGATGGCCGTCGGTGCGGCAGCGATGGCAGCAACGAGCTGTCCTTGCAGAACTGCTGCCGGAGGCAGCTTGGCCAGATCTGCGATCTGCTCGGCATGAATTTCCGAGCCCTGCAGGACTCCACCGCGCACGGTCAGGAGCTTGGTCGCCTTGGCGGTGTCTCCAAGTACCTTGGCCACACCCACCGGATCGCCGTCCGACTCCAGGAACGCAATTGCCGTCGGCCCCTCGAATAGCTCGAGCAGGTTCGACGCTCCGGCCTCTTCCGCGGCTCGCTTGGCCAGCGTGTTCTTGACGACGCTGAAACGAGCGCCGTACTTGCGAAGCTGGGCGCGGAGCTCGGCGAGGTCGCTCGTGGTAAGCCCGCGGTAGTCGGTGACAACCAGTGTCTCGGTCTCTTTGAGACGCTCGGCCAGCTCGGCGATGACACGTTCCTTGTCGGTTTTAAGCATCTGATCACCTCCTCGAATAGATCGAGCCCGCACTGAAGGCGAGCTCGGAGGGAGGCGAATAGCCGTTCCGGGCCGCCTGGGCTGGGCTTCTGCTCCCTGAGCTGCCAGCTGTCTTTGGCGACGGGCTTGGTTGATTAAGCGTTAACCGTTTGCTCCTCCTCGAGCTCGTCGGTTATGTCTCTGACCTTGGTCGTATCGACGTGGATGCCGGGGCCCATGGTCGACGCCAGCGTGATGGCCTGTATGTAACGACCCTTAGCCGCCGCCGGCTTGGCCCGCATGATCTCCTCGACCAGCGTGGCGTAGTTCTCGAGCAGCGCTCGCTCGGCGAAAGAGCGCTTACCGATCGAGACGTGCACGTTGGCGCCGCGGTCGGTGCGGTACTCGACCTTGCCAGCCTTGGCGTCGCGCACGGCCTTACTGATATCGAAGGTGACCGTGCCGGTCTTGGGGTTCGGCATCAGGCCGCGCGGGCCCAGAACGCGCCCGAGCTTGCCGACGTTCCCCATCTGGTCGGGCGTGGCGATGGCAACGTCGAAATCGGTGAAGCCCTCCGTGACGCGCTTGGCCAGATCGGCCGAGCCGATCAAGTCGGCGCCCGCGTCTTCGGCTTCCTTGGCCTTCTCGCCCTCGGCGAACACTGCAACGCGAACGTCCTTGCCCGTTCCGTTGGGAAGCATGAGCGTGCCGCGCAACTGCTGATCGGCGTGGCGGACGTTGAGCCCGAGCCGGAAGTGAACCTCGACCGTCTCGTCGAACTTGGCCCCGGCGAACTCCTTGAGCATATGAATCGCCGCGAGCGGCGAGTAGACGCTCTCGCGGTCGATCTGGGAGCGCGCGCTCGTGTAGCGCTTACCGCGGCCGCTCACGACTCGACCTCGACTCCCATCGAGCGGGCGGTGCCGGCAATTACCAGCATCGCGGCCTCGACGTCGTTGGCGTTCAGATCCTTCATCTTCGTCTCGGCGATCTGACGCAGCTGCGCTCGTGTCAGCTTCCCCACCTTGGTGCGATTCGGCTCGCCTGAGCCCTTCTCCAGCCGCAGCGCCTCCTTGATCAGGACGGCAGCCGGCGGCGTCTTGGTGATGAAGGTGAAGGAACGATCCTCGTAGACCGTGATCTCGACCGGGATGATGCGGCCGTTGTCGGCCTGCGTCTTAGCGTTGAAGGCCTTGCAGAAGTCCATGATGTTGAGCCCGTGCTGACCCAGCGCGGGACCGACCGGCGGCGCCGGGTTCGCTTGACCCCCCGGGATTTGAAGCTTGATCAGTGTCAGGACTTTCTTGGCCACGTTTCTCGTCTTCTCTTTGATCGCGGTTTACTGGACGTTTACTGGACTGTTACTCGCGCGGCAGCGGATGCTACCGGATTGAGCGCCCCGGCCGAGCGATTCTCTTCACCGGCGTATCGCTGCTCTCGAACCGCGCACCGCGGCGGGAACCTTCTTTCGATTGCACGTGCGAGCCGGACTGATTCTTCTCTGCGGCACGGGCTTTGTTCCGAATTGCACGCCCGAGCCAGACTGAAGTCTGGCACGTCGATCCTCGTCTTT
>CAZWTK010000029.1:17013-25939 GCA_964636655.1 uncultured Gaiellales bacterium
CTCGCGTTTTCTCTCTTCCGAATTGCACGCCCGAGCCAGACTGAAGTCTGGCACGTCGATCCTCGTCTTTCCGCCTCCGGCGGGCTCCTTCGTCCGACTCGCGTTTTCTCTCTTCCGAATTGCACGCCCGAGCCAGACTGAAGTCTGGCACGGGATTACTCTAGTTTTTTTACCATCTCGAAGCTCAGCTCGACCGGCACCTGGCGCTCGAAGATGTTGACCAGCACCTTCAGCTTCTGCTGATCGGGGTTGACGTCGACGATCTCGCCGTCGAAGTCCGCCAAATGACCGGATGTGATCTTGACCGACTCACCGAGCGAGAACTCGACCTGGGCCCGTGGGCGGGCTCCTTCGGCCTGGCTCTTGCCGGTGTGCAGGATGCGCTCGATCTCGCCTTCGGAGAGCGGTACCGGCTTGGATCCGGAACCAACGAAGCCCGTCACGCCCGGCGTGTTCTTGACCAGAATCCAGGCCTCGTCGTCGAGATTCATGTTCACGAGCACGTAGCCGGGCAGCACGCGCTTCTCGGCCTGAACCTTCTGGCCGTCCTTGGTCTCGATCACGCTCTCGGTGGGCACCACGACACGCCGGAAGCGCGCCTGCTGGCTCATCGAGATGATCCGGTGCTCGAGGTTGGCCTTGACCTTGTTCTCGTGCCCGGAATAGGTGTTGATCACGTACCAGAGGAACATGCGCTCGTCTCTCCTCTTATCCCAGAAGAACGTTTTGGACTAGATGCTTGAAGGCGATATCGGCGATGGCCAGATAGCCACCGACGATGGCGCAGGCGATGATTACCACGACGGTGCCTTGTATCAGCTGCTGGCGCCCCGGCCACTCGACCTTCTTGAGCTCGGCAACGGACTCACCGATGAAGTGGATGAAGCCGAAGCGACGGCGCTCACCCTTCTGTGCGATCTCGGGCTTTTGTGCGCGAAGCGTAGACGACTGCCGAGAGGCACGAGTTTGCTCGGCGAGCGACGACTCGGAGCGCTCGGCACGGCGAGCACGGCGTTGTTGGCGGGTTGGGCGGGCCATCGCCTCGTCCCCGCTAGCGGGTCTCCCGATGCAGGGTGTGCTTCCCGCACCAACGGCAGTACTTGCTGAACTCGACCCGGTCGGGCGTGTTCCGCTTCGATTTCTCGCTTTGATAGTTGCGTCGCTTGCACTCGGTGCAGGCGAGCGTAACAGCGACTCTGACTCCGGTCTTTGCCATGTTCCTTAAGGTTTCTGAGCGCGAAAGAATAGCGGCATAACCCGCCGCCGTTCACCAGTCTAGCTGGTCTTGGCGAAACGGCGCACCGCCTCGAACAGCTCTCGCCCTATATCGGCGTCGCCGGAGGCCGCAGCGCCGATGTCACGGGCGCGGGCGGGCACCCCCGCCGGTGTCCGGACGGTACGTCGGTGGGGTCTGCGTTCATCTCAGTACGCCAGTGTCCAAACGAGCATAGGAAGGCGGAGGCCTTTTGCGTTACGAGCTAGCCCTTGCCGGCGAGGAAATCTCGTACCAGCTCGTGATAAGCGGGCACCGGCAACAGGAAGGAGTCGTGCCCCCAGGGCGAGGCGATCTCCTCGCGCACGAAGTCGCAGCCCGCCTTCTCCAGCACCCGCGCGATCTCGAGCGAGTGGGCCGTCGAGAAGCGCCAGTCGGTGTCGAAAGAGACCACCAGGAAGCGCGTTGGGTTGCTACGCAGCCGCTCGACGGCCGCCGCCTCGTCGGCGAAAGGATCGAAGTAGTCCATCACGCGCGAGAGATACAGGTACGTATTGGCATCGAAGCGTTGGAGGAACTTCTCTCCCTGGTGATCGAGGTAGGACTCGATCTGAAAGTCGATGCCGAAGGTCGGCTGCTCGGTTTCCCTGCGCTCGCGCCCGAACTTCCGCTCCAGCGCCTGCCCGGAGACGTAGGTGATGTGAGCGAGCATCCTGGCCACCGAAAGGCCCGAGTCGGGCTGGCGGTCGGTGCCGTAGTAGTCGCCGTCCTGGAAGTTGACGTCACGCATGATCGCGTTGCGCGCAACCGAGGAGAAGGCGATGTTCTCCGGCGTCAGGCGCGACGAGGCGCAGATAAGCAGCGCGTTTTCCATCTCCTGCGGATGGTCGAGCGCCCACTGGAGGATCTGCATCCCACCCAGCGAACCGCCCACGCCCGCGTACAGGCGCTCGATCCCCAGCTTTCGCAGCAGCGAGCGCTGCAGCTCGACCAGATCGCGGACGCTGAAGAACGGAAAGCGCAACCCATACGGTTTCCCCGTCGCCGGGTCGATCGAGGACGGCCCGGTCGTGCCCGAGCAACCACCGAGCAGGTTGGAGCTGACGACGAAGTAGGTGTTGGTGTCGAGCGGCTTGCCGGGCCCGATCATCGAGTCCCACCAACCCTCTGTCTTGGGCTCGCCGTGATGCCCCGCGACGTGCGCGTCGCCGGTCAGGGCGTGGCAGACGACGATCGCGTTCGAGCGCTCGTCGTTCAGCTCGCCGTAGGTCTCGTAGGCCACGTCGACCGGAGCGAGCGTCTCACCCGACTCCAGCACGAACGGGTCGTCCTCGTCGTGGAGACGGACGTGCTGCGTCTCGACCAGGCCGGCGCCGTCTCCCCTCCCGGCGCCGGATCCCAGAGTCTCGTGAGTCACGTGTTACACCTTGCCATTGCTCGCCTCTTTATCTTCGACCTCGTCCTCGGCTTTCCGGTTTGCCCGCCGTGCGAAGCGCCCGATCGAGGTCGGCCAGGATGTCGTCGATGTGCTCGATCCCGATCGAGAGCCGCACCGTGTCCTGGCTGACGCCTGCCGCCGCCAGCTCCTCGTCGTTCAGCTGCGCGTGCGTGGTGGTCGGGGGGTGGATGGCAAGCGACTTGGCATCGCCGATGTTGGCCAGGTGGCTGAACAGCTCCAGACTCTCGATGAACCGCGTGCCGGCCTCGCGGCCGCCCTTGATGCCGAAGGTGACGAGCCCGCCGTAACCGCCGCTCAGAATCCGATCGGCGACCTGCTTGTACGGGCTCGACTCCAGCCCCGGATAGCTCACCCAGGCGGTGCCCGCGTGTGCCTCGAGGTACTGCGCGACCCGCAAGGCATTGGCGGAATGCCGCTCGATCCTCAGCGGCAGCGTCTCCAGCCCCTGCAGAAAGAGGAAGGCGTTGAAGGGTGACAGCGCCGCGCCCGTGTTCCTGAGCAGAACGGTGCGCACGCGCCCGATGTAGGCGGCCTCTTCCAGCGCCTCCGTCCAGACGATCCCGTGGTACGAGGGATCGGGCTTGGTCAGGCCCGGGAAGCGATCGGCCTGCGCTTGCCAGTCGAAGCGACCCGAGTCGACCACCAGGCCGCCGATCGAGGTTCCGTGCCCACCGATCCACTTGGTCGCCGAGTGCACCACCACGTCGGCGCCGTGATCGAAGGCGCGGCAGAGGATCGGCGTCGGAACGGTGTTGTCGACCACGAGCGGCAGCCCGAGCTCGTGCGCGGCCTTGGCCCAGGCATCGAGATCGACCACGTTCAGCTTGGGATTACCGATCGTCTCGGCGAAGACGAGACGCGTCTTCTCGTCGACCAGCTCGGCCAGCTTCTCCGGCTGGTCGGGATCGAGCCAGCGCACCTCGATTCCGTACTGCGGCAGCGTGTGCGCGAACAGGTTGTAGGTCCCGCCGTAGAGCGTCGAAACCGAGACGATGTTCTCGCCCGTGCGCGTGATGTTCAACACTGCGTATGTGTTGGCGGCCTGCCCGGAGGCCGTCGCGACCGCGCCGACGCCGCCGTCGAGCGCCGCGATCCGCTGCTCGAGCACGGCGCTGGTCGGGTTGCCGATGCGGGTGTAGATGTTGCCGGGCACCCTGAGCGCAAACAGGTCGGCCGCGTGATCGGTGTCGTCGAAGACGTACGACGTCGTCTGGTAGATCGGCACCGCTCGGGCGCCCGTGGTTGGATCCGGCTCCTGGCCCGCATGCAGGGCCAGGGTCTCGGGTCTGTAATCACTCATCTCCTGCTCCTTCCCTTCCATACCTGGAATCCGTCCCGGGAACGAAAAAGGCCTCCTGTCCCGGAGGCCCTTCTTGCTCCCGCCGGTATGGCGGGCGCTCCGTTTCTCCATCTTCCCGCTCCTCGGCCCGGGACGGTCCGGCTTGCGGCTGGAATTCGCACCTGCCGAGCCGAAGCTCCGGTTGCGGCGACGTCATCGGGCCAGATCCCTCGATCGCTCGTGATGGTTAACGGCCTTCGAAGCGTAGCAGCGGGTGCTTACTGGTCAAGTCGGCCGGCTGCTACTGCACCAGCTGAAGCATCTTGAACATCGGCAGGTACATCGAGATGACCACTATTCCGACCATGACGCCGACGCCGAGCATCATCACGGGCTCGATGATCGAAGTCAGCGACGAGATCGACGCGTCGACTTCGTCCTCGTAGAAGTCGGCGACCTTCGAGAGCATCAGCTCCAGCTCTCCCGTCTCCTCGCCGATCTTGACCATCTGGCTGATCATGATCGGGAAGACCGAGCTCTCGAGCAGCGGCTGAGCGATCGGGATACCCTCTTGCACCCTCTCTTCCACGTCGAGTAGCGCCTTCTCGACCACCGCGTTACCGGACGTGTGAGCCGTGATGTCGATCGCCTTGATGATGTCCACGCCCGAGGCGATGAGCGTCGCAAGCGTGCGCGAGACTCTGGCCATCGCGACTTTGAGGACCGTGGGGCCGATCCGCATCGGCACCTTGAGCACGAACGCGTCCCACATGTCTCGCCCCTGTTTCGTCTTCTTGAAGCGCAGGAGACTCCAGATCGAAGCTCCAAGGACCGGGAAGAGCACGAACCAGTAGCTGCGTACAAAGTCCGAGGCCGTCACTACGTATTGCGTCAGCGTTGGCAACTCGCCGCCTTGCTCCTGGAACATCTTCACAAAGATGGGAACGAGGAACATCAGCATCCCTACCAAGACCAGCGTGGCGAAGCAGAGGACGAGAGTCGGGTAGATCATCGCGCTCTTCACTCGGCGCTTGATCTGCTCCGACTTCTCGATCTGGACCGCGACGCGATCGAGCACCGTGTCGAGAACACCCGCTGCCTCGCCCGCTTCGACCATCGCCACGTAGAGCGTGTCGAAGACCTTCGGATGAGAGCCCATGGCCTCCGAGAGAAGGAGACCACGCTCAACCTTGGCACGAATATCGGCGGTGACGATCGCAAGGTTGTCGTCTTCGGTCTGTTCCTCGAGAATCACGAGTGCCGCGACAACGCTGACTCCGGCGGCGATCAGCGTCGCGAACTGGCGTGAAAACACCTGTAGTGCTTTCGCCGTGACCTTTCCTCCGGACGACGTCGACGCGGCACCGCCTGTGTCCGCGACCCGATCCAAATGCTCGGCGAGCAACCCCCTCTGGCGAAGCTGCTCACGCGCCTGCTCGAGGTCGGTCGCCTGTAACTCGCCGACACTCACGACTCCTTGCGCGTTGATCGCGCTGTATGCAAACGCAGCCATCGCTTAGCTCTATCGGCAGCTTTCGAAGACCACTAAAGATCGCTCGAAGACCTCATCAGCCCGCGCTGGTGGTGGCCGTAGAGTTCGACGTCGTATCAGTCGTCGTCCCGCCCGGTGTGGTAGTGCTGATCAGCGCCAGCGCCTGCTCGGCGGTTAGCGGAGCAACGTACTTGATCACGTATCTCATCGAGTCGACGGTGTTCACGAGCACCACGCTCTTGCCCTTTCGGATCGTCACCTTCTCCGCGCCGCTCGCAAACGATCCACCGTTGACGCTGATCTTGATCTCCTTGGCCGTCAACGATTCGAGAACGAACGCGGGCGAGGCGGATGGGAAGGTCCCCTTCAGAGGAACGGCCTGAGAGGTACCGTTGACAGAGATATTCGCCGCAGCATAGGAGTTCGTTGGAGTTGTGGCAGTGCTCGAGGTGGTCTCGCCGGCGGTAGTCGTGGGCCCCGTAACAGGTTCGCTCGAAGTCGTGACGACGTTGCCGAACGGGTCTTTACCGTTGAAGAGGCTGAACTCGCTCAGCTGCCCGACACCGGCGTGATAGGTGTTCGCGTTGGGAAGCGAGCCGACCGTGGTCGGCCGGGAAGCGGCGGTCGCGCTGGAGGTCGCGCCCGGCGAGGTAGAAGTCGTCTGCGCGGGAGTGTCCGCCGCGCTACTAGCGTTTCCGCTCTTGAGTACCTTCGGTAACTCGAAGGCTCCTACGATGACCAGCACTCCGACGAGCGCAGCGAGAATGATCTTCTCTTTCTTTTCCTTTTCCTTCTGCTTGTCCGCGCGCTGCTTCGAAGCCATCAGGATCCACCCCCGCCCGTTGCCGATGTCGTGATACCGATGCCTGTAGAAGTCGCGGTCGTGTCCGTCGTCGTATTCGAAGGTGCGGGCGCGGCGGCATTCGCGGCGGTTACGACCGGGTGGCCGAAGGCATAGGCATCGATCTGGAGCATCGCCTTGATCTGGGGGAAGCCGTCGTCGCCCTCTACAAACGAAACCTGATCGACAGTGAACAGCCGCCCCTTTGCGCTCAACTTGTGGTTATCGACGAGCACCAGTGACTGCAGGCGATAGAGAAAATCGGAAAGCTCGTCGAAGCTGCCCTGGAAGGTCACCGTTAGCGGTAGCACCTGGTAAGCGCTCGCGTCGACAGCCGTCCCCGGTTGGAGGTCGTCGAATCTGATGCCCGTGTCGTTGGCGAGCGCGTATAGCTGCAGGTAGATCTCGTCCATCTTCGCTTCGTTGGGCATCGCCGACTGGAGCTTGTTGTAATCGGCGACGAGGATCTTCGAGAGACCGGCGGCCTGAGTGGCTTGCGCGCGTTGCTCGCTTATCTGTTGATTGAGTTGCGCGGTCTCCTCGGTGAGCGACTTGACCTCGTTGTTCTTCGGCGCGATCAGGAAGAAGTAGCCTGCGGTTGCGAGCAGAATCAGACCACCCACAACGACGGCGAGCCTGATCGCAACGGGTGTTTTCTTTAGGTTCGGCGCCGGGCTCATGGGGTTGATCCGGGAGTTTGTATCTGGGCCGAGATCGAGAAGTTATAGGTCACGGGCGAAGTCCCGTCGTTGATCGTGGTCGAGTTGAGTACCACGTTGGTCAACGGCGGAAGGATCTTCAGCCGCGTCATCAGGAGGAATACAGACTCCTGGGAGTAGGTCCAGCCGGCGATGTCGATCTTGCCTGCCGTCGACGCTCCTGACCCGCCTGAGGCGTACTGCGCGTTCGCCGACACCGGAGTCGTTGCCGTGAGTGTGTTCAGCTTGACGCCGGATGGCATGACAAGAGCGACCTGACCGAGAATATTGCTCCAGGGGACGCGGTAGGAGAGAGCGCTCGAGACAGCGCTGATACGCTCGCTCTCGAGCGAAGCCAGTTTCTCCTGAACGGGAAGGACCTTCGGCGGCGGATTGTGCTGTATCAGCAGTTGGTAATCCTGCTGTGCCTGGTCGCGCTCGTCCTTCCTGTCCTGAACTTTCTGGCTCGCGCTCAGAAACATGGAGAAGAGTACCGCCAGCACGATGGCGAGACCGGCAACTCCTACTAACAGCGCAGGGTCGGGAGTGGTGCGCCTGGCACGTTCCGCGTCCTTGGGTAGAAGGTTGACCGCTCGCATGAAACCCGTCCCTTATCTCAATCCTCGATCGCTAGACCAACCGCAGCAGCGAGGGAGCCCTGACTCTCGCCTCCGACGACCGTCTTGCTCGCTACGACGCGCCCGAACGGATCTCCGACTCGAACGCTCACCCCGATCAGGCGTTGCAGCTCACCGGCCAGGCCCGGCAAGAGCGAGGTTCCACCTGTGATCACGATGTCACCGATGCCCAGCGAATCGGGTTGGTTCTGGTAGTACTGAAGCGAGGAAACGAGCTCTCGCGCGAAGGTCTGGAGCTGGCGCCGTACGATGTCGGCGGCCGTGGCAACCTGTTCGTCGGTCACGCCGGGCATGCGTGGGTGCTCGGAGCCGTCGAGCGTGAGCGAATGCTTGACCGGCTCGGCCTCGGACGGAGCGAGGTTGAGTTGACGCGCTATGGCAACATCGAGCGTCGATCCTCCCCACTCGAGCACGCGCGTGAACTCACAGATATGTCCGTCGGAGACGGCGAAGGTCGATCGCTCGTGACCGATCGAGACAACGACGTGAGCGGCATCTGATCGTCCTCCACCCTGTTCCGGGATCAGTGCCCGAAGCAGTCCGAAGGCCTCTAGATCGATCCCGACTAGACGAACTCCGGCTTCCTTGAACGCCACTACGTAGCGATCGATCAGATCGCGATAAGCGACCACGAGGAGGATGCGGCGGATGAGCTCGCCGTCGGCGTTGACGCTCTCGCCGAGCTGCTGGTAATCGAGCACAGCATCTTCGAGCGCGATCGGAAGCACTTCCTGGGCGCGGAAGCGAATCGCGTTCTCGAGTTGCTTCGCGTCCATCACGCCCGATACCTCGATGATGCGAACGCCGATACGGTTGTTGGAGATCCCGAGCCTGACCGCTTTCTTTGGCAGGCGGTGCGCGTTGAAAAGATGCGCAAGAGCCGCGGCCAGGGCGGGGGTGTCGCGAACCTCGCCGGCAACCACGACGCCGCGCCGAAGCGGTTCGCGCACGAGATCGAGCAGCTCGAGCCTGTTTCCGTTGCGTACTACGCGCGCGGCGGAGATTCCCGAAGCGCCGATTTTCACGCCCACTAGCGCCTTCTGGCGTAACGCACTACCTTTCGGCGCCGACGCCGGAGCGGCCTTGTGCCCGAGAGAGAGATCCCGCTTGTAGAACGGGACTTTCTTCTCGGGCGTCGCCACGGGCACAGCGGCAGGCGCGGCAGGAATCGCCGGTGAAGCCTCGGCGGCCTCCGCACCCACGATCTCCGCGGCGGCAGCCGGAGCTGCCGGTTCGACCGCCTCGGCCGCAGCCGCCTTCTTCTTCTTGCCTCCGAGGGAGATCTCGCGCTTGTAGAACGGGACTT
>CAZWTK010000030.1:0-25829 GCA_964636655.1 uncultured Gaiellales bacterium
CCGGAGCCGTTGCCGGCGCGCGAGGAGAGCGAGGCGACCGACGTCCTGGAGCCCGCGCCGCCGCGTTCGGAGCCCGAATCGAATTCGGATTCGTCGGAGACCATCTCGATCCCGCCGGAGAAGCGCAGGGCCGGTAGGCGCAAGTAGTCGCCGGCGGGATCGAGCATGAACCGGCGCCGGGCATGGTTACGGAAGGCGCACGGACGTTCCGAGCGGCGGCGGCGAGAGTACCGGCCGGGCCCGCTGGCGCTCGCGAACGGAACCCGCCTTGTGCCCCAGTACGGAAACGCGGGTGAGCGCACGAGCTACAAGCTCAGCGGCCTGACGCACGGCCAGACCTACTACTGGAGTGTGCAGGCGGTGGACAACGGCTTCGCCGGCTCGGCCTTCGCCCCGGAGCAGACCTTCGTCGTCAACGACGCGCCCACGGCTAACGCCGGCGGTCCGTACGCGATCTCGGAGGGCCAGCAGCTGCAGTTGAGCGGCTCCGGCTCGACCGATCCCAACGGCGACGGGATGACCTACCTCTGGAAGCTGAACGGTCTGGGCAGCTTCAGCGGCCAGAGTCCGGCGATTCCCTGGAGCACGCTCCAGAGCATGGGCCTCGGCGACGGCCCGGCCAGCCTGATGGCGAGCCTGACGGTGACCGACACTTACGGTGCACGAGCACCAGCTCGGCGACCGTGACCCTGAACAACGCCGCCCCGGCTGCCGGCATCTCGGGCCCGTCCAGCGCGACGGTGGGCAAGAGCGGCAAATGGATCTTCTCGGCCACGGATCCCTCGGCCGCCGACCAGGCCGGCGCCTTCAGCTACGCGATCGACTGGAACGGCGACGGCAAGATCGACAAGACCGTCAACGCCGGCCACTCCACGAGCGTCTCGCACACCTTCAAGAGCCCGGGCTCGGTGACCGTCAAAGTCACCGCCACGGACAGGAACGGGGGCAAGAGCGCGCGAGCCTCCAAGGCCGTCAAAGTTCTCGGCGGCAAGATCAAGTCGGCCAAGCTGATGCTGGGCAAGAAGAAGGTGACGGCGTTGGGGTTGGCCCAGGCCAAGAGGGTCAAGCTCACGGTTAAGTTCTCGCCCAAGAGCAAGCTCTTCAAGTGGAAGATCACGCTCAAGCACGGCAAGAAGTGGAAGGCCGTCAAGAGCGCGACCAAGAGAGGCTCCTTCGCTAAGAAGACGATGACCGTGAAGAAGCTCTTCTCCGGCAAGAAGATGAAGAAGGGCAGCTACAAGCTGAGGCTCTCCGCCGACCGGAACTCGAAGACGCTGAAGTTCAAGATCAAGTGAGTTGAAGTCACGGCGAGGCCGCCCGGGCGGCCTCGCCTCTTCTCTCCTCCCGGACTCCGTCCAACCCAGACAAGTTCCCGTGCCCGGCGCCGCGATCAGCGAGGCGCCAGAGCTTCGACCAGCGCCCGCGCCGCCCTGGCCCGATGCGAGTTCAGGCGCTTCCAGGCGTTGCCGAGCTCGGCCACGGTGCGCTTCTCGTCTTCGGGGATGAAGATCGGGTCGTAGCCGAATCCCTCCGATCCGCGCGGCTCGTGGCCGATCCGGCCGAGCAGGGCTCCGCTGCCACGAAGCTCGACTCCTTCGGGCGAGAGGGCGACCAGCTCGGAGATGTAGCGGGCGCGCCGGCCCTCGCCCTCGATGCCCTTGAGCGCCAAGAGCATGCGGCCAACCGGATCGTCGCCGCCGAAGCGCGCCGAGAACACTCCCGGCCCCCAATCGAGCGCGGCCACCTCGATGCCGGAGTCTTCGCCGATGACCCAGAGCGGGCGCTTCTCGAGCGAGCGGCCGTACAGAGCCTTACCGCAGGCGTTCTCGTAATAACTCGTGCCCGTCTCGGGCGGGAAGGTGCCGGCGGCCAGCGGCTCGACCTGCCAGCCCGGCAGAAGTTGCTCAAGCTCGCGGGCCTTGTCGGCGTTGCGCGAGGCGAAGACGGCGCTTCGGGCTAGTGCACCCATTGAGCCCCGCTCACTCCCTCGAGCGCCAGCAAGCCGTTGATGATCTCGACCATGCGCACGTCGCGCGCGAGCTCCACGTCGGCGGTCACCTTCCTCCGTCCCTCTTCATCCCTGACCTGCACCCCGACCAGCGCGGCCCGCTCGCTCTCCAGGTAGCGCAGCACCGACGCGGCGTCCGAGCCGAGCTTCAGATCGACGACGATGTGGGCAGAGCCCGACCTGACCCGATCGATGTAGCGGCGCTCGAAGATGCGTAGCGGCCAGAGCGCTATCAACGTCACCGCGGTGGCAAGGGCGGCGACCGAGTAGGAACCGGTTGCGGAGGTCATCCCGATCGCGGCCGCCATCCAGAGCGTGGCGGCGGTCGTCAGGCCGTGCACGCTAACGCCCTGGCGAATGATGGCACCGGCACCGAGGAAGCCGATACCGGTCACGACCTGAGCAGCGATGCGAGTCGGGTCGTAGGCGACTCCGCTGCCGAACTTGAAGTCCGTCCAGGCGTAGACCGAGACGAGCGTGAACAGGGCGGCCCCGAGCGAAACCAGGAGGTGCGTACGCAGGCCGGCGTAGCGATCACGCAACTCTCGCTCGAAACCGATCGCGCCGCCGAGCCCGGCGGCAAGCGCCAGGCGGAGCAGAGCCTCTGCCCATCCGAGCTGCGGTAGCACCCCGATATCTTGGCCTTCGTAGCGGATGGGACAGGCGCCCCATAAAAGCTCGACCCTCGTGTCTCGGGGTACGGGCGCCTCCTCGACCACCCCCCACCCTCCCACGGGGCGTGACACGGTATCGATCAAGAGCGCACGCGCACGTGACGGTTTCGTGTCAAATCAGCACGTCAGTTGTAAGCGTGGTCAGGCGGCAGAGCGCTTCGTATCGAAACGGGCCGCTACGAGGCCGCGACGCGTAGGGCTTCTTCTTGCGCCGCCTTGATCGTCTCGGCGCCGCCTACGGCAAGCGCCAGTAGCTCGTCCAGCTCCGCGCGGCCGAAGGGCGCGGTCTCGGCGGTCGCCTGCACCTCGATCAGGCGCCCGTCGCCGGTTGCGACGTAGTTCAGGTCGACCTCGGCGTTCGAGTCTTCGGCGTAGTCCAGGTCGAGCAGCTTCTCGCCCTCGACTATCCCCACCGAGACCGCGGCGACCGAGTCGGTCAGCACGCGGCCCAAACCGAAGCGCTCGAGAGCGCGGTTGGCCGCGACGTAGGCGCCCGAGACCGAGGCACAGCGCGTTCCGCCGTCGGCCTGGAGAACGTCGCAATCGAGCCAGACGGTTCGCTCGCCCAGCGCCTCCAGATCGGCCACCGCCCGTAGCGAGCGTCCGATCAGGCGCTGGATCTCGACCGTGCGCCCCTTCTGTTTGCCCGCGCTCGCCTCGCGCGCGGTGCGCGAGCCGGTCGAGGCCGGCAGGAGCGAGTACTCCGCGGTCAGCCAGCCGCGACCCCGCCCCGTGAGCCAGCGGGGGACGCCCTCCTGTATCGAGGCGGTGCAGAGAACGATCGTGCGACCCTGAGCGAAGAGCACCGAGCCGTGCGGCTGCTCGAGAAAGTCGCACTCGATCTTGAGTGGCCGAAGTGCGTCCGAGCGCCGGTCGTCGGCCCTACTCATGCGACGGCTCCGAGCTCGGACAGGGAGATCACCTCGACCTCGGCGATCGGGAACTGAAGGAAGCGCTCGCCCATCAGCCTGAACTGCTCGGGCTCGCCGGTCGTGAGAAAGCGGCAGACGCCCTCGCGCTCGGCCGTTCGGGCGATTCGCTTTCGCGTCAGCGTCTCGGCCACCTTGCGCGCCGTCTCCTCGGCCGAGAAGACGAGAGTCACCGAGCGGCCGAAGGCGCGCTGGAGCACGTGACGGATGAGCGGATAGTGGGTGCAGCCGAGGATGACCGTGTCGACGTCGGCCTGCTTGAGCGGCCCCGCGTAGGCGCGCACCGCCTCGACGGTGCCGGCACCGTAAGGCGTGTCGCTCTCGATCAGCTCGGCCAGGCCCGGACAGGCGACGGGGTGAAAGCGCACGCCCGCGTCGAGCGAGCGCACGATCGCCGCGTAGCGGCCCGCGTCGACCGTCGCCTCGGTGGCGAGCAGCCCGATGTGGCGGTTTCGCGTCGCCTGTACGGCCGCCTCGGCCTCGGGCGCGATCACCCCGACGACCGGAACCTCGAGCTCGGCCTGGAGGTCGGCGAGCGCGGCCGAGGTGGCGGAGTTGCAGGCGACGACTACCATCTTCACGCCCTGGCGCTCGAGAAAGCGACCGATCTCGAGTGCGAAGCCGCGGATCTCCTCGAGCGGTCGCGGCCCGTAAGGGAAGCGGCCGGTGTCGCCGAGATAGACGAAATCCTCGTTCGGCATGGTCACGAGGCACTCGTGAAGAACGGTCAGCCCGCCCATGCCGGAGTCGAAGATCGCTATCGGTCGCCCGTCCACCTGGCCCGATTCTAGTTAGTAGTCTCGCCGCGGGCTTCCGTCAGATTGGGCTCGAGCCGAGTGAACAACACGACATGTGCCAATCTCGCCGCCCCATTCAACGAGCGACGGATGCAATTCGTGGACGAGGAAATTCAGCAGCGGGCATATCGTTCGCCTGTGAGCACAGTTCGCATCGGTACCTGCTCCTTCGCCGACGAGGCGCTGGTGAAGAACTGGTACCCGCGCGGCCTGGCCTCGAAGAACCGGCTGCGCTACTACGCCGAGCACTTCGACACGGTCGAGATCGACTCGACCTTCTACCGACTGCCCGGCCCCGGCATGAGCGCGGGCTGGGTAGAGCGCACGCCGCCCGGATTCACCTTCCACATCAAGGCCTTCGGGCTGATGACCAGGCATCCGCTGCGCATCGAGCAACTGCCGGCGGATCTACGCTCGGCAACCGAGGTCGACGAGCACGGGCGCGTCTCTCATCCGTCCGAGGAGCTCCGCGCCGAGGTCTTCCACCGCTTCCTCAGCGGAATCGCGCCGCTGGCCGACGCCGGCAAACTGGGCGGAATCCTCTTCCAGCTTCCGCCCTACGTCGTCTTCAAGGAGTCCTCATTCGACTACCTGCGCTGGGCAGCGGAGAGGCTGGCCGGATTCGACGTGCTGGTCGAGTTCCGCCATGCGAGCTGGCTCGAGCAGGAGAACCGGGCCCGGACTCTCTCGCTGCTGAGGGAGCTCGGCCTGACGCTGGTGATAGTGGACGCCCCGCGCCTCGACAGCGCCGGCGTCATCCCGACCGTCGCCGAGCTAACCAGCGACGTCTCCTACGTCCGCTTCCACGGTCGCAACGCCGCCGCCTGGCACCACCGCGGCGGCAGCGCCGCCGACCGCTTCGACTATCTCTACACGCGCGAGGAGTTGGCCGAATGGATCGAGCCGCTGCGCGAGCTGAGCGGTAGCGCCGGGCAGCTCTTCGCCGTCTTCAACAACAACAACTCGAGCCCGCCGCCGGGCCCGCTGCAGCGACCGGTCGCCCAGGCTCCGGCAAACGCGCTCATGCTCCGCCAGCTTCTGCTCGAAGCGGGCGTGCCGGTATCGAGCGGTCTAGCCGATGCAGCGCTCGAGGAATCCGAGCAGTATCGGATTGACGACATCGGGTCGCTGGAAGCTGACCAGGTGGTTCGCCCCCGGGACGATCACTAGCTCGCCCTCCGGCGCCTGCTCGACCAGCTTCTCTGATGTGCTGACCAGGCCCTGATCGAGCTCGCCGGCAATCGCGAGCAGTGGGCAAGGAAGCGTTTGTACGACATCGGTCGTGTCCTCGCGACCGACCATGGCCACCAGCTCCTGAACGACCCCTTCCGCGTCCAGGTTCGCGACGGAATCGTCCAGCCGCCTCGATGCCGCCGAATCGGTGCCCGCGCCGATCGCGTAGTCGCGCATCGTCTGCCACTGCGCGAGCGGGCCTCCCTCACGCACGCGAGCGATCGATTCGTCGCGCCAGACCTTCGCTTCCGGAGGATCGGCCGACGCGTGCGAGCCGACAAGCACGAGCCCGCGAATGCGTTCCGGGGCACGCTTGGCGACGGCGAGCGCGCAGTAGCCGCCCATCGAGGCGCCGACCAGCACGAGGTCGCCGTCGGTCTCGTCCAGCAGCTGCTCGGCCCAGCCGGCGATCGAATCGCCGCGCCCCACCAGGCTGGGCGTGCGCACCTCGTAGCCGGCAAGAGCCTCGAGCTGAGGCTCCCACATCTCAGGACCCACAGGGAATGCGTGAAGCAAGAGAACGGTCGTACCCATGTGAATCGCCTCCATGCTTTGACTCGGTCACGGCTCGCTCGACGAACGAAAGACTAGCCAGCTCCGGCGGCTGGCGCCCGGTGCCGACCGTTTCCAAACAGCGGCTATAGACTTTTCCTCGCGTCAACGCCGCACTACCGAAGGGAGAGCTCTTTGAAACGCATTCTCGCCGCACTCCTGCTACTGGTCGCGTTTACGATTCCCGTGAGCGGCGCCGGGGCCGCGAATCAGGCCAAGCAGATAAAGACGCTGCATAAACAGGTCAAGACGCTGCAGAAGCAGGTCAAGACGCTGCGGACTCAGGTCAAGACGGTGAACACCGGCCTGAACGCGATCTACTCCATCGCCCTCGTCAACTGGCAGGCCACAACCTGCACTCTGGCGATGGTCGCCGACACCTTCCAGGCGACCTGGACGGCGCTGGACAACGCCGGAATCAGTGGAGCGCCCTTTAGCACCCTGCTCACGCCGTTGGACGACTACGGCGCCTGCCTGGATCTCGGCCTCACACGTCAGATGGGTTTGAGCCTGCCGAGCTGGACTGCGTACAACAGCCTGATCACCTTTCTCTACGGCCCCTAGCCCACGACGGTAGGAGAACGTTCGATCGCAAGCGGGTCCTCGGGCCCGTTTGCTCGTTCAGGCCGGGCGCTCGAGTGCCGCCGCGATCTGGTGGAAATCGCCGAAGGGCTCGTAGGGCGTGCCGATCGTGTCGAGATAGCGGGCCAGGCCACAGCGCGCGAAGACTCGCGAGGAGGCAAGCGCGGGGCAGCGGTCCGAGTACCCGTTGCCGACGTAGACCACCTCGCCCGACGGCAGCTTCGGACGCTTGCAGCGCTCGCCGCAGACCGGACAGATCTCTCCGTCGAAGTGGACGCGCCAGCCGGCCTCTCCGTCCGAGACGAGCTCGTTGGCGAGCAGGTCCGCCTCGATGCCAAAGCGATCGAGCACCGGCCGAATCAGCTGACGAAGATTGGAGGAGAGCAGTAGCGGTCGCTCGCGCTCGGCCAACTCGAGAAAGCCGGGACGCAGCTCGACGTTCTCGAGCAACCAGTCGACGACCTCCCCGATAGGCGTCGTGATCGTTGCCAGTTCGCTCTCGATCACGTATTGGAGCGTCACCGGTAGGGGCTTGGAGTCGTCGATGAAGGTATCCGAGAAGCGATCGACGAGCTCGGCGTCACCGAACTCGCGCACGATCAGATCCATCGTGTCGGAGACGGTCGCCGTTCCATCCCAATCGATTACGAGCCGCATGCCCCACAGGCTATCCGCCGCGGTCTTTCTCACGCCGGACCTACTAGAGAGCCGATCTGTCCGGCTCGGTGTGGATGACCAGGCGCTTGATCCCGGCGCACTTGTCGTGTACCAGCTGTTCGATCTCGGAAGCTCGCTTGTGGGCCTCCGAGAGAGAGATCTCGGGATCGAGCGCCACGACCATGTAAACGACGAAACCCTCCTCGGTGCTCACGAAACGAAGCGCCCGCGGAGCCGCACCCGTTGTCTCACGCACGATCTGTCGAATCGCATTCCCGTAATCGCGCGTCTGGACGCGCGGCGCGGCACTTCCCGTGACCTCTTCGTCCAGCGGCTCGAGGTGGGTCACCACGGCGGTGATCTCGGGACGCGTATCCATGATCGCCTGCTCGACCTGCGAGGCCAGCTCGTGAGCGCCGGCGAGCGAAAGATCTCCGGGAAGCTTCAGGTGGAGCGAGACCTCGTGCCGGTTCTTGAGATCGGCGATGACGAGGTTGTGGATCTCGCGCACGCCCGGCACGCTCATCGCCGCCGCTCGCACCCGCTCTTGCAGCCCGCCTGTCTCACCGGGAGGCTCGACATGGACGACGACCTCGCCACCGTGCAAGACCCCTTCCAGCGCCGTCTCGATCCGGTCGGAGACGGTATGTGCCTCGCCCACCGCGGCGTCGGGCGGGATGACGATCACTGCGTCGGCGTAGTAATGCCCACCGGCTTCCCGCACGCGTAGCCGTTTCAGCTCGACGGGTGGATCGAGCGCGCCGATTGCCTCCCGGACCGTCTCTGTGCCCAGGCGTGGACTGCGATCCATGAGGATGTCGGCGTTGCGGAAGGCCAATCTCGAGGCGGCGAAGAGAACGATCGCGCCGACGAAGAGAGCCGCAATCGCGTCGGCCTGTGGATACCCGGCGCGGACGAAAACGAGCCCCACCAGCACACCGACCGAGCCGAGCAGATCGCCGAAGAAGTTGAGGGCGTTCCCTTGCAGAGCCGCACTCCGATGCCGGATCGAGGCGCGGTACGAGACGAACGTCCGGCTGGAGTCGATCGTGAGCACAATCAGGATCACGGCGATGGCCCACCAGGTCGCGTCGACTTTCGGTGGGCTCGACTTCGCGAGCCGCTCGATCGCGGCGTATCCGATCCAGACGCTGACAACGAAGAGGACAGCCGCCTCGGCAATCGCGGTCAGATTCTCGACCTTGGCGTGGCCCCAAGGGTGCTCCTCATCCGCCGGCCTGACCGCGAGACCAACAGAGAAAAGCGTCATCAGCGCCGTGATCAGGTCGAGGCCCGATTCGAGCGCACCGGAGACGAACGCGAGGCTGCCGGTGATCAAGCCCGTCGTCAGCTTGAGCGCGATCAGCGCAAGCGCAGCGACCACCGAGGAGAGAGCGATCTTCTGCTGCGAGGTCATTGGTTAAGGCTAGTACGCGCGCGACTATGCCGGCTGCGAGCCGACTAGACCAGAGATTGTGAAGCCGCCCATCTGCTCGAGCGACTCGATGCGAGCGTCGAGCGAAGGGTGGGTGTCGAACAGGCCGCTCAACGCCGCCCGGGCCCCGTTTGCGTTGTTGAGCGGCGTCTCGATGTAGAGATGAGCGGTGGCACGGTTGGCGTGGCGAAGCTCGGTCGTGTCCACCTTCAGCTTCCAGAGCGCAAGCGCCAGGCCCTCGGGGTCGCCCGTGATCGAGGCCGAGGATTCGTCGGCCAGGTACTCGCGCCGACGCGAGAGCGACATCTGGATGCCGAAGGCGGCGATCGGGGCCAGGATCAGCATCGCGAGCCCGACGATCATCAGGATCGGGTTGCCGCCGCCGCGGCGCTTTCCACCGCCGAAGAAGGCGAAGCGAAGTGCGAGATCGGCGACGAGGGCGACAACGCCGACAAGAACGGCGGCCAGGCTCATCAGACGCACGTCGCGGTTGCGAACGTGCCCGATCTCGTGCGCGATTACCGCCTCGAGCTCGCGCTTGTTCATCATCGCGAGCAGCCCGCTGGTAGCGGCGACGTAGGCGGTCTTGGGCGAGCCGCCGGCGGCAAACGCGTTCGGGCAGGGATCGTCGACCACCCGCACCTGCGGCGTCTGGGCGAGACCGGCGCCGATCGACGCGTTCTCCACGGCGCGCACCAGCTCGGGATACTCCTCCTTGGTTACCGGCCGGGCGCCGGTCCAGGAGGCGATCATCCTGCCGTTGGCGAACCAGGAGTAGAGCGCGTAGGCAAAGGCGATGCCGGCGATGACGATCAGCGAGGCGCCGCCGTAGAGAGCCTGCACCGCGGCGCCGATGGCGACGAAGACCAGCCCGAAGGTGAGCAGGAGCATTCCCGAGCGGATGCGGTTGGAGCGGATCTGCTCCTCGAGCGTCATTGGCCGGAGAGATCGACGCTCGGCAGGGCGGCCTCGGCGGACGACTCGAGCGCGAAGAACTCGCGCTCGTGGAACCCGCCGAGCCTGGCCACGATCAGGTCGGGAAAGCTTTGCAGGCGGCTGTTGTACTGGTAAACGGTCTGGTTGTAGTAGCGCCGGGCGGCCGCGATCTTGTCCTCGGTGTCGGTCAGCTCGTCCTGCAGCTTCTGGAAGTTCTCGCTGGCGCGTAGCTGTGGGTAGGCCTCGCTGACGGCGAACAGACGCCCGATCGCCGCCGACGCCTGCTTGTTCGCCTCGCCGGCCTGGGCCGGGCCGCTCGCCTGCTGCATCGCCGTCCTCGCCGCGGTCACCTCGTCGAAGACGGCGCGCTCGTGCGCCGCGTAGCCCTTGACGGCCTCGACCAGGTTGGGGATCAGATCGGTGCGGCGCTTGAGCTGCACGTCGATGTTCGACCAGCCCCGCTTTGCCTCGTTACCGAGCCGGACGAGGTGGTTGAAGATCAGGACGGTCCAGATCGCGATCAGTACGACGACGCCCGCTATGACGTACACGGCAATCACGATGGGCGCGATTATACGAGCCCGAGTCACGAGAGAGTGCCCACCGACCGGTTTCAGCTCGGCGTTAGCAACCTGAACGAAGCCGTCGCGGTCGCGACGGAGCCCGTGCGAGACCGAGAGATCATCCCCTTTCTTCGATAGGGTTTTGACATGGCAGAGCCGACTCGCGATGACGTGGATGCATTGATCGGCCCCGCCACGCCGCACTTCACCTATCAGCTGCGGGCTCGTCTGCGCGAGCTGGTTGCGGAGTTACCCGCGGAGCACCCGGCGCGCATCTACGCCGAGGAGCAGATCGACCTGCTCGACCGGCTCGGCTACGCCTCCTCGCGGGCCGAGCAGGGTGGTCTGGAGTCGCGCACGAGGCCAGGCTGGGCGGAGATCCCGAGCTCGGCCACCGCTTCCGAGCCGCTGCCGAGAAAGCAATGAGCGGCGCCGATCGCGGCGGTAGCCCGATCGCGCCGAAAGCGGGCACGGTGCTCGTCACCGGCGGCTCGCGCGGTATCGGCAAGGCGATCGCGCTCAGGCTGGCGCGCGAGGGTGCCGCGCGGGTGGCAATCGGCTATCTACGCAACGACCGCGCCGCCGAGGAGACGGCAGCGGAGTTGCAGGAGCTCGGTTCCGAGCCGTTGCTCGTGCGCGGCAACGTCAGCTCCAAGCGTGTGCTCGAGCAGGTCGCGGCGCTGGGCCCGCTCGCCGCGCTCGTGCATAACGCGGCCAGCGGGGTCGCCCGCCCCGCGCTCGAGACCGACACCCGCCACTGGGACTGGACGCTCAACGCCAACGCCCGCGCCTTTTTGCAGCTCACCGCCGCGGCAGCACCACAGATGGCGCCGGGTTCCTCGATCGTTGCCATATCCAGCCTCGGCTCCACGCGCGTGCTCGAGAACTACACCCTGGTCGGTACCTCCAAGGCCGCGCTGGAAGCGCTCGTCCGCTATCTCGCCGTCGAGCTGGCGCCGCGCGGAATCCGCGTCAACGCCGTCTCGGGCGGCCTGGTCGAGACCGGTGCGCTCGATCATTTCCCCAACCGCGAGGAGATGCTTAGAGCGGGCCGCGAGCGCACACCGGCCGGACGGATGGTCACACCCGACGACGTCGCCGGCGTGGTGGCCTTCCTTCTTTCGCCCGCAGCGGAGATGATTCGAGGACAGACGATCATCGTCGACGGCGGTTTCTCGCTTCCGGCATGAGTCCCTAGGAGGCCCGGTGGAGCCAACCGAGGAGAACATCAGGGTCTGGGACGAGATCCACCGCCGCCGCGAGCGCGAGTTCGAGGGCCTGCCGGCGCGGGTCGTCGAGCGGTTGCCGAACCTTCGGGAGCGTTCCGTCTGCCACCTGGGTTGTGGCACCGGCGGGCAGACGCTGCAGTTCGTCGAGCTCGGCGCGTTTCTAACCGGAGTCGATCCGTCGGCCAACGCGCTGGTGCGCGCGCGTGAGAGTGGGCCGAGCGTGGCCTGGGTGCACTCGCCGCTCGACGAGCTGCCGCTGGAGCTCAAGCGCGGTCGCTTCGACCTCGTCTACGCCGGTGTGGGCTCGCTTGCGCGCGTCGGCAACATCAACGAGTTCGCGCACGGTATCGCCGGCGCCCTCAGGCCCGGTGGCGGCCTGATCCTGTTCGACATCCATCCCGCCAGGCGTTGCCTCGACGCCATCCTGCACTGGCGCGAGGACTACTTCGCTCCGGTGACCTCCGAGGGAATGGGGCTCTGGCGCATCGGGCAGCTCGTCATGGCACTCGCCGCCGCCAACCTGCACCTGCGCGCCTTCGACGAGTTCCCCGGCGAGCGCGCCTTCACTCGTTTCGAGCAACGCGTGCCGGCCGAGCTTCTCGTGCTGGCGGAAAGGAGACTCCATTGAGCACCCTTCGCATCCTGGCCATTCCAGGCAGCCTCAGAGGCGCCTCACTCAACCGCGGCCTGCTCGTGGCGGCGCAGGAGCTGCTCGACGGGCGAGCCGAGGTCGAGCTCGTCTCGCTGGCCGACATCCCCCTCTACAACGAGGACGTGCGCCTGGAGGGCTACCCCGAGCCGGTGGCGCTGCTGCGCGGCGCGATCGAGCGGGCCGACGCGCTGCTGATCGGGGCGACCGAGTACAACTTCGGCCCTTCGGGCGTGCTCAAGAATGCGATCGACTGGGCCTCGCGCCCGCCCGGCCCGCCGCTCGGAGGCAAGCCGTTCGGGCTGGTCGGAGCCTCGACCGGCGGCTTCGGTACGGTGCGCGCGCAGCTCGCGCTGCGCCAGATCCTGCTCTTCGTACGGGCGCTCGGCTATCCCGCCTCGCTGCACGTCTCGGGCGCGGCCAAGCTCTTCGACGAAGACGGGCGGTTGACCGACGAGGAGACGCGGCGGAGCCTGAGCGACTTCCTAAACGGCTTTCTCGCGTTTCTGGAGCAGATCGGCGCCGGCAAGTAACAGCATCCCGGGGGGAGCGGAGTGGGAAAGATCAACAAGGAGTGGCATCTCGCCAACAAGATGCCAAGGAACGCGACCTTCGAGCAGCGCGTCGAGTGGCACCGAGAGCACCTGAAGCACTGCTCCTGTCGCACCGATCTTCCGCCCGATGTCGCACAGGCGCTCGAGACCGAGGCGCGGCCGCGTTTCTGAGTCGAATCAGAGTCGGCGCATAGACGCGCGTCTATCACCTCGAGGGGGTAGTAGTTTGTAACCACCCCGCGGGCGGGTGGCTCGGTGGCGGGCGAGGAATGAAGTGCTCTAACACCCCTCCAGCAGCTCCAGCGCTCGCTCGATCTCCTCGTCGGAGATGACGAGCGGCGGCGTGGCCGAGATCAGCTCGTTCTCGAGCCCGGCCGGGACGACGATGACGCCGCGCTCGAGCGCCCTCGCGGCGTCGCCCGGGCGCGCGCGCATCAGTCCGGCGCCCTGCCAGCCCGCGGCGGCGAAGATCTCTCCCTTGCGCTTGATCTGCGAGAGCAGCTTGGGCACCTCGTCGAGCACCACCAGCGCAGCGGCGCAGGCAAGCGGCGTGCCCGAGTGGGTATGCGTGTACACGTCCTCCGGGCCCAACTCCCAGACCTTCTCCAGCTCAGGCCTGAGCAGCGCGGCCGAGAGCGGCAGCCCGCCGCCGAGCGCCTTGCCCAGGCAGACGACGTCGGCCAGCTCGCCCGAGACGAGCATCTCACCGGCCCGACCCAGCCCGCAGTAGATCTCGTCGGCGACGAGCAGCGCTTCGGCCTCGTCGCAGCGCTTGCGCAGCAGCTCGAGGAAGCCGTCGGGCGGCACGCGCGCGCCGGCCCGACCCTGGATCGGCTCGACGATCACGCAGCCCGCGTCCTCGGGCAGCGGCCCGGGGTCCTCCCCGAAGGGGAAGCGATAGACGGGCCCGGGGAGCCAGGCTGCGAAGGGCGCCCGAAAGCGCTCCAGCCCGGTTGCGGCCAGTGCGAGCAACCCGGTCCCGTGATACGCGCCTTCGAAGGCCACGATGCCGGGCTTGCCGCTGGCGAGTAGCGCCGTCCTGAGCGCGATCTCCACCGCATCCTCACCGCTCAGGCCGAGCTTGGCGGGGCGGGGCAGCACCTGTCGCAGGCGAACGGTCGCCTCGGCCTCGGCCAGATCGCCGAGCGCATGCACCACCTGCTGCTCGCCGATTGCCGCCATCACGCGCGGATTGCGATGTCCGAGCGCCGCGACGCCAAAGCCGCCCGAGAGGTCGAGATACTCGCGCCCCGTGCCGTCGACGACGCGGCAACCCCTGGCGCCCACCCAGATCACCGCTAGCCGATCCTCGACTTCCGGCGCGAGACGTACGGATACCAGTTCTCGCCGTAAGGAACGTAAACGCGCAGCGGCTCGCCGAGCTCGAGTAACTCGGCCTCGAGCCGGGGATCGACGCCAAGCAGCGTCTGGAACTCGTAGTTGGCGCGCGTACGCCCGGCAAGGCAAAGCAGCCGCCGGCTTTCCTCGACCAAGGTCCGATCGTGGGTCGAGATACCGAGCACAGAGGCGCAGTCCGTCGATCGGGAGACCGCGCGCAAGAACAACTCGTGCACCTTGCCCGGCGGCGCAACCGCCTCGGCCGCCTCTTCGTAGCTGCCCTTGCAGATCGAGATGCGCGGGCGCAACTCCGCCAGGCCCTGGATGTCGTCGGGCGTCCGACACAAGCGAGCCTGCAGCGCGACTCCGACGCTGTCGTAACCGCGCTCGCGCACGTGCCGATAGAGGCGAAGCGTCGCTTCGGTCGCACTCGCGCGCTCCATATCGATCAGTACTGCGCTTCCCTTCTCGTCCGCGGCGGCGGCGAGCGCGAGTAAAAGCTCGAAGCAAAGCTCCTCGTCCACGGCCAGCCCGAGTGCCGACGGCTTCACGCTCAAGGCCGCATCGAGGTGGCGCATTTCGATCTCTTCGAGAGCTCTCCGCTGGTCGGCGGCGATCGAGCGCGCCTCCTTCTCGCCCATCACGTCCTCGCCGAACAGGCCCAGAGTCACGCGCTTGCCCTCGGCGTTCAGCCTGGCAGCGAGGTCGCAGGCGCGCGCAAGCGTCTCGCCTCCGATCAGGCGCCGAGCCGACCGGCGCGAGAGCATGCGCCTGGAACGGGGGCTGAGATGAACGATCGCGCGATCAATCACCGAGCTGTCGATTCTACGAGGATGAGCACTGTGGTGAGACGCGGCTCGCTCAGTCGTAGAGCGTCACGGCCGCCAGGATGACGTACAGCGCGATCAGTGCCACCCCTTCGAAGATCGTTCCCTCGCCGTCACCGGTGATCTGCCAGACGGCGATCGCGGTCAAGAGCAGCGCCACGATGAGGAGGGGCGCGATCGAGAAGGTGAGTGGCTGGGCGAAGGCCAGCGAGCAGAGAACGAGCAGCGGAAAGAGGAAGGCGGCGACCTGCGAGACGGAGTTCTTGATCACCGAGATGGCGAGGTCGTGCTGACGCTTCCAGGCCAGCGTCACACCGACGGCGTTCTCGACCGCGTTACCGGCGACGGCCACGATCACGATTCCGGCGAAGGTCGCGGAGACGCCGAGCCGGTCGATCGTCGGCCGCAACTCGGCCACGAACCAATCCGAGACGAAGGCGGCGCCGATACCGGCGGCGAGTAGCAGCGTCGCGGCCGAGGCGAATCCGAGTCGTGCGTGTCCGCGCGAACGCTCGCCGTGGGAACGCAGGTAGGGGAAAAGCCAGGTCAGATAGACGCTGAGCAGGCAGACGGCGCCGATTACCGATACGGCCTTGACGTGACGAGCCGCGCCGGCGTGAACCGCGACGGAGACTCCGACAAGGGCGATGATGAAGACGGCGACCAAGAGCAACGTCGCGGTGTCGTTGGGAAGGCGGCGCCCGAAGCGCATGATCTTATCCTCGCTGCGGAAGGAGCCCGTCACTATCGCGAGCCCCAAGACGAGCAGAGCGTTTGCCAGCACGGAGCCGATGAGCGAGGTCTGCGCGACCACGACCTCGCCGGCCGAGAGGGCGAACAGAACGACGAAGAACTCGGGCAGGTTCCCCAGCGTCGATTGGAGCACACCGGTGATAGCGGGCCCGAAGCGCTCCCCCACCTGCTCGGTGGCGAAGGACACCGTCCAGGCGAGGCCGGCCAGCGCGAGCGCGGCGATCGAGAAGGCGAGCAATGCGGGAGCGCCCGAGTAGTGAACGACGCCCGCGGCCGCCGAGACGAGCGAGACGAGAACGAGCGCGACCACCTCCAGCGCTCGAAGCCCGGCCCTGTCGCGCCCTTCCGCCACGCGGCGATGCTACGCCATCGGCCCGACAGCCGTTCTCCGTAGGGGCTTGGCCTGCGGGGCTTGGCCTGCGGTCGCGGGTCGAGCAACTGCGGCCAGATAACGAGAACGGTTCGGTGTTGACAACGTTCCCAGAATGCGAAATGGTGCTCAGGTAAACCGGTTTACGGAACCGGTTCGCCGCATCAACTAGGAGGGGATCCGCTACATGTTCAGGAAGCTTCGCCTGCCGGCGATCTCACTGTTCATTGCGTTTTCGGCTGTGCTCTTACTCTCAGCCAGCACGAGCGCGATCGGCTGCGTACGCGGCCATGGGAACGATTTCGTTCAGCGTCAAGGGTCGCATCTGACGCTGCACGGTAAACCGTTCCGGTTCGTCGGCACCAACAACTACTACCTCATGTACAGCTCGCAGTTGATGGTCGACGACGTTCTCAACACCGCGGCCGACAACGGCTTCAACGTGATGAGAACGTGGGGCTGGCTCGACCAGACACCGAAGAACGGGTTCGTCTTCCAGACCTACGACGGCACGTCGATGACCTACAACGACGGCCCTACCGGCCTGGGGAACCTCGACTACACGGTGGCCAAGGCGGGCGAGCTCGGCATCAAGCTGGTGATTCCGTTCACCGGCAACTGGGCTGATTTCGGAGGCATGGACCAGTACGTCGCCTGGGCCGGTGGTTCGTACCACGACGACTTCTACACCAACCCGCAGATCAAGACATGGTACAAGGCCTGGATCTCGCACCTGCTCAACCACGTCAACTCGATCACCGGGATCAAGTACAAGGACGACCCGACGATCATGACCTGGGAACTGGCGAACGAGCCGCGCTGCGTCGGCAGCGGAACCTATCCAGCGTCCGCCGACTGCAACACCGACACGCTCACCAAGTGGGCGGCCGAGATGTCGAAGTACATCAAGTCGCTCGACAAGAAGCATCTCGTCAGCTCCGGCTCCGAGGGCTTCCTTTGCCAGTCCGGGATCAACGAGTACGAGCGTGACTGCTCCTCAGGGATGGACGAACTGGCCATCTCGAAGCTCAAGACGATCGACGTCATGTCCTACCACCTCTATCCCGACCACTGGACGAAGACCCCGGAGTGGGGAACGGCTTGGATCAAGGAACACAGCAAGCTCGCCAGGAAGATCCACAAGCCGTCGATGCTCGGCGAGTTCGGGTATCGGAACAAGGTTGCGCGTAACGTGACCTACAAGGCCTGGACCGACGCGGTCCGCACGTCCGGCGGCAGCGGCTCTCTGTTCTGGATCCTCACGGGAATCCAGGATGACGGAACCCTGTATCCCGACTACGACGGCTTCAGGATCACGTGCCCGAGCCCGGTCTGTACCACTCTCTCGAACGCCATAGTCGGGCTGAAGAGCCCGTGGAAGTTCAACAAGCTCGCTCCAGTCGCCGACGATCTCGAGGCAGTCACCGAGTTCGAGACCGCGGTGTCGTTCGACCCGGCGGCGAGTGCCGTCGCCTACGGTCACCACAACGCCGTCAAGGCCGCGACGATCGATCTCGATCCGGCCACGGCGGGGCAACAGACGTCGCTGACGGTCAGCGGTGGAACGTACGCGCTCCAGCTGGACGGAACGGTGCTGTTCACGCCCGCCACGGGCTTCAACGGAAAGGTCACGGCTTCCTACACGATCAGTGACAGGAAGCACCGAACCTCCAACGAGGCCACGATCAAGGTCACCGTGAAGCCGCAACCTGGAGTGCCCGTCCAGCTCTTCTCGTTCGAGAGCGGTACCGACGGCTGGGTCTACGGCTGGGACGGCAACGGGACGGAGACGGCCACCCAGAGCAGCGCCTGGGCGACCGACGGAAGTAGCAGCCTCCTCATCAGCGGCGTCACCACGGGGAAAGGTGTCTGGTTCCAGACCACGTTCCCCGATCCGGTGCCCAACCTGTCTGACGGCTACACCGTGATCACAATCGACGCCCTGAACGGAACGAGCGATTGGGGCTACCTCAAGATCGCGATCAAAGCGGGGCCTGGCTGGAGCTGGTGCGAGAACACCGGCGAGTCGCTTCCGCCGAATGCGAACGGAGAGTTCACGGCTTCGATCGACCTGCTGAACACCTCGTGCGGCAGTTCGATCGATCTGAGCGAGGTGCACTCGATGCTCGTGTACACCACGACAGACGTCTATCTCGACAACATCTGGGCGAAGTAGCTAGACGAAGTCCCCCAGAAACAGGAGCGGCCGCACCTCGAGGGTGCGGCCGCTCCGCCATTCTTGGCAGTAAGAACGGCTAGCCGAGCTCGGTCAGTGCACGCCTCATACCGCGCACGCCCTGGGCAATCCGCTGCTCGTTCTCGATCAGGGCGAAGCGAACGAAACCCTCGCCGCCTGGGCCGAAGCCCGAGCCCGCACTCACCGCGAGCTTGGCCTCCTTCATCAGCTTGATCGCAAACTCGAGCGAGCCGAGGCTCTGGTAGGGCTCTGGAACCTTCGCCCAGACGAACATCGAGCCGCGCGGTTTCTCGATCTCCCAGCCGATCCGGTTCAGCCCGTCGCAAAGCACGTCGCGGCGCGACTGATAGACGGCGCAGAGCTCCTTCGGGAAGTCGGGCGCCTCGTTCATGACCACCGTCGCGGCGATCTGAACCGGCTGGAAAGTGCCGTAGTCGAGGTAGGACTTGAGCCTGGCCAGCGCGGCGATGATCTCCGCGTTGCCGAGCAGGAAGCCGACACGCCAGCCGGCCATCGAGAACGACTTGGTCAGCGTGTAGAGCTCGACGCCCACCTCGTCTCCGCCGTCCGCCTGGAAGAGCGAAGGGGGCTCGTAGCCGTCGTACGCGAGATCCGCATAGGCGAAGTCGTGAACCAGCACGACCTCCTTCTCGCGCGCAAAATCGACCGCTTTCTGCATGAAATCGAGCTCGACCGCCAGCGTCGTTGGGTTGTGCGGGAAGGAGAAGATGATCACGCGCGGCCGCGGGCGGGCCTTCTCGAAGGCCTCGACCATGTTGCCGAAGAGGTCGTCGCCCTCGCGCATCGCCATCTCGAAGACGGCCGCGCCGGCGAAGATCGGTGCGAAGCGGTGAATCGGGTAGGTCGGAGTCGGAACAACCGCCGCGTCGCCCGGCCCCAGCAGCACCCACATCAGGTGCGAGAAGCCTTCCTTGGCGCCGATCGTGTTGATCGCCTGCGTCTCGGGATCGAGCACGACGCCGAACTTGCGCTCGTACAGGTCGCATACCGCCTTGCGCAGGCGTGGAATTCCACGGCTCTGCGAATAGCGATGGTTGCGCCCCTTCTCGGCCGCTTCCTTGAGCTTCTCGACCGCGAGCGGATGCGAGGGAAGATCGGGATTTCCGAAGCCCATGTCGATCACGTCCTCGCCGGCCCGGCGCAGCTCGATCTTGAGCGCATCGGTCCGTGCGAAAGCGTAGGGAGGCAGGTCGACGACCCGCCTGAACTCGAGTGCAGACTTCGTGCTCACGCGCTGAAGCCTAGCGTCCGCGCATGAAACCCTGACGGGCGGCGCTGACGAGCGCCACCGCTTCAGGGAAAAGGACGCGCATGGCGTCGCGCATCGAGATCGCCTGCTCGTCGATCGAGCCCGGCGCCTGTATCTGCGACAGCGCCGCAGCGGTCAGCTCCACGGCGGTGTTGAGCGTCAAGGTCGCGAACTGCTCGCGCTGCTGCTCGGCAATTGCCTCTGTCTGCTTCTCTGTGAACTCCTGCAACTGGCGCATGAGCTCCTCGGGGTCTCCCCCGAACGGGAAGTTGAAGCCGCCTTCCAACTCGCCTCCCTTCGACGTGATCGAGACCACATTGTGACAAGAGAAGTCAAACCGGGGCCCGTCGGGGTGCGCCTTGTCGTCCGACTCGGCGCCCGACTGCCGTACGATGAAGGCCGTGAGCCTGGATACCGGCCTCCAGATCGCCAGCGTCGCCGCGATCGCTCTGGCGGCGATCGCACTACTTTTTGCGGCCTTCGGCCGTGGGACTAGGTACGTCGCGACTGCCTTTGCCGTGCTCACGGGGATCCTCGCCGCCGCCGCCTGGGTCACGGTAGTGCTTCGGCCGGGCCGCGATCTGGAGATAAGCGCCGCGGCTATCACGGCCGCTTTCACCGCCTCGCTGGGAGCGCTCGCCATGGCCACCGGCCTCGAGCGGACGCGCCGGATCGAACGCGAGCTGGAGCGAGCCCGAACCATGTTCAGGGCCGAGATCGACGACGAAGTCAGGTCGAAGGTCGGAGAGCTCGATCGGATCTTGGCGCGCGCCCGCGCCGACTCTTCGTCTCAGCTGGCCGAGCAGGAGCGAGCCCTGACCGAGTCCAGGCGGCACTCGATCGCGGAAGCCGAGCAGTCCCTGAAGGAAAAGCTCGCGCAGATGCTCGCCAAGACTCAGCGCGACGTCGAGGAGCGAATCGAGAGCTGGCAGCGCGACCTCGGGCGCAGCGAGACGGCGATCTCGCGCGAGGTCGGCGAGCTCATTCGCGGCGTGCAAGGAATGGTTCAGGAAACGAAAGCTCGGATCGAGGCCGACGGCGAGCGCATCTCTGCCGAGAGCAATGAGCAGCGAGCCCTGATCGCCCGGTTGCGCGAGGAGATGATCGAGTCGATCGAGCAGGCTCTGGCGGGCAACCAGGACGAGCTCGAGAAGTTCGCCAACGAGCGTCGCCGTGCCATTCAGGACGTCGCCGAGCGGTTGACTCGCCGCGAGCGCGAGGTGATGGAGCGAGTCGAGCGCGAGGAAACCGAGATACAGCGGCGCATCCAGACGGGCGCTGCAGAGATCGAGCGCAAGCAGCTCGAGCAGTTGCAGCGTTTCACCGAGCGCACCGTGAGCAGCGTGTCCGACGATCACGCGAGCCAGTTCGACGACGCGATGAGAGTGGCGCGCGAGGAAGCTGCGCGGCGCCTCCACCGCGAGCTCGAGCGGGGCGTCGAGGCTTACGCCCGCCGCTCACAGTCGATGCTCGACGACCGCCTGCGCGCGCTCAGCGACGAGAGCGCGGGCAAGATTGACACGCGCATGAAAACAGCGTTCGAGGAGATGCGCGAGCGAGCCGACCGGAGCTGGGCCGCGCTCGAGAAGCGAGTCGCCGACTTCGAGCTCGAGCTGCGGGCACGGTTGGAGAACCTGAGCATCGAGACCGAGAGCGCACGCCCGTCGCTCGAGGCGCGCAGTCGGCGAGTGCCGCCTCGGTCGGACGATCTGCACGACGACTCGAGCCCGCACGAGTAGCGAGGCGAGCCCGACTCACAGCTCACAGCGAAGTGATCTAGAGAAGGATCTCGGCAGCCGTCTCGTGGCGGCAACCGCGCAGGATGAGCTCGACCGCGCGATGGAGGTCGATCTCGCTGTGCGCCAGACGCTCGGCCAGCGGTACCGGGTATCCGGCTTCGATCAGCACGTGCAGCCGCCAGCTGGCCACCCTGGCCTGCTCGTTGTCGATCTCGACTGTTTTCGCCGGCTCCACCATTGGCACGAGTCCCGTGTAGGCAGTCTGACGGAGGCGGCGGCTGGCACCCGACCGGGGCACTTCAGCTCTCGTTCGAGTCGCGCGCGCTCGATCGCTTCTTCACGCGCAGCCGCCCCCGCCCCGGCTCCCGGTTCAGATTCACCTGGCCGGGCTCTGGCATCTCCTTCAGGATCGCGTAGCTCAGCCCCTCGCGGGCCAGGAAGATCATCCCCATCCCGATTCCGACCGAGGCCTCGATCGCCTGCAGGCCGACGCCGAACGCCACGCCGTGCGCGGTGGCGACACCATAGGAAAGGAGCGGCGCCGCCACGGCGGCCTGGTACAGGCCCACATTCCCGGGCCAGAGCGGGAAGAGAATCGCAACGTTGAGCAGCAGCAAGACGAGCCCGGCCGCCGCGAGCGGCGCATGTATGCCGAACGCCCGCATGGCCGTGTAGACCGCCAGCAGCTGCAGCGCCCAGCCGAGGAACTGGAAAGTCACCGCGATCGCAGCGGCCAGTGGCGCGTGCATCACGCCGAGACCCTGCCGTGCCATCGCGATGAGCCGGCGCACGGGACCGAGCCCGTCCAGCGGCGAGCCCCCACGCCGGCGGGCAATCAGGAGAGCGAGCACGAACAGCGCCAGGCCTACGACCACGAACAGCTCCACCGTCCTCACGGCCCACTGCGGCAGGCGGGCGGTCGCGAACACGAACGCGATCAGTGCGAGCACCGGAAACAGGTCGAAGACCCGATGCGCGAAGACCGTCCCCAGCAGCGTCGCCCAGATGCCCTTCCTCTTCCCGGCTCGCCGTGTCAGCACGGCCACCCTGGCCACCTCGCCGATCCGGCCCGGTAGCACCGCGTTTGCGAACAACCCGACCGAGAAGGCCGAGACAACCGCTCGGTAGCCGGGCCGCGGCGGCTCGATGGCCTGGTCGATCACGGTCTTCCAGGCCATCGCGCGGGCGATGATGGAGAGGAGATTCAGGGCCAGAGCGACACCGACCCAGCCCCAGTGAACCGAATCGAAGGCCGACGCGAACTGCGACCAGTCGGGACCGAAAAAAAAGAGCAAAACCACCATGACCGCCAGAAGCGCAAGCACGGTTGCGACCGCGAGCAGCCGCGTTCTCAGACTCAGCGCCCTCACGACGCAGCCGCCGCGCCGGCGTCGAATCGTCCCTCGATCGCCAGCTCGTAGATCGCAAGCAGGCGCCTCGCGATGTCACGCCAGTCGTAGCGCGCGCAGACGATCTCCCTCGCGGCCTCGCCCATGCGCTGCCGTCGCGGCTCGTCCTCCAGCAGCCCGATCACCGCGTTCTTCAGCGCCTCGTCGTCGCCGGGAGGCACGGCCACGCCCGCGCGCTCGTCGAAGACGTCGCGGTAGCCGGGAATGTCCGAGGCAACGACCGGCGTCGCGGAGGCAAACGCGCGTGTCAGCACCATGCCGAAGCTCTCGCCGCCCAGCGAGGGAGCAACCAGCAGCTTCGCGCTCGCCAGCTCGGCCGAAAGCGCCTCTTCGCTGAGAAAGCCCGGCACGTCGAGCCCCGACTCGTGCAGCCGGTGACGAGCCAGAAGGAGGCGCACCGAGAGCGGATCGGCACCGATCACGCGTAGGGTCGCTCCCGTGCGACGGTGGATCTCGGGCCAGGCCTTGAGCAGCGTCAACAGACCCTTGCGCGGATCGTGCCGGCCGATGAAGACGATCTTGTTCTCGCGCCCCCCCGCCTCGGCCTGCTCGGGAATGAGTATCCCGTTGGGCACGATCTCGTAGTGGCCCGGCGCCCAGCGCGCGATCGAGGCGCGCGCCTGCTCGGAGACGGCGATGCGGGCGTCGAGACGGTCGAGCAGCTGGCCCCAGACCGGCATGCCGGCCTTCATCCAGCCGAGGTTGCCCGAGGCATGAAAGGTCGCGACGGTCGTGCACCGTGCAAGCGCCAGCGCAACGACCGCGATCGCCGGCGTCATCGGCTCGTGCACGTGGATCAGGTCGAAACGCTCGCGCTCGAGAAGGCGCTTCATGCGCGGGTAGACGCCAGGGCTGAGGACGATGTTGGGCAGCGAGTCGTTGGCCGGCACGATCACCGAGCGCCCAACCGGGATGACGCCCTCGGGCGGTGGGTCGTGGCGACCGCTGCGCGGGTGGAGGATGCGCGTGAGCCGGCCGGGCGGATCGCTGCCGACGATCGTCCTGGTCTCCACCCCGAGCGCGCGCAGAGCGACGGTCTGGTTCTGAGCATGCTCCAGCACGCCTCCCCAGTACGACCACGAGTAGGGCACCACGATCCCGACCTTCATCCCGTCGAACCCTAACCGAGCGCAGGAGAGGTTCGTGGGAATCGCCGCAGTGAGAGGGAGAGAAGATACGCCCCCGGATACGCCTTCGGAATACTTTCTGCAGCTCACTCCGAGCTCTAGGCTGGCAGCCATGAATCTCCAGCTCACCCGCACGTCGCCGGCGATCACCGACCGACAGCGGCAGATCGTCGCCCTGATCGCCGCCGGCTGCTCAAACGAAGAGGTGGGACGACACCTCGGTATCTCAGCAAGGACGGCGAAGGCGCACTCCGACACGCTTCGCCAGAAGCTCGGCGTCGAGCGGCGAAGGCAGATCCCGGGCGCTTATTACCGGCTCACCGGCAAGGACCCCTTCATACGAGCACTCTCCGATCCACTTCTCCTCGGAGGGTGACCCGAAGCGCCCGCGGCCGCTCGGTCGCGGGCGCGTCTCGCCTCGCCGGGACGCGCTACCCACGAGAGGAGATACAAAGCCGGTTAGCGTAAGCGCGTGACCACCGCACAACCGATCGAGAGAAAGCGTCAAGAACTCAAGCCGCAGCTGATCGAGCGACCACGTCTGCTCGAGAAGCTGGACAGTTCTGATGCGCGCGTAATCGCGCTGATAGCGCCAGCGGGCTTCGGAAAAACGACCTTGGCCAGGCAGTGGACATCTGGCCGCAACATCGCTGGTGCCTGGTACTCGGTCGGTTCGGAGGGATTCGACATCGCAGCAGTTGCCGCACGGATCGCCGCGGTCGTTTCAACGGTTGTCGACGGTGCGGGGGAACGAATGCTGAAGAGGCTCGGCGTCTCGACCGACCCCGAGGCCGAAGCCGTTCTTCTCGCCGAATTGCTATGTCAAGAGATCGCGGCCTGGCCGACCAATGCCCGGCTCGTGATCGACGACTATCAGGCGCTGTCAGTATCGCGAGCTTGTGAGCGATTTATCGGAACCTTGGTACACGAGACACCGTTGCGCCTGCTGATTACGAGTCGTAAGCGCCCGTCCTGGGCAAGTTCGCGCTTGCGCCTCTACGGCGAGCTGTTCGAGATCAACGGCACCGAGCTCGAGATGACTCCAGGCGAGGCGGGCGAGGTTCTCGCCCCTGTGACCGACGAGAAGCAACGAGCCCGACTTGCGAAGCTCTGCCACGGCTGGCCGGCGGTGCTCGGGCTCGCCGCCCGTTCCGGCGGCGCGCCGGTGCCGGATGTCGCGCTCTCGCCCGACCTTTACGACTACTTCGCCGAAGAGCTGTTTCACAACGCGTCTCCAGATCTTCAGCGCTTCCTTTGCCAGGTTTCGGCGGCGCCTTACCTGACCGGAGACTTACTGGAGCGCCTCGGTGGGGCATCAATGCTCGAGCTCGCCACCGTTGCCGAACAGAGCGGCTTTCTCTACTACATCGGTGCGAGAGATGAATTCTCTCTTCATCCGCTACTTCGCGCTTTTCTCAAGCAGCAGCTCGATCATCGACGGGATCGCGTCGCTCTCGTCGACAATCTGGCCAAGGCGCTGCTGGCGAACGATCTCTGGGATGACGTATGGCAGCTGATCCAGGATTGCGATCGTCCCGATCTCGTCCCGGGTTTGATCGAACGTTCTCTCCCGACTCTTCTCGATGGCAGCCGTCTACCCGCACTCGCGTCATGGGCAGAGTTCGCGCGCGCGCGCAACGTCGTCTCGCCGATGCTCGAAATCGCCGAGGCCGAGATGGCCTTCCTCGCCGGAGAGCACACGAAAGCCTACGCGCTTGCCCTTCAAGCAACGCACCATTCCGACGAAATATCGTCGGTGCTCTGGCGTGCACACGCTATCGCGGCCCGTAGCGCTCACTTCTCCGATCTGCTAGAGACCGGCATCGCCCACGCACAAAAGGCACGCGCTGTCGCTCCTGATCGCCGCGCTATTCAGCATTGCCTTTGGACGGAGTTCCTCTGCGCCTACGAACTGGAAAACGAGGACTGCGAATCATTATTAGCGGAACTCGAGGACTACCGGGATGGTGAACCTAACACGAGCGTCAGAGTTGCCCAGGG